>NZ_JBLWSJ010000001.1:0-818903 GCF_048452665.1 Pantoea graminicola | reverse complement strand
TCAGGCGGGTCTTTTCTGCACGATGCGCCACGCTTTCCGCGCACTTAACCGCGCTTCCCGTCCGCGCCTCACCCATCCACCTCACCCCGCCATTAAAACGCCGTTAAAGCAAAAGACGTGCCGTTATCTGGAAAACAGGGGGCCAGAACAGGCGCGTAAATTCTGATTTTTATGAGATTCATAACTCAAATCGATAAAATTTTTCACCAGAAAGTTATTAGAAAATCTTAATAGTTTCCAATTGAATCCATTGCATGTCAGAATGCATAACACTGTTAAGAACAAGTTTGTCCCTGCGATCATTCAGTTCGCTTTAACTATCGCATTCGCTGGCGCTTTTCTTACCCCGAAACCCGCCGCCAAAGTGCCCGCTATCACGCATTCACAACAGGTGCAATGGTTTGAATTCTCAAAAGTCTTAGGTAGACTAATCGCGTTACTATCCTGATGTAATCTGACCTTTTTCTTTTACAGAATTTCGGCACGATGCGGCGCGATAAACAGCGTCTCCTGCATCGGGCCTGGCAATATGCAGATACTTTGATGAGATCACGAGGAACATGGTGAAAAAGAGTCTTGCGTTAACGCTGCTGGCGGTGCTTACCCTGGCAGGCTGTAAGGCCCCGCCGCCGCCCGTTACAGATGATACGCTGGTCACCAGCGAAATTAACGGCGTCAAACTGGTCCATCGACACGCTGTCGCGGCACCGACGGAATTCGAACCGGTCAACCAGACCTGGCGCGCACTCTATGGCGCCTCCGTCATGACCTCGCCTGACTACGGCGGCAAAGTCGTCCGCTATCTCGAAACGGGTAAACCTTTTGAAGTATTAGGTAACGTCGAACACAACTGGCTGGCGATTGCTGACCAGGCCGATGGCCCGTTAATTGGTTATGTTCCGTTAAAAGCGGGCGTGGAAAGTAGCCGCTACGATGCCACCCTGCAGAGCGATCGCCCCCGTCCGCGCAAAGCGAAACAAGTCTGTGTCGCCGTGGGCGGCGCCAGCAAAGCCTGTCGGACGAACGATACCGCGACCTGGATCTTAGACTGATTATGAAATCCGGCGCATATTGCCCGCAGCACTGTCCCGGTCTGCGGGTACAGGGATTTGCCATTGGCTGGAAGATCACGAATTAATGACTGTGGAATCTCCGGCGCGTGAAGCGCCTCCCTCAGGCAATGAGAATCTCTTACTGCAGGCTGCCGCGCCACTGCTGAACGCGGTGGTGCAGATTCGTCAGGCAGCCACGCATGACGACCCTGCAGGGCTGCGCCAGTCGCTGATCGATGAAATCCGCCAGTTTGAACAACGCTGCAAACAGGCCGGGCTGCCGTTTGAAATGATTATCGGCGCACGTTACTGCATCTGTAGCGCGCTAGATGAAGCGGCGGCACAAACCCCCTGGGGCACGCGTGGCGTCTGGTCAGGCAACGGCATGCTGGTCACCTTTCACAACGAAAGCTGGGGCGGCGAAAAATTCTTCCAGCTGCTCTCACGCATTTCACAAAGCCCGCAACAGCACCTCTGGCTGCTGGAGGTAGTGCAGTACTGCCTGCTGCTGGGCTATGAAGGCCGTTATCGCGGCAGTGAAAATGGCCGCATCCAGTGCGAAGGCATCCGCAAACGCCTGAAAATCCTGATTGATGAGACGCGTGCTCAGCGCCAGACGCCGCAACCACCGCTGGTGGAGGTGCATCCGCTGGTCAGCACCCTCGCCCGCCCGATGGTGCCGCTCTGGGCCTGCGCTATGCTGGTCGCGCTAATCGGCTGCCTGATCTACAGCGGCCTCAACTGGCGACTCGGCAACGCTGCCGAACCGCTGCTGCGCACGCTCTATCAGATGCCGCTTCCGCAGATCACTGCAGGTCGCCGTCCCTCTTCTCCGCAGGCACTGCTCGATCTGCGCCAGCGCCTGAACGATGTCATTGCCGCCGGACAGCTCGAAGTCAGCGACGGCGCCTTTGGCAGCAAAGTGATCATCCCGGCGGACAAACTCTTTGCCGAACAGGGCACCGTGATCAACCCGGTTGGCCGCGCGCTGATCGCCCGCGTCTCCGCGGCCATGAAAGATGTGAAAGGCACCATTCTGGTCTCGGTCTTTACCGACGATCATCCGGTGGATAACAGCCGCTTTGCCTCCAGTTACGAATTTTCTTTTGCCCGGGCCCGCGCTATCACCCAGTTACTGCAGCTTCAGCTGGCTGACGGCCATACGGTGCGATCTGAGGGCCGTGGCGACAGCGATCCGCTCCTGCCTAACGACAGCAGTGAAAACCGTACACGTAACCGCCGCGTTGAAATCACCCTGTTTGCCGCGCCTGAAACGCTCAGTAATCATCAAGGAGCACAATAAATGCGCGCTTCTCTTCGTTTGCTGCTCACGCATCGTCTGCTGTGGAGCTTTATTGGCGTCACGGCGCTGAGCTGCCTGGTCTGGATGCTCGGACCCTTCTGGTCATGGGGCGAATCACGCCCGCTGGAATCGGTGCTGCCGCGCCAGCTTACCGTAAGCGTTCTCTACTTTCTCTGGATCCTGTTCCAGCTGATTCCGTCACTCTACCGTGCCTGGTTCAACAGCCGCCTGCTGACGCAGCTCGAAGTAAGCGGCAACGACGATCCGGCAGAACGTCAGATCACAGAAGAACGACTCAATCAGCGCTTCAGCGAAGCGGTGTTACAGCTTAAGCGCACCCAGTTTGGCCGTCGTCACAGCGGCAGCCTGCTGTCGCGCATCAACGCCAGTTATCTCTATCAGCTGCCCTGGTATCTGGTCATGGGTGCGCCGGGTGCCGGCAAGACGACCGCGCTGTTTAACGCCGGGCTCGACTTCCCGCTGACCGACACGCTGGGCAAAACGGCCATCCGCGGCGTCGGCGGCACCCGTAACTGTGACTGGTGGTTTACGGACAGTGCAGTCCTGATCGACACCGCCGGTCGCTATGCGCTGCAGGAGAGCCAGCGCGTGCGCGATGCGGCGGAGTGGCACACCTTCATCAACCTGCTCAAACGTTACCGTACCCGCCAGCCGATTAACGGCGTCATCATGACCATCAGCGTGGCCGACCTGCTGAGTGACTCTGCCGAAGCCCGCTTCGCCCAGGCCAGCGCGCTGCGTGAGCGCATGGCGGAACTGCATCAGCAGACCGGCATTCACTTCCCGGTGTATGTGATGGTAACCAAAACCGATTTGCTTAAAGGCTTCATGAGCTATTTCGGCGCGATTGATAAGGCACGACGTGACGCAATCTGGGGATTCACCTTTAACCGGGAACCGGCTAAGCCACACAAAGATGACTGGCATCGCCATTTTGGTCAGCAGTTCCAGCGGCTGGAACAGCAGCTTCAGGAGCAGCTGGCGGAGCAAATGACGCAGGAACGCGACCTTAACGAGCGTGCTGAGTGCTTTCTCTTTCCGCAGGAGTTCGCCTCGCTGCGTCCGCTGCTGAACGAATACCTGGATGTCGTCTTCTCTGATCATCAGGATGCGGTTGCCTGGAGCCCGCGTGGCCTCTTCTTCACCAGTGGCACCCAGGAAGGTCTGCCATTTGATCGGGTCATGGGGGAACTGAGCCGCAAACTGCAACTCCGTCAGGCAGGGGAACACTCGATCGCCGCCTGGGACAGCGTGAACCGCAACAGCCCGATCCCTGGCAACAAAGGCCAGAGCTTCTTTATTCGTGACCTGCTCAGCAATCTGATTTTCAAAGAGAGCGGTCTGGCGGGCAGCAACCGCCGCTGGGAGTACCGTAATCAGCTCTTCCACTGGATAGGCTATGGCGTGCTGGCGGGTGCTCTGTTGATTGCCACGGGTCTCTGGAGCCTCAGCTACTATCAGAACCAGCACTATCTGCAGCAGGTCGCCGCGCGAATACCGGCGATCCGCACACAGAGTCAGCAGGTGATTCATCAGCCTGCTGATAATATTTTTGATCTGCTACCCTTTCTGAATAACCTGGTGAAGCTGCCGCTGTCGGAACGTTTTTCTCTCGATAATCCGCCGCTTACTATGCGGGCCGGCTTATATCGCGGCAGCCAGGTCAGCGATGCCGCATGGGTGCTTTATCAAAATGCGCTTAAGTCTCTGCTGCTGCCCCGTGTCGCTCAGCAGATTACAAACATCCTGCGCAACGATCCGGGTGACGATAATGCCTACAGCCGTAATGCGCTGCGCGCCTATCAGATGCTCTATCAGCCACGCAATTATGATGGCGAGTTTTTGCGGGCCTGGCTGCTGCAGAATTTACAGCGAAGCCTGCCCGATACGGTCAGCGCCCGCGACCTGCAACAGCTCGACTGGCATCTGAGCCAGCTGCTGGATCAGCAGATACAGTCGTCGCCTTATGCGCGGGATAATGCCCTGATGATGCGCAAGCTGGCTGAAAATCTGAACATTGCGGGTCAGAACGGAGCGGTGCTGGCAGTGTCGCCCGCGCATCCGGCGCCGCAGTCAAACCCGCACAACGGGTCATGGTGAGGTGAATATGGCGGTTTACACGGCCCCCGGCTGGTATGGCAAGCTGCCGTCAACCGGTGACTTTCTGCATCGCCGGCTGAGCGAGCAGCAGATCGGCCCGTGGAATCACTGGTTTCAGCAGGGATTGATCCACTGGCATCAGCAGGCCTGGTCCTTCAGCGCGGACTTTCTTCACGCGCCGGTGTGGAACTTTGTTCTGCCGGTGACCGCGACCCGGCCGCAGATACAGATGGGCTGCTTACTGCCCTCCTGTGACCGCGTCGGGCGCGCCTGGCCGCTGCTGGCGCTGCACAGTTTTTCGCTGGCGCAGTGGCATCCTGCCCAGCTGACCATCTCCGGCGACTGGTTTCAGGACCTGGGCGCGACGCTGTTGCAGGCGGTGCAGACGCCACTGAATGGTGAGCAACTGGAACAGCAGATCCAGGCCCTGCCGCCGCTGATGGTGCCCGCGCGGAAGCCGTCCGAGATCATGGATGTGATTGGTTTTCAGGATCTGCCCTGTACGCTGAGCTGGCGTGAAGTGGCTGAACGTTTCGATCCACAGCAGCATATGAGCTACTGGTGGAGTAACCGCAGTGATGGTTTTGCCCATGCGACCCACAAGCATAGCGGCAACCTCACAGCGCAACTGTTTTCGTTACTGTTTAACCCGGCTGCAGGTTCACAGCCGGGGCGTAATGGCCTCTATCCTCCGATGTTCGAGTGAGGCCGGATGCGTTTGCCGTCTAATCTGGGATAACTCATGCAATTTACCATTGTGCAATGCACTACGGATGTTCCGGTCAGAAGCGTCGCGTTTCAGCCCCCTGGCGGCACCATTGGCCGCAGTCAGGACAACGATCTGGTGCTGCCGGATGAAACACGCGCAATTTCGCGGCTGCAGGCGCTGGTTCACCTCTCCCATGATGGCGAGTGCCGCCTGACCAATCAGGGCAGCGTCACGCCGGTGGAACACAATGGCCTGACGCTGGGGCGCGGGATGCAGGTCGTGCTGAAACATGGCGATGCGCTGCGAATAGGCGACTATGCCCTGGAGGTGCGTGATCCCGCCTGCCAGGACACACAGAGCGATCCCCTGGCGCTGTTTGCCGGTGACAGCGCCGAGCCAGCCAATCCGCTGGGCATCCACGAACATCATGAGGTCGAGGCGTCGCTGCTGGTCAGCGAGACGCCACCTTCGCGCCATGAACGCCACACCGACGCCCGGCTGGCGATCGATCCGCAGGCCAGTGAGCCGCGCAGGGCGCTGACGACGCAGCCTGCAGACCAGGACAGACTCATCGCAGCCCTGCTGGATGGCATGGGGCTGAGCAACGGTCACGCCACGCCGGTGGATGAAGAGCAGATGCGCATCACCGGCCGGATGTTAAGCCTCTTCTCGCAGGGCACCGTGGCGCTGCTCTCGTCGCGATCCATCCTCAAGCGCGGCGTCAAAGCGGACATGACGATGATCCTGAACGAGGCAAATAACCCGTTCAAGATCCTGCCCTCCGGCAAAACGGTACTGATGCAGATGTATCAGAGCCAGATGCCTGGCTTTATGCCGCCGGAACAGGCGGTGCGCGATGCGCTGGTCGATTTGCAGGCCCACCAGCTGGGCATGATTGCCGGTATCCGCGCCATTATCGCGGCGATGCTGCAATCCTTTAATCCACAGCGGCTGGAGGAGCAGGCGCGCGCCGATGGCGTGGTGTCAAAACTGCCCTTCTCCACCGTTAAAAAGGCGGCAATGTGGGACTATTTTATCCGTAATTATCAGCGAACCGCTGGCGAGATCGAGGACGATTTCCACACGCTGTTTGGCGAAGCCTTTCTTCATGCCTATGACATGGAGGTCAATCAGTATAAAGACTCTCAGACGCGGGTGGATGAAGCATGAAGATCGTTTTTGCCAGCCGCTGCCAGCAGGGGCTGCGTGATGAGAATCAGGATCGCACAGGCGCCGAGCTGGATGAGCGTAAAGCCTGTTTCGTGGTCTGCGATGGCGTGGCCGGTCTGCCCGGCGGTGAGAGAGCAGCGCAACTGGTGCGTGACACCCTGCTGAGCCAGTTGCAGGCGTGTGAGGCGTTTACGCCGGAACGCACCCGTCAGGCGATTGAATATTGCCGCGTCGCGCTGCATGAGGAACAGGGTAAAAATCCGAAATATTCGCGTATGAGCACCACGCTGGCGGCCCTGTTTATTGACCGCGAAAAACAGCGGGCATGGTGGGCGCATGCCGGTGATAGCCGGGTTTATCACTTCCGGCGTGGCGTGCTGCATGAGGTCACCCGTGACCACAGCCTGGCGCAGCAGCTGAAAGAAGCGGGCTATGAAAATACCGGCATTAACAGTAATTTACTTTATAATGCGCTCGGCGCTGAGCCGCCTCGCTTAGTGAGCTTCTCGCAGGAGATTGCCCTTGAGGATGGTGATGCTTTTCTGGTCTGCACCGATGGTTTCTGGCTGAACCTGACCAGCGGTGAGATGGAGCAGGCGCTGCGCATGGTCAATGCCTGTGAAGAGTGGCTGGCTCTGATGGAACAGGCGGTAAGCCGCAGTGTAAAAAAAGACAATCTCAGCGCCCTGGCGGTCTGGATTGGTGAGCCGGAAGAGGCCACCCTGCTCTATTCACTGGCTGATTCGGCGCGCTTCCTGCCGCCTCGATTTTGATTCCAAGGATCCTTATGAAACTGTGGTTGCCCGGCATCATGACTCTGCTGATTGCCTTTCACGCCCAGGCTGAAAATTATCGTGTCGTCTACTCCCCCAGCCTGGCGCTGGAGGTTTATATCGACAACGTGGTGAGCAAAGCGCCTGATGACTGGTGTAAAGAGACGCTGCCCCTGCGCATCGTCTCCGGCAAAAGCAAGGATTCATCGGTGCTGACCACCTTTTTGCCCCGCGTCGGTACCCTGCTGGCGAATCAGTGTGGCTTACTGGATGAACTGCCCTGGCAGATGACCAACAAAGAAGGCGGCGTGCTGGCCAGCGGCAGCGCCAGCAAACTGCAGAACTGGCGGCCTATCGTGATGGCCGATGCCACCGCCAGCGCCAGCGCCACCAACGCCGCGCCGCTCGATCTGTCACGGCCCGCGGACAGCACGCCGCTGCAACATTTTGATCTTCCCAGCGGCTGCCATTTCCGTACTGCCTGGGATGAAAATGCCCGCACCCTGTTTATACCGGACGTCAGCAAGCAGCAGTGCTCACCGGATGGCTGGGCAGAGGGTAAAAGTGAGCTGATGCTGGCAACCCCGGAACAGACGACACCGGTGGCCGTGACCTTCTATCAGGGCTATCCCATCGCCAGCCTGAACATTCCGGACAGCAAGCTGGAGGTCATTGCTGCGAACAACCAGCGCATGATCGTCACGCGCGCAGACGCGGCTGACAGCTGGCTGGTCCTGCCCTTTGATACCCGGCAACATGTGTGGCGCTTCAACGGTGCCCTGTTGATCAAAATGGATAAGAATGCTGCGCAGCAGGATGCTGACGCTGTGAAGTCACGAGTCGATACGTTGCGCAGCCAGTGGGCGCCCTATTTCATGCCACAGCAAAAAGTGAATGTGTTACTTATCGACACCCTGCACGCGGATCTGGCCGATCCCGCTATCGGTGCCTGGCGTAACATCAATTAATTACCGCGCAGCCTGGCGAGCAGGCCGTGTACAGAGAGTTCACTATGTCGGCAAATGATAATCCGAAAACCGTTCCGAATGCCCTGCCTGACGGATACCGTTTTAACGAATTTGAGATCAAAGAAGTGATCGGCGGCGGCGGCTTTGGCATCGTCTATCGTGCCTGGGATCACCAGCTCGAACGCACGATTGCCATCAAAGAGTATATGCCGGTTTCACTGGCGGTCCGTGCCGCCGACTTAACGCTGGAGCTGCGCGGTGAGCGTTTCCAGAAGCTGTTTAATGCCGGACTGAACAGTTTTATACAGGAGGCCCGGCTGCTGGCCCGCTTTAACCATCCCGGCTTGCTGCATGTGCTGCGCTTCTGGGAGCAGAACGGCACCGCCTATATGGGCACGCTCTATTACAGCGGGATGACGCTGAAAGAGTGGCAGCTCACCAGCCCGGCGTCGATCCCGGAAGCCTGGATCCGTCGCCTGCTGCCGCCCCTGCTGGGTGCCATCAGTACTATCCATCAGGCGGGCTATCTGCATCGCGATATCTCGCTCGACAATATCCAGATTCAGGAGAACCAGCTGCCGGTGCTGCTCGATTTCGGCTCGGCGCGCAAAGAAATTGGCAACCTCTCCGATGAAACGGAGATCATGCTCAAACCCGGCTTTGCGCCGATTGAGCAGTACAGCGAAGAGGGGGAGGTCGAACAGGGGCCCTGGACCGACATCTACGCCCTGGGCGCGGTGCTGCATAGCCTGATTACCGGCAACCCTCCGCCGGTGAGCGTGGTGCGCTGCATTGAAGATAACTATCAGCCGCTGACAGAGCGCCAGCCCGAGGGCTACTCCCTGCCGCTGCTGCATGCCATCGACTGTGCGCTGGCGATGAAACCTGGCGATCGCCCGCAGACCATTGATGCCTTTGCCGCCCTCACCGACCTGCCCGTCAGCGATGTCGAGGCGGTGGTAAACAGTTTCCCGGTGCCGGGCGAGCCGCCTGTACTGCCGGCTGAAGAGCCCGCTGAGGTCACGGCACCGGTTGTAATGGCGATGAATCCGGCCTCTGCATCGGCGGAGCCGGTGACGCCGCGCGCGGTGCGCCGGCTGTCACCGGGATTACTGGCGCTGGCCGCCGTCGCGTTGCTGGCGGTGGGCATCACTGTCTGGCTGGCTAACCGCCCTGCCGCCGCACCGGAGCAGGTGAACAGCCGCCCGGCCGCAGCGCAGACGCCGCCAGCCGCCCCCCAGGCGGCGGCCGTGCCAGCGGCGCTGGCCACTGTCTATCTTAAACTTGCCAGCGGCGAGAGCGTGGCGCTGAACGGGCAGCCGGTCGAGGTGAAACCTGGCAGCAGCGGATTCGCGGCGCTGAATCTGGCGGCGGGACAGTACAGGATCGATGTCAGCAATGGCAGTCAGACGCATACCCAGTCCCTGACGATTGATAAGCCCGGCACCTGGCTGATTAATCCGGGTAACTGATTGCGGGATCGAAAAAGGGCGCGACCCTGTCGCGCCCCCCTGCTCAGGCCTGCTTCGGCCAGGCCTGCTGCAGCATCCGCACCTGCTGCGCCAGCCGGCTCAGACTCTCCTCCTGCACACCGCGTCGGCTCAGCTCCTCTTCCAGCGCAAACAGATACTGCGCATTCGTGCCCAGCGGGCCGCTGGCCGCCGCAATCAGGGGCGCAACCGCCTCCGGGCAGGAGTCCGATTCATAAAGTGGATGGCGCGGGTCCATAATAAAGGTCAGCGCCGTCACGCTGCGTCCATCATCAAGTTGCAGCTCACACCACGTTGGCAGATAGCAGCCGGTGATCATTTCGCGTTTCCACAGCAGCATCAGCTCTTCCTGCAGCCGCGCTTCCGGCAGCCGGAACGCCAGGCCCGTGGTGCGTCCGCCCTGCTTCAGCGCCAGCATCCGGCCAGGATGCGCGGCGGTGCCGCGACCTGCAATCAGCCGCAGGCAGAACGCCCGATGCCAGCCCTCCAGTGAGCCGGAGGCTACTTCATCCGCTTCGAAAATCGGATTCCACATCAGCGAGCCGTAACCAAAGATCCATACCGGGCTGTGATCGGGACGACAGGCCAGGGTGGCTGCCAGTGAGGCCGCACGCTGCTCGCAACTCCAGAGCAGCGTCTCTTCAATATCCCCGAACGACGTTTTACAATCCGCTTTTAATAGAAATTCCCGGGTAAGCAATGCGACCTCCTCAACTTCAACGGCGTCCTGCGAAAAGCTCCTGTAGCATGATCTCCAAAACGGCACTGCGTTTCGTTCATTAATCGACAGTAATCTATTTCCGCGCGGGGTTTCAAGCGTGATTCCGGTCGCAGGTTAAAAAAAACCAGATAATCCTGATAGCGCAGACGTAAAAAAGGGCCAGATATGCCTGGCCCTTTACGGTTTTGAGGCTAGCGGCCAATTAGGTTTTGCGGTGCCACTTATCATCGTCCCCTTTTTCATACTCTTTTTTCACGGCGGACCAGGCTACCTTGTGGGCCACCTCCTCCCGTGAGTCGTCGCCGCGACGATCCTCCGCCTCTTTGTACTGGTCCCAGGCACTGTTAAAGGCCTGCTGATAGATATCCTGAGCGTGGGCGGGCAGAACGTGCTGAACGCTGTCGGGTAACTCGCTGCGGTTTGAGTAAGGCATATCGGCTCCTGTGTCATGGATTCCTGCTAAGCCTGGCGCAGGCCCGGCAGATTGCAAACCCCGATTTATCGTCACTTAAGCAGAAAAATGCGCTTTAGCCCGGACAACTCACTATCAGAATGGGTTTTCTGCGGGTTTTAATGGCGGATTGTTGAGAAAGGCAAAGTGGTTCTCTGCTGATTATCCTTGCAATAATTGAGATAACATCAGGTTAATCCCCCTTTATGCTGTTATGCTGCTTAAGTAAAAAGTAGTAAATTACTCCCGTTCGGGGCGGTGAAAAGTTAAACTGCGGACTACCCTGAAACTGATTATATTTTTAACAGCAGCATCCGCTGCGCCCGGATAATCATTAACCAGAGAGGATGGTGAATGCCTTCACATGAAAAAACACGTCACAAGGAGTTCTCGCTGATATTGCCCCTTATCACGCTGGGAATACTCTATTTCTTTGGTGCTGACACGTCATTCCCTGTCGTGGTCGGCATCAACATTGTGGCGCTGATTGCCATTCTGAGCAGCGCATTCAGCGTGGTGCGTCATGCAGACGTTCTGGCTCACCGGCTCGGTGAACCCTATGGCTCCCTGATCCTGAGTCTCTCCGTGGTGATCCTGGAAGTGAGTCTGATCTCGGCGCTGATGGCGACCGGTGACGCTGCGCCCGGACTGATGCGCGACACCCTTTATTCAATCGTGATGATTGTGACCGGCGGGCTGGTAGGCTTCGCGCTGCTGCTGGGCGGTAATAAATTTGCGACGCAGTACGTGAATCTGGCGGGGGTCAAACAGTATCTGATTGCGATCTTCCCGCTGGCGATCTTAGTGCTGGTGTTTCCCAATGCGCTGCCGGGCGGCAACTTCTCTATCACGCAGGCGCTGCTGATTGCCGCCATTTCTGCGGCAATGTATGGCGTCTTCCTGCTGATCCAGACCAAAACCCATCAGAGCCTGTTTGTTTACGAGCATGAAGATGAGAGCGATGACGGCGATCCGCATCATGGCAAGCCTTCCGCACACAGCAGCCTCTGGCACACTGTCTGGCTGATCGTTCATCTGATTGCGGTCATTACCGTGACCAAAATGAATGCCAATACGCTGGAAAACCTGCTGACCGAGATGAATGCCCCGGCGCAGTTCACCGGCTTCCTGGTGGCGCTGCTGATCCTCTCACCAGAGGGACTGGGAGCAATCAAGGCCGTGCTGATGAATCAGGTGCAGCGTGCGATGAACCTCTTCTTCGGCTCGGTGCTGGCGACCATCTCGTTGACCGTTCCGGCGGTGACCATCATCGCGACGCTGACCGGGCAGGAGCTTATCTTCGGGCTGGAGCCGCCGCAGATGGTGATCATGATGGCGTCGCTGATCCTCTGTCAGATCTCTTTCTCCACCGGCCGCACCAATGTGCTGAACGGCGCCGCGCATCTGGCGTTGTTTATCGGTTATCTGATGACCATCATGCTCTAGAGCCAGCCGGCGACAGACGAAAAAAAAGAGCGATTTCTCGCTCTTTTTTTTACCGCAACGCTTACTTGCTGGTATCGAGTTCTGCGAAGCTCTTGACCAGATCGTCAATCGCTTTCATCTGCACCAGGAACGGCTCCAGCTTATCCAGCGGCAGCGCGGACGGGCCGTCGCACAAGGCGTGGTCCGGGTCCGGATGCGCTTCGATAAACAGGCCAGCGATGCCAACGGCCATACCGGCACGCGCCAGCTCAGCCACCTGCGCGCGACGACCGCCTGATGCCGCGCCAAAGGGATCGCGGGTCTGCAGCGCGTGGGTCACGTCGAAAATCACCGGGCTGTTTTTGGTGACTTTCTTCATCACGTTGAAGCCGAGCATATCGACAACCAGATTGTCGTAACCGAAGTTGCTGCCGCGGTCGCACAGGATCACTTTCTCGTTGCCGCCTTCAGCGAACTTGTCCACAATGTTACCCATCTGGCCAGGGCTGACAAACTGCGGCTTCTTGACGTTGATAACCGCGCCGGTTTTCGCCATCGCTTCCACCAGATCGGTCTGACGCGCCAGGAAGGCAGGCAGCTGGATCACATCCACCACCTCAGAAACCGGCTGCGCCTGCGCAGCTTCATGTACGTCGGTGATAATTTTTACGCCGAAGGTCTGCTTCAGCTCCTGGAAAATCTTCATTCCCGCTTCCAGGCCCGGGCCACGGTAAGAGTGAATTGAGGAGCGGTTCGCCTTGTCAAAAGAGGCTTTGAAAACGTAAGGAATACCGAGTTTACTGGTGACGGTGACGTAATGTTCGCAGATGCGCATTGCCAGGTCGCGCGACTCCAGCACGTTCATTCCGCCAAACAGCACAAATGGCAGATCGTTTGCTACGTTGATCTCGCCAATACTCACGACTTTCTGTGTCATGCCCTTTCCTTTTCTGGGGGTCCGCTTAGTGCAGCGTGACCTGTTTTTGTTCGATTGCGTGAATCTGAACTTTGATCATCTCGCTGACCGGGTCTTCAGGACACTGCTCAACGAAGTAGTTTAAATCATTCAGAGCGATATGTTCGCACTCCAGCTGCGCGTAGATCAAACCGCGATCGCGGATTTCGTAGGGATCGTCAGGATCGATGCGCAGCAGCACCTGACTGACGTTCAGCGCCAGCTCCATCTTCTTCTCTTCCATCAGCGCCGCTTTCAGCGTGTCGAGCATTTTGCGCATTACGGTGACGGTTTTGGCTTCGTCGAGATCGTCGTCATACAGGCGCGCTGTCGGGCTGATGTTGCCCTTGAGCCACACTTCCAGCGTATGCCGGTCGAGCGTTTCACCATTAAACGGATTAATCATCCACTTATCGCCATCGATCCAGTCGGCGCGCAGAATCAACTGCGTCGGGAAGATCACCGGCATCAGCGGCAAATCCAGCTCAGCGGCGATATGCAGCAGAATAACGCCGAGTGAGACCGCCGTGCCCTGACGGGTCTTCAGCACATTGTCGATCCAGAGTGCATCGGAGAGATTGTAGACGCCGCTGGCACCGCCAAATCCCCACTGACGATAAAAGAGCTCCAG
This sequence comes from Pantoea graminicola, assembly GCF_048452665.1. Taxonomy (NCBI): domain Bacteria; kingdom Pseudomonadati; phylum Pseudomonadota; class Gammaproteobacteria; order Enterobacterales; family Erwiniaceae; genus Pantoea; species Pantoea graminicola. The sequence continues at coordinate 805,134 of NZ_JBLWSJ010000001.1, read as the reverse complement.
CAGCTTTTCGAGCTGCAGGTCGGCATCTTCGGTATGGCTGACGTAGTCACGGGCTTCGGCCACTAATGCCGCAAGTTGTGCTTCCACCGACAGCGCCGGAAAATCGGACCGGATGGCAAGCGTGGCGCCAATCACCGCTTCACACAGCGGTGTCTGGCTGAAATCTAATTGGTCGGTCGAGGTCATGCTATCCCCATAACGGCATTTTGGTCAGCGCCAGCGTAATGATGGTCACCAGGGCGATTAAGGCGATCAGAAAAGCGATCCATCGGGTGCGATCAGTACGTGGACGGCGACTCAATGCCACAAATCCTAAGGCGATGTAGATGATAACCGCTAAAAGCTTCTCCGTCAGCCAGCTTCCTTGCGGTGTGAAGGGATAGAAGTGCGTTATCAGCACCAGCAGGACGCCGGTCACCAGCAGCAGCGTGTCATTGGCGTGCGGCAGAATGCGCACCCAGCGGCGGGTCAGCATCGCCGACCCCTGCCGCAGCCAGTAAAAACGCAGCAGGAACAGCGTCACGGTGATCCACACCGTCGCCAGGTGCAGATTTTTAATCAGAGGATAAAAAGCGGCCATTATCAATCCTTTTCAGAGCGCAGTGACGGAGGGAACTGCCCCAGGGTCACGCGCGGATTGCCGCCGTAATCCTGGAGGGTTTCAACGGCGTGATAGCCGGTCTGTCGCATCAGCGCAGCCACCGCCTCGCCCTGCTGCCAGCCATGTTCCAGCAGCAGCCAGCCGCCCGGCAGCAGCCAGTCGGGCGCCTGTTCAATGAGCGTACGCAGATCCGCCAGTCCCGCCTCCTCCGCCACCAGCGCGCTGCGCGGTTCAAATCGCACATCGCCCTGCTCCAGATGAACATCGCTGGCGTCAATGTAGGGGGGGTTACTGACAATGAGGGTAAACCGCTGCGGTGGCAGCGCCTGAAACCAGTGGCTGAGCAGGAAGCGGGTATTGCTCAGGCTCAGATGCTGCGCGTTGCTCTCTGCCAGCTCAACCGCGGCCGGGATCCGGTCAACGCCGGTTACCTGACAGTCGGGCCGCTCGCTGGCCAGCGCCAGCGCAATCGCGCCGGTACCGGTGCCCATATCCAGAATCGTCGCCGGGGTTGCGGGCAGATGGCGCAGCGCCTCTTCCACCAGCAACTCCGTATCGGGACGCGGGATCAGCGTGGCGTCATTGACCCGCAGGGGCAGCGACCAGAACTCGCGCTCACCCACCAGATGCGCTACCGGCTCACCCCGTGCACGACGCGCCAGCAGGCTCTCCAGCTGCGCGAGCTGCGCTTCGCTGAGCACCGTTTCATCAAAGGCGATTAACCAGCTGCGGGACTTACCGGTCACAAAGCCTAACAGGATCTCTGCGTCACGCTTAGGGCTGTCACCACCGCAGAGCGTGGCGACGGCCTGTTTCAGCCAGTGACGAATATCCATCAATCCTGACCAGCCAGCGCCGCCAGCTGATCCGCCTGGTACTCCTGCACGATCGGCTCAATCAGGCTGTCAATCTTACCTTCCATCACTTCATCCAGACGGTAGATGGTCAGGTTGATGCGGTGATCGGTAACGCGGCCCTGCGGGAAGTTATAGGTACGGATACGGTCGGAACGGTCGCCGCTGCCTAACAGGTTGCGGCGGGTGCTGGCTTCGGCAGCCTGACGACGGGCCATCTCTGCGGCGTGAATACGCGAACCCAGCACCGCCAGCGCTTTGGCTTTGTTTTTATGCTGGGAACGTTCATCCTGACACTCCACCACGATGCCGGTTGGCAGGTGGGTAATACGGATCGCGGAATCGGTGGTGTTAACGTGCTGACCGCCCGCACCGGATGAGCGGAAGGTATCGATTTTCAGATCCCCGGCGTTAATCTCGGGCAGTTCCGCTTCCGGGATCTCTGGCATTACAGCGACGGTACAGGCGGAGGTGTGGATACGGCCCTGAGATTCGGTTTCCGGCACGCGCTGCACGCGGTGTCCGCCCGACTCAAATTTCATGCGGCCATAGGCCCCGTCGCCGGTAATACGGGCAATCACCTCTTTGTAGCCGCCATGCTCGCCTTCATTGGCGCTGACGATTTCCACACGCCAGCGACGCGCTTCCGCATAGCGGCTGTACATACGGAACAGATCGCCGGCAAAAATGGCGGCTTCATCACCACCGGTTCCGGCGCGCACTTCCACGAAACAGGCGCGCTCATCATCGGGATCTTTCGGCAGCAGCAGAACCTGCAGCTGTTGCGCCAGCGCTTCGCTCTTCTCGCGCGCTTCCTGTAACTCTTCCTGCGCCATGTCGCGCATTTCCGGGTCATCCAGCATCTGCTGCGCGGTGTCGATATCGTCCTGCACCTGCTGCCAGTCGCGGAAACAACGGCTCACGTCGGTCAGCTGCGCATATTCGCGTGACAGCGCACGGAAACGCTCCTGATCGGCGATCACGCCAGCATCGCCCAGCATCGCTTCCACTTCTTCGTGGCGCTCCTGCAGTGCTTCCAGTTTGGCAACTATAGAGGTTTTCATTTAAATGTGGGATTCCCGTAACAGGTGGCGACAGCGTTGTGCCTAATCGAGACCCAGGCTGTCGCGTAAAATCTGCAGGCGTTCATTATCGCCGTCGCGGGCGGCCTGCTGAAGTGATTTGGTTGGGGCATGGATTAAACGGTTGGTCAGCTTGTGCGCCAGTTCCTGCATGATTTTCTGCGGATCGCCGCCCTGTTGCAGGGCCTGCAGCGCACGGCCTTCCAGCTCAGCGCGGATTTCATCCGCCTGAGAGCGGTATTCACGGATGGTATTGACCGCACCCTGCGAGCGCAGCCATGCCATAAATTCACTGCTTTCCTGCACGACAATGTTTTCTGCCTGCACCGCCGCCGCTTTACGCTGCGCCAGGTTCTGCTCGATAATCGCCTGCAGATCGTCCACGCTGTAGAGATAGGCGTTGGGCAGGTCGCCCACTTCCGGCTCCACATCGCGCGGTACGGCAATATCGACCAGCAGCATCGGTTTGTTGCGTCGCGCTTTCAGGGCGCGCTCCATCATCCCCTTGCCGATAATCGGTAACGGACTGGAGGTGGAGGAGATAATAATGTCCGCTTCGGCCAGGCGGGCGTCGATCTCTGCCAGCGTGATCACCTCAGCGCCCACTTCTGACGCCAGCGTTTCGGCGCGTTCGCGGGTCCGGTTGGCGATGATCAGGTTTTTGACCTGATGTTCACGCAGATGACGCGCCACCAGCTCAATGGTCTCGCCCGCGCCCACCAGCAATACGTTGACCGATGAGAGAGATTCGAAAATCTGACGCGCCAGGGTACAGGCGGCAAACGCCACCGACACCGCATTGGCCCCGATATCGGTTTCCGTGCGGACGCGCTTGGCGACCGAGAAAGTTTTCTGGAACATGCGTTCCAGTTCGCTGCTCAGCGCCTGACCGCGTGAGGAGTCCGCAAAAGCTTTCTTGACCTGACCCAGGATCTGCGGCTCGCCGAGCACCAGTGAATCGAGTCCGCTGGCAACGCGCATCAGGTGGCTGACAGCCTCGTTATCCTGATGCCAGTAGAGGCTGTTGCGCACATCCTCTTCATTCAGCTGATGATAATTGCACAACCAGCTCACCAGACGCGCCTGTAAATCGGCCTGCTGCTCTACACTCAGGTAGAGCTCGGTCCGGTTACAGGTGGACAGCACCACACCGCTCTGCACCATTGGCTGTGATAACAGGCTGTTTAATGCCTGCTCAAGCGTCTCCGGCCCGAACGAAACACGTTCGCGCAGAGCAATGGGGGCGGTCTTGTGGTTGATTCCGAGAGCGAGCAGCGTCATGGTAGTTTTGGTTGGGATGTCCCAATAATGTCAGGGTTTTGTGATGCGCATTCTACAAGATGCGGCAGATCAAGAAAAGCCATACAAAGGCTATGACTGTAATAAGATTAACCTGATCAACCGCAATTTGCTGCATAACAGCATTGACGGTTAAAACCGGGACGGTTAGCGTTATCCGTTACGAATAATCAATGTGTCCGAGGAGATGACCACTTGATGCTTACTTCACCACGCAATCTGTTGCGCCTTTTGCCCCTTGCCAGCGTTCTGCTGGCGGCCTGTAGCGTCAACAAACCGCAAGGTCCCGGCCCCAGCGTCACCGCGCCACAGTGGCAACAGCATCAGCAGGCGGTCTCAAAGGTCACGCATTATCAGACGCGCGGCGCCTTTGCCTACCTCTCCGACAGGCAGAAGGTCTACGCCCGCTTCAACTGGCAGCAGACCGCGCCCGATCGTTATCGCCTTCTGCTGACTAACCCGCTCGGCAGCACCGAACTGCAGCTGGATGCGCAGGGTTCGGTGGTGCAGATCGTCGACAACAAGGGCAAACGCTACGTCAGTAACGATGCGCAGAAGATGATCTCCCAGCTCACCGGCATGAATATTCCGCTGGCGAACCTGCGCCAGTGGATGATGGGCCTGCCGGGTGACGCCACCGACTACCAGCTTAACGAAAACTATCAGCTGCGCAGCCTGAACTACAGCCGCGACGGTCAGAGCTGGCAGGTTTCCATCGCCGGTTACGACAGCAAGGTCACCCCGCCGCTGCCCTCCAGCCTGGAGCTGAAAGAGGGTGACCAGCGTATCAAACTGCGTATGGACGGCTGGACCGTTCAATGATTACCCACTGGCCCGCTCCGGCAAAACTGAATCTTTTTCTCTATATCACCGGCCGTCGTCCCGACGGCTATCACAACCTGCAGACGCTGTTTCAGTTCCTCGATTATGGCGACCGGTTGCAGATCACCGTTGATGACAGCGATGCCATTACGCTGTTAACGCCGCTGCCGGGCGTCGCGGATGCCGACAACCTGATTGTGCGTGCCGCGCAGCGGCTGAAACAGGCGGCGCAGGCGAAAAACAGCCTGCCTGCACGCGCGGGCGCGCAGGTTGCCATCGAAAAGCAGCTGCCCATGGGTGGCGGCCTGGGCGGCGGCTCTTCGGATGCAGCCACCGTACTGGTCGCGCTGAATCATCTGTGGCAGACCGGTTTTACCCCGGATGAGCTGGCGGCGATCGGCGTGACGCTGGGCGCAGATGTGCCCGTGTTCGTACAGGGCTTCGCGGCCTTTGCGCAGGGCGTGGGCGAAGAGCTGCAGCCCGCCGCGCCGGAAGAGAAATGGTATCTGGTCGCCCACCCCGGCGTTCACATCAGCACGCCGCAGGTGTTTAACGATCCTGAACTGACACGGGATACACCATCGCGCAGTTTATCGGCGCTTTTAGCCTTACCCTTCACCAATGATTGTGAAGCAGTGGTAAGAAAACGTTTTCGTGAGGTTGATGAGCTTGTTTCCTGGCTGCTAGAATACGCGCCGTCACGCCTGACTGGCACAGGCGCTTGTGTGTTTGCTGAATTTGACACCGAGTCTGCTGCCCGCCAGGTGCTGGAGCTTGCCCCGCAGGGGGTGCGCGGATTTGTAGCCCGGGGCGTAAACGTTTCGCCGCTACAGCGCACTCTGCAGGGCGATTAGCGAATGCGTGACAGTGTCACCACGTTCCGGACACTGCACCTTTCGCATCAACACACCCGTGTGAACGCTCATGATTGTATGCGCCGGTTACAATCATGCCGTTCATTCTCTGGACGCAAAGCCTGAGGTTCTTCTCGTGCCTGATATGAAGCTATTTGCTGGTAACGCCACCCCGGAACTAGCACAACGTATTGCCAACCGCCTTTACACCAGTCTGGGAGACGCCGCTGTCGGTCGTTTCAGTGATGGTGAAGTGAGCGTACAGATTAACGAAAATGTACGCGGTGGTGATATTTTCATCATCCAGTCCACCTGTGCTCCCACCAACGATAATCTGATGGAACTGGTTGTGATGGTCGACGCGCTGCGTCGTGCTTCTGCTGGTCGTATTACCGCAGTCATCCCCTACTTTGGTTATGCCCGTCAGGATCGCCGCGTGCGTTCCGCGCGTGTACCTATCACCGCCAAGGTAGTGGCAGACTTCCTTTCCAGCGTCGGAGTTGACCGTGTTCTTACGGTTGACCTGCACGCCGAGCAGATCCAGGGCTTCTTCGACGTCCCGGTTGATAACGTATTTGGCAGCCCGATCCTGCTGGAAGATATGATGCAGATCGGTCTGGAAAACCCGATTGTTGTTTCTCCCGATATTGGTGGCGTAGTACGTGCCCGTGCTATCGCTAAACTGCTGAACGACACCGATATGGCCATCATTGATAAACGTCGCCCTCGCGCGAACGTTTCTCAGGTGATGCATATCATTGGTGACGTTGCTGGCCGCGACTGCGTGCTGGTCGACGACATGATCGACACCGGCGGCACGCTGTGCAAAGCGGCTGAAGCGCTGAAAGAGCGTGGTGCTAAACGCGTATTTGCCTACGCCACGCACCCGATCTTCTCCGGCAACGCCGTTGAAAACCTGCGTAAGTCGGTACTCGACCAGGTGATCGTCTGCGATACCATCCCGCTTTCTGAAGAGATCCGGTCCCTGCCGAACGTCCGCACGCTGACCCTGTCTGGTATGCTGGCCGAAGCAATTCGCCGCATCAGCAACGAAGAGTCTATCTCGGCCATGTTCGAGCATTAATCTTAGCTAAACCGGGCCCCGTGCCCGGTTTTTTTTGCCCGCTCCCGGATTAACGCGCTCCCTTTTCGGATATTCGCGCGATAAATTTCCTTAAAACCGCCGCTTTTTGACGCCTCTCACTCTTTTCATAAAACCCGGTGTTCCCCGCTTCTGCCCTGTAGCATTAAATGGTAATTTGCAGCGCCATTTCTCATCAGAAACCCATCACCATGCGCCTCGATATTTATACTTTGTTTGTCTGCGAGCTCTATGTACTGGGGTTTCTGAGCATTATCATGGTGTTCGCATGGCTGGGTTCGCAGCGCGATCGCGTGCTGGGGTTTACCAGCCTGTCGCTGATCTTCACCCTGCTCTCCGTGTTTCTGAGCAGCCTGCGCAGCAGTGGTCTGCATTTCCTGCCGGTGGCTGTCGGCAACGTTCTGGTGATGCTCGCCTACGGCACATTGCTGAATGCGTTCCGGCACTTCTGCGGTAAACCAGCCGGTCATCACTGGCTGCTGGGTGCCCTGCTCTGGGCGCTTCTCTGCTGTTTCCCGGCGTTCTACGACAGTCTGCCCAGACGGGTGGTGGTACTCTGCATCGCCTGCATCCTCTATACCGCGGCACTGATTCAGCTGATGTGGCAGGCCCGCGAGACCCTGAGAGTCACCTTCTGGCCCGCACAGTTACTGCTGTGGATCCATCTGCTGTTTCATCTGGCGCGTCTTTTTCTGGATAGCGCGATCCCCAGCTCAAAGCCGGGGGCGATTGGCGGTTCAGACTTTTCGGTTTATGTCATCCTGGAGTCCATTCTGTTTGTCATTGGTCTGGCATTTACCATTCTGGCCATGGTCAATGAGCGGATGCAGATAGCGCTGAAACAGACTTCACTGCATGATCCACTTACCAGCGTGTGGAACCGCCGCGCTCTGTTTAATGAAGCGGAGAAGATTGTGATGCGATGCCGGCGACAGAACCGCCCCTACAGCGCCATCCTGTTCGATCTGGATCATTTTAAAAGCATCAATGACCAGTATGGCCATCAGCAGGGGGATAAAGTCTTGATTCATTTCTGCGAGGTTGTCAGAACGCTGTTACCGGCTGAAGGACGCTTTGCCCGTATGGGCGGTGAGGAGTTTGCGGCGATACTGCCGGCGGCGGCAAGAGAAACTGAAATCTGGTGTGAAGCGATTCGCCTGGCGGTCTGTGCATCACGGCCCGACGCTGTCGCCTATTCGGTCAGCATCGGCTTTGCAACGGTTACGCATCCGCAGCAGGGATTTGATGATTTACTGGCACTGGCGGACGCGGCGCTCTATTACGCTAAGGCCAGCGGCCGGAACCGCACCGCGCAGCATCCGCTACCAGTTACTGGTAATTAATGGTGGGAGTTGGGTGACCGACGGCAGCGTTTATCGTAATGACGCAGCCAGTAGTAGCGATCTTCCACTTTTTCACGACCACTGACGCGTGCCCCCACCAGCCACAGCAGTGCGCCAATAAAGATGCTCAGGATGGCACCCTGCGCCAGGATCTGCGGCATGTTCAGGGCAGGCAGCTGGTTCGCAATGGAGACGCCCACGCCCAGAACCATCGTGACTAATCCCAGTACCATCAAACTGTTACCCGCCATACGGCAGTGTTGATGTTTCATGCTGAACCTCCATCCATACAGGTTAAGAACCGCACACAATGTTAAGTGTCATAAGTTTAGGCAATGGCTGACCTGAACGTTGCGTACTGGATCACACATCAGCCATAAAGGATTGCGTGGCCCTGAAGGCAGCCTGTTGATTCAGATAGAAAATGATTAATCACTGCAGTGAACCATTTCACTGCTTCGGCTTTGTCATCTCGTCTGTGGCGCAGTAAACTAACGCCCTTTCGCAATAACAGCAGGATAATCATTGTGAGCAGCATTAAACTGATTGTAGGCCTCGCCAATCCGGGCGCTGACTATGCCGCCACGCGTCACAACGCGGGTGCCTGGTATCTGGATTTACTGGCTGAACGTCACAATCAGTCACTGAAAGAGGAAAGCAAATTCTATGGCTACACCGCTCGCCTGGCGATAGCCGGAGAAGATGTGCGCCTGCTGGTGCCGACCACCTTTATGAACCTGAGCGGCAAGGCGGTCGCGGCCATGGCGACCTTTTATCGTATTGCCCCGGAGGAGATTCTGGTGGCGCACGACGAACTCGATCTCCCCCCTGGTGTGGCAAAGTTCAAGCAGGGCGGCGGCCACGGCGGTCATAACGGCCTGAAAGACATCATCAGCAAACTGGGCAACAACAACAATTTTCACCGCCTGCGCATCGGCATCGGCCATCCTGGCGACCGCAACAAGGTGACCGGATTTGTGCTGGGCAAGCCGCCAGCCAGCGAGCAGAAGCTGATCGATGATGCCATAGATGAAGCGGCGCGCTGCACCGAACTGTGGCTGAAAGAGGATCGCATCAAGGCGATGAACCGGCTGCACGCCTTCAAACCGGCTTAAACGCCCGAATCATCGCGTTTCCGTGTATAATGCGCGAAATTTTCCATTCGTCTCCGACAGTTCGCCCTCTGGCGCACTGTCCATCCAGTCATAAAGGGTATTAAACCATGGGATTCAAATGCGGTATCGTGGGCCTGCCGAACGTCGGTAAATCCACTCTGTTTAACGCGCTGACCAAAGCGGGTATCGAAGCGGCTAACTTCCCCTTCTGCACCATTGAGCCAAACACGGGCGTAGTGCCAATGCCTGACCTGCGTCTCGATCAGCTCGCTGAGATCGTGAAGCCGCAGCGCGTGGTACCAACTACCATGGAATTTGTCGATATCGCCGGTCTGGTGAAAGGCGCGTCGAAAGGCGAAGGCCTGGGCAACCAGTTCCTGACGAACATCCGCGAAACCGAAGCGATTGGCCATGTCGTTCGCTGCTTTGAGAACGACAACATTATCCACGTCGCAGGTAAAGTGAACCCGGCGGAAGATATTGACGTGATCAATACCGAACTGGCGCTCTCCGATCTCGACACCTGTGAACGTGCGATTCAGCGCGTGCAGAAGAAAGCCAAAGGTGGCGATAAAGATGCGAAGGCCGAACTGGCTGCGCTGGAGAAGTGCCTGCCGCACCTCTCTGAAGCGGGCATGCTGCGTTCGCTGGACCTGGATGCGGATGAGAAAGCCGCCATCCGCTACCTGAGCTTCCTGACGCTGAAGCCGACCATGTACATTGCCAACGTCAATGAAGATGGTTTCGAGAACAACCCCTATCTGGATCAGGTTCGCGCTATCGCCGAAGCAGAAGGTTCGGTTGTGGTGCCGGTGTGCGCTGCGGTTGAGTCGGACATCGCTGAGCTGGAAGATGAAGATCGGGACGAGTTTATGGCTGAGCTGGGACTGGAAGAGCCAGGCCTGAACCGCGTGATCCGCGCCGGTTACGCCCTGCTGAACCTGCAGACCTACTTCACCGCAGGCGTGAAAGAAGTTCGTGCATGGACCATCCCGGTCGGCGCGACGGCACCACAGGCTGCCGGTAAAATCCATACCGACTTCGAGAAGGGCTTTATCCGCGCCCAGACCATCGCGTTTGAAGACTTTATCGCCTTTAAAGGCGAACAGGGCGCGAAAGAAGCCGGCAAGATGCGTTCAGAAGGGAAAGAGTACATTGTCAAAGATGGCGATGTGATGAACTTCCTGTTTAACGTCTGAGTTAAGCTTGCTGGATTCATAAGGTTTCATTGAATCTCGTCAGGTCAGCGAAAATCGTTTAAATCCACGCAATTGCGTGGATTTTTTTACTTTCAGATTCGAAAGAAAAATTGATGATATGGAGGAAGTGGCGAAACGGCTGTTCCGCTATGACAGAACATGGAAAGATAGGCGTTATTTAATACGACGCTGCCGGACAACGCAGGCGAGGCGCTGTGTCCGGCAGTTAAAAGCAAACATAATGAAATCCTGACCATTGACTGATGTATTTCGCGACCCTGTAGCAGGAGTTAAGATGCCAAAAAGCACGTTACTGCTATCAGCGGTTATGCAGGACACTTTTATCATTTTTTTCACCCGTTAGTGTCTTTTTTAAGTACACAAGTTGTTTCAGAGCGACCTGAAAAACTGTAAAATCAGGCTTATCTAAGGCTCTTTGATTAGTGATATCAATAGCATCATTAATGTAGTCTAAAGCAGTATATTCTTATTTGTTCATTATAAACCCAACATGCACTTTTCTTGTTTAAGAGCAAAGGCAGATCTTGAATTAAAAGTCACTGGACCTGCCTTATTACAAACAGAATGTATAAAGTAAGCCAAAGACAGACCTTGTATTCACCAAATAGAAAACCTTAAAACTATATTGATTCAAAATCTTCCTTGCTAACTTCATTTATTACGTACTGCCCTGTATCTTCCTTTTTTTCCCGAAAGATTTTTTAACATTTCAATATCGATAGAACGGAAATAAATATATGGATTTACAATGAAGAATCTTTCGACATCAACTTTTTAATTACCTTCACTGAACATAACCTTCATTAGATATCATTCGTCATTAACCCTATAAAGAATAAAATCCCAGGGGTTTTTTTAATAATTTTTTCCTGGTCATGATACTAATCTACATTATTGAAAAATCAGATATCCGCTCCTGTGCCACTTCAATAAAAAGATAACATGATTATTTTCTGTTGCGATATTGACTTTCATCAATCAATAACTGAATACTATTGAAAAGATGAGTACTTAGCAGCGAAAACCACAAATAAATAATCACAATGCACACTTATTCAGAGCGATTCACTTTATCAGTTCCTTCCCTGTCATATTGACCTGGGCCACTTCTTTAGGCTTATAAGCATTGTAATTCCTCCTGATATCATCAGCTAACCGATCGAGTGCTTCAAAATCCCTTGCTTTTATCAAAGAGTCTATATCCAGCAGAAAATCTTTACTCACATCAAAATGAGAGTTTTTATAAAAATTAGGAAATAAAACACTTACTACAAATCCTTCATTAGTTTGCAAAACTGCATAGTTTCCCTTGCTGACAAAGATTAAAGTTCCGTCACTCATATATTTCTCCAGTCTTAAAATCGAACACTTCGTAATCGACACCCTTTTGCATTCCCTTAGTCGATATGACAGCTTCCCAATCACCATTCGGTAGTTTTCCTCCAGGAAGCCATAAAGGATCCGTATACCTTGCGCCCCATTCATTGCCACTTGGAATCTTTGGATGTATTTTTCTCCAGGCATAAAATCAATACGCACGAGATTTCCACTTTCTAACTGTTCCGCAGGAATACCTAATATCTCTGAAATAACGTTAAAGTCACCATCAGATTCAGTAATTATTTTATTCATGTTTTTTGAAGAACTTACAAATTCTGACGACCACTCATCCGGTTTTCCGATGCCATATTTCTCATAATCAAGTTTAGCAAAAATCCTTGATGCGCCTTCTGAAAACTCTTTTGTATGGGACTCTATATATTTTGATGGCAAATAGGTTTCCGGCAGCGGCTTTTCTCCCTTAGGGATAGCGATTATCTCATCAAACTTCTCTTTGCTGACAGGAACACCATTAGTCTCACTGTTTTTCAGACCTCCACGCCAACTATCAAACTTCATGCCCCCCTTGCCACCTAACGCCCCACCGACGAAACTGCCTGCCAGCATAGACCATTTTTGTCCGTCAGAGCCTTCCCCGAACAGTCTGCCACCGACCCAATTACCGGCGTAACCGCCGCCCATTGCGCCGGCTAAGCCTAGCAGCGCAATAGCAGGTGAAGCCAGGACCGCAACGGCAGCAGTACCGATGCCCATCATTACCCAGTTTACCCAGCCGGGGATTTCAGGGTTGATATCGTCAGTCTGAAGTTTACCTCCACCAATAAATACATTGGTGGAACCGCCAGATATCTCCGCACTGCAGGTTAAACGGTCTCCAATGCGAGCGGCAGGAAAATTGTTGATAAAAACCTTATCTGATCCTTCAGCAACCCGTTGCGATGAGCCGCTATGCTCATCGCAGTCGCCTTTGGACAAATGTGCACGTATCGCTGCTCTGCTGTTGGTGAAAACATTCGGCGAGCCGGATAACAGTTTGCCCGTATTATGACGCGGAGCCCATGACATGCTTCCAAGCACTTCGCCCACGCCTCCGGCTGCACAGGCACCGGCCGCGCCGCAGAGACTGCAACCAGAGCTGCTCCACCAGTCACAACAACGGCTGCCGCACCCAGAATTGCACCACCTACTAAACCAGCGATCATCCAGCCTTTGGAAGCCGTATGGGCTATCTCGTCCTAATCTCTGGCAGCATTGTATTCAGCCATAATTTATACATCCTTGTGTCTCTGTAGAAACGCAAGGATTTGTTGTTCGCTGGCGAGATCTGCGGGTCCTTTAAAAGCTTTTGCCACACCAGGAATATCTCTTAAAGATGATTTTTTTCTATGTGGTGATGTCCATAATGCATAGCGTAATGGCTCTTCATTATTTAAGGCGGCGATATGTAACGGGCTACCCGCTGAGTCGAAGAACAGATAACTGCCATTCAGTGCCCTTTTCAAATCAACATTCTGATAGAGTAATGTCACCGTTTCATGTGCGATAAGCACTTTAGTATCGTTGTCGAAAGAAAAGAAAGTCCCCGAAGCATCAGCGGCTACAGGTTCCGGCTCAGGGCCAGATTCGAGAGAATTAAACTCAATACTGCCAACGATTTCCTGATATTGCTTAGAATAATAATCGCTAAAACGCACAGGACACGTTCCTATATAGCAGACAATTCTCTTATCCCCGGCCTCATCATCAAGTAAAACAATGGATTTTTTTTGCCAGATCTCAACACCGTCATTATCAAAATGATAAAAACGCTCAACAGCGGGTAGATTATCTATCTCGACCAGTTGGGATGTTACATTTACGAAAGCGGGAACAGTGACACTCATCTCATCAATAATTCTCGCAGCCACTTTTTGCACAGTATCGTCATGGACAGCAGATGCTGCGAGACACCACAAAGGTAAATTCGCTCGCATTATTTTCGCTGAGCGTAAACAGATTCATTGTTCTGCCTTTGAATATATCAGGCAATTGAATTAATGCTTCCTAGAGTATAGGTGGCCATTTTTATCCTTCATTATCTTTTGTTGACGACGAGAAGTAGCTTTCAATTTCATTTTTTATTTTATCTTTATGTCCGCTACCTGGCGCAATTATTGAAGCACTTCCTCCTTCAGGATTTAAATGTAACTCCCCCCCCTTAGTGTTAATCACACCATTATTATCGACGGTGAGATTAAAGTTTTTGCCAATGAAATTAATTGCGCCGTCTTTAGTTAACTCTATTGCGCTTAGGCCACACTCAATCCGTAAAGTATCTCCGGCTGCAATTGTGTTAGAAGCAAAAGCCTGTTCAGTACGGTTGCCGGTTGTCAGCGTCTTGCTGTTTCCCTGAGTCACGAGAGTGTGATCGCCCTCTACCCGAGTCTCATTATTAGCACCCACCGAAACTGTCCGATTGTTCAGAGCACTGTGGCTGGCATCATTTTTAACATGCGTATACATGTTCTTCTGCGCCTGAATCTACAGGTGTTCCTCACCTGTCCATCGGTGCAGAATTTTTCATCCACTATGGAAATCTTTATAAATAGCTAATCAGACGCATTCATCTCCCACTGGCAGCGATCATATGCGAACCTGAATTCTATAGTTAACTACCATACCAGCCAACAATTTTCTCTTTAATAGAATTTAAAAAAGAAATATTAGTAACTATGACATGAATTTGAGTACCATTCACCTCTTTATCATACTCGCTTAATGAATCAGCATTTTCGTCTAAACAACCTTTATAATATCGCCATTACTTTTTCGCGCTGAAAATATTGGATTGCCATCCATAAACGGCTTTCCATTTGAAAAATTAGTGTTGTAACATGGGCAATCGACAGGTTTTTCAAAGTTTATAACAAACCTTTTAAAAAAGACTCAAGCGCTAAATACACATCCTCATCTTCAAGATAATTATTAAAAATATTTACCACAAAATGCTTTCCCAGAAATAATCTCAATATCTACACGTTCGTGCTGAGCGTCCTTCACCATAAATGTTTTACTCACAGGAGCATCACCACCTCCGCATTTACTGGCAGTACTTATAAAACTTCTCTGCCTTTTAAAATGCATCTTTTCTGAGTGCTATATCACATTTATTTACTTTACCTTTCAACTCAGTCATCATTTTTTAGCATCCTCTGCAGTAAGGGGATGTTCCTGGCTCCATGAAACAGACTTTCAAGAGAGGAGCCTTGTGCCTGAATTCGTCTTCGATGAGCTGCTGATAACCCTAGCGGATCCACCCAGCTCAGCGGATTCGGCGCATACTGATAAAGGTTAACCCCACCAGCAACCCCTATTGGGTCCTGGCTCACAAACCTGCCCGCATCCGGATCATAATAGCGAAAACGTTTATAGTGCAAACCTGTTTCCGCATCGAAATACTGGCCCTGATAGCGCAGCGGCTGATAAATCGGCTCTGCATTCTCCACTGCTGCCTGCTCTGTGCGCCAGATAAAATTGTAAGCGAAAGACCTGAAACGCCTCTACGATATAAGATGAACTGAGATTCGTACTCTATATCGATCTGTGCAGACTCATTTGTAACAGTTGAGAGAAGCTTTCATTAGGTCAGATCTAGACATGATATCATTAGACGTGTTTCTCCTTCAGCAGGCGGTCGCTGTTACAATTGCTGTTACAATTGCCGCAACAGCTGTCATTTCAGTGATTATCTTTATAAACACTCATCAAATCTCCGAAAGTAAAGAGATCTGGGCTTTATCAAATCTAATCAATTTAAAATCAGTGCTGAAAAAAATCACATCCACGCAAAAATTAAACTCTCATAACATATAAGAATAAAAGAGCGTATCCTTATTTTTATTTTCGAGTGACCAGCCACCCTAAAATAAATTATTTTTAAAATCTAACATTAAAAATATTTTAAAAATGATCATCCTCGCTATGCTGATAACATCGCTACAGAATGAAATACTATAAACATTAGCCATCGATATATACGCTACACTTTTGGAATATAAAGTCATCAAAAGAGAGAGAGATCTCCCAGCCATTTTTTTTCTGATGCATGTATCTTTTCCCTTCCTTATTCAAAACGTCAAGCTTAGCATAGGATGCCAAATTCCAATTAATAATATTAATATTACTACAACCTGAACCATTCAATTCAATTACAATCACATCATAATCTTCACCCCATACACCCCATTTACTTACATCCATTGCCGGCTTCTGCTTAATATGAATATTTAATGAAAGCCGACCTTGCACATCAAGCATGATCTGTCCAAGGTAAACGTCACTAACTATGCCTTCAGGATAAATTTTATTTAAAAATTCTTTTCTTTTTATAAATTCAAAGAGATTCATAGGTATTCCTCAAAAATTATAATGTCCGTGAGTGCCAGGAATACTACCAGTATTCAAGTTTGTAATTGGTCTCACATTGAAGTGAGGTTCAGCACCATGTAAAGGAGTAGCTTTTTCATGTCCCAAACTATGTTCTTGCAAAACTACAGTTTTGCCATTTTTAGCTTCAAAATGATACTGTCTTAGCTGGACTGGCATACCTTTTTTGTCAAGAACTTTTTTA
The DNA here is from genome assembly GCF_048452665.1 of Pantoea graminicola. Lineage (NCBI taxonomy): Bacteria > Pseudomonadati > Pseudomonadota > Gammaproteobacteria > Enterobacterales > Erwiniaceae > Pantoea > Pantoea graminicola. Next base: position 788,892 of record NZ_JBLWSJ010000001.1, on the reverse strand, counting down.
CTATAGCCGTCAAGTAAATCTACGCGATCAACTCGCGGTTGGCTATGCATTGGTATTCCTGCATCACGTTTAGCCTGCCTGAATGCATCCCTACGACTAACACCTTCATAAGTTGTTTTCTTATTTGGTGCACATTTAGTTAACCCAAGCGGATCCACCCAACTCAGCGGATTCGGCGCATACTGATAAAGGTTAACCCCACCAGCAAGCCCTATCGGATCCTGACTCACAAACCTGCCCGCATCCGGATCATAATAGCGAAAACGGTTATAGTGCAAACCTGTTTCCGCATCGAAATACTGGCCCTGATAGCGCAGCGGCTGATAAATCGGCTCTGCACCTTCCACTGCTGCCTGCTCTGTGCGCAGCGTATTACCCCAGGCACGATAGACGGCTCGCCAGACTACACTGCCGTCAGCACCAGTCAGCTCGCGTGGCAGACCTGAGACATCATTATGAAACCAGTGGATCTGTGTATCGTGCTCCGTTTCATCCTGCTGCAGACTGATCTGCGCCAGCGGAGCAAAGCTGTCATCCTCGTAAATCCAGATATGCCAACGTGAGCCTCTCTCTTCACTCAGCAGGCGATTACCTTCCCAGACAAAGCGCGTAATACCAAAAGCATCGCGTTTCCAGCTTCGGCGGCCAAACGCATCATAGCCATAGGTGGTCCGCTGTTCAGTTCCGTTGCGGGTACTCACCGATTCGGTCAGCTGATGTTCAGTATTCCAGACAAACTGCTGGTCTGTGATAGACAACTCGCCACACAGCAGTTAAACACATTGCTGCCCTAAGTCAGTGGCAGGTGGGAACCGGCGTCAGCCTGAAGGTGCTGGACGGCTGTCTGCTGCTGATCCCCGACAACCGCGAGGAGACCCGGCTGAGACACGAGCAGGCGCAGCTTGCACGACAGCGGCGCGAGATGGAGCAGACCCGCCAGCAGGCGCTGGCATTGCTGGCTCAGGTCAGCGGCTAAAAATAAAGCCGGAAGGATCACGGGGATCGCTTCCGGCTATTATCATTGGTTAGGCATCATTTTCAGCATACTGGATCAATCGTAAGCACTGATCTTTTATTGAAGGTTTCTGATCAAAGCTCGATAGCCAGCCTTCTAAAAACTCTTTTGCGAAGAATATTTCTATAAAATACTCTGCATTTATTTTTGCCGCTTGATCCGGCAGGCCACCATCATCTGGTTCAGTTGCGATAACAACCTCAGTGTCAGGTGTCCAGGGTTTTTTCGCATAAATTGTATCGTCGCTATCGAGGTTATCCAGCTGATTTATAACGTCAGTCAAAATCATTTTATTTCCCCCACACGGCGTACCTACCGTAACCATCAGGATGTAATATTTTCCAGAACTCACTACCAGGTGTGTGCTGGGAACGAGGAACCAACCGCATTAACCCGTCTTCAAGTTCATGGTGCCATGTCCAGCCTGTCGGAGGTTGTCTTGGTGCCAGCCCAGTAGGCGTACGCTCCAGATTTATTCCTACCCTTTCATATTTTGTGCAAAGTCTTTATCAGACTCCATCGCTTTCAATAGCGATTCGTTTGCCTCTTGAAAATGTCGGCCACGTGAAAAACCAGGATAGGAAGTTTTAAAAAGTTTCATTTCATAGGCGGTGGAATAAGCCGAAGGTGGTTTACCAGCACTACATTTTGTCAACCCCAGCGGATCAAGCCAGTTCAGCGGATTAGGCGCATACGCGTAGAGATTTAAGCCCCCGCCAGCCCTATCGGATCCTGACTCACAAACCTGCCCGCATCCGGATCATAATAGCGAAAACGGCTATAGTGCAAACCTGTTTCCGCACCGAAATACTGGCCCTGATAGTGCAGCGACAGATAAATCGGCTCTACACCCTCCACTGCTGCCTGCTCTGTGCGCAGCGTATTACCTTAGGCACGATAGACGTCTCGCCAGATTAGACTGCCGTCAGCACCAGTCAACTCGCGTGGCAGACCTGAGACGTCATTATGATACCAATGGATCTGTGCATCATGCTCTGTCTCGCCCTGCTGCAGACTGATCTGCGCCAGCGGAGCAAAGCTATCATCCTCGTAAATCCAGACTTGCTGGCGCGAGCCTCTAACCTCGCTAAATATTATATTTATACAAAATAATCAAATTATATCATTCCTATTGAAAGCCAAATCAATCCCATCTTATATCAGTATACGGGCTAATGTTTTCTATTGTCAGAAACTCCGATTCACAAAAGATAGAGCCCACCTCACTTTTTATGCTAATTGTAGATTTACCTTGAGAGCTATGAATATCCGGATTGCATATAATGTTAACCCTGGAGCAATTAGCATTAAATTTTTTTACTCCATCAAAACCCAGAACAATATTCATCGCATTATATCCATTACCATCCCATTTCTGTGGGTGTTTTTGAGGGATGCCTTTAATGCTGAACAAGAATCTGATGGATGATGTTTCATGAAAGTAGAATCCATTTAATTGGGCGTCTTTTAATTCAAAAACATCACCAAACATATGAGTTATTTTTTCTTTATGTAAAGCACATTCAAACCACATATCAACTCCTTATGGAAAATTATAATGACCGTGAGTTCCAGGAACACTACCGGTATCTAAAATTTTCCCAGTCACTGGTTCGACTGGCCTTACGTTAAAATGTGGTTCAGCACCATGTAAAGGTGTTGCTTTAGCATGTCCTAAACTATGCTCCTGAATTACCACAGTCGAACCATTCCCGTCTTTGAAATGGTATTGTCGAGTTTCAATAGGGATCCCATTTTTGTCTCTCATATAATCACCATATCCGTCACCTAATTTAGTTCTACTAACTTCGTAAGGCTGCTGATTCTTAGGTATTCCTGCATCACGTTTAGCCTGCCTGAATGCATCCCTACGACTAACACCTTCATAAGTTGTTTTCTTATTTGGTGCACATTTAGTTAACCCAAGCGGATCCACCCAACTCAGCGGATTCGGCGCATACTGATAAAGGTTAACCCCACCAGCAAGCCCTATTGGGTCCTGACTCACAAACCTGCCCGCATCCGGATCATAATAGCGAAAACGGTTATAGTGCAAACCTGTTTCCGCATCGAAATACTGGCCCTGATAGCGCAGCGGCTGATAAATCGGCTCTGCACCCTCCACTGTTGCCTGCTCTGTGCGCAGCGTATTACCCCAGGCACGATAGACGGCTCGCCAGACTACACTGCCGTCAGCACCAGTCAGCTCGCGTGGCAGACCTGAGACATCATTATGAAACCAGTGGATCTGTGCATCGTGCTCCATTTCACCCTGCTGCAGACTGATCTGCGCCAGCGGAGCAAAGCTGTCATCCTCGTAAATCCAGATATGCCAACGTGAGCCTCTCTCTTCACTCAGCAGGCGATTACCTTCCCAGACAAAGCGCGTAATACCAAAAGCATCGCGTTTCCAGCTTCGGCGGCCAAACGCATCATAGCCATAGGTGGTTCGCTGTTCAGTTCCGTTGCGGGTACTCACCGATTCGGTCAGCTGATGTTCAGCATTCCAGACAAACTGCTGATCTGTGTGACGGCCACTCTGCTTGCGCGTCACATTACCAAAGCCATCGTAGGTCCAGCGTTTGTCTTCATAAACCCTGAGTCGGTTGTCCTGCAGGGGCTGCGCCTGAGAATCACTCAGCAGATTATGCGCCGGATCAAAGGCAAAACGCTCATCACGCGCCCGCGTCATACGTCCCAGGGCGTCATATTCGTAGCGATGATCGCCCGTGTATTTATCCGTCATCTGCATCAGCTGGCCGTCGCGTCGCCAGACATATTCGCGTGCCACCGCTGATTGTGCCCCGCGGCTGGCGCGCTGGCTTATCAGCCGGCCCATCTCATCGTGCACATATTCGCTGGTGATTGCGCCCTGGGTGCGGCGCACTTCCCGGTGCAGAACGTCACGTTCACTTTCGCTGATGACCCGGTTACCCAGGTTAACCTGAACCCGATGTCCGCTGCCGTAGTACAACTGCTTCAGTTCCCGGCCATCCGGTAAAATGGTGTGCGTCCGGTTACCCAGCTCGTCATAGCTGTGGCGCAGTTCATAACGGTGCCCCCGAACCAGCGTCCGTTCAGTAAGCAACTGTCCGGCATCATCCCATTCGAGTTCAGAGCGTCCGCCGTGGTTGACACCTGCCGTGAGGCGTCCCAGTGCATCGTAACGATAGCGGGTACGTTGCCATGTCGCATCTCCACCGCGCGACACCAGCTTTTCCAGCAATCTGCCTGCAGCATCCCGCTCATAACGTGACTGGATGAGCGGCCCACTTCCATCGCCCTCTTCAATCCGTGTCAGCAGCCAGCCACTGTCATCATATTCATAACGTGTCCTGCAACCATCAAAGCCCTGCTCCTCTATCCTGTTATCCCGGGCATCGTAGCGGAATGTATAGCGCGCGCCATTTTCATTGATCAGTGCGGTCAGACGACGGGCCAGATCGTACTCATAGCCAATGCTATGACCAGAGGCATCCGTCCGCGTTAACGGCAAGCCGTCAGCCGCCAGCGCCCAGCGGGTTACCTGCCCCTGAGGATCCTGCCAGGCAATCAGCCGTTTCCAGCGGTCAAACTCAAAGCTTTCCGTTCCACCATCGGCATGCACAATACGCTGGGGCAGGCCATTCCATCGGTTATAGAACCGGGTATTATTTCCTGCCGCATCCGTCTGCTGCTTCATCCAGCCATATTTGTCATAGTCAAAGGTCGATGTGCGCCCTGAGCAATCGGTATGACTGATAAGAAAGTTGGCCTGGTTCCAGCATAATGTTTGTACGCCCGCCGCAGCATCACGTACCCTGACCAGATTGCCACGGTCATCATGGTTGTATTCTGTAATGCGTCCTATCTCATCCGAAAAACGGATTAAGTTTCCTGCTGTGTCGTAGATAAATTCACGTGTTCCGCCCAGCATGTTGGTCACACGAACCGGCGTGTTCCAGCGTTCGTGATAATCAAAACGTGTAGTCTGACCATCTGGCTCAATGATGGCCGTACAGTTGCCGCGTTCATCATAGCGGTAGCGCGTTATCCGGCCGCTCTGGTCGGTGAGTTGTGTCATCTGACCGCGGGCATTACGTCTGATACGGATATGCCCTTCCATCGCATCCTGATAGCCAATCAGTTCCTTATTGTCGTCAAAGTCATAGCGTGTCACGCGTCCCAGTACATCAGTGACCGTTGTAGTCTGACTGCCATATTCAAAACGCCATTCCCCGCCGAGGCTGTCGCGATGTGCCAGTACCTTTCCTTCAGGAGCATAGGTGTCATAGTGATAAAAACACTCCATTTCGCCCGTGCGACGATGCGCCACCATAATGTGGTTACGGTAACGGAATTCACGCAGCACCTCGTTGAGTTCGTTACGCACAGCGACCAAATCACCCTGTGGTGAATAATCGTAGTGACAGAGCACTTCAACATTCAGAGGATCTGAGGGGTGGCAGACACTGACACCGGTGATACGGTAAAAGGGAATACCTGCATCCGACTCAAATCGTGAAAAAGCGATATTGAATCGACGTCCGGCGCTGTCTTCAATCTGCACCGGCAGATGCAGGATGTTGTAACGAATATTAAGGCGGTTGCCGTGACGGTCGCTGATGGCGGATAGCAGCCAGCGGTCAGATTCAGTTTTATGTGTAAAGTGCCAGTGCTGACTTTCATCCGCAGAGGAAATACGGAATTCATCAGCCTGCGGCTGAGAAAGATAGAGTTGCTCATAGCGATGAAGCTGAGGCTGACGGCCCGGTTCGGGCAGAGGGAATTCTATTTCGCGGCCCTGTTCATCGATCAGGATCAGCAGCCCCGCTTTCTTACGGACTTCCTGTGAGAACGGTAACGACCAGCCTTGCCCCAGCCAGCCATTGCCGATTTCATCGGAAAAATAGTAGCGTTGCCAGTTAAGGGGAACCGAGGCTGGAAAAGAAAAATCATTATCTTCAGGACCGAATAACAGTTTGATACCCAGTACAGGGTTAACCGGACTACCAATCGCCATCTCGACCTGCGGCAGAGGCCTTGCCGGAATTTTGCACGGCTCAGTCTTTTTCTGCGCATGTCCTTTGTCACTGCCTCCTTTTCCGCTGCCCGCTTTCTTCGCGCTGATAACTTCATCAGCTTCTTTTTTAGCGGCTTTAGCTTCAGCTTTAGTGGCGGTTATTTCGGCTATAACGGCTGCTTTTTCTGCCAGTTCAGCACCTTCTTTTGCAATACCCTTGCCCACTTTCGCGGCTTCTACTGCTTTACCAGCCTTTGCTGCCAGCTTACCGGCTTTAAACGCTGCCCCACCACCGGGTACAAAGTTAGCCGCCGCCGATGCAGCTGAAAGTGCTGCGTTACCATAATCGCCTTCTGCGGTGTAAATTGCCGCGTTCGCGCCGTCAGCCACCGTGCCAACAATTGGAACTGCGCCTAACACGTCCAGACCGGTATGGACCCAGTCGCCATAACTGCTCCACCAGCTTTTCTTTTTCGGCGGGTTGGCACTGCCCGCCGCCACATGGCCTTGTGGCGCAGGCGCATATTGTAATTTACCAATCGTGTTTCCGGTTGCCATTGGAGCTCCGTGCGAAAATATACAGGTTAAAGAAGGATTTTTATGTTAAGCGTGCTTATTCAGATAAGGCATGCGATGCAGTTCAGGTAAATAGTTTCACCAGGTTCCGCTTAAGGATTTATTCATTGCGGCGAGAAAAAAAGATAAAGTAGCCAGATATTGTCAAAAGGATTTTTTACATAAAATCAATGAGTGAGATCGTAACATACAGGCATGCAATAATTAAAATTCCAGAACAATCATCATAATGCCCACATTATTCAGGTGCGAGGATTGATACCAGTACCGCACCATCTCGCTATCATGCCAGAAAGTGAATAACTCAGGATTTATCACAATGCATCTGACACGTCAGCCAGCACTTCTTAGCGCCTGTTAAATCGCGAGCAGAGCGGTTTAAGCAGGCTGTTATGCAATCTGAACCTGCCACTAATTATAAACATGCCGGATTCATCAGTCTGAATTCATTGCACACTCAGGCATCCATCTGAAGCTGTTTTTAAATTCGACCCAAATATCTGTTAATTTTTGTGGGTTAATTCTTTTATATCTTTCAGCTTATCGATTGCCATCTTATTATCTTTATTGGTATTACTGATGGTTTTATCCAAAAGCTGATTAAAAGTTACATTATTAACATCAGTAATATTTGCATCTGCGCCATGATTGAGAAGGTATTCAACCTGATCATATTGTTGACCATACATACCTTGAAAAATTGCCGTTTGACCTAAGCTATCTTTTGCATTGACATCAGCACCAATCTCTACGAGATATTTAAGAGTCGCGAAGGATCTTTCATTGGTTGCATAAAATATTATCGGCGTACTTACAAATCTCGCATTTTTATCCATCCCGCCTTTAATTAAGGCTTTAAAAAACACAGGGTCTGCGTATCCCGCTGTATTCGTTGCCACAGATCCCATGTCGACAACGTATTGGACAGGATTAGCGCCATGTTTTACTAACGCACTCATTACATTAAGTCTGTTAACATCTTTATTTGAAGCTTCGCTAAGGGCATAATACAGAAGCGTAAGTCCTTTCTCGCCGGGCTTATTGAGATCAGTTTGCTCTGACAATTGAGCCACCTTATCCGGGTCACCATTCTGAATTGCTTTTGCCAGTTGCAACTGGCTTCCTGAAAAATGCTTTTCAGGAAAGATTTCGGCCCTGTGACTAAAAAACTGGAAAATCACTAAAAAAGCAACAAAAAATAAACTTAACAGCCTGATAATATTCAAATTACTCACCACCCTGACATCGAATGACTCATTTATGGTAAAAACATAAAAAATTCATTCTTCTGCAAAGAAGTATTTGAAGCTACAAATGAATACCAGAATTTTTATTCAAAATTTATAATTTGATGGACTATAGCCTGCTTTCATTTCTCAATGAATTAAAATGCCTCTGATTTTATTTAACTTACACCATCAACCTGGCTTCAAATCATTTTAACTGGCATGCAATTAAAAGCCAGCCAGATTTTATATGCAGATAGACATTTTATCTGAGCAACTAAACAACGCTATCTGAACAGAAGACTTATAAAGGCATTTATTCTGATACAGAAAAAAATGACAGTTTGTTCTCATTAAGAGAAATTCCATGATTTTGAAAAAAAAAGTAACGTCATTCCTGCTTTGCCAGAAAGGTTAAGCTCTGTATTAAAAATTAGAGCTTTTAATTCATTGTAATTTCAATTGACAGTAGCTTATTAGATTAAAAGATACCAGCCAAAAAAGTACTCTTCTGGCGAAGCTTTCCCACCACTTTAACAAATAACTACAAACCTGCGAAAACAACATGAATAAATATACATGCTATTTTTTACTTAATGTCGACTTGCTAATAATATTTTATTTTTTGGCACTCATTAAAATATTAAAAACGTCCTTGTTATAAAAATCCAGAGCTTTACCAAGTAAAATTAAATAACCTATTGATGCATAAGCCCGCCCTTCCTCTTCGCAATCTCTTGAACTTCGAGCAATTTGTTATGTGCTGCACCCTTATCGCTACCATTATTTTTTATAGTATCGTCTAGCTGACGCATAAAAGACCAGCCAGTATTTTTTTCGACCGCATTCGGGTTAGCACCATTTTCAAGCAGCCATTCCACAGTATCCAGCTGCATTCCATCCAGCGCATGCATTAAGACCGGCCTACCCAAACTATCATCCTGATTGATATTAGCCCCTCGTTTAACCATCAATTTAAGAGTTGATAAAGTATTGTCCGAAGCTGCGCGATAAAAAACTGGACGTCCCCTGACTTTAGTGTTCGGACTCATGCCGCCATCCAGTAAAGCTTGCATATATGCCGGATAGGGAGAGGTAGCTAATACTTCTGCAACATACCCTACATCCGGTACATCCTGTAAAGGATCCGCCCCAGCCTTAACTAATTCGCGAATTATTTCCATTTGATGCTGACTTCTATCTTTAGCATTCTGCACAGCGAAGAATAATAAAGTCATGTCCTGTTGACCCGGTTTGTTAAGGTCTGTATCTGGTGCAAGCTTACTAACTTCTGAGACGTTTCCGCTTGCTATCGCTTGTGCTATAGATAACTGAGTTCCGTGAAAATATTTTTCCGGAGGGAGTTTATTCATTGCATTACATCCTGATGCGGCAAAAAAAATTAATACCCAGATACGGCTCATTGAAATCTTGATTAAGTTAATAAACATACAAACTCCTTATGTAGCGAGCAGAATTGCTTCGTCATCATGCTTCTCCATCTCTATACAATGTTTGACCTGGTCCATACCATGCATGTCTATTGCATTACCTTGACCACCCTGAAGCTCATGCTTTATGCCAACTGCAGCAGGGGACATTACTAAGCCTGTTCCTAAAGCACCACCAGCAATAGCGCCCCACGGCCCAAAACTTTTAAATCCTGTCAATCCTAGCCCACCGATAACTGCTGCTCCCCCCCAAAATCCAGGTTCCTGTACCCTTGTTAATATTTCGCCTTTCACACGATAAGCGGATATATTTTCTTGTTTTTGCGATGATGGATTTTCTCCGCTGTACTTTTTCACTGTAGATGATTTTAGTCCTGCAGCATTAAACGTCCATCCTGTTTTTCCGCTTGAGCGTGCAGCAGCAGATGCCAGCCCTCCCCCCAAAGAATGACCAGTTAAATCGATGGGGGCCGATGAACGTTTCACCGCTTTACCTATGTTTACCGCTTGCTTATAGTAGCTTGAATCAGCACCAATGCTTTGCTGCACATTATTTTTCCAGTCAACAGCTTCTTTCATTCGTGTACCCCGAAAAACTACAGAAGCGGACATGTCCTTGCCGAATGTTGCTTCATCCGGCTCATACACGCGTGACCTGAATCCAGGCTCTGCTGGTACTCTCAAATCGTCTGGATGAATGTTGTATTTAGCCAGTGCCTTAGGATCGTCACTGATATCTTTCCATCCTTCCGGTATATCGGGCATAGGCTTACTGGGGTCTCGAGGTTCATAAACGTAGTCTGCTAACCTCGCTTTCTCCATACCCGTATTATTTTGTTCAAGCCGCAAGGCTGCCTGCACAACTTTTGGATCTTTGCTATTTTTTCCTTTTTCAATCAGCGATTTACGCCTCTCCCATGTTTCTTTTTTGGTCAGGTTTCCGCCACGTCCACCCAGAGCTTTGCCATTCATGGCAAACAGATCCTGCACACGATTCAGGGGAAAACCGCCAATATACGTATCTGGGCTATGCTCTATTGACCAACAATCTCCCTCAACTGTTCCACTGACCACTCCTTTGTTACGACCTGCAGCATCCCCAATCGTAGTAGGCACATAGCTAATTTTATAGACAAACGCTGGATGGCCGTTGAATTTCACGTTGTCGACGGTGCTCTTTGAAGGTGCGAGTGTAGCCGTTACAGGATAGGGAACCGGAGGCTGAATACCCGGGGTAAAACAGAGATCCGGCGCTAATCCGACAACTTTGTACACACCGTCCTTTCGTGCGGCGTAATTATCAGCCATGGCGTTGCACCCCGTTGATAAGCGTCAGGAGCGAAGGGGGTAATGGAATAAAACTGTCATCCTGACTATCGGTAAGCTGTTGCTGCGCACGCTGTATCATTAGTTTTCGCTCATTAACCGCGATAAAACGTAGCTCAGTCATTGCAGGTGCAAGTTGTTCGGAAAATACAGCACGATAGCTGCAATGCACCTTGCGCGTCGGGAGATCAATAACGAGCGTATCGAGTTGCAAATCATAAGTAATTCCCGCGCCCTCCTCAGTTGTCACAAAGGCAAACAGTGTTTCTACCGGCACAGAAAAATCGATTTGCTGTCCACTTTTTTCCTGTTGAGATATCAGATTTTTGAGTGTGACCGGAATTTGTGTCAGGGGTTTTGGCAATGGAAATTGCATCCAGGGATGCGCACCGCACCAGTAATCGAACTGAAAATCTGCTGGCAGAAACGGATGGCGATGCTGCTTCCACGTTTCATCATAAGTTCCGGCAAATGAAATGCGCGGATGCCAGCCCCGCCCATAGAAACCAAAACCAGCAGGCAGATTTTCGTCTTCGATGTTTTTTACAGGCTGCGGTAGCAGTTCGAACTGCGGAGCCGGAATGCATTGAAGTTTGAGCGCTTTTTGAGCTTTTATTGATAACCAGCCAATACCAACACTGTTAGCAGATGAAGCCATCTCTTCGCCACCTTCCAGCCTGTAATAACCTCCCTGAGCGAATTCATAGCGTAAATCAACATGAGCCACTGGCTTAGCGTCCGTAAGCTGCCAGCTGGCGACCATTTTTCGCCATTCCCGCGGACCATAAACATTCAGCAGACGGGTAAAATCACCAATACGTGCACCCACAGTAAAATGCCGGGCAGGTTTATCTTCAGGTGCCCATGCAGTGCCATTGATCACCACATCCAGCCGGGGTTTATAAGGAGCCAGGTCACTTTCAAAACGCACACTACTGATGCCTGGTTCATCGAAATATTGATCTTCCTCTGCCAGTTCACCCTGATCTTCACACAAAGTCAGCTCGCCGGTGATAATATTCAGATCGTAGCTGACACGTGTCACAAGCACGTTAAAACCATGGTCGTGCTGATCCAGCGACTCAAACAGCAGCGCCGGAAAGGCGCTATGATTGGCAAAATTTTCCATAATCAGTTGATGTCTATCTGTGTGCCATCGATATCAATCACCTTCTCACCAACCAGCTTGATTTTATTCGCGCTGATGGTGATGGTGCCGTTCTGCTCGAGCACAATCATCGATTCGCCACATACCAGGGTGATTTTGTCTTCAGCACTGAACTCTGCATTTGTTCCGGCAGAAAGTGCGATATCCCGCCCGGCATTCAGCGAATATTTCATAGCGACATTGTGCATCTGCATTGCGCCGACATTAGTCATCCAGCCAGCGCCGACATTGAGCACATAGGCTGCGCCGATATTCGTGTTCTGCGCCAGGCCAACATTGAGCATTGACGCCAGAGCAATCGTTTCAGTTTTCGTCTGATCCACTTTCAGTGTCTGATTGCCATTTATCGTTACCGACTGATTCTGCCCAATCCGCACTTTCTCATTCTGATCGACCGTTTCGGTGCGATTGCTATGCACGGTGATGGTTTCATTACCATCCACCGTCTCAGTACGGTTCTGATGAACGGTAATGGTTTCATTCTGATTGACCGTTTCAGTGCGGTTTTTCTTCACCTCGGTGGTTTCATTGCCACCGATGGTTTTGGTCCGGTTGCTGCCAACACTGAGGGTTTCATTGTTTTCCACCTCCGTGTCCATGTTCTTTTCAGCATGCAGCCAGACCTGCTCTTCACCCGCCTTATCCTCAAACCTCAGCGCATTCGCGGTGTCCGCCGTGCCATCCTTCGACCGGCTCAGGAACCCCATCTGCGTCGCCGCCGCCGGCAGCGCCCACGGCGGCATGCTCGCCTCGTTGTACACGCGGCCGATGATCAGCGGACGATCCGGGTCGCCGTTGATGAAGTCCACCACCACTTCATCGTTCACGCGCGGGATCTGCACCCCGCCGAACCCCTGGCCCGCCCAGGCGCTGGAGACGCGCACCCAGCAGGAGCTGGTGTCATCGCCCTTCGCCAGCCGGTCCCAGTGAAACTTCACCTTCACCCGCCCGTAGCGGTCGGTCCAGATGGACTCGCCTTTCGGCCCCACCACCTTCGCGGTCTGCGGGCCGTGCGTCTTCGGCCACGGCGTCTCCGGCGGCGTGCGCCACGTCACCGATGACGGCAGCACCGTGAAGTCGATGTTGTGGCGGCTCGCCCCGCCGTCGCCGCTGGCGTAGGGGTTCTCGGCGAAGTCATAGGTGGCCGAGGTCACCAGATACTCGCCGTTGTCGCTGAAGTGCGGCGCGTTGAGTATTGAGAAGGTAAAGCCCGGCGCGATGCCGGTGGCCGTGCCCGACCCGCTGACGCGGTGATGCTCCGCCTGCCATACCTGCTGGCGGATGCGCGCGTAGGACTCGCCGTGGCTGTGGTCGACAAAATGGCCCGGCCAGTCGTAGACGTCCACCGACCCCGGCACCGGCGACGCCGGGTTCTGCCGCGCCTGCAGCATCCACGCGTTCGGCTTGCGGAAGTCGTAGTCGTCGGTGCTGTAGATGCCCGGCGTCACGCTCTCCGCCAGCGACCACTGGCTGATGCCCTCTTCCGTCACTACGCCGCCCGACGGGGTGACGTGGTAGGGGATGGTCCCGTAGCCCGGAAACGCCTGATGCTGGTCCGGCGCGTCGCACAGCACCAGCGTATGCCTGTCCGCCTCGTGGCGGAAGAAGTAGTACATCCCCTCCAGCTCCATCAGGCGGCTGATGAAATTCAGGCTGCTCTCCTGATACTGCACGCAGTACTCCCACACCCGGTAGCTGCCCGCCAGGCGCGTCTCGACGTTCACGCCGTACTCCTTCAGCAGCGTCTGCACTATCTGCGGCACCGTCTGGCTCTGAAAGATGCGCAGGTTGCGGTCGCGCTGCATCGGCCACAGGTCCGGCTCCACCGTCAGCTCATAGCACGCGTAACGGGTGCCGCTCAGCTCCTGGCTGCGCACCGCGACACGGGTGATTTTACCGTTGAAGTAGCGCGGGTTCAGCGCGTTCATCAGGCCGCCGGCCGGCAGCGTGAAGGTCACCGGCTGGCCCAGCAGGGCGTGGCGGTCGATGCGCGCATCGGTGGAGAGCAGCTCGGCGGTGAGCACAAACGGACGCGAAAGCGTTTCGGTGCCCCTGAGCGTGTGGAACAGCAGGCCGTCCGCCGGCAGCTGTGCAGTAATGCGTGAGAACATAAGTAATCCCTGACTTTTAACTGTGTGGATCGAGCAACCAGACGCCTTCTTCGCTGATGGTCAGCGTCTGCTGGCGGGTGCCGTTCTGGCCGCTGATGGCGAAGGTGTAGCTACCCGGTGCCAGTTGCAGCGTGGCGAAGCCGTTTACCGCCGGCACCAGCGCCTGTGGCTGACCGTTCACCTGAACACGCTCACCCTGCTGCAGACGGATATAGACCTGCGCGACCGGCGCGGCTGGCGGTGCCGGTTGCGGCTCCGGTGTAGCTGTAGGGGCGGGTTCGGCACGCTGGACCGGCGTGCTGGCGACCGTCTCTGTGGGTTCGTCCGTCTGGGTTGGCGGCGCGGTAACCGCAGGGCTGGCCGGTGTAGTCGTGGCGGCAGGCGCGTTGTTCTGCGCCGTTTCCGCCGGTGGCGTCGCCTGCTGGCCGCCCGACATCAGCAGCCCCGCACAGAGGCCCACCAGCACACCCGCGGCAACCAGGCCCGGCAGCGCAAACCGGTGTCCCAGCCATGTTTTCAGCGGCGAGTCGGGTTTGCTGACCACCTGCTCTTCGACAGGCACCAGCATGGTGCCCGGCCCGCTGATTCTGGCGCTCAGCAGCGGTTCCGGTTCGCGTTCCGGCAGCGCCATCAGCGCCGCAAAATCATCGATGCTCTGTGGACGATCTTCCGGTTTCAGCGCCAGCGCGCGATCTACGGCGCTCAGCAGCGATGCGGAGTAACCCGCCAGACGGCGCTGCACCAGCGGCTGATAGTTATCTTCGATGCTGCGAACCACGCTCACCGGCGGCGGCGCCCCGGTAATCAGGGTATGCAGCACCGCGCCCAGCGCGTAGATATCGGTCCATGCGCCCTGCTCGCTCTCGTCGTTGTCGCTGTACTGTTCAATCGGCGCATAACCGGGACGCAGCATGGTCTCGCTCTCATCGGACAGGTTTCCGATGGTTTTCCGGGCCGACCCGAAATCCAGCAGGATCGGCTCGCCGCTGCTCTGGATCTGGATGTTATCCAGCGAGATATCGCGATGCAGATAACCCGCCTCATGGATGGTTTTGATCGCCCCCAGCAGCGGCGGCAGCAGGCGACGGATCCAGGTTTCATTGACCGACTGCGGATTGCGCTCGCGGAAGCTGGAGAGCGTGGTGCCGCTGTAGAACACGGTGCCCATATAGGCGGTGTCGTTCTGCACCCAGAAACGCAGCACATGCAGCAGGTTCGGGTGATTGAAGCGCGCCAGCAGTCGCGCCTCCTGAATAAAGCTGTTCAGTCCGGCGTGAAAGGTTTTGCTGAAACGCTCACTGCGCAGCACCAGGTTGAGGTCATCGCTGCGCACCGCCAGCGAGGCGGGCATAAACTCTTTAATCGCGATATCGCGTTCCAGCTGGTGATCCCAGGCGCGATAGACGATGCCAAAGCCGCCACCGCCGATGACCTCTTTGATTTCAAATTCATTGAAGCGGTAACCCAGCGGCAGGGCGTTGGGGACATTCAGGGGTTGATCATGTTCCGACATATTCGAAAACTCTCTGATAGCTAACGGCTTTAAACAGCAAACTGGCAGACAAATTCGCCCTGCTCACAGCGCACATCTACGCGGCGATAGCGTTCATCGCGGGCGTGGGCGCTCAGCAGTATCTGGCTCATCTGCGGTAACAGCGTGTTGGTGAGGATGGCGTCAACCATGCGACCGCCCGACTCCACCTCGGTGCAGCGCCGGACGATCTGGCTGACCACAGACTCATCGATCTGCGCCTCAATGCCGTGGTTGTCGGCCAGACGCCGCACGATGCGCGCCAGCTGCAGCCGGACAATCTCCGCCAGCATCGCATCGCTGAGCGGGTAATAGGGCACCACCAGCAGACGGCCCAGCAGCGCAGGCGGGAAGACCTCCAGCAGCGGCTTACGTAGCGCGGTGCTGAGGGCATCGGGATCGGGCATCAGTTCAGGATCGGCGCACATGGCGCTGATCAACTGCGTGCCGACGTTCGAGGTCAGAATGATAATGGTGTTGCGGAAATCAATGTGGCGACCCTCGCCATCCTCCATCCAGCCTTTGTCGAACACCTGGAAGAACAGCTCGTGCACATCGGGATGCGCTTTCTCAATCTCATCCAGCAGCACCACGCTGTAGGGGCGACGGCGCACCGCTTCGGTCAGGACGCCACCTTCCCCGTAGCCGACGTAGCCCGGCGGTGCGCCTTTCAGCGTGGACACGGTGTGTGCTTCCTGGAATTCACTCATGTTGATGGTGATGATGTTCTGCTCGCCGCCGTAGAGCGACTCCGCCAGCGCCAGCGCAGTCTCGGTTTTACCCACGCCGGACGGGCCGCACAGCATAAAGACGCCTGCGGGCTTGTCGGGATTATCCAGACGCGCGCGCGTGGTGCGCACCCGCTTCGCAATCAGCTCCAGACCGTGGCGCTGTCCGATGACGCGCTGGTTCAGGGTGTCCGCCAGATTCAGCACGGCGTCGATCTCATTCTTCACCATCCGGCCCAGCGGAATGCCGGTCCAGTCTGACACCACGGCAGCCACCACGCCTGCATCGACGGCGGCAAACAGCAACGGGGCCTCGCCCTGCAGCGCTGTGAGCTGCTGCTGCGTGGCGTCGCGCTGTTCGCGCAGAGCCGGGTCATCTTCGGTGACGCAGCGGGCGCGCAGCGCGATCAGCGTCTCAACCAGCTCACGCTCCTGCAGCCAGCGCTGTTCCAGCGCATCCCGTTCGGCCTCCAGGGTCTGGCGCTCGTCTGCCATCGCCTGCTGGCGGGTCACATCGCCCAGTCCGACCCGGATTTCGCGCGCGACGATCTCCGCTTCAATCTCCAGTGCGGCCAGACGATGCAGGCAATCCTCCAGCGCCGCCGGCTGTGCGCCCTGGCTGACCGCGACACGGGCGCAGGCGGTGTCCAGCAACGCCACTGCTTTGTCGGGCAGCTGGCGCGCCGGAATGTAGCGATGCGACAGTTTTACCGCCGCAGTGACCGCGTCATCCAGCAGCAGCACCTGGTGATGCTTCTCCAGCGCGCTGACGGTGCTGCGCAGCATCAGGATCGCTCTGGCCTCATCCGGCTCCTGCACCTGCACGGTCTGGAAGCGACGGGTCAGCGCCGGATCTTTTTCGATGTACTTTTTATATTCCGCCCAGGTGGTGGCGCCGATGGTGCGCAGCTGGCCGCGCGCCAGGGCCGGTTTCAGCAGGTTGGCGGCATCGCCGGTGCCCTGCTGACCGCCCGCACCGACCAGGGTGTGGATCTCATCGACAAACAGCACAATCGGCGTCGGGCTGGACTGAACCTCATTGATCAGCGCCTGCAGCCGCGCCTCAAACTCCCCTTTCATCCCGGCACCGGCCTGCAGCAGGCCGATATCCAGCAGCCAGAGCTGCACGTCGCGCAGCGGCGCAGGCACATCACCCGCCGCGATACGCAGCGCGAGGCCCTCGACCACCGCGGTTTTACCGACGCCCGCCTCGCCCGTCAGCAGCGGATTGTTCTGGCGGCGGCGCATCAGGATATCCACCATCTGGCGGATCTCGTCATCACGCCCGGCTACCGGGTCGATTTTGCCGTCGCGGGCGCGGGCGGTTAGATCCTGTCCATACTGCGCCAGGGTGCTGCCGCCTGCGGCAGGCGGCACGCCTGCGCTCTCTGCCGGGGCGCTCAGCGCCTGCTGCGCCTCTTTGCTGCTGCTGAGCAGCGCATCAAAGTCCGCCAGCAGGGCATCGGCGTTGACGCGGCTGAACTGGCCGGAGATGCCTTTCAGTACGCTGGCCAGGTTGAAGGTTTTGAGGAGGCCGACCAGCAGATGGCCGCCGCGAATGCGGGTTGCGCCATATTTCAGCGAGGCGTAAACCCACGCCCGCTCGACGGCGCTGTCGATATGCTCGGAGAGGTCGGAAACCGCACTGGCGCCGCGCGGCAGACGATCGAGAGCGGCCACGATATCCTGGGTCAGCGCCTTTTCGTCCAGTGAAAAATGTGTGATGACCTGCTGTAAGTCGCCATCCTGCTGCTGCATCAGCTGATGCAGCCAGTGCACCAGTTCAACATACGGATTGCCGCGCAGTTTGCAAAAGGCGGTGGCGCTTTCCAGCGAGGTAAATAACAGCGTATCCAGTTTGCCGAACAGTACGGCACGGCTGATTTCTGACATAGGGGGCTCTCTTCAATGAAAGACGCAGGCTGTGTAAGGGCAAAGCGGTTGAGTCAGCGCAGGGCGGCCTCAACCTCAAACATAAAATCTTCACGATCCTGTGGCTGCGGCGTCTGCCCCAGCCAGCTGGTGTAACCGAGTCGCGCGGTGCCGCCCAGCGCCACGCCCTGCACGTCGTCAGCGGCAAGGATCAGGCTGAGATCCCACTGCATTTCGATGCCGAGGTAGTGACGCACCCAGTCGCGCAACTCCTGCGCACCGGGGGCATCCGGCAGAAAGTGGGCATACTGCGCGGCGCTGAGCGGCCCCAGGTGCAGGCGAAAACGATGCTGCACATCGCGCACCGCCACGCCGAGAAACGCCGAGACGCCCAGACGGGGCATGTGGCGGCCTGCGCCCAGCCGGGCCTGATCGCGGCTATCCAGCTTCAGCCAGTGCGGCAGGTTCTGGGTCAGCCTGACCGGCACACCAAAGTAGTGGCGCAGAATACGCACCAGCCCTTCCGCATCATGACCGTGACGGCTGAGATGTCCCACCAGCATCAGACGGGCATGAAGGCTCAGCGAGCTGGCCTGCTGCTGGGCCGGTAATCCTATCCCCGCCAGGCAGGCGAGGTAGTTCAGGAAGCGCCGGTCGTCGGGGCGATCCAGCGACACGGTCGGCTGCGCATCCGCCCAGGCGCGGTAGAAGAGCAGCGTGGCGCGATGATGAAACAGGTCAGCGAACGCCGAGAGGCTGTGATCCTGATGATGCACGATGCGTTCGTGGACATACTCGGTCAGATGGGTCGGCAGCGGGCCATTGGGGCCAAACAGACCAAAACTGTAGATCGACAGGTCGTGACGCCCCGCCTCGTCACGCGGCGCGGCGCTGGCGATGGCGGCGGGCGCAAACGCCAGCGAGGGCGCCTGGCCGATACGCACGGCCTCAAACTTCGGCAGCGGTGCCCGTCCCAGCGGATAGCGCTGTCCGCCCTGCGCATCCAGCCGCCGCAGCAGCTGGAACAGATCGTAGCGCCAGGGCGCGGCCATCAGCTGCTGCCAGAAATCCTCCGGCAGGCGGGTAAACCGTGGCAGTGGAGTGACCTTTTCGTGTCTCATATCAGCGCTTTCCGGCCCATGCGCGGCGGCCAGTAGCCCACCTCGCCGCGCTGCTGGCTGTTCAGCGTGAACTCGGTGAAGCTGTTCAGCGCCACTAAACGGCTGCAGACCCGCTCCAGCACGCTGCCGAGCAGCCACGGGCTGGCACCGGAAAACGCCTGCTCATCGACTTCCAGGCTGATACTGACGCCGCGCGCAAACACCACCGGGCCAGGTTCCGGCACGCGGCGGTTAACCGCGCTGAGCGTACAGTGGCGGATGCCATCGATCTGACGGGCGACCGGCGCGTCGGCGAGGTTCGCATAGAGGCTCAGCAGCTGGCGCAGCGCCGCCGCGCCCTCACCTTCGCGGCTGTCCATCAGGCTGAGATAGTTCATCTGCAGATGGCTGATCAACCGCCACGCGGAGAGCCCCTCGGCCAGCGCCGGACGCGGGGGCGTCGGCCCTTTGCACAGCTTCAGCTCCCCTACCGGAATCGAGTCCGGCATCACGAAGTTACCCTGATCCTGTTGTAACATCAGCGGCAGATCGCGGCTGGTACACATCACCTCAGCAGAGAGATAACGCACTCCGTCGCGCCACGGCGCATGATGCTCATCCACCAGCGACAGGAAGACTTCTGAACCGATGTAGCCGGTGCGGGTGCCGTAGCGCTGTGCCTGCTCTGAGAGGGTGCGCTGCTCACGGCGCAGCGAGAAGTAAGCGCCATAGTCGCCCTCGTCGCCGCTGAAGGTGCTCCAGAACGGGCGAAAGACCTGCTCTTCACGCTGACCCTCGACGGTAGCGAACAGCCGCTGAACCGAATGCACCTCATAATCCAGTGGCCGGATGTTATCGACCACCAGATGATATTCATGCTGACTGTCGCTGACTTTCAGGCGCTCGGCGGTTTTGGGAAACAGATTGATGACCGGCGTGCAGTGCAGCGCCAGATGTGAGCTGTCCACCACGCTTTCGAGGGCGCTGTCGGCTTTGTCGAGCAGGATGATGATGTCGAATGCCGTGGCGCTGTCGCAGCGGCGCAGGAACGGTGCCAGCTCGCCCAGGCTGATAAACTGGAAGCGGGCCGGAAATGCAAAGTACTCCTGCAACAGACGGTAGCCGTCGAAGTTGCGCAGATCGTCAGGCAGCAGCGCCTGTTCCGGCGCAAAGCCCTCCTGCTGCAGCGCCTCATCCGTCAGAACCTGACGCTGCGGGCGCTTTTCGACCGACTGCAGCACGATGCCCACCCGGTGCTGCATCAGCAGTTCCAGCAGCTTCAGCGCCTGGATGTCCGGGCCGCTCAGGAACAGCATCAGGTCGTTCACGTTAAGCTGGCTCAGCGCCGAAATCCCGTCGCAGCTGATACGGATGCGCAGCGCGCTGGCCGCGCCCAGGCCGGTGAGTTTGAGTTCGCCAGAAGGGAGATCCCCAGGGACACCGCCGAGCGAGGCTTCGCTGATCCGCAGCGGATGCAGCACCACATCGTGCGCAGTGGTGTAACTGCAGGTGACGCCGGTCTTTTTCAGGTTCTGGCTCTCCATCATGGTGCCGCGCGGCACGCGAAAGCCCTGGGTGATATCCCCTTTGCGGCTGTCCGGCGTCAGCTGCGCAATCGCCATTGACGGCGTGGGCGAGAGATATGAAGGCGCGATCATCTCCAGCAGGCGCTGTGAGAAGCGCGGAAACTCCGCGTCCATCTTCAGCTGCACGCGCGACGTCAGGAAGGCGAAGCCCTCCATCAGGCGTTCGACGTAGGGGTCGGCCACCTCGATCCCGTGCATACCAAGACGCCCCGCAACTTTGGGGTAGCGCGTGGCAAACTCTGCCCCCATCTCGCGCAGGTAGGCCAGTTCGCGGTTGTAGTAGTCAAGCAGATTGCTGTCCATGATTATCCTGCATCCTGTAGTTCGAAGTGGCCGCTCTCCAGATCAACCTGGGTGCGAAACAGAAACGCCAGTGGATAAGGCACGCACCAGAGCTGCCCTTTAATTTCAATCGACAGCACGTTGTGCAGGCTCAGAGAGCCGAGATCGCTGATGCAGCGCACCTGCAGCCCCTGCGGCAGGATCCGTGGTTCGAAGTGCAGAATGGCGTTGGTCATTTTGCGCTGCATATCCTGCCATTCGAGGTCGGAGACGTTCTGCCCGGCCAGGGGTGCCACACCGAAGTTCCAGACGGATCGCTGCACATGGTCAAAGCCGCTGAGATCCTGCTGCGCTTCGTTGTTGATGGTGTTAAACAGCCACTGCAGATCGCGCAGGACGTGACGGCGCAGCGTACTGTGGGTGATCAACATGCTGTTGTCCGCCTCCTGCTCTTTATCCGGCGCGTTGTCGGTCAGGCGATCCAGCAGGGAGGATTGGAGCTTGTCGCGGGCAGTTAACGCATCACGCTTTTTGCGCGCGCGAAAGCCGCCATGCAGCTGCGCATAGCGATCGTTCTGCGCGCCGGAATCATGACTCATCGGCCGATCCGGCATCATCGAACACCGCCTTCTGCAGGTTCAGCAGTGAAAACTCCGCGCTATCGCTGAGCCACATTTTTTGTCCCTGACCGATGAACTGATCGCTCTCTTCGCCCAGCGGCAGCCACTCAGTGGCGCTGGCCCGCAGGAAATGCTCCTCCGTTTCTGCCCGCAGTGGATAGCGTGCCGGGATCTGGCAGACCTGTTCGCTGCCATCAATCAGCGCTATCCGCGTATGCCGCCAGACCAAATCGGTCACGCTGGCGGGTGCCTGAAACTGCATCTCACGGATCGCGGCAAACGGCAGCCAGTAGTAGCGCCCCTGATTAATGACTTCACACACCGGCCCGAAGCGGCTGTCACCATCCATCAGCCAGCTGAAGGCGGTCGGCTGATCCTGCTGCGTGATCGTGCCGGGACTGGCGGCGGCCAGGTCGAACGCCCCGGCCCGCAATGCCTGACCCCGCGCAGCCTCGCCCGCCGCGTCCGCCTGCAGGGCGGCCAGCAGCGTGTTACACCACGCCCAGGCGCTGCCCGGCAGCACCGGCTCCGCTTCACCGCGCAGCACCGCTTCCCGCTGCCGCTCGCCAGCGATCGCCTGCTGCAGCAGATTAACCGTTGGCTGAGCCTGCGGGCTTAACGCCAGCCAGGAGTGCAGTTGCGTCTGCGCGCGCGACCAGTTACCCGCCAGGCAGAGCAGCTGCACAAAGGCGGCCCGCAGATCGGCATCCGCCGGCGTGGCCTGAATCTGACGCGTGACCTCAGCGAGCGTCTCGCCGATCGTGGCAGTGGCCAGATGATTTTGCAGAGATTGCATGCAGACTCCTTTGCGTCAGTTAACGGTGCGATAGACCGCGGCGGCGGGATCTTTCAGTTCGGGATGCAGTTTTTCCACCAGTTGCACACTCAGCGTGGCATCGCCGCTGAGCCACGGTGACCAGACCTTGCGGACTTCCTGCAGACGCGCCTGTAGCGCACTCTGATCGGCCGCTTCGCTGACCGGCATCTGCACCACCACCTGCCGTGTCGCCTGCCAGCCGTTGAAGCGGTTGCTGAACGGCAGAACCAGCCAGCTATCCGGCGACTTCTCGTTGCCCAGCACCATGCGCTCACTATTAACCGTCGTAATATGCAGTTCGGCGGTAGGTAACTGATTGCTCAGTCCCGAAACCGGGAAGCCCTGCAGGAAGGTGACGCCGGTTGCGGCTGACGCACCGTTGCCCTGCTGCGTCAGGCTGCTGTGGCCGCTGAGCCAGCCATCGGCGCCACAGGTCAGCCCCTGCTTCGCCGGGATAAACAGCGCGCTGCCCTGCGCCGGATGTCGCCACCAGGTGCGGAAATGGCAGCCATCCAGCAGGCTGAACTGCAGCCAGGGTGAGGTATCGGCCTGAGCCGCGTTGAGTAAGGGGTCAGCAGCCACAGCGGAAGCTGGCTGTTGCGGCGCGGGCGGCGTCACGACGGTTTTCCACTGCTGAGGGCGGGCGGCACTGCCTGTGGCAATCTCAGCGCCCTGCTCGTCCGTCAGCTGCCAGTGCAGCGTCTGCAGCGGTTTACACTGTGAGGCCATCAGTCCGGCTACCCGGGGCAGAAACGCCTTCAGCACCCCGGCATCTTTTTCACCCAGGGTGACGATGCGCAGATTGACCGTGCTGTTGCACCAGCTTGAGAGCTGGTTGTTTTTGACATCATCGATCCAGACATCCAGTTTCTGTGCCGGGGACTGGACGATGCGATAATTTTCAGCATAAACCTGCGTGCTGAGCAGCAACGCAGCCAGAGCCACTAATCCATATTTCATGTTGGCGTTCTCAATCTCGCAGAGGGAAAAACTGCGCTGCTTCAGAGAGCGAGTGCAGTAAAGTGGTGTCCTGAGGCGATCCAATCCAGACGGCCAGCGCACTGAAATTATCCTGCTGCCCCTCATCCGGCTGGTCGTTTTTAATGATCTGCTGCATCAGCGTCAGCCACTCTGCGGGCGTATTCACCATGTGCAGCGACTGCTGCATCTGCTCCAGTGTTACGCCGTGCCAGAACCCATCCGTGCAGAGTAAAAAGGCGTCGCCATCTTCGATGCCGACCACGTCGCTGTAGCTGGCGTCGCGCTGCTCATCGCCCATTCCCAGCGCAAAATAGAGCAGATTACTGTTGATGCCGTCGGTGCGATGTCCGGCATCCTTCATCTGCTGCACGAGGCTGTGGTCGGTGGTCACGAGATAGAGATAGCCGCGGCGGAACAGGTAGAGGCGGCTGTCACCGGCATGGGCCCAGCAGGCCAGATGGTAGTCGCGGTCGATAAACAGGCTGACCAGCGTGGTGCCCATGCGGCTATGTTCGCTGCTGACCTTTTGCTGCTGCCGGATAGCGTGATTCGCGTGATTGACGTAACGGCGAATCGACTGCGCATCCAGATGCGCATCCCCGTCAAACGCCTGCAGAAGGCTGCTGCGGGCTATCGATGCAGCGATCTCCCCGCCGGGAAAGCCAGCCACGCCATCGCACACCACAAAGCAGGCGGAACGTTTACCGATGACATCACCGATCTGATCCTGATTACTGGCGCGATCGCCCTGATTCGACGTCGAGGCAATAGTGATATTCATGCGTCATCCGTGTGGGTTTGTGAGTCTTTGTATTGATTGACTTCCAGGTCATAGGCGTGCAGAAACGCTTCGCCAAACAGGGTGTGGAAATCGTCTTCGATCTCACCCGCCGTCTCGCCGTAACGCTGAACAAAATGCTCCCACAGCGCCGCTTTACGGCTGCCCGGCAGCCCGATGCGGGACACCGACCCTGCCTGACGCGCCTCCTCCTCCAGCTGCTCCGGGTTAAAGGATTGCAGCATTGAGGCGATAATGGCGCGGATTCCGGCGATCATCCCCAGCTGGTGCGCCTGCAGATCGATCAGCGCATCACGCACTGCCTGACGCGGCGGCATAAAACCTGGCATCCGGCTGCCGAACATCTGCATCAGGACGGTTTTGCCCGACGGCAGCAGTTTGAACGGGTTGTTGGCGTCGTCGAGGATCACCGTCATGTCGGCCTTGACCCCACGCTTCAGGATCGAACGCGATGAGAGCAGCGCGACCGTGCCCTGCGAGAACATGCTGAGCATCTGACCAAACTGCAGCATCTGTTCGCGGTCGAACTGGGGGGTCGGCTGCAGATCGCGCAGGCCCATGCCTTCCAGCAGCGCGTTCAGCAGTTCGCCCTTCAGGGCGTCGCCACTGGTCTGGCTTGGCGCCGACGGCGGCACCGCAGCGGCAGGCTGGTGGCCGGACGCAACCGGATCGATACGCAGCCGCCCTTTTGGCGTCGGTGCTGGCGTGCGCTGCACCGCCTGGGGTGTGGGCAGCGTAATGCCGCCGTAGTCGTTCTGCGGATTGAGCGCCTCCGTCTGGACGGCGCGCTCTTCATCGATTGGCATCAGCGGCTCCGGTGCCTCGCGCTGAGGCTGGCGGTGCGCATCGGGTTGCGGGTTGTGAGGTTCACTGAAGCTGAATAATGGTGATTCTGCTTCATTCAGACTGGCAGGCGGCTGCTCTGCTGAACGTACGGCAGACTGTTCGGGCGTCGCCGCTGGCTGAGGCGTCGCCGGTTTCGCTGCGGGTGGCTCGGGCTGAGCCAGCGACACTGCGTTGCCCATCATCAGGCCCAGTGGATCGTCGTGGTTGCGCGCATCCATGCTGTTTTCACCGTCGAACAGGCTTAACGGGTCCAGTTCAGCGGCGGGTTTATCGGGCTGCGGTGCGGTTTTCTGCTGAGTCGACAGTGCGCTCGGCGTCCGATCGTCGAAAATGCCCTGCTGCGCAAACAGCGCATCGCCTTCATCAAACAGACTGCGATTTTTCGGCTGCTGGCCATAGTCCAGCGGCGCATCGTTCATCAGCTGGGCCAGCGGATCTTCGGGATTGCGATCCGGCGAGGCCGGTGCGGTCAGGGGATTCCCCTCCGGCTTTTCAGGCACCGGTTTGCGCTTAGAGAGATCGTCCGAGATCGAAAACTCCTTCGCCAGGCTGTCCCAGATTTCACTCGGGATCGCGGCCGTCGCGGCTTTTTCCACGGGTGGCTCATCAGCCACCGTTGCGGGCCGGATCGCCTCAGGACGAGGAACCGTTCTTTCAGCCTGTGGCTGCGACGCACTGTTCAGGTCACTGACCAGCAGCTGGTAATCATCAATGCCCAGAATATCCCCATCCTGCAGCTCAACCTGACGGCCGCGCTCCAGCGGGATGTCGTTGAGCAGCACGCGGGTTACATTGCCACGGTTAGTCAGGCGGCACTCACCGTTTGCGGTGATGTGCACAATCGCCTGAAGGCGGGAGAGCGTCCGGTCATCGTCCGGCAGCACCAGATTGTTATCCACGCCGCGTCCAATCGTACCGCCGGGCGGAAAGAAGTCACAATGAGTCTGCGGCGGCTGTTGGCCGGGTTTGGTCGTTATTATCGTAAAGCGCATAACGGATTCCTGCGGTTAGCGGTTCGGCATCTATACCGCGCACCTTTCGGGGAAAAGTGCGGGGTATAGGGAGCGGGAGCGTTTAATTTTGGGGTTGATTTTATTTCAATTGGTGATGCCGGATACATTACTTAAATTGACAGATTTACTGGTTAATAAATAAAACCGACTGCGACGGGAACCAATTCTTACTTAAAGAAGCGTGCAGCATAATTCCGAACCCGAAAAGACAGCATATCAGAGACGAATAAGAGTGGTTTTTTTTTGAATTTTAAACAGACATTAATCTTTCTGGGTAATCAGTAAGGCAGTTGCTTCAGAATTGCAGTGCGTTCCTTATCGAGACGATCAATACAGAAATTCATGACGCTCACATAAGCATCGCTGCCCTCTTCAGCGGCATAGGCTTCAAGCCTGCACTGACTATCACAGTATTTGAGCCAGTTGCGCTGAGTATCAACAAAGGCGCTTCGGTACTGGCTGGACTCCTGATCATGGCCTTCATAAAGGTGCTCAATTCGGATTTTCGCCGCTTAATACTCTTTATTTAAATTCAGCTCTGACTCTGTTTTATTTTTTCTGCACATTCGTTAACTTCCTGAGCGTTATTCCCGCTTGAACAATCACTCATCGCATGGATAGAGGAAACATAAGTAGCTTAAACGCATAGCAGTAAATAATAACATTTCATCAGAAACTCACCATTTATGTTAACTTTTATTTTTATATTTTTCGTAAAGCACTTTTGCATCCTGGCTTTGCGAAAGTAATGTGCATTTCATCATATTGAAGCTTCCTTTGACTGAGCCGGTCAGATCCATCTTCAAATACGCATTGATTAATTTATCGCCATCAC
Organism: Pantoea graminicola; assembly: GCF_048452665.1. Classification (NCBI taxonomy): domain Bacteria; kingdom Pseudomonadati; phylum Pseudomonadota; class Gammaproteobacteria; order Enterobacterales; family Erwiniaceae; genus Pantoea; species Pantoea graminicola. The sequence continues at coordinate 762,007 of NZ_JBLWSJ010000001.1, read as the reverse complement.
TGAAGGCTTCAACAGGGAGATTGCTTACCTCTAACCAGGCTGACGCACTTTTGAAGGCATCATCGCTGAAAACTTTGTCAGTGGCAGCTTTACCTGCACAGCGGTTCAGAAGCCAGTTGCTGAAAATCTGCGGTTGCTTAAAGGAGTCTGGCGCCGGAGGCGTTATCGCCAGCACTGCAGGAGATAGCGTCAGAGCCAGTAACATCAGTAATTTTTTCATTTCAGAATCCACAGGGAGGCAACATCAGGAACAAAACTACCATTTTCTGCGCCACCCAGGAAGTGACAGGTATCAGAGCAGATATTGCCGTTCCAGAGTGTCACGTGCCCACGGGCATTGCTCCAGCCACTCCCCTGAAAAACAATAATCCCCTGTTTACCGTTAAATGAACCGGGTTTTGGTGACTTCACTGTCAGGTCTGGCTGACCAAACGCGCTGACTAAAAAGTCCATCATATCGTTGACGCGAAACATATAACGCTTTTTGTCTTTACCCGTTACGGTCGCATAACGACTGTTTGCGGGAACAGGAAGGCCAGTGTAATCAAGAACATAGCTCATTCTGATTGGGCAGGCATTCTCGAAAATTCTGGCGGCGATATTTGCTTCTACTTTTCCACCCAATATTTCTCCAACCTTCTCGACGGAAACATTAACTTCTGAGAAGCGGTTCCAGGCAGCTGAAAATTGAGGTCTTAAATGTGCCATAGCAAAACTCCTTTCAAAGCCTCCCCTGAGGGGAGGCTGCCGAGCAATATTACGCTTCTTTATTGCCTTTGATATCCCAGCCCGCGCTGCTCTCTGCGCCTTTGCCACCGGAAGAACTCTGCTCCCAGTACTGCTGTTTCACTTTAGAAGCCTGGAAGGAGTAAGTCATACCCAGGGTATCGCCGTTGTCGGAACCGTTATAGTTCACAGCGGTCACCAGCACGTCTTCCAGAGTAATACGTGCGTACTCAACCTGAGAACCACCTGCTTTGCAGATAGAGAGTTCGACTTTTGCCAGATGCTTACCGCTGGCGCAGTTCTTCAGCAGCGCCGTGGTGGATTTATCGATCAGCGCGTTAACGTGCAGGTCGTTGAAGTTAACTTTACCGGCACCGCCGCCGCCGCCCACAGACATGTTGCCTGGCTGAGAGGCACCCCATGAGAAAGAGGTGATATCAGTCCAGCCGGTGTGGTTTGAATCTTTCGATTCGCCGGTGACTCCGTCAACCTTCATAAACATATCAATAGCCATTATCTTTCACTCTTTATTGGTTGCGATTATTGCTTTCAAAAAAGCAAGGATATGGCAAAAAGAAAAGCATGGGGCTGAATAAAACAGTCCATATTTTACCTTTGCCTTGCTTCTGAAATATCGTCATAAACCATATTTCAGAATTCGTATTGCCGGTCATTAACCGGACAAAATAGATATGCATTTATAGTGCGAAAACATCAATAACCGGATAACGCACTGTTTTACGCTTTGTAAGGTGCCCATTTTATGGACAGCGCCATGATCAATATTATATAGCCGCCCGGCACATTAAATATTCATGGAAGGAATAGAGATAAAAAAGGTCTTCTCAGTTTTCCTGATAATCCTGTTATCGCTGATCTCTCTTTATGCCATTGTTGATCTTGTAAGCTCAATCTATCTGGTTGCCCGTTATGGAAGCGTTAACGCCTGCTCTTCAGGCTTACTTGCTGGTAAAGCGCTCTTTATTGCTGCCTGCATAGCCATTGTTATTATGCCGAACAGGCTAATACGTAAAAATATTCATTAATCTGTTTACGTTTATCTGCCATCGCCTAAATCTGTGGCCACGCCGTTCCTGAATGAAAAGACAGAACGGCATTTACAAGCTTTCTCATCACAGAAACAACCCAGGCTGAATACAGAAAAACCCGCTTAGAATATTAAAATCAGATCAGGGTGACAGCTCAGCAAATGACAGTGTGCAGAGCTTCACACCTCGCCATCCATTCAGAGACTGCGTGATGCCCGGTCGCCCCGGACACCACGCATCCTGTTCAGCCCTTAAGCATTATCATTTTTCAGTGAAGGCAGTTTGGAGACCAGACGCAGCGAAACGGTCAGCCCTTCCAGCTGGTAGTGCGGACGCAGGAAGAACTTCGCGGCGTAATAGCCCGGGTTATCCTCCTGTTCTTCCACATTCACCTCGGCAGCCGCCAGCGGCTTGCGTGACTTGGTCTCCTGCGAGGAGTTAGCCGGGTCGCCATCGACGTAATTCATCACCCAGTCGTTCAGCCAGCGTTCCATCTCATCGCGCTCGCGGAAGGAGCCGATCTTGTCACGCACGATGCACTTCAGGTAGTGCGCGAAGCGGCAGCAGGCGAACAGGTAAGGCAGGCGCGCGGCCAGACGGGCATTGGCGGTGGCATCGGCGTCGTGATACTCCATCGGCTTCTGCAGTGACTGCGCACCGATAAAGGCGGCGAAGTCGGAGTTCTTACGATGCACCAGCGGCATAAAGCCGTTTTTCGCCAGCTCGGCTTCACGGCGATCGCTGATGGCGATCTCGGTCGGACACTTCATGTCCACGCCACCGTCATCGCTCGGGAAGGTATGACACGGCAGATTTTCGACAGCCCCGCCCGACTCCACGCCGCGGATAGCGGTACACCAGCCATACTCTTTGAATGAGCGGTTAATGTTGGCGGCCATCGCGTACGCCGCATTGCTCCAGGCATAGTTACTGTGATCGGAGCCGTCTGTCTGCTCTTCAAAGTCGAAGCTGTCGACCGGGTTGGTGCGGATCCCGTAGGGCAGACGCGCCAGGAAGCGCGGCATCACCAGGCCCAGATAGCGTGCATCTTCCGACTCACGCAGGCTGCGCCAGGCGGCGTACTCGGTGTTCTGGAAGATCTTGGTCAGATCGCGCGGGTTCGCCAGCTCCTGCCAGGACTCCATCTGCATGACTTCGGGTGCCGTGCCGGTGATAAACGGACAGTGCGCGGCCGACCCGATGCGGGCCATCTCACCCAGCAGCTCGACATCCTGCGGGCTGTGATCGAAGTAGTAATCGCCGACCAGGCAGCCAAACGGCTCGCCACCGAACTGACCATACTCCTGCTCATAAATCTTCTTGAACAGCGGGCTTTGATCCCAGCTCGCACCTTTGTAGCGCTTCAGGCTGCGGCCCAGTTCCTGCTTGGAGATGCTCATAAAGCGGATTTTCAGCATCTCGTCGGTTTCGGTGTTGTTGACCAGGTAGCTCAGGCCACGCCAGGCGCTCTCCAGCGACTGAAACTCCGGATGATGAATGATCTGATTGACCTGCTGAGAGAGCTTTTCGTCGATCTCGGCAATCAGCGCCTGGATGGTGCGATACGCATCGCTGGACACCGTGACGGTGTTCTCCAGCGCCTGCTGCGCCAGGGTTTTCACCGCGCTTTCGACCGCCGCGCGCGCCTGATCGCTTTTTGGCCGGAACTCTTTGTTCAGCAGCGCGCTGAACTCATCCTGGCTGAAGCTGACCGCGTCCTGCGACTGCGACTGTTGTGAACTCTGCGTCATGCCTGCGGCTCCTTATCGTCAGTGGCGTTATTCTGCTTAGGCAGATGCGTCAGCGCCTGCAGCAGCGTCGGGTCCTGCAGAACCTTGCCAATCAGCTCCTCTGCCCCGTTTTTGCCGTCCATATAGGTCAGCAGGTTTGCCAGCTGGGTGCGTGCTTCCAGCAGCGTGTTCAGCGGCTCGACGTTGCGGGCCACCGCATCCGGCGAAAAGTCATCCATGCTGTCAAACGTGAGATCGATGTTCAGCTTGCCTTCGCCGTTCAGGGTGTTGTCGACCTGGAATGCCGCGCGCGGCTTCAGCGCTTTCATGCGCTCATCGAAGTTGTCGATGTCGATCTCCAGAAACTTACGCTCGTCGATGCCGGGCTGCGGCTCCAGCGGTTTCCCGACCAGGTCCGCCAGCACGCCCATCACAAACGGCAGCTGGATTTTGCGTTCCGCGCCATAAATTTCCACGTCATATTCAATCTGAACGCGGGGTGCGCGATTGCGGGCAATGAACTTCTGCCCACTGGATTTACTTGTTGCCATGGTTTTCTCCATCAATGATGCGCGGATAACGTGTCACAGCAGGCGCGCAGGTCCTGCTGTGTGAGAGGTTGACGTCTTAGTCGCGACGTCCGAAAAGCGTTTCGAGCTGATGTACGCCATCCGGCGCGAGATCGCGGATAATCTCCATAAAATCGCGCTCGATCAGGCGCTGAACGCGGTCGATCATCAGCGGTGCAGGATGACTCGGCTCATGCCGGGTAAAATAGAGCTTCACTTTTTCCAGCATCAGCTGCGCATCGGCGCGGGAGCCGATCTGCACGCTGCGCCAGTCAGCGGCCGCACGCGCCGCCGCCGGTGCGGGCGCGGCAGCGGTCTCTGCGGGCTGTTCCGCCGCGGCTGCGGGCAGTAATGTGCTGAGGTCGGTGGCCTGGCAGCGTTCGGCGACCAGGGCAATCTGTCGGCGCAGCAGCGCCAGTTCCGGCACCGCCGCCTCACCCAGCCGTTCGGCCACGGTTTCGCAGATGGTCTGCAGCCGCTCATGGATCTGCAGCACCGCACCGATACCGGGCTGATCCGCGCGCGCCAGTTCGTCGGTCAGACGTGGCAGGCCACCGGGATACTCAGTGACTTCGGTTTTGCTGCCGTCGCACAGGGCGGCGGCATCGCGCAGCGTGATACCGTCAGAGGGATAGCGCAGCAGCCAGCTCTGGCGCACCGCTGCGCTCAGGGCAGATTTGTCGCCCAGCAACGCCAGAGCATTGATGCGGAAGAAAGGATCCGCTTCGCCCGCCTCTTCCAGCCGGGGCCACAGCGGTTCCCAGTAGAGCAGCAGCGCCTGTTCAATCAGCTTCAGGCCCTGGGCATAGCCCGGCAATCCCTTCAGTTCGGTCCAGGCATGGGTCAGCGTCAGCATTACCCGCAAATCTTTGCTGCGGCCCAGCAGGGCTATCGCCAGCTTCTCGACTTTATTCCAGTCTGCCGGTTCTGCCGGAATGATCGTGTCACCAAACTGCTGTTCGGCTTTACCGGCGCTCGCCTGCTCCATCGCCTGAAAATCGGCATCATATTCCAGGTTGTCGCCACCGGGATTTTCATCGCCGATCGGCGCCAGCAAAGTTTCTGTATTTATCGTCACGCTCGTCGCCTCAGGATTCAAACATCGGGGGATAAAGGCCGTTCCGGCCGGGTTTTGCCCCACCGGCCGGATCGAACAGCAGGGAAAAGAGCTGAGCAGTGAAGTTGCCGCTGTGAACCTGGGTATAGAGCGGAAAACCGTCGCTCTGATTGGTCCACCAGTAACTGGTGTAGAACTGCGGATCAAAATGCTCGCCCGGCAGCGTCCAGTTCAGGGTCGAAGGGGTATCGCCATGTCCGATAACGTCGAGAATGTCAGACGACTCGCTGGCCTCCTGCGGCGGTTGCGGCTGAGGAATGCTGAGCAGCGCCTGGTCGAGCTGTTCCGGCGATCCGCCCCCCTGCACCACCCGCAGCAGGGTATTCCCCACCTGCTGATACCAGTCGCCGGAGCGGGCCAGCAGCGCGGGCGACCATTCTGCAGGCGTAAAGTAGCGCAGCGCGCAGAGCGGATAGTTGCGCCCGACGCTGTCCCGTGCGGCGATCAGGCAGCCCATCTGGATCAGCTGGCTGCCCAGCATCGGGGGCACCACAAAATTCCAGACCGGCGCGTTGAGAAACGGGCGCGAGGGCGCGTTGTCGCTCTCCTGATTGCTCTGCCAGTGGTGCAGACCCACCTGAAACCAGCTGGACCACTGGCGATAGATCACGTCAGGAAAGCGGCGCTTAACAAAGTCACCCGCGCTGGGCAGTTTGCCGTACCAGCAGGGTGCAGCGTAATGAGTCATGTTCGGGTCCTGTTTCAGGGGCAGCTAAAGCCGGGAAGCTGGAACGGATTACGAATGCTGCCTGGGGTAAACGACAGCGTGACCTGATGGCCATCCACGCTGAACGTGGCGTCGCGTGTCAGCCCTCCGGCGGCGGTAACGCGGGCACGGTCAAAGAAACGATTGAGCGCCCAGGGACCGCTGGTGACCAGCGTGGAGGTGGTGCCGTTGGTGAGGCCAAGCTGCATCCGCACCTGGCTGGTGCCGCCCGGACCGGGCCAGCTGACCATCTGCACCGCCTGCGGCCCGTGGCTGTAACGCAGGATCTGTCCGTCGACATCCAGCGTCAGGTTAAGGATCTCATTGTCCATTCTGACGGTGCGCAGCGTGACGCGGAAGCCAGGCGTGGTGGCACCGTTGGCAAAGAAGGCATCCCGAATCGACTGTGCCTGCTGGAAAGGACGCAGCAGCGCTTCGCCGCCCGGCAGGCTTTTACCGTCGATACCCGGCGTAAAGCGCCACGCGGCATTGGTGGTATCCACTTTGCTGGCCAGGTTGTCACGAAAGAAACTGTCCATCATGCCGCTGCCCGGCGCAAACATCCGGGCCAGATCGTCCGGTGTCACTTCGCTGCGCGCGGAGCGAACCAGCGGATAGCGACCCGCGATCGCCTGGCGGCAGAAACTGCCCACTTCCATGGTGATGCGCTTACGGACGTTATCCATGTCGCGGCGCTGGGCATCGCTGCTGGCCCCCACCGCCATGCTGGAAACCATATTCTGCAGAGAACCCGGCAGGCGACCGGCGCTGGCCTGCAGACGACTGATGGCATCGCTGGCCGGTGGTGGCATCCCGCTGTTTGCAGCATCCTGGACCGCTGTCAGATAGCGATACAGATCATCGATCTGGTGCAGGAAATCATCCACCGCCAGTACCTTGCTGCCCTGCTGCAGCGGCTGGGCCAGCTCAATAACCGGCGCAAAGTGCACGGCCACCGCCTGCTCCGGCGTGGTCTGACTGGTGGCCTGTCCACGCGCGGCAGCGGCGTCGGACGAGCTAAACAGGGCTTCAAGGGTGCGGGTGGCGCTGTTGTCCAGAGGCTTTGCAGCCTGAGCGGTTTTCTCATCCGGCTGCGCCCGGTTCAGCGTCAGCAAGCGGCTGAGGTTGATAACCAGCTGGCGCAGCGGCGAGTGATTGCCGGAGAGCAGACGTGCCGTGTTGATGCGCTGCGAGAGGTCGGCGCTGCTGTTAAGCTGAATATCGCTCAGGAACTGCTCCCACTGGCGGATGTAGTCCTGTACGTAGAGCTGGCGCACGGCCAGATCGGTCTGCTCGCTTTTCTGTGCAGGTGCCGCACCATCCAGCACCCAGAGATCGTCCTTGTAAAGGGCCTGAGTGACCGGCGCTATCTGTTTGTCCACATGCTGCCAGTACCCCTCCGGCGTATAGAGACCCGCCACCCCGTCATTCACCGATTTACCGCTTTTGCGCGAAAAGACCAGCTCGCTCTGCGGCCCGCCCAGCGACGCCAGCGTGACCGTCTGCAGCGTATCGCTGCGCTGCAACAGGCGCTTCAGCCGGCCATAGACGCGCTGTGACAGCGGCATCTGATTGATCAGCGCCTGTTCGCGCTTAATCAGGGCCTCATCCTTCGCATAAGGTGAGGCGTGGATCTGCGTCTCCAGCAGCTGTTGCAGATGCCACGCCAGCTGCTTCACCTGCTGCTGGGTCACGTTCTGCGGCAGCTCACGCGACAGATTGAGCATCAGCCAGGCCTGCAGGAATCTGCCATCGTAGTGCTTAGGCTGATAGAGCATCTGATACGCTTTCAGCGCCTCATAGCTGTAGTCCGCATCGCTGCCGTTATCGGCCCGCAGCCAGCGGGTGATGTTCTGCGCCACCTGCGGCAGCAGGAGCTGCTTCAGGGCTTTCTCATAGAGGGCGCGGGTCGCATCACTGACTTCCGTGCCGCGATACAGCCCCATCCGGCGCGTCAGCGGCGGTGAGTCCAGCGAAAAATCGGCGCTCTCCGGCAGGTGCAGCAGCGTGTTGAGATAAGGCACCAGCGCAAAGAGATCGCCATTAACCTGCTGCCGGAGCTGGTCGCCCAGTTGCTCCACCTGCGGCGTTTTGGCCGCCATCTCCTGCAGATAGGATTTGTTCTTGCTGTAACTGGTGAGCCAGAGCGCACCCGCCACCAGTAACAGCAGCAGCAGGGCAAGATAGCCTGACCACAGCCCCGCGCGATTGCGCAACTCCCACCAGCGGTTACTGCCAGCCAGCCCGGACTCCTGGAAAATGACATCCTCCAGCACCCCTTTCAGGAAGAAGCTCTGCCCTTTGTTTTGTGGAATCGGGGACTCTTTATTGACCTGATCCCAGCTGCCCGATTCGCCCGTCTGCTGACCCGGCAGATTCAGCGCGCGGTTCAGCTCGCCCATGACCCGATCAAACGGCAGACCTTCCTGCGTGCCGCTGGCAAAGTAGATCCCGCGCGGTGCAAACTGCGTTTCGAAATCGGAACGGGCAAACAGCGTGTCGAGCGCCTCGGCCAGCAGCGGCCGCAGCGCCGCGAACTCCTGCGGGAAGAGGTAACTTTCGGCGCGGGCCTGGGGATCGCTCTCCATCAGCAGCCGATCGGCCAGTCCGGCATCGAGCCGCTGTTGCAGCAGTGAATACTCCTGCTGGAACTGGTTGTTAAGCTCAAAGTCAGCGGCTGACGCCTGCGCCCACGGGAAGGTGAAGCCCCAGATCTGCTCACGCTGGGCTTTATCCAGCGAGGCGAAGTAGCTGCGAAAGCCTTTGAGCAGGTCAGCCTTGGTAACCAGCACATAGACCGGGAAACGGATGCCGAGACGATCGTGCAACTCCATCAGGCGCTGACGCAGCGCCAGCGCCTGGTTGCGCAACGCTTCGGGTGACTGGCTCAGCAGATCGGAGACACTCAGGGTGACGATCACGCCGTTGATCGGCTGACGTCCGCGATATTTGCGCAGCAGGTCAAGGAAATGGTGCCATTCGCTGGCATCCCGCTCCTGCTGACTCTCCTGGGTGCTGTAGCGCCCGGCGGTATCCAGCAGCACGGCATCATTGGTGAACCACCAGTCGCAGTTGCGGGTGCCGCCGATGCCGCGCAGCGCCGATTTGCCGAACTTATCCGCCAGCGGAAACTGCAGCCCTGAGTTAACCAGCGCGGTGGTTTTACCGGCACCGGGCGCGCCGATGATCATGTACCACGGCAGCTGATAGAGATACTGCCGACCAAAGCGTTGCGCCCAGAACGGACGGCCTCTGCTGCTGTGACGCTGGAAGTGCGCCTTTTTCAGCATCTCCGTGGCCTCCGAGAAGCGCCCTGCCAGCACCTGCTCTTCGCTGGTCAGCCGCTGACGATCGGCGTCCGGCGCATCGCTCTTACCGGTTTCGAGGCTCGACATCAGCTTGCGGTTGAGCCAGAAGTTATAGAGTCGCGGGATCGCCTGCCCCAGCCCCCACACCAGATAGAGCAGCGCGATACTGATCATGCGGTTCTGCTCCGGCTCCAGCGGGCGCGAATCGACGATCGAGAATACCGGGCCAATCACCCAGATAATAAAGGAGAGCGCAGTAATGCCGACAAAGCCCCACGCCAGGCGGCTGGTCAGCACGGCAAACAGAATATTCAGCATGGATCAGTTCCCTCTTGCCGGGCCGTTGAGTTCAGCCTGCGTTGCATCCGGTGCCACCAGCAGCGTGATTTCCACACGACGGTTGCGTGCGCGATTTTCTGCGCTGGTGTTCGGTACCAGCGGATTGCTTTCGCCGCGCCCTTCCGCCCTGACCCGTGACGGCTGTGCCAGCTGCTGCTGCAGCAGGCTCTGCACCGACCGGGCGCGTGCCAGCGAAAGCTCAAAGTTAGAGGCAAAGCGGGCGCTGCGGATCGGCACGTTGTCGCTGTAGCCAATCACCTGAATCTGGCCGCTGACGTTGTTCATCGCCGCCGCGATACGCTGGATCACTCCGGTATAGCGGCCGCGAACCTCGGTAGCGGCGGAGGCAAACAGGCCATCCCCTTTCAGCGTCACCACACTGCGATCCGCTTCGTCGCGCACGGCCACCAGCCCGGCATCAATCTCCGGTTTCAGGAAGGCCCGCAGGTTCAGCGTGGCAGGCGGTGGCGGCGCAGGATTGCCAATCTTCACCTCCGGCAGCACCGTCTGATAGATGCGGGCGAGCACCGGTGAGGTGTAATCGCCCAGGCGCCAGTTCAGGACGATATAGAAGAGGCAGGCTGCCAGCCCCGCTACGGCCGCACAGGCCCAGAGCGGGATCATCGGCCGCCACAGTTTGCGCAGCACGGGCTGATCGGTAGGATGCGGTGACAGCGCCGCCGCATAACTGCCGCGCACGCCTTTGATCATCTGCAGCAGACGCTGCTTAATGGTCTCCAGCTGGGAGCGGCCATTGTCCAGGACGCGGTAGCGCCCTTCGAATCCCAGCAGCAGGCAGAAGTAGATCAGCTCCAGCATCAGGATGTGGCGTCTGGGGTTCTGTGACAGCCTGGCCAGCAGCTGGAAAAACTTCTCGCCACCCCAGGTTTCGTTGTGAAACGTTACCAGCAGACCGTTACTGGTCCAGACGCCACGGCTGCCCCAGGGTGTCAGCGCCGCCGCCTCGTCGAGTGCGGTACAGAGGCAGTAACGTGCGCCGATGATCACTTCATAGCCCACGCCGGACTGCTGGCAGCTCAGCTCGAAGCGACGGATCTGATCGATCAGTTGCTGACGTAGTGCCGCCGGATCCTCATAGGAGAGCGAGTGACGGATCTGGGGAATGGCATTAATCAGAGGGTTGGCCGCCGCGACAAGCACATTCTGGTGGCTGGTATCCGGCGCAAGATCGCTGTGTGACTGGGGTTGTTCCTGCATCATGCTGCGTGCTCGGTTTATTATTCTGACTGACTACGGATGGCCCAGAACTCCATGCTCAGGCCCGGAAACTCACCGGCAAGATGCAGCGCAAAAGCGCCCGAGCGCTCCATCTCTTTCCAGAGTTCGCTGTTCTTATCCAGTTCGAAATAGCTATATCCTGAATGCCAGGGGATCTGCGGCGGGGCGCCTGGCATCGACCGTAGCGCCAGACCCGGCAGTTGCAGCTGTACCAGATCGCGGATTTTGCTGACCGGCGCGACCTTCATCTGCGCAGGGAAATGGGTGATGAGGGTGTCAGCGGGCACGCTGGCTTTCACCGCCAGCACGAAGCCAAACTCATGCACCATGCTGCTTTCCGGCACGGTCGCCACGTTGAGCCCGTGTGAACGCTGGGTCAGCGGCAGCTGGATAGCACTCTCTTCCATCACCTGCGAGAGCCCCTGACGCAGCAGCAGCGACAGACGGCTGAAACAGCTATTCAGATCGTCATGATCGTAAAGCGGCAGCCCTTCAGGCGCACGGGCTGGCGTCCAGGTACTCAGTTCTGCCGCCAGCTGCAGCCAGTGGCTGAAGAGTGTTTCGGGATGCAGCAGCGGCAGATGCTGAAGATGACTGTGCAGGCCCAGCTGCCGGTTAAGCAGCGCCAGCAGCATAAAATCGACCATATCGGCGCTGTTGAAACGGCCGGTGCCTGGCGCGCGCTGACTCAGCTGCTGGCTGCGCTGCTGGATCAGCCCGTGGAGATCGTTGAACATGTTCTGCAGCGGACGGCTGCTGTTCAGGGTCAGCATCGGCGGAATGTAGTCGCTGTCGAGCCGGATATGGTTGTCGCTGCGTTTTTCGATCACCTGCGCCACGCCCATCGCGGTCCACTCGGCGGTCAGATCCTGCTCCAGCATCAGGCGCAGGCGAAGTTTGCCAAACTGCACCGTGGCACTGCCCACCGCCTGCACGTTGTCATCTTCCACCTCCGTTTCCCAGGCCAGGTAGCGCGCCAGCGAATCGTGCGACTCCTGAAACGCCACGGCCTCACGGCCGTTGCGCCGGGCCGGAATCGCCAGCACCACTTTGCTGCGATCAACCGACGCAGGCAGATCGAGCGGGGCCGGGCCATGCTGTGGCTGGCTGAAGGCAAAGAAGGTGCCATCCGGCAGACAGCCGCTGGCGGCACTCAGCGCCAGTTTGCCCTGACGCAGCAGCGCCTCATCAAACTCAAGATCGTAAAAACCCCAGGTGTAGGCGCGCTGCGACTGCCCCCACTCCCGCAGGGTGCTGAGGAGATAATTTTCTGACTGCTGGAAATGGTGAGGACGCAGAAACATCCCCTCCGTCCAGACGACTTTTTCCGCTCTGTTCATCGGCATCACTGTTTTTCCACGCGAAGGCCATTCGTTCCCGCCACAATATGCGCATTCAGCTCGCCATCGTTACGTTTCCAGAACGCCCAGAATGAAGGTGACTCGCCTTCGGGAACCGGCAGCGAGAGTCGCCAGATTTTGCCATCCAGCATCTGGTATTCAGCCATGATGCCGATAAAGCGCGCCTCGGGCAGGCTCCTGATACGCAGCGTTTTGCTGCGCTGGTCTGAGGTCAGGAAGAACTGTTGGGTATTGAGCTGCGCGCCGCCCTGTGCGTCGGCAGACGGGTTTTGCAGGGAGTAGAAATCGGCTGACATGAACCCGGCATCTGAACTCAGCAGCATAACCCGGACTTTCAGTGGCGCACCGCCGTTAAGCTGGTTCTCCGCCCGCACCGTCAGGTTGTAGTAGGTCGCTGGCGGCTGACTGCTGCTACTGCTGCAGGCTGACAGCAGCCACACCAGCAACACGATCAGCCCACTCCGTAGTGACATATTTCTCGTCATGAAGCCCTCCCTGCCCGATGCAATTAGTTAATGATCCAGGTTCCGTTAGTGCTGTTCTGGCAGGCGGTGCTGTCGCCGTTAACCGCAACACAGGTTTTTTTCTTGCTGGTGCGAACGCGACGTTTTGGCTGATCGGCTTTGATGGTCTGGTCATAGAGTTCGCTTTTCACCACCGCGCGGAACGGCACATAGCCTGTCAGCCTGACGGCAGCCTGCGGTGCCGCAGGTTTATCGCCCTCTTTCGCTGGCGGGGTGGCGGTTTCGGGTTGCGCGTCGGCTGCGGTGTCGGCCGCTTCACCCAGCGCCAGCCAGTTGTTCTCCACCTGACCAATCACCGTATAGCTTTCACCGCTTTTCAGGGTCTCCACCACTTTGCCGCCATAACCAGGATGGTTCATGACCGAGGCGGGATAGAGCGCGCGATAGGTTTCATTGACCGGTGTGAACTGCGCGGGCGGTTTGACCGCATAGCGATGGCTGAGTACCACGCCATCCACGGTGCTGGTGACCAGCGTGTCATCCGTCATTTGCGGCGGCGCTTTACAGCCAGCGACAGAGAAAACAAACATCAGCCCTAACGCAATACGAAGCTTCACCATTTTTTTCATGTTGTGTTCCATTCATACCTTGAAGAGAGGCCAGAGGCCGGGAGTCAGTGATGAAAATCGGGAAATATCACGGGTGAAGAAGGCCATTAGTACCAGCCTTAAAGCCACCCCTGAATCAAAATGCCTGGAGGCTGCGGTCAGCAAAAATGCCGACTGATCAAATAATATTAAGTATAAAAAAGCAGCATCGGGGATGAAAACGGCGCGAGAAGGAAATCAGTCGCGCGAAAAATCGATCAGAAATATGATCGTTTTTTTTGTGTCTGATTCAGGAAGGCGGGGGAAACCCAAGTTTTCCTTATACCATCCCTGGCTATTTAACACCCGCTTTTAATTAAAACATTAATCGCAAGCGCGTTATTGTTGAGCATATACCTGCATGGAAAATCTCGAATAACTAAATAAATAGCTTTAAATACATGCATTTACAATAAATCCGTGAATCCATAGCTACCGCACGAGCCAGAGAGATCCTGCCCGTGAGTCTGCAATCACATTCATATTGTAAATTTAATCGATAAGTTTACAGAAGATTTACGGAATTTCAACGGCACACGCCGCCCGGTATTTTAATAAGAAAAATTTAATATATAGAGTTAATGCAAATATTATCAGATTTTGAACTACCTACTAAGACGATTCCTAAAAACTTCCGATATTCTGAAGTGTTTTTATGCAAAAAAAGCGCGGAACCGAAGCGGCCATTAAAAAGTCTCATGTAAAATCTGGTACTCTTCGATGGACTGCTGGCGCAGTGGGCGCAGAGGTGACGTAAGGCTGGGATGGAAAGAACTGCGGATGGCTTTCAAATATTGCCATACATATCAGAGGGTTATATCAGTACCACTGCAAATAAGAATGTCGGATGCGAAATGAGAGGGCTTTCAGGCTAAAAGAAACCGTAAATCTGTCGGTTTAATTTTTTAACTAACTGATTAATTGTTCTTTATCGGCGCATTTTTGTTGCGTGGTCATCAGATATTTCCTGACTCTTCAGCACCTCTTAACGTAAAAAACCACGCCGAAGCGTGGTTCTGTTGTGGCTGCGCGCAGGGGCGCCGCCAGATTCCGCCTGTGAATCAGAAGAAACCCAGCGGTTCGATGCTGTAGCTGATCAGCAGGTTTTTGGTCTGCTGGTAGTGATCCAGCATCATTTTATGGGTTTCACGCCCGATGCCCGATTTCTTGTAGCCACCAAAGGCAGCATGGGCCGGATAGAGGTGATAGCAGTTGGTCCAGACGCGCCCCGCTTTGATCGCCCTGCCCACCCGGTAGGCGCGGTTAATATCGCGGGTCCAGACGCCGGCACCCAGACCATAAATAGAGTCGTTGGCAATAGCGATCGCTTCCGCTTCATCTTTAAAGGTGGTGATGCCGATGACCGGTCCGAAGATCTCTTCCTGGAACACCCGCATACTGTTGTTGCCTTTCAGCAGCGTCGGCTGAATGTAATAGCCGCTGTTGAGCGCGTCATCCAGCTTCTCGATGCCGCCGCCAGCCAGCACTTCCGCTCCCTCCTGACGCGCCACCTCCAGATAGGAGAGGATTTTGTCAAACTGCTGCTGCGACGCCTGCGCGCCGACCATGGTGTCGGTATCCAGCGGATCGCCCCGTTTGATGGTTTTTACCCGTTTCATCACGGCCGCCATAAAGGGTTCGTAGATCGACTCCTGCACCAGCGCGCGTGACGGACAGGTACAGACTTCGCCCTGATTCAGGAAGCCCAGCACTACCCCCTCTGCGGCTTTCTCGATGAAGCTCTCTTCCGCCTGCATGATATCTTCAAAGAAGATGTTAGGGGATTTACCGCCCAGTTCGACGGTCGACGGGATCAGGCTTTTGGCCGCCAGTTCCAGAATATGGCCGCCGGTGGCGGTAGAACCGGTAAAGGCAACCTTGGCGATGCCGGGATGTGAAGCCAGCGCCTCACCCGCCTCTTTACCAAAGCCGTGCACCACGTTCAGTACGCCCGGAGGCAGCAGATCTTTAATCAAATCCACAAAGACGGTAATCGACAGCGGCGTCTGTTCAGCCGGTTTCAGCACCACGCAGTTACCTGCGCCCAGCGCCGGTGCCAGCTTCCAGGCGGCCATTAACAGCGGGAAGTTCCACGGGATAATCTGCGCGACGACGCCCAGCGGCTCATGAAAATGGTAGGCCGCCGTGAACTCATCGATCTCGGCGGCACTGCCCTCCTGTGCCCGCAGACAGCCCGCAAAATAGCGGAAATGATCCACCGCCAGTGGCATATCGGCCGCCAGCGTTTCGCGCACCGGTTTACCGTTGTCCCAGGTTTCATACACCGCCATCGTTTCCAGATGCTGCTCCAGCCGATCGGCAATTTTCAGCAGCAGCAGCGAGCGTTGTTGCGGCGAGGTTTTACCCCAGGCATCAGCGGCCGCTGCAGCCGCGGCCACCGCGTTATCCACATCGGCCGCATCCGAACGCGGGAACTCACCGGCCACCGATCCATTCACCGGTGAAGTATTGGTAAAGTAGTTTCCCTTCACCGGCGCGACAAATTCACCATTAATGAAGTTGCCATAATTCTTTTGTAGCGTAATCAGAGAACCCTGTTCTCCGGGGGCGGCGTAACGCATGGTCATTCTCCTGAAAGGTGACTGATGCAACAATAGTGAAACTTGTTATTAACATGATGCAACATCAAGAGAGTGTCAGGTCTTTCAGGCCGAAACTGTGACCGCTCCGAAGGATTAGGCGTTTCCGGGGTGTCTCAGGAATATTCTGACTTTTCCCTGCAGACGGATGCCGCGAGAAACTTGTGCGGCGTGGCGGGGTCAACGTGAGGATGAACAGATTACGGAGATGAGTATGCTGGCTTCAGCTATGACCCTGATGCGCACCAAGGCCAGTTTCGTGCATCAGTTTATTCGTAACCCGCGCAAGATGGGCAGCATTACGCCCTCATCAGAGACCCTGTGCCGGACGATGACCGCGTCGGTTCAGTGGTCTGAAACATTACGCATCGCCGAACTCGGCGCGGGCGATGGGGTGCTGACGCGACAGATACTGGCGCAGATGGCCCCCGACGCCACCCTGGATGCCTTTGAGATCAGCACCGCCCTGGCGGACAGGCTGAATGCCCTCGACGACCCCCGCATGACTGTGCGCACCTGTTCGGCTGAATATCTGAACGGCGAATATGACGCGATCTTCTCCGGCCTGCCGCTGTTATCCTTACCGCCTGACCTGCGTGAAGCCATTCTGCGGGCGGTATTCAACGCGCTGGGGCCGGACGGCGTCTTTGTGCAGTTCCAGTACACCTCGCTGACCCAGCCGGATCTCTCACGCTACTTCACCTGGGAGCGCCAGAGGGTGCTGAAGAATGTGCCGCCCGCCTGGGTCTATCGCTGTACCCGTCACTACGCGCCCTGAGCCTGTCTGACGGCCGGGCACGTCTGTTGCCAGAATGAGACCAGCAGTTCACGCGCCCAGTCTTTGCCCTCAATGTCGCGCCCGGCACACTCTTCGATCGTGTCCGGCGGCAGACAGGCGTTCATAATCGGCCGGGAAAATTCGGGATGAAACTGCACCGATAACGCCTGCGGCGAATAGCGCACGATCTGACAGCCATCGCGCCCAGACGACGCCAGCACCTGCGCGTGAGGCGGCGCGGTGATCACCGACTGACGATGCGACAGCCAGACGCTGAACGAGGCGGGCAGCCTCTGCAGAAGCGGATCGCGCTGCGCCTGTTCCGTGCAGCGAATCGGTAACAGGCCACGCTCCCAGCCCTGAGGATTGTCCGCCACCACACCGCCCAGCGCATAGGCCATCAGCTGATGGCCGTAACAGACGCCCAGCAGCGGCAACCGATGGTCGATCGCTGCCCGTACCCAGGCGGCGCTGCGTTCACTCCAGTCGGCGTGATCGGTCACCATCGCCCAGGAGCCGCTGAGGATCGCGCCGGAAATCTGATCAAAATCGGGCAACGCCTCGCCCAGATGGGGCCGGACAATCAGGTAATCATCAGGCTGCAGATCCAGTGCATCAATGAACCAGCGTGGCTGTTCACCAATCTGCGCGACGACGTTTGCGGGCGGGACTTCAAGCTGAATTAACGCAAGGGGTAAGGCGGATGCAGGGGTCATACCGAATCAGATCCTCTCAGAAGTCGTTTCAAATCAGTCTGCCATCAATGCCATAAAAAGTCTCACCAGGCGGCGGGGCTGTCGCAGAAAATTTCTGCCAGCGATTGGCTGGATTGCCGGAGTTCGTGCCATCATTAGCAGGCTATGCAAAAAACATCGAAAGGATATTATCGTGGCTGTGCGGCATTTTTTTCTGATTCTGATGGTGGTCTCTATCTGGGCCTTTAATAACGTCGCGGTGAAATGGGGTCTGCTGGAGCTGCCGCCGCTGTTTCTGACGTTTATGCGTTTTGTCGTGGTGGCGATAGTGCTGGTGCCCTTCTGTCGCATTACCCGTCAGCAATTGCCCTGGCTGCTGCTGCTGGCCTTCACGTTCGGCTTTATGCACTTCTCGCTGCTGTTCGTCGGCCTGCGCTATACCGATGCCGGCACCGGCGCGATTGTCGTGCAGCTGGGCACGCCGATTGCGATGCTGCTGGCGATGGCGGTGCTCAAAGAGAATCTGAAACTGGTGCAGCTGATGGGCATCATGATTTCGCTGAGCGGCGTGGTGGTGCTATCCGGCAGCCCGACCATTCCTTCATGGTGGGTGCTCTGTCTGCTGCTGTGCAGCGCCACCGGCTGG
Source organism: Pantoea graminicola (assembly GCF_048452665.1). NCBI lineage: Bacteria > Pseudomonadati > Pseudomonadota > Gammaproteobacteria > Enterobacterales > Erwiniaceae > Pantoea > Pantoea graminicola. Next base: position 744,033 of record NZ_JBLWSJ010000001.1, on the reverse strand, counting down.
GCGGTGAGTAATCTGATCGTCAAGAAGTCGCCGCCGATTAAACCGCTGACCATGACCGGATGGATTGCGTTTCTGGCGATACCGATCGTCGGCGGATCCAGTCTGGTGATGGAGTCCCATCAGCTCTATGCCCTGCAACATGCGGGCTGGCGCGGCTGGTTCGCCATCCTCTACAGCGCCATCGCGTCTTCGATTGTCGCCTATACGCTGTGGTATATGCTGCTGAAGAAGTACAACGTCAACCTGATCATGCCCTATTCGCTGCTGACGCCGGTGCTCTCCGTGCTGATGGGAATTGTGGTACTGGGCGACAGCCTTAACAGCTTCAAAATTATCGGCGCTTCTCTGGTGGTGCTGGGCACCGCTATCGCAGTTCTGAACCTGCGTAATCTGCGGATGCACGCCCGCTTTCCCCGCCTGCGGCGGCGCTGATACCGCCTGCTATGCTTAGATAAAACCGCCGTAAGGAAATTCAGCATGGACTTATCGCTCGCTGGCTCGCTGTGGCAGCAGATGCAGCAGGGATTGCGGGGCCACGACGCTATCAGGCCGCTTCCCGTCTTTACCGATCGCGCCACTTTCTCTTCCGCCTTTGCCGTCAGCGAGCTGGCGGCCACCAGCACCGGACTCGCGACGCAGGCCGTCGCCGACCTGCTGGCTGCCTCCGGCCCTGACATGATCCTGCCGCCCGTCACCGTGAACGTCCGGCTCGCTTCACGCTGGTTTCAGCAGAGCTTCTGTCCACTGAATCGCGCAGCACCCGCCCTGTGGGACCTCTTTGCGGGCGACTATCAGAGCCGGGATGGCTGGATCCGTCTGCACACGAACGCGGCGCATCATCGCCAGGCGATGGAGCGGGTGCTGGGCCGTCATGCCGATCGCCCGGCACTGGCGCGTCAGGTCCGGCAGTGGCAGGCCAGCGAACTGGAGCAGGCGATCATTGACGCAGGCGGCTGCGCGGCTGAGATGCGCAGCGCCGCTGCCTGGCAGCAACATCCGCAGGGCCTGGCGGTGCAGCGTGAACCGCTGTTCAGCTGGCAGAGCACCCTTCCGGCTCCGGCACCTGCGTGGCTGCTGCCCCGCGCCCGACCACTGCTGGGCATCAGAGTTCTGGATCTGACGCGGATAATAGCCGGGCCGGTTGCGACCCGCTTTCTTGCCAGTCTGGGCGCCCGCGTGCTGCGCATCGATCCGCCCGGCTGGCAGGAGCCGACGCTGGATGAGGAGATGAGCTGTGGCAAACGTCGGGCAGTGCTCGATCTGACCCAGCCTGCCGATCGTGAGCAGTTTATCCGCCTGCTGCGCAAAGCCGACGTGCTGGTTCATGGCTATCGGGCCGATGCGCTGGAACGGCTCGGATTTGACGCAGAAACGCTGCAGTCACTCTCACCGGGCCTGGTGGATGCGGGTCTGAATGCCTGGGGATGGCAGGGCCCGTGGCGCAATCGTCGCGGCTTTGACAGTCTGGTCCAGATGGGCTGCGGGATTGCCGAACGGGGAATGCAGTGGCAGCAGAGCGACAAACCGGTGCCGCTGCCGGTTCAGGCGCTGGATCACGCCACCGGCTATCTGCTGGCGGCGGCGGTGCTGGAGGGATTACGGCGACGTCTGACAGCCGGACACGGCAGCCAGGTACGGCTGTCGCTGGCGCGCACCGCCTGGCTGTTGCAGCAGCATCCCGCGGATCATCTCGCGGGCACCGGCATTGTGCCGCAGGTGAACGATAACCTGCCCTGTTATGAATTAACGCCGTGGGGGTTCGGGGTCAGGCTTAAGGCCGCTGCCCGACTGCCCGGCACGCCGCAGCTCTGTGCTACCGCCGGATCGCCGCCGGGCACCCACCCGGCAGAATGGTAAATCAGGCGTCGTCGCCCGATTCGCGGCTTTCCAGCAGTTCGTTGTACATCGCCTGAATCGCTTCGCGGCTCAGCATCGCCAGCGTACGGTAAAAGGCGGTGCTGGCGTGTGCCTCCACTTTGCCCAGGAACGCGCCGCACCACGGCAGCAGATACTCTTCGAACAGCGCCAGTTGCGCGGCGCTCTCATCCTCTGCGGACTGGTCTTCCAGCCAGGACGCCGCCAGCAGCATCACACCAAAATGGTCAGCAGGCGCATCGCTCAGAGGCATACCGCGCGAGGTTAAGAATGCACGCACTTCCGGCTCGGTTTTGCCTTCCGGCCATTGTGAGGCGTAAGGCGGCACGTTGCAGTCGCTGCCAATAAACAGCGCATTGTAGTCGGCGGCCAGCGCCTGAGGATCGCTGTTCTGCTGCAGACGCGTCAGCAGCTCATCCTGCTCCAGCGGCCACTGCGACTGCAGTTTGCCTTCACGCAGCAGCGTGAACAGCGGCACCAGCAATGGATCCTGCGGCTGACGGTTAAACAGTGAGCCGATGATGCGGCAGAGAATGGAAAACTCATTCATGAGTCAGATTTCCTTGAGGCAAAGTAAATGAAAAGTCAGCCAGTTCCGCAATGCGTTTACCGCTACGCATTTCCAGAAAATCGAGCAGGCGACGAGGCGTGACATTTAACACCCGATCCTCCGGAAAATCCACCTCGCGGGCGATGCGCAGGCAGTGGTCGAAATGGCCGGGCGTAAAGGCAGTGTGAGAATCGGAGCCAGAAACCCGCCATCTGACTGCTTCGTCGCCCTTAACAACGGCGAAGGCCGGGAGTCTGAGCACGCGATCCTGTTTCGGGCTATCTCTGTCAGAAAATGAGCTGAGCGTCTGAAAAGGCCTCAACGCAAGCCGACAGTTTTGCATGAGAAAATTCAGAACAGAGACTTCAGCATCGACTGATTCTGAGGAGTGACTGGCCAGAGGGGAGGTATGGAACCACCGACCCGTCAGCCCCGTAGATTTATCGGCACCATCAAACAGAAAAGCAGACACCACTTTTTATACTGTCGCTTAACTGAACTAGTAAAACCGAAAATACTTTGCAGACAAATAAATGATGAAAATGATCCATATAAAAGCGAACAGCAGACCATAAGCAGGAAAGAAATTTATAAAGATGATGGCCCCGATCAGGCCGATAGCAGGTGGTATAAGTCCAAAAAAGGATTGGCTCACCCAGGCATAGAGCCAGCGAAAGATCGTCTTCATTTAACTAATAGCTTATTCAGCAGATTCAGGATCGGCTCGTCATTGGTGGAGCCGGAATTTTTTAAATAGATTATTTTAGACATTCCGCTCCATCGACGCAGAGCGCATTTTGAACGCGTATCAGAGGCCGAAGTCATAATGTGCAGTTCTGTTCGTTGATGGTATTAACGGTATAACAAAAGAAGCAAGCCATCTTCGCTATGGTGAACAATCCAAATCGGAAGGAATTTTCGCTGATGGCGCAATGGAAACAGCACAGTTTATGGGGTTTAGCCCAAAACATGGGTTAGCTCTTTATAATACGGCCACCCTGGGAGCGAGTGTATATAGTATCTTCGGCTTAGCAAGAAAACCAGGAGCCTGGAGATTATTTCGTTGGCTGCCGCGTGATTACTACCGTAAAGTTGACACAATGAGCAAGCCCAAGCTAACGATGAAAATCGCTGGATATGGTGTCAAAGCGAAAGTCATTTTTGATCTTCTGGCTACTGATAATAGTGCTGATTAAGATTTGTCCGCCCTGCAGAACTGCCAGGCTTTATAAGCAAGTACAGGCGGTTGTATAAAAATTGCGACCGCTGCTCCACAAGAAAGACCAATAGCACCAGAGAAAACACTCTGCTCAGATGCGAATATCACAAGAAAAATGAATACAGCGACGCAACTGGATACAACCCATGCAGCAAGAATAAAACGCCTGTCCAGGTCCCTGATGGCATTCTCCAGCGTTCCACCATAGGTTTCAACGTTGTTTTTTATCTTTTTTAAATCCGATGGGATAAAGCCAGAACTCAACAAAGCCTCATCAGTAACATCCATATTGTCCTCTCCGCATTTCTTCACTGGCGATGGCATTCACAATCATACTGATGAACTTTACAGCATTCCAGCCGAAACTGTTTCTGTGATTCTGGAAAACTCCCGTATCCCAAAAAGTCCTTACCATTAAGTTCAGGAAGCCTGAGCGCCTCTCCAGTTGGCCTTAGTTCTGCCTGATAAGTCAGCGATACATATTCCTACCTGAGGTGATCGCCGCAGTAGCTCGCATTATCTTCTTCTGAACAGTTACAAGAGCCGTTTTTCTGTCCTCAAGCAATGCTTTAAGTGATTGAACTTCAGCACTGCCAGACAGAGTTTGAGCGGTATGACCGCAGATATAGCTCTATAGTTTTTTTCGCTGGATCCCAGTGGATGTGGTGAGGTTAAACGGCTTCGTATGGCCAAGGGCAGTTCGCCGCGCTTTTGATGTTAGCGGGCTGACCCTGCATATGTCGTTCGGCCAGTGCGGCAACGTTGCCAAAGGCGCGCTTTGATTCAGTTGATGATTCCGTATTGGCTCGCATAAACAGCAAAACGGACACATCAGATCGGTAGGGTTTTGGTTCACACTCTTCAGGGTAAACTTCTTGCTATTCATCCCGGTGAAGATTGTCAGGCCAGGACATTTCAGACAAACAGATTATTCGTTTGCAGTAGTAGCGTCAGCACGACTGAGGCGGCAGTGGTTCTCAACATACAACCCGCGATCCGAAGAGATCCCCCCTCTTTTGACATCATCGATAAAATCAGCAGGTCCGCTGTTTTTGCCCTTAAACGCTGAAACACTTTCATCACGGGTCTACTGATATTGAAGGTTGTTTTCTACTGCGCAACGCCGAGCTGCTTCGGTCTGTCATTGTGTCGCTGGCTTGGCCAGAGAAAGTTAGCTTAAAACAGTAGCCTTAGCCCTTTTATCCCCGCAGATTAAAGCGGGGATTTTCATCATGACGAGCGTATTGATGACGTAACCTGGCGCTAAAAGTCAGCCAGTTCAGCAATCCGTCTGCCGCTTCGCATTTCCAGAAAATCGAGCAGCCGACGAGGCGTGACATTCAGCACCCGATCCTCTGGAAAATCCACCTCGCGGGCGATACGCAGGCAGTGGTCGAAATGGCCGAGCGTAAAGGCGGTGTGAGAATCGGAGCCAAACGCCAGCCGTCCACCGGCATCGCGTACCGCGGCGGCAATAGCCCGGCAGTTGGGTTCGCTGCCCGGCCGCGAATGGGTAAAGGAGGAGTTATTCAGCTCCAGCGCCACATCGTAACAGGCGGCGGCTTCGGCGATGGCCGGAATATCGACCGGAAACTTCGGATTGCCCGGATGGCTGATGATATGAACCAGCCCGCCCGCCATCGCCGCGATCATGGCGTCAGTGTGATGCTTTCTGTCGCGCGGTGCATAGACCGGCTCGTGAAAACCGGCGACGATCAAATCCAGCGCATCGAGCATCGGGCCGGAACAGTCGATCTCGCCCTGCTGATTTTTAATATTGGCCTCAATACCCCGCAGGATTGCCACGCCGTCAATCACCCGCGGCCAGATGCGCATATTAATAAAGTGCCAGTAATGCGGTGCGTCGGCCATGTCCGGACCGTGATCGGTAATGGCAAACAGTTTCAGGCCGGTTTGCTTCGCCTGAGCCACATAGTCATGCAGCGTGCTGTAAGCATGCGTACTCGCGATGGTGTGCATATGCAGATCTACCGGATACATCCTCTTCTCCTGCTGATTGCCCCTGACAGGGCCGATTGATTAATAGCCACGCTGACGGTCCACTCTGCCTTTTGGCTGCTCACCTGCCTGATCCTGCAGAATTGCGCGGGCGATAAAGTCGATAGCTTCGTCGATCAAGGTTACCGCCGCATTATGGGGCGTGATCGTGACGCGCGGATGGGACCAGAGCGGATGCGCCTCGGGCAGAGGTTCAACCTGAAAGACATCCAGCGCCGCCGCTTTCAGCTGTCCACTATCGAGCGCGGCCAGCAGGTCGGCTTCCACCACCTGCGCACCACGCGCGATATTGAGGAAGAAGGCGCCATGCGGGAGCTGCTGCAAAAAGGTGTGATCGACCAGGTTCACGGTTTCCGGCGTGCTCGGCAGCAGGTTGATGAGCACCCGCGTCTCGCGCAGGAACGCGGGCAGCATCTCGCGGCCGGCAAAGCTGGTTACTCCGTCGATCGTTTTAGGCGATCGACTCCAGACGCGCAGCGGGAATCCCCAGGGTTTCAGGCTCTCTGCCACGCTCTGCCCCAGCACGCCCGCACCGAGGATGCCGACGGTGAACGTTTCGCGCGTGTAAGGCGGCAGCGGCTGCCAGCACGCCTGCTGCTGCTGGAGGCGGTAGTCGTCAAACCGACGAAACCAGGTCAGCACGCTGTGAACCGCGTACTCCTGCATCTGTCGCGCCATCCCGGTATCCTCCAGCCGGTAAAGCGGTACGCTGTCGGGCAGCATGTCCGGATGCTGCTGCAGCTGTTTCAGGATCTCGTCCACGCCCGCGCCCAGCGCAAAGACCCCGCGCAGCGTGGCGCGGCCCTGCAGCATCTCAGCGGGCGGGGAACGGACCAGCGCGTAATCGGCTGGCCGATTGTCGCCGGGCTGCCAGGCACGAACCGTTGCCTGAGGCAGGCGCTGCTGTAAACCGTTAATCCAGGCCGCGGCAGACTGCGACGGGTGATACCAGATGATCTCCATCCTGCTCTCCTTTTTTCTTTCAGCGTCCAGGAAAAGCGGCGTGAGAGCAAGAAAAAACCGGTGGGGAAAAGCGCTTTTTTGCCGGTCAATAATTCCTGTGGCTTCACATTTCCGGCTCGCTTCAGGGTGAAGTGGTCAGATAAGGTCTAAAGTTGGTCCTGTGGTCAATGCGTTACGCGCGGCCGCATTTCGGACAAGGAGAAAAACCGATGATAAAAATTGAGGTAAACGCCGCCGAACGGCGTCAGCGTTATGCACCTTATCTGCTCACGTTGCTGCTGAGCGTACCCGCCTTCGCGGCTCAGGCCGATGACAGCAGCCGCATGCTGAACAATCAGCCGCAGCCGCCGGATGTCCGCTTAGGCCCGCTGTTCAATGCCGTGCAGCAGGCGAAATTCTATCCGGATCAAAAAACCTTTGCTGATGCGGTGCCGAAGTTCGACCCCTCGTCGATTCTGGCTGACTGGCAGATGCAGAAAAAACAGCGCAATTTCGACCTCAAACGCTTCGTCGATGCCAACTTTACCCTGCCCGCCGCGGGCGACAAATATGTGCCGCCCGCCGGACAGAATCTGCGTGAGCACATCGATGGTCTGTGGCCGGTGCTGACGCGCACGGCCAGCAGTGCCGGTCAGTATGACTCGCTGCTGCCGCTGCCCAAACCCTATGTGGTGCCGGGCGGACGCTTCCGCGAAATTTATTACTGGGACAGCTACTTCACCATGCTGGGCCTGGCCGAAAGCGGCCACTGGGATAAGGTGCAGGATATGACGGATAACTTCGCCTCCCTGCTCGACCGCTATGGCCACATCCCCAACGGTAACCGCAGCTACTACCTGAGCCGTTCACAACCGCCGTTCTTCAGCCTGATGGTCGATCTGCTGGCAACCCACGATAACGGCCAGGCCTACACCCGCTATCTGCCGCAGTTGCAGAAAGAGTATGACTACTGGATGGCGGACAGCGACAACGTCGCGGCGGGTGCAGCCAGCAAGCGGGTGATTAAGCTGGCAGACGGCACGCTGCTCAACCGCTACTGGGATGCGCGTGACGTGCCGCGCACCGAGTCCTGGATGGATGACATCGCCACCGCGCAGAAAGCGCCTCAGCGCAATAAGGCGGAACTCTATCGCGAGCTGCGCTCCGGTGCGGCCTCGGGCTGGGATTTCAGTTCACGCTGGTTTACCGACGCGCATAATCTCTCGACCATCCGCACCACGCAGCTGGCGCCGGTCGATCTCAACAGCCTGCTGTTCCATCTGGAGCAGACGCTGTCAAAAGCTTATCAGATGAACAAGCAGACCGATCTTGCGAAGCAGTTCGCAGACCGGGCAGAGAAGCGCCAGGCGGCTATCAACCGCTATCTCTGGGACAGTAAACAGAACTGGTATGCCGATTATGACTGGCAGAAAAAGCAGGTCCATCCGCAGCTGACCGCTGCGACGCTGTTCCCGCTCTATCTGCAGGTCGCCAGCGATAAGCAGGCTGAAAGCACCGCCCGCGCGGTGGAAAAACAGCTGCTGAAGCCGGGCGGTCTGGTGACTACGACCGTCAACAACGGCCAGCAATGGGATGCGCCGAATGGCTGGGCACCGCTGCAGTGGGTCGCCGTCGAGGGTCTGGAACACTACAACCAGCCGAAACTGGCAAAAGAGGTGGGCGTCCGCTTCCTGCAGAACGTTCAGAACACCTATGACCGGGAGCATAAGCTGGTTGAAAAATATGTCGTCGAGGGTAAAAACCTCGGCGGTGGCGGTGGCGGCGAATATCCGCTGCAGGATGGTTTCGGCTGGACCAATGGCGTTACGCTGAAGCTGCTTGATAAATATTGTCCGAAAGAGAAAACCTGTAACAGCGCCCACGATATTCCTCAGGCGTCAGCCTCACAACCTTAATGCTCTCCGGATACCTCTGGCCCTGCCGGAGGTATCCTCTCCCCCCTTTCAGCGAATTTTACTTGAACTTTTTCCATCCGCAGGCAAAATTGCAGCTAATTTATAAAAGGTAATAATTCTCATTATGATAATGAGATTGCCTATCAAGAATATTATCCACCTGCCTGACCGCTTTGCTAAGAAAGGAATGTTGATGAAACTGTCATTGCCGCTGAAAGGTTATGTTCCCCTCTGCACTCTGGCGCTGACCACGCCCGCTCTGAGTTTTGCTGCCGATATGGTGGTGACCGCGCAACCGCTGGAAGATTCCGCCTCCCCTACCCGGGGTTATCTGGCGACCACCAGCGAGGGCGCCACCAAAAACGACCGTTCGCTGATCACTACGCCGCAGTCCATCTCGGTGGTGACCCGCCAGCAGATGCAGGATCAGGGCGCGCTGACCCTGAATCAGGCGCTGGGTTACAGTTCGGGGGTCTTCACCAATTTCGGCGGTGCCGCCACCCGTTATGACACCATCGCACTGCGCGGTTTCCACGGCGGCGATGTCGATAACACCTTCCTTGATGGCATGCGGCTGATGAGCGACGGCGGCAGTTTCAACGTTCTGCAGGTTGATAACGCCTTCCTGGAGCGTGTCGACGTGATCAAAGGTCCCTCTTCTGCACTCTATGGGCAGACCGTGCCGGGCGGGCTGGTCAATATGGTGACCAAACGTCCTCAGTTCAGCGAAGAGGGTCACATCCAGCTGCAGGCCGGCAGTAATGCCACCACCGGCACGATGTTTGACTACACCAACGCCATTAACGATCAGTGGGCCTTCCGGCTGACCGGTATTACGCGCAACGGCGATACCCAGTACGCGCATACGCGCGAAGAGAAATATGCGCTGATGCCGCAGCTGATGTGGCAGCCGGATGAGGATACCCACCTGATCCTGAAAGCCTACCTGCAGAAGGATCCCTCTGGTGGCTATCACGGTTCCGTTCCCGGCGACGGCAGCCTCAACGAACACAACGGCTACAAGCTCAACAACGACTTTTATGAAGGCAACAGCGACCTCGACCAGTTTAAACGTCGCGAACAGATCTACAGTTTCGATTTTGGTCACCGCTTCAACGACGTCTGGTCATTCGCCTCGACCGGCAGCTACAGCCACTCGAATGTCGATCTCGATCAGGTCTATCAGATTGGCTGGGATCGCACTAATCCCGACCTGCTGAACCGCTACTACTCCGGCGAACGATCCTCGCTGGCCGCCTGGTCTACCGATAACCGCCTGACGGCAGAGTTCAGCACCGGTGAGCTGGAGCATCGCGTCTCCCTCGGTGGCGAGTACCACCGTTATAAGAATGATATTATGGCCGCCAGCGGCTCAGCCTCGCAGCTGAATGCCCTGACCGGCGAGCAGGTGGGCGAGATGCCTGACTACCTCTGGACCAGTAAAACCCGTCGCTACTATCAGACCGGGCTCTACCTGCAGGATGAGATGAAGCTGGATCGCTGGCATCTGGATCTCTCCGGCCGCTATGACCGTATCGTGGCGAACAACAGCGGCAGCGCCCGTCGTCAGGATGATCACGTCAGCGGCCGCGCCGCACTGCTCTACGCCTTCGACAACGGCATTTCGCCTTATGTCAGCTGGAGCCAGTCGATCACGCCGACCGCCCTCACCGATCCCAACAATAACCTGCTGAAGCCGACCACCGCTGAGCAGTATGAAGCCGGGGTGAAATATCAGCCGGTGGGCAGCCGCGATCTCTACAGCATAGCGGTTTATGATCTGACGCAGAAAGATGTGGCAAACCGGAATGTGCAGACGGCGACCTACTCGCCATCGGGCAAAGTCCATTCGCAGGGGATTGAACTGGAAGCGCACAATCAGCTGACGCCGCGCCTCAGCACCGTTGCGAGCTACACGCTGAATCATCTTCGCTACAAAGATTCGGTGGATGGCAACGACGGTCACACGCCTTACGTAACACCCAACAGCATGGCGGCGCTCTGGGGTCACTATCAGTTTGATTACGGCCTGAGTGCCGGCGCGGGTGTGCGCTACATCGGCAAACAGTGGGCGGACAACGAAAATACCACCCGTGTTCCTTCTGTCACGCTGTTCGATGCCTCCGTGAAGGCCGATCTGGGCGTCTGGAACAACAGCCTGAAAGGTGCCTGGCTGCAGGTGAATGCCAATAACCTGACCGACCGCAACTACGTGGCGGGCTGCTACGGCACGGGCTACTGCTACCGGGGTGCGGAACGCAGCGTGATGGCGACCGTGGGTTACGACTTCTGATGAGCATGTAACAGATAAAAAAAGGGGACGAATCGCTTCGTCCCCTTTTTTATTGAAACTGTACCGGTTAACTGCGTACTTTGCGGTAGATAAACAGCACCACGATGGCACCGATCACAGCCACGACAAAGCTGCCGAAGTTAAACCCGTCAACGCGGCCGAAGCCAAACAGTGTACTGATCCAGCCACCCACTACGGCACCGATGATACCCAGAACGACCGTCAGAATGAAACCGCCACCGTCTTTACCCGGCATAATCCACTTCGCCAGAATACCCGCGATTAAGCCAAAGACGATCCAGGAAATAATACCCATCTGTTGCTCCTTCCTTTTTATGATTAAATCGTGAACGCCTGATTAATCAAGCGGTTTACTGCGATAAGTATAGACAGCTTTTCAGGATATGCCTGTCTCTGCACACCTTTTTTCAGGCTGCCCTGGCTAAAGCTTTTTTTACCTGCGCCGATAACCGTGACGAGGCAGAAAAACAGCGCAGAACAGTGACCCTCTTGTGGAGCAGGATGTGAAAGAAACCGACCAGGAACAATATCTCAAACGTGGCACGCTGGCGGTTCTGGGCGTGATGAAAGATCTGCTTCGGGCGCAGACGCCACTTCTGGTCAGTTTTCCGCGAGGGCAGATCATCAGCCGGATGCTGGCGGCCGATGAAACGCGCCTGGTATTTGATCTCGGCAGTAACAATCTGGATAACGATTACGCTCTTCACAGCGAAGATCTCAGCATCGTCGCCGAAACCTGTGGTGCGAAGGTGGAGTTCAGCCTTGCCGCGCTGCAAAAGGTGGAGTTCGAGGGCCTGCCCGCTTTCAGCGCGCCGCTGCCTGAGCTGCTCTGGCAGATTCAGCGCCGGGAATTTTTCCGCGTGACCGCCCCGCTTGAACCGCAGTTCTGGTGCCATACCGTCTGGCCGGATGGCACAAAAACGCGGCTGCGATTGCAGGATCTGTCGCTGGGCGGCATCGGCGTGCTGGTGGATGAGGCGCTGCCGGAAACGTTGCAGAACGGCGACAGCTTCAGCCAGTTCCGGGTTGAACTGGGCGAGTATGGCCATTTTGAAGTGCCGGTCAGGCTGCTGCACATTGGCGAACGCAGCGTTGTGACCCGCAAAAATGAAACCCGCACCACGCCCCGGCTGAGCTTCCGCTTTGACACGCTGAATCCCGCGCAGGAGCGGCAGCTACAGCAGATTATCTTTGCGCTTGAGCGACTGGCTCGCGATAAATCGACCCGTTTTCAGTAACCGTTTCAGGGATGCGCCCCGCGAACGGCGCGCATCCAGGCTATGCTTCTTGCTCGTTTCTTTTAAACCGGAACCCAGCAAGGAGATTCTCCCCAATGGAAAACTGGCTCGCATCACGTCGTTTTCACTCCCTCTTTTTCAATCAGGACCTCTGGATTAACAGCGCCATTGTGGTGGTGTCGACCCTGGTGATCTACTGGGTACTGCGTACCCTGATTCGCTTTATCTCCAACCGGATTGCTCTCTACAGCGAACATCGTCACGTCCGCGCCACTGCGATTCTGGTGGAGATACTGCGCAGCACCAGCCAGACCCTGCTGCTGATTTTTTCACTGCTCATCGCCCTGAAGTTCGTCGATCTGCCCGCCTCCTGGAGCGTAACCATCTCGCATGGCTGGTTCCTGGCGCTGATCGTGCAGCTTGCGTTATGGATTGACGGCGGCATCCGGCTCTGGCTGAAGAGCCTGCTGCGCGATCCGCTGCATGTGCGTAACCCGGTCACTACAGTGATCCTGGGGATCCTGCTGCGGGTGGTGGTCTGGGTCATGATGCTGCTCGCCATTCTGTCGAATATGGGTATCGACATTACCGCGCTGGTCGCCAGTCTGGGCGTGGGCGGTATCGCGATTGCGCTGGCGATTCAGACCGTGCTGAGCGATGTCTTTGCCTCACTGGCGATAGGCTTTGATAAGCCGTTTGAGCATGGCGACTTTATTGTATTCGGTGACATTGCCGGGTCGATTGAGCATATCGGGCTGAAAACGACCCGACTGCGCAGCCTGAGTGGTGAACAGATCGTCTGCTCAAACACTATCCTTTTGCAGCAGACGATCCACAACTACAAGCGTATGCAGCAGCGCCGCATCGTCTTTAAGTTTGGCATCAGCTACGCGACGCCTTCTGAGCGGGTGCGTGAGATCAGCCCGCTGGTGAAATCGATTATTCAGGGCGTGGACACTACCCGTTTTGACCGCGCCCACTTCCTGGCTTTCGAGGACTCGAAGCTGACCTTTGAAGTGGTCTACTACGTGCTGGATGCCGATTACAACAAATATATGGATATACAGCAGGAGATTAACCTGCAGCTGATGGCAGCCCTGGAAGAACGCGATATTCGCTTCGCCTTCCCGATTCGCCAGGTGGAGTTCAGCGGCGGTAATCTGCCACCGGTGGATCTGGTGGCGGTGGAGAATGATGAGGGCGACGTGCGCAGAATGGCGCGCTGATCCCCCTCTGCGGCAACGCAGGCCATGAACGGTGCGGCACCCCGCGTGCCCGCACCGGCGGAACCTCTGCCGTCTCGCTGGCCCCCGGGAGCGCCACGGTTGCCCGCACTGCTGCCGGGGCTGAGGGCATGTTGCCACCGTCCGGCGGGATGGAGATCAATGCGGCTGATAACGACAGCGCGCAACGGCGTCGATCCAGCCCTTATACGCCTCCTGCATCGGCTGCGCATACGCCTCACGCGGCATAATCACATTGCCGCCCTGCAGCGCCTGCATATCACTGCCCTGCTGCCACCACCCCAGCACTTTACCGGCCAGCAGCGCCGCCCCCAGCGCAGAAACCTCGGCGGTCGGCACCCGCTGCAGCGGCCGCTGCAACACGTCGGCCTGCAGCTGCATCAGCCACTGATTTTCGGTGGCGCTGCCATCCACGCAGAGCGCAGGAAGATGCTGGCCGCTGGCCTGCTCCATAGCGAAAAAGACGTCGGCGATTTGCCAGACGATGGACTCCAGCGCCACCCGCGCCAGCACCGCTGGTGTGGCGGCATCTGTCAGACCGCACACCATACCGCGCGCCTGTAAATCCCACCAGGGCGCGCCCAGCCCGGACAGCGCCGGCACAAAGTAGATGCCCTGATTGTCGTCACAGCGTTGCGCCATCGCGGTCAGTTCACGCGGGTCCTGCACGCCCAGCAGCCTGCCCAGCCAGGCCGCGCCGGAACCGGTATGGGTGATGTTGCCTTCGAAGGCGTAGCGCAGCGTGCCGTCATGCCAGGCTACCGTAGTGCTGAGGCCGTTTTCCGTCAGCAGCGGCGTCGCCATCGACATCATCAGTGAGGATCCGGTGCCGTAAGTGGCCTTGACCACTTCAGCCTCTCCCCGCCGCTGCGCCTGCAGTGCGGCATGGGAGTCGCCGATGCGTGCCAGTATCGGTGTTCCCGGTGCCAGACCCGGAATATCCGTTAACGCTACTGCGCCCTGTTCGCTGGCGGACGCGACAATACGCGGCAGCGCAGCACGCGGCAGATGAAACAGCGCCAGCAGTTCGTCATCCCAGTCGTTCAGGTGCAGGCTGTAGAGCTGGGTGCGTGAGGCGTTGGCGTGATCGGTGACGAAAACCTCGCCTGCGCTGAGTTGCCAGCACAGCCAGCAGTCAACCGTGCCGATGCAGAGTTCACCGGCTGCCGCCCGCGCCGGACCATCTGGGATGGCGGCCAGCATGTCGCCCAGCTTGGCCGCCGGAAACATCGGATCCACCGCCAGCCCGGTCAGACCGGTGATACGCGGCGCTTTACCGGCCTGACGCAGCTCACGACAGCGTGCCTCAGAGCGCCGATCCTGCCAGCTCACCAGCGGCGTCAGCGGCTGGCCATCGCGCCGCTGCCAGATCAGGACCGATTCGCGCTGATTGCTGATCGCCACCGCGCCCACCGGCGCGCCGCCACAGGCCGCCAGGCATTGGGTCATCGCCTCCCTGACCGCCTGCCAGATCGCCAGCGGATCCTGCTCAGCCAGCCCCGGCTGCGGATGTTGCAGGGTTAAACTCTGGCTGCCCCGCGCCACCACACGCCCCTCGCGATCAACCGCAATCGCCTTGGCGTTGGTGGTGCCTTCGTCTATCGCCAGAATCAGAGGTCCCGCCATGATTATTCTCCTGCGCAGATGCGCGCTGCATGATTCACCACGCTGCTGGCATCAATGCCATGACGGGCGCGGGTAGAGGCGCGATCGCCGGCAATTGCATACTCGCCATCCGCGATGCCCAGCCGTAACAGCCGGATGCCGCAGCCGCCCTCTGCCAGCACTTCGGCCACCAGGCTGCCGACGCCGCCATTGACGTTATGCTCTTCCACGGTGATCACCGCTGGATAGTGATTTAACAGGTTGCGTAACTGTTGGGTATCGCAGGGTCGGATGGATGGAACCGCGATCACACCCGCTGAAATCCCCTGTTCAGCCAGTTGCTCTGCGGCGTGAACCACCTCGTGAACCGTCGAGCCCATTGCCACCAGCGCAATATCGCGACCTTCGCGCAGTTCGTCGATGGCACCCGGCCTGAAGCGGTAGTTTTCATCATGCAGCTGCGGCAGATCTTTCCCATCCAGACGGATATAGACCGGGCCAACGTGATCCAGGGCGTAATCGATAATCTGACGACACTCCAGCGGGCAGGAGGGCGCATAGATTTCAATGTTGCCAAAGCCGCGCATTACCGCGATATCATCAAGGCTGTGGTGAGTACTGGCCAGCGGGCCATAGCTGGCACCGGCATTAAGCCCGAACAGCTTGACGTTGGTGTTGTTGTAGCAGACATCCACTTTCACCTGCTCATTGGCGCGTGAAACCAGAAAAGGCGCGGCGTTACAGGTCACCGCAACCTTACCGCCCAATGCCAGACCCGCCGCGGTGCCGACCAGCGTCTGCTCGGCGATGCCGACGTTAACCAGCCGGTCGGGAAAGGCTTTGATAAAGGGCGCGATTTTAGCGGTTGAGGTGGAGTCCGCCACCACGGGCACCAGATCCACGCCCCGATTTACGGCGTCGATAAATGCGGTAACCATGACGCTGGCTAAATGCTGTGCATTACTCATCTTTCAGTTCCTCCAGTGCCAGTGCAATCTCTTCGCCTTTCGGCACCCGGTGATGCCATTCGGCTTTACTCTGGATAAAGGAGATGCCAAATCCCTTTTCGGTGTGCGCGACGATCACCTGGGGTTTACCGTTCTGCGGCAGGTTTTCAAGGGTACTGACCACATCGGCCATGTTGTTGCCGTTGCACTCCGTTACGTCCAGACCGAAGGCGCGCCATTTTTCCGGCAGCGGGTCGGTATTCATGATGTCGCGGGTGGCCCCGGCCAGCTGCAGCTTGTTTTTGTCGTTGATGATAATCAGGTTGTCGAGGCCGTAATGGGCAGCCACCAGCGCCGCTTCCCAGTTGCTGCCCTCAGCCAGCTCACCGTCGCCGGTGACGACAAAGATGCGACGGGAACTGTTATCTTTTTTTGCCGCAATCGCGATGCCTACCGCCACTGGCAGGCCGTGTCCCAGCGCGCCGGTGTTCAGTTCAACGCCGGGCGTTTTCTGCCGGACGGGATGGCCTGGCAGAGCCGAGTCGGCGTGCTGATAAGTGGCCAGCCAGTCGGCGGGAAAGTAACCGGCTTCAGCCAGTACGCAGTAATAGCCGCCAACCGCATGCCCTTTTGACTGGATGTAGATATCGCGCTGGTCATCATCGGTACGGTCCGCTGCACAGTTCAGGATACGGAAATAGAGTGCGGTGAGGATCTCAACCTGAGAGAGATCGGCACCGGTATGGCCGCCCGCCGGGCTGCCCGCATTCAGCTGGATGATACGGCGGCGGATGGCGCGTGCCCGGCGCTCAAGTTCCGCGACCGGGAGATTGAAAGGATTCATACACTACCTCTGAATTTTAAGTCGGATGTGAATATATATTCAGCATGGTTAAAAAAAATCCGTCGCGAAAAACAGGCCTGGTGACCTTACCTCTTCTCTTCGTCTTCAGGCGGGTCTGCTGCGGAGCCTTCTGCCACCTGCTCCGCTCAGCATGTTGCCGCTGTTGCCTCCTCATTGAATGCTTTCATTTCACTGCCATCGCCTCCTGCAGCATCCCGCAGGATCGGTCATCGTGTCGATTCCGTCATGCCCCTCTGCCAGATGCCGTTACACCCAATAGCGGGTTATCGTCAGCGAAACCTGCTCTGCCATCAGCATCGTTGCGGTTAAGCAGGCCGTTGCCCCAGCCAGCGCAGTTAAGGCAGCGAAGGGCTGATTTTCTTCGCTTGAATATATATTCATTTATGATTTTATATGCATAATGACTATGCGCCTGCGCAGCGGCGGCGTCCAATGCGCGATCGTCAAAAAGCGAAAACGATCACAAATTAGCCTGCGTTGTGATTTTGATCATCCTGGTTAACAATACCGGGCAGAGTCATAGAGGGAAAAACCGATGGCAAAACAGGACGAACAGCGACTGATGGTAAAAATTGCCACCCTTTACTATGTCGAAGGGTTAAAGCAGTCGGAGATTGCCCAGTCGCTCACCCTTTCGCAGTCGTTTGTCTCACGCACGCTTAATCGCAGCGTGAAAGAGGGGGTGGTCAAGATCAGCGTGATGCCCCCGGCCAATGTCTACCCGGAGCTGGAAAAAGCGATTGAGCAGACCTACAACCTGCCACAGGCGATTGTGGTGGATGTGCCGGATCAGGCCTCTTCCCTGCAGATCAAGCAGGCGATTGGGTCGGCTGCCGCCCACTATCTGGAAACCCGGCTGCGCAACGACGAGCTGATTGGCATCTCCTCGTGGAGCGGCACAATCCGGGCGATGGTGGATGCGCTGCACCCGCTGAACAGCGCCTGCAAAGGGGTGATCCAGCTGCTGGGCGGCGTTGGCGCAAACGGCAACGTCCAGGCGACGATCCTGACGCAGAATCTGGCGGCGCTGCTCAACTGCCCCGCCTGGCTGCTGCCGTCGCAGTCAATCGAGCATTCAGTCAGCGATCGCCAGCGGCTGTCGGCCAATGCAGAGGTGGCTGAGGTGCTGAGTAAGTTTGATCAGGTCGATCTGGCAATTGTCGGCATTGGCGATCTGGAGCCCTCGGCCCTGCTGCGAAATTCAGGCAACTATTATGACGGCGAAATGTTGCAGACGCTGGCGGCGCGCGGCGCGGTGGGCGATATCTGCCTGCACTATTTCGACGCCTGCGGGCAGCCGGTGCTGAAAGATGAAGAGGATCCGGTGATCGGGATGGAGCTGGCGCAGGTGAAACGCTGTCCACAGGTTGTCGGGCTGGCGGGCGGACGGGAAAAAGCCCAGGCCATCCGCGGGGCGCTGCTGGGCGGTTACATCAACGTGCTGATCGTCGACTATCCTACGGCGCGACTGCTGCTCACGCCGCAGGTCTGATTGTGACCGCTCAGATGGTGCGGTACGCCGTCGTGACTTTCCACAGATAGCGCGGTGCCTGCGCCGCCGGATGCTTGTTCTGCACATGCTGATAGAACTCATCGGGGGACATGGCATTGATCATCGCAATCGCCCGATCGCGATCGCGGGAAAAGGTTCGCAGCAGCGCACCGGCCCCATTGGCGTAGGAGACGATGGTGGCGTAGCGCAGCGTCAGGGGATCGCGGATGCCCGACAGCGCAGAGTCCTGCAGGATACGGATATAGGCGGTGCCGATATCGATATTTTTTGCCGGATCGCGCAGCTCGGCATTGGAGGGCTGACCGCGACGGCCCAGCGTGCGATAGACCTCGCGCCCGGCGGTGGAGGCTTTGATCTGCATCAGCCCTACCGCGTTGGAGCGGCTGACAACGCCCGGATTTCCACCTGATTCGACACTGATAATGGCGCTGATCAACTTTTCATCAACGCCATAATGACTGGCGGCATCTTCGGTAAACATGGCCCAGGTTCCGTTAACGCTGGACGGCGGTGCCTGAGTTAACGGCGTATTGCGCTGCTTAACAATCTGATGCGGAGGCTCGCTGGAACAGCCTGTCAGGAGTAACGCTGAGAGTATAAGGTGTCGGATTTTCAGCAATTTTTCGTCTCTTCGCTGTGGTGGCGAATGCTATCATACCCAGACAGGGCGTGAGCAAAATTACCGTTTATCCTAAATGCAGTAAAATCCGGCGCGTACCGTGACTTCAGCGGCGCTTTTCGTCATCATCGCGATAAATCAGGTGCTAACAGCAGGAAAGTATGATGATTTCACGTTCAATCCGTCTGATCTCCCCCTCCGGTTACTGCCACAATCAGCCTGCGGCGCTGCAGGGCATCGCGCGACTGCGCGCGGCCGGCCATCAGGTTGAGAACGAGCAGGTGATTACCCGCCGCTTTCAGCGCTTTGCCGGTACGGATGCGGAGAGACTGGCAGATATTAACCAGCTTGTCAGCCTCGCGAGGCTGCCCGACGTGGTGCTGGCCGTGCGCGGGGGTTATGGCGCCAGCCGGCTGCTGGCCTCGATTGACTACACGGGTCTGCAACGCCGTCTGCTGAATCAGCCGCTGGCGCTGTGCGGTCACAGCGACTTCACCGCGGTTCAGCTGGCGCTGCTGGCGCAGGTGGGCCTGATCACCTTCAGCGCCCCGATGCTGGCCGGTAATTTCGGTGCCGCGACCTTATCCGAATTTACTCTTCATCACTTCTGGCAGGCATTGACATCCCCGACATTTGAGGTGAAATGGCAAAGCGAAACGCCGGATGAAGGTGAATGGCAGGGCACGCTGTGGGGCGGCAATCTGGCGATGATCTGCTCCCTGATCGGCACCCCCTGGATGCCGCAGTTCGATAATGGCATTCTGGTGATCGAAGATGTGAATGAGCATCCGTTCCGCATTGAACGTATGCTGATCCAGCTTGAGCAGAGCGGCATTCTGGCGCGTCAGCGGGCGATCGTCACCGGCAGTTTTACCAGCACGGCGCTGTCAGACTATGATAATGGCTTTGACTTCAGCACTGTCTGGCAGCGGCTGCGTGACACCACTGGTCTGCCGGTCATCTCCAATCTGGATTTCGGTCATGACACGGATACCGTGACGCTGCCGCTGGGCGCACGCGCGCAGTTAGCCGTCCGTCAGGGGCGGGCGCAATTACAGGTTACCGGGCATCCCGTGCTGCGGGAATAGCGTACGTTTCAGGAGATCGACATTGAAGCCGTTGTATGACGATTTGTGGATCTCAACCCCGGAGTTTCCGGTGGAAGATGCCGTTAACGACCTGATGATGCACGGTTTTATGCTGCGTCACCCACGCGGCAACCTGCTGATTGGCCGGGTCGAAAACCTGCTCGACCATGAGGTGCTGGCCGATAGCGGCGGCGTGATCCGTCACTATCTGACCCACTGGCACGAGTCGGCACCGGGGACAGCCGTGATCCAGCAGCGCTTCAGCAGCGCGCTTTACTGCCACAGCCGGTCGCTGGGCCCGATCAGCCGTTTTGCAGAGCCGGACGACACCTTCACCCAGCCGGAGACACACTTCGGGGATTTTCATCTGCTGCCGACACCCGGCCATACGCCGGGCAGCGCCAGCTATCTCTATACGTCGCCGCTGGGCATGACCTATCTGTTTGCAGGCGATACGGTGACGCGCTCACATGATCAGTGGATCACCGTACTGGTGCCGGACAGCAATCCGGCTGAACTGAGTCAGACGCTGGAGTTCTACCGCTCGCTGCGCCCTGACGTCGTGCTGATGAGCACCACGCGCGGGCATCTCTCCTGGAAAACGGTCACGCTGCAGAGCTGGCTGGCGGCGATCGATGAAGCCGAGCAGCATCCACTGGATCTGCGCCAGCAGCCGCTGTTCTGATCACAGCTCTTTGGTCAGATAGTGACGCTGATGATGCAGGATATAGTTTCCCAGCGTGAGCCGCAGGGTGTAGCCGAGCTTTTCATAAAAAGGGCGCGCCTGAAAACTGGCGGTATCCACCTGCGCATAGCGGCATCCCCGCCGCTGCGCCTCCTGCTCCGCCGCCTGCATCAGCTGACTGCCTACCCCCTGACCGCGTAACGTTTCACTGACCCAGAGCATATCAATCCGCAGCCAGCTACCGGTGGTGGAACCGGTCAGCCCGGCCAGCTTCCGGCCCTGCTCGTCCCGGATAAAGACGCCGATCGCGCGGATTTCATCAACGTCGAAGAAGTGGCTGTTATGCGCCTTGAGGCCCAGCCTGACCTCATCCAGATCCTGCGTGGTGACATTATCGGTAATCTCAGGTTGCATAACAGGCTCCCGGTTAAGAATCGGAACGCTGACGGTCGTCGTAACGCTCCAGGCTCAGCGCATCCACATCACGTTTTTCGCTGCGGCTGCAGGGCAGAAGTTTATCGCTGTCGCGATAGACGAAGAAGATCTCCTTACTGCGCTGATTCACAATCAACTGGTCACCATTGCGAAAACGGGTAATCGCGACCGGGTCGCCCGCCTCCAGCTTTGTGCGCTGCTGACCGGCGGCAATCTGGAAATGGTTGTCCGGCCACATCAGCGTGGTTAAGCCATATTCGGCGCGTGAAACGATCATGGTCGCCCGGCCAGGGCAGTTAAGCTGAAATTCGGTTTCGCTCCGGGCGGGGGCGATGTGACAGGCCAGCAGGCCCAGGGCAATGAATGCTGCCTTCATGCTGTGTCTCCGCTGATTTTACTGAGAATTTTTAGCTTAACACATCAGAAAACAAGGGCGAGCGGCGGGGCAGCGATCATTAAGACCAGATAAAGCTGGACTCAGCCTGCGAAAAAGCTGAAAGTTGAGAAAAGGTAAAGTATAGCCAGCCAGCGTAACAGGCTGTCACACAGGCCGGATAAAGATTATTCAGCGGCCACCTCGGCGGCCACTAACATCAGGGCCAGCCCGGCATTCTCGCCATCGTAAGCCTGCATCGCTGCACGAATCTCGGCAGAACATGCCATCACCTGTTGCTTCTTGTCAGCCTCTAACTGATCAATCGCCTGGCGAATAATCATTAGACTTGCTTCTTCTTCTTTCATCATTTATCCCTGGATTTGCCTAAGCGGTGCGCAAAGAAGCTAAGAATACCGTTTATTACCAGGCAAAGTCACCCCTTTACATTCCTGCTGCTTAACGATTAAACAAATCACAAACAGGAAGCACAACGGAAAATGCTATAATTGAGCGATAAGGGGCGCAGGAGAGTGTTATTGCGCCAGCCGACTCCCAGGGATTGAAGCAGGTAGAAAATCATGATGCGACTCAGCATATTAATCCTCATCGCGATGCTGACTGGATGTTCATCTGGTCCGAAAGGGGTGGAATGTCCGGGTGAGGTTTCCACGATTTATGGTCAGCCGATGGGGCAGACCGACGCGGTGATTTTTGACCTGGTCAACGCCTTTACCGTCAGCCGCGACAGCGTCAGCGTGGAGAGCGGCCCGCTGCAGTCGCTGGATCGATTTAAATATGTTCCCTCTGCCGTTACGCGCGAAGGCTATTATGCTCAGCGTCTGTCTGACAAACAGTTCCGCCTGATCAATCCTTATCAGGACACCCAGATCACCTGGACCTGCCCATAAGGGATGAATCCTGCTGCCAGATCGTTTATTGTCAGGAAACGTCAAGCAGCAGGTCTCCCCGATGGAAAAGCGTCTCGATAACAACGGTTATATTGACTTCCCCTTCCCCGCCACCCGTAATGCGGATGGCTCTGTAAATCCCTGTGGTTTTGATCTGACGCTGGAAACGGGCCGTCTTGAGGAGATCGCGGTGCTGAACCGTTCGGTGAATCTCCGGCGACTGGTTGAGGAGATCAACCTCCAGGAGGGGCTGTTTATGACGCTGGCCTGCGACTGGCAGCAGCAGGCCGATGCGGTCTGCGGCTTTATTGATGTCGCCTTCCGGCCGGATTTGCCGCAACACGGTCACGACGAGGCGTTGCAGCTGGAGGCGGAGTTTAACCGCTACCTGGCCGGACAGGAGAAACAGCATCAGATGCCCGCCGACGCGCTGGTTAACTATGCCCGTTCGGTTCTGGACTGGAGCTGGTCACCACTGCGCCAGCGTCAGCGTGACTATGAGAAGATCACTATCCAGTTCTACTGTCCGCAGGCTGACGATGCCGAATGGTGCTTCGATCATCTGCGTCATTTTCTGGTCAGCGTCTATCCGGCCTGCATCGCAGCACGGCCACGCTGAGTCTCTTTGCTCCTGGAGTTGCTATGCGATCTGCTGCGCTGTCTGCTGTCATCCTCTTCTGCTCACTGCTGTTTGCCACGGCTGCCGAAGCCGATGGCTGCCGGCAAGTCCGCGCCGCTCTGGATATCGGTTCCGGCACCACCAAAATCGCGGTCGCACGCGTCAATGTCTGCCAGCAACGTATCGAAAAAATGCTCTATCAGGATCAGCGCGCTGTCGCCTGGAACGACGCCCTGGCCCATTCGCCTGATCATCAGCTCAGCCCGGCGATCGTGCAGGATGGGGTGACGGCGATCCGCCCGCTTCTGGCCCGCGCACAGCGTTTTCACCCCGATCGGATCAGCGGCGTTGCTACCGCCGTATTCCGTAACGCCACTAACGGAGAAGCCGTCATCGCGCAGCTGCAGCGCCAGACCGGGGCGGCGATCAGCATCATCTCGCAGCAACAGGAAGCAAAGCTCGGTTTCCTCTCCGCTAAAGCGGCGCTGGGCGATCCCGGTATCCGGGATGAGCAGTTACTGGTCTGGGATATTGGCGGCGGCTCGATGCAGATGACTGCATGGCGTCAGGCGGCGGGCCAGCCCGTTGCCGATATCTATCAGGGCAGACTGGCCTCTGTGACGCTGAAAAATTTTATTCTGACGGTGCTGAAGAATACACCGGCTGCCCCGTCGCCCAATCCAATCGGCTCCTGGCGCCCCTCGGTGCTGCGCTTTGTAGAGTTTTATGCAGCGAATGATGTCAGTCCGCAGATCAGACAGGATCTGCTGGGCCGGCGGGTGATCGGCATCGGCGGCGTTCATGGCTTCTCCATCCGTAACCAGTTACCGGGAAAAACCCGTCACTATACACTGGCGGCGCTAAGGCAGCTGTCGCAGCAGCAGGTCTGGAAAGGCGACAGTGAACTTTCGGGCGACTACCGGGCCACTGACGTCAGCAATCTGCTGCTGGTTGAAGGTTATATGCAGGCGCTGAAGATCAATGAGGTCACCGTTGTTGAGGCCAGTCTGATTCAGGGGGTTCTGCTGCAGTAACGCTCTGTCGCCCGCCGCGCGACATATCCGGCGGGCGCAGGTGACCTGTTCCGTTCGCCCCCTGCGCCGCTGGCGGTTCCGTTCAGCTATTGCTGCGCGGGCAAGGGGCATTGCGCGCCGTTCCCCACTCGTCAGCCTCGTCCGTCACCGGTCCGATTCCGCCATCATCACTGCCTCACTCTCTCCCCCTTCAGCGCCCCGGTACCGCCTGAATCCGCCGTTCAGACAGAAATGGGTGGCCCGCAAACGCGTCGTTATTCACAGTCAGAAATGATTTTTCAGGCTGATGATCCTCTCAGTCAGAGCAGAACTCACTATCTTTGCTACGCTTTTAAGGTCTCACTCAAAACCAAGGAGCAATAAATGTCAGGAAAAATCGAAGATAAAGTAAAAGAAGCGGCTGGCGCAGTTCAGGAACAATGGGGTGCAGCAACCGGTTCATCTGAGCATCAGGTTAAAGGCGCAGCACGCCGTTACACCAACCAGGCAAGCTATGCAGCACGCGATGCGGCTGAGTGCATCAAGGATCAGGTTCAGTCTAATCCTGCTGCCGGTCTGGCCATTGCGGCTGGCGTTGGCGTGTTCATCGGCTTCCTGCTGGGCCGCAAGTAATACGACCTGACGTCAACGGAACGGGAGCTGCGGCTTCCGTTTTTTTTGGCTTTCACGCCTGCCGGGAAGCGATCTCTGTAAGAGGTGCGTTCCGCGACGGGGGAAAGCGGTTGTGAAGTTCATTCTGTGCTCTTTCTGACAACATCAAGGTGACCTTATGAAAACGATTCCTGCCCTGCTGCTGGTTGCAGCGACCTTCGCCTCGCTTGCAGGCTGCTCGCAGCGAAGTGACGCGATTAAAGCCGACGGCCGTCCGCATGCGCCAAGTGGTCAGTCTTCGCCTGGCGGCACACTGGGTTCCGGCCCGGTTGGTCAGCCACAATCGTAATTCCCCTGCCCCGGCAGGCCTGCCGGGGTTTATCACCGCCATAATATTTCTGTCTGCTGATTAAAATATTCTCACTAATAATTAACCTGCTATTAGTTATGACGGGAATTAAAAAAGGGTAATTCCCCCTGAAAAGTCAGAATTATCTAAGTTCTTTTCGAAATCGCCTTACTCTTTTTACACGATCCTGTATATATACCAGAAATAAACAACCCTTAAATTATGGGAACACTTTAAACGATCCCTTTAGAAGCTAAAAAAATAGTCTTCTGCAATGAACTTAAATCGCCGTAATAATCTCTAATCACGCACAACCTCTTTTTGTTTACTGTTACGGCACCGCGAAGAGAATTCAGGCGTGAAGAAAAAAAAGATTTATCTGATCGATCGGCTGTTAACGGCCTATACCCGTTTGTCCGGCAGAAAGCCCTCACCGGGTCTTCAGGCCCTGACGCCGCAGACGGTGGTGGTCTACTCCACGACTGCACTGGGCGATTTCCTGATGAATACGCCGGCTATCTGGAGCCTGAAAAATCGTTTCCCCACCAGCAAATTTGTTCTGGTTTCCAGTGAGAAAAATAAGGATCTGGTCAGCCGCTATAACTGGTTCGATAAGATTTATATCTGGGATAATAAAATTGCCAACTACCTGCCGCTGTTTTTCAAATTGCGTCGTCATAAACCCGATCTGTCGGTGATATTACACGCCCATTTTCCTTACGATATTATGAGTTCGGTACTCAGCGGCAGTAAGGCAATCGTGCGCGACCATTACGGCAGCGAGTCGCCGCTGCTGAATAAATATCTCGATCACTATTCCGGCTATTTCGACGACCACACGATTAAACGTAAGCTGAAACTGATTGAGGCGCTGGGCGCAGAGAGCGGGCAGACCCGTATGCATCTGCCCGAACTGGATCTTCCTGCCACCGCCGCGCCGGGTCATCGCCGCATCGGGTTCCAGCTTGGGGCCTCTAAAGGTATTCGCCGCTGGCCGCTGGAATCTTTCTGCCAGCTCGCCACCGCACTGCTTGCACGCTGGCCCGATGCAGAGATTATCGTGACCGGAACCGCCGCTGAGCAGCCCCTTGAGCGGACATTTATCGAAGGCCTGCCTCCCCACTGCCGCAGCAACATCACGCCGATGGCGGGAAAAACCAACCTGAGCGGGCTGATTGGCCTGATTCGCACGCTGGATCTGCTGGTCACTGGCGATACCGGGCCTCTGCACATCGCGGTGGCAGCACAGACGCCGACCGTCAGCCTCTTCGCCACCGCCAACCCACGCTACACCGGCCCCTGCCAGGACAGCGATCGTCACATCATTATTCATCGTCCGGCTGACATCGCATCGCAGCATCCGATGGCGGCAATCAAACCCGAAGAGGTCGGGCAGGCCGTGGCGAAACTGGTGGGATAATGAGCGAACTCTCTCTGGCCATCATCACGCTGATCGAATATCACAATCGGCCCACCGCCCTGGGGCACTTCCGCAGAGCTGACCGGGCCGGATTCTATCTGCAGCAGCTCCCGCTGAACGAGGTGGAGTTTGCGATTCTGATGAGTGACTTCTTTGTCACCTTTGGCGTCAGTTCAGAACACTATGAAGAAGCGCGTTATTTTCCGGCGCATAAAGCGCGGCGTTTCGCACCGGCTCGCGGGTTCAGAGCCGGTGCCGCAAAAGCCGGCTATCCGCTGACCGTCGCCCTGCTGTGTGAAGCGGCCCGCTCGGGCGTCTGGCCCGCCGCGGACGCCTGAATAATGGTGTGGATGAATGCGTCATAGACCTCACAACTGGTCAGCGCATTAACCTCTCGCGAGGCGGGTTGCAGCACCTGATACGCCACCTGCCACGGATGCCAGCAGGCCGGATCGCTGTCACCAAACAGCGCAACGACCGGTAATCCCAGCGCGGCGCCCACATGCATTGCCCCGCCATCACTGCTGACCAGCCCCTGACACAACGACATTGCCGCAATCAGCTCCGACAGACTGCTGGTCGGCACCGCTTTGACCGGAAGATGGGGACAGCGCGCCATGATGTCGCGCGCCTTCTCATCATCGCCGGGATGACGCGGATTATCGCGGCTGCCGGGTGACCAGAGCAGCATAATCTGGCAGCGATGACGTGCGGCGATTTTCTCCGCCAGCCCGGCAAAGCGGGTGACTTCCCACTGCTGACTCGGCTTACGGGCGCTGATCTGCAACGCATAGATCGGGATGGCGGGATCGATATCATAGGTCTCCCGCAGACGGGCCGCGATGGCCGCATCAGGCCGCAGCGTCAGCCGGCCAGGCGTGGTGGCGTCCGGCTGTAGCGGCCGGCCCAGGCGGAACAGGATTTCACTGATATGAGCAGGCGACGGATCGGGCGGTAACAGATCGGTAATCAGCGGGTGCGGTTGCTGGCCCAGCGCGATCACCCGACCGGGACGCACCATTTTCACCCATTTCAGGCCATGCCGATCCCAGCGACTTTTTGCCAGAATGACCACATCGTAACGCTGCTTTTTCAGAGTTCGTATCAGCGTCAGCCGCTGCAGCAGACAGGCGAGCCGCCCCTGCCCGGCCTCCCGATGATGCAGTTTGGTGTAACAGAAGAGCTGCCGGATATCGGGATTATGCGCTAACACGGGCGCGGCATAATGGTTGGTCAGCACATCAACCTGATACTGACCCGACTGCGCCAGCGCACTGATCAGTGGCGTGGTCAGTAAGGTGTCGCCAATGTTATCCCGACAAATAATTAAAACCCGCATATCTGACATCCTCTGCGCACAGGCTAAGCCATTCCGGCTGAATAAGGTGAGACTCGCCCGGTTAACGCTCTGGAAACGATAACGTAACGGTAATAGTCAGCAAATTAGTCAGCGCAGTGTCAGATTGGTTCCATAGTTAGTTTTTTGTTAAGTACCGGCGCGGCACCTTACAGTAAGGATTCTCTCCGATAAGAGCCAGGATGGGATTCCGGCTGTGATAGTGCCAGCAAGGGATGTCAGGCGCGGCATAGCCACCGGTGTCGGCAACCGGTGCCTGGCAGAGTGCAGATTGTCAGTCGCTGCTTTTTGTCAGCAGGCTGATAGCCAGCTTCATAACGGGTTCTGAAGGGATGCCGTCAAACATCCTCTCAATGTTTTCTGAAATCGCGTTGCGCGTAAGTGGCTTATCCTCGGCCAGGATCTCCAGCACAGCCTGGCCAAACAGCAGGCGGCAGAGATGAATCGCGTCTTTTGTATATTTCGTATCCATACATCCTCCATAGCGTGAGCATTTACAGTAACGCTATAGCGGCGCAGACAGAGACGCGCGGCAGCGCCTGCCAGCAACAGCTGAAAGCCTTGACGAAAGATGCCAGTGTGTTTGGTCAACCCGCAATAACGATTACATGAGCATGGCTGAGGAACGGACATAAGAAGATTTTGGATCGCCGTCGATGACCTGTCATTGAGCCAGCCTGAAAGGTGGCAGGCCATATCGACCAAAGGAGTGCTCATCACTTTGACCTCTGAACAGCTTCAAAGCTCTGACTTCTCTCCTCAGAACTGTTTGCTGATTGCCAGCGAAGCAGCGAACCTGTAGCCGTGGCATAGCGTTTAATGAAGGTAACTGCCGACGCAGCTGCAGTCACTGCAACAGCAGACGCTCTTTCACTTCAATTATGAAAGCCAGCAGAAGTGCTCTGACAGATAGCTGTGGAATTCTGGCAGGCTGGCTGCTCTCCTTATTCTGTCAGCGGTCTGTCACACACGCTATTAATCCGGATGAGAGCCTGACACATCCAGTGATGCTGTCACGCTTACCGCGATCACTTCGGAATAAGGTATATGCTGACGGTAAGCTTCTGTGGCCTATCAGCACGCTGAAAGACTCTTAATTGACTGCTTTACTTAATCATGGCGAGAGTCAACGAGCCCGGCAATCTGGATTGGGTTATCACCAGCATTACGGTGAAAGAGTCCAATGACACCAGGCTACCCGAAGCGGGATTATGCATTTGTTCTCTTTACACACCAGGAAACCTGCTTTTAACGTCCTGCCTCATAATCGGCTAATCAACAGAATCACCCTATCAGTAGCGCCTGCATTTGCTCACAATCCTTTCCATTACAATAATTCAAAAAGAGTCTATGCAATTTCAGCTAAATAATCTGCAGAAAAAAATCAGCCTGTAACAGAAAGAATTATTAAGTATTTGCATCCATATCCAGCCATCTTTCAACTGCATATGCAATACTCAATAGTGGGTAATCTATGAAAGCAAATCATCAGAGTTTAACTATCAGAAATCTGTTTATAGTCATCGTTCGAATGAACTTTGTCGGCAGTTATTCCAGAAACCTCCCCATTTTTCAGTAATGATTTATCGCAAGCATTTTTAGACTCAGTCAGACTAAAGAGACTTTCCGCACGCCAGGTTCAGGAACGCCGTGACTGACAGACGCAAACCCGCACGGTAAACCTGAAGGGCATAAATAGCAAAAAAAATAAATCAGCATAAACTAATCTCTATAAAAAAAATGGAGAGCATTAATAATGGTTGTGACCATGATCAGAAGAACTGCCTTATACTATATCTTCTTGCAACTTACGCTTATCTCAATAGGCGCAACCTGTATTGATGTTTTCTGGATGAATGACGTAATATCTTCATTTTGCCTGACAAAACTCCTTCAGACATTCATAACTGGAGTTATACTTTTCATCTATAGCTTGAACGCCAGAAAAAAGACGCAAATGCAGAGCTTATATCTTTTATTTTCTTCTTTATTTCTTTGCCTTTTTGTCAAAAGAATAAACCCAATGATTAGCGATAGCGACATCTGGGTGTGGCTGGACACGCTAATAATAATCATCACAGTTCCCTTCCTGGTAAAAAACAGACAGCACCTTGTTCGAAGCCTTCACAATTATATGAAAACTTCATCATGGGGATTAATGCTGGCTGGAATATACACAATATTTGTTTTTTCTAATTTTTCTGGCTTGCCCATGTTGTGGGAATTCGCTCTCGACAATGCACATCAACAGGATGCTGTAAACCTGATGACAGAGATGAGCGCCCTTTTTGGATATAATCTTTTATTTTTCAGCACACTGCATCATTTCTCTTTTTCGGGAATCAATGCCTGATTCTCCAGTCAGATACAGGCCGCTTATTATAAATAATCCTTATGACCTGCTGTTTAGTAAACAGCAGGTTATTTTTTTGCGGGAAATCACACAGGCAGAAATTTCAGACGTTCACCTGCGTTTGAAGTTGAAAAAAAGCAGTCGCTACTATACTTTTATCTGACAAATCCTATCAACCGATAACATTTCACACCAGGATAAACCTATGTACCTTAAGCATAATGAGAATTTTTTTTTAGCTTTGCTGGAATGGATCGATGGCAACCTTGAAAAAAAAATTAGCATTGATGAAATTGCAAGAAAGGCGGGTTACAGTAAATGGTATTTACAACGGAGTTTCACAGAGTATTATGGCGTCTCTCTGGGAGGTTACATTCGTAAAAGAAGGCTTGATGAAGCTGCGATTAAGCTGAGAAATTCTGATATGAGCACGTTGGATATTGCCTTGCTATACAAGTGGGATAGTCAACAAACCTTTACTCGTTCTTTTAAAAATCAGTTTGGTATCCCACCCGTTCAGTGGAAGAAAAGCCATCAACTCAAAAAATAAACTGGCCCTTTTTGATGCCAAGCGATCTGCTCAGGTTGCAAACCGGAGCATAAATAAAGTCTTTTTTCAAATCATCCAGCTCGTTTACACCAATTAATCTCAGAATGATGTCCTCGCTTATTTTTTTTATCGGTGGTGATACAGTGCTCAAGAACTTCTCAGGAAAATAATTATTAGCGCTACTGTCAAGAGCAATCACGGCTAGCTTTTTCCTTAATATATAGCCGATAGTATATAACTGGTAAAGAATTCCATACGCTAAGATATCATTTGTGGCAACAATGCCATCCGGAAAAACGTTTTCTCTCACAAGGACATTAGCCAGATTCCTGCCAACCTGAAACTGATCTAACTCAATATGGTTCAAAGAGCCTTTAATCGATCTCACTATATCGCTTCTTTTAGAACCCCTTGCATCCTGCATAGAGTAGAACCCATGTATTTTTTGACTAAGCTCCTCATTGATATAGTCTTCGGTGACCATAATGATATCTTTGTGATTGCGTTCGATTAAGGTTTTGGTTGCAAGCCTCGCAGCTTCATAATTGTCCATGCTAAAGCGGTCAAAAAACTTATTCTCGCTTAACAGGCGATTAGGATTATAGCTGTCGTAACTAATCACTTTCATACCGCGCTCTGAAGCCTTTATAAAGTGTGTTTTGAAAACATTGCTTTTAACCACAACGAGCATTGTTACGCCAATTTTAAGCATATCATCAATGAATAATGTTTCTCGAACTGACTCCTCATAGCCACTCCCTGATATGACGCTGCAATCAAATTTAGCTGCGGCCTGTTCTAAGCTTTTTATTATTAACGTATATCTTTCACTGGCAGCTGACGGCAGCAGTAGCGCAATGATATTTTTACTCTGTTTAAATTTTTGCTGAGGAATAAGATGAGAGCAACCCATTTCCTCGATTACAGATTTTATTCTGACCCAGGTTTCTGTTCGCATTTTTTCTGGTCGATTATTAATAAAGTTAGATACCGTAGCAGGAGAAACACCTGCAGCCTGAGCGATGATCCTGACACTAGCCATCAGATATCCTATGAGGTATTTTATTTATATTGAAAGCAGTTAAGATTTATAGCTATTTAAAAGAGTACTGCAATGTGTTCTAACAGAAACCTTTAACACTATTAGCTTTTCATCATCAGCCGTATAGTATTGCCCAAATGGCAGAAAAGCGTTTCTCATGAACTGGAATGGCAATGCAAGCCCCAATGTATAGTGTGTCCTCAAGGCTATTTCTTCATAGGTTACAGAAGGATCTGAAAGTAACCTTATTGTCAGAAACACGGCGCTATGGAGTTTACTTTCCAGCACAGAAAATATTTTACGAGATCTGTCCGGAGTGTTTGTAGTTTGGATCTTCGTTATTAAATTAGCAGTCCCAGGACTACTGATTTCAGAAAAAATAGTTTCAACAATTTTTTCCATCAGTGCACAAACTGAATCATGAGCAGACTCTTTATCATTCACCAGAACAGCCTGCTCAATGTCGGCAATGATAGGATCGTATCGGTTCAGACAAAAATCGACTATCTCCTGTGTGCATTCATTGAATATTCCCTCCTTGCTGCCGAAATAATATTGAAGAACGGGCGTCGTAACACCTGCTCTTGACGCTATGATGCGTGTTGTAGCACCATCAAATCCCATCTCGCCAAATACATCGGTCGCAGCGTTAAGAATCTCTTTTCGGGTTTTCTTGCTTCCGGCATATGACCTTTCGGGACGATACCTGACAACCCCACCTTCCTCGCTTGCCATAAAATCCCTTATTATCATTGACTTATGTTCGTAAAAGAACGTTATTTGAAAATTCTATCACTTGATATAAATTATATCAAGTGACTGCCAGTGCAGATTTAAATCGCCGCTTTTTTCAAAAATTCCACCGCTCATGCATAAAGGGGGCATAACAGATGTCGATTTTTTTTCGATTTAAAAAATCAGATTTAATGCTGCCTGCATTATTCTTTGTAAGTATAAACAGCGCTTACGCTTCCTATTCCACACCAGTTGTGAGTGTAATCCGTGCTGATGGCGCAGATGATTTATGCCGAAGAACAGACGCACCCAAGGTTACTACTCCACTCTATTGCATCGATATCAAAGAGTTAAAGGATACATGCTTTAAATGTCAGCGTGCATCTGATAAAGACCAGATATATAGCGTGCCTTCTCACAGTAACCATACCCGTTTAGTCTGCAAGCGACCTCTGGAAACGATGGCGAGAGTCTGCCTTCACCTGTAGCCAATCATATAAAATGGAAAGCTCCGCTATGTAAAATTTCTTTATCACAAAATATTTAACACAAAAGGAAATAGCAGTCTCTGATGTTTTTTGCTTATAGTGCGATTGCACTAAAACTTAAATAAATAAAGCATTTTTAATACAACTTTAAAAGCTTTGATTAATAGAGACTTTTTCTCACCTGCCCGCTTTTCGCATTTTACGTACTTTTTTTAATTCCGTTGAATGGGTTGAAATTATAAAACCCTTGAACATAATCACTGTCGATCCTTGATCCTGGCATTTCTTTTCCTTTGTCACTAAAGGTGGCCCCTTATCCGGGGGCTTTTTTTTTGCGATGTGTTTTACTCATTGAGGACCTAAACTGACCACACCCGCAATATTTCTGATCTTTGATGCTAAAAATCACAAGACATGTGGCTTATACACTTCATCCAGCCAGGCTCTGGGTTAACGGTTACTTTAGATAACCAGACCTGATTCTGATTAAGGG
This sequence comes from Pantoea graminicola, assembly GCF_048452665.1. Classification (NCBI taxonomy): domain Bacteria; kingdom Pseudomonadati; phylum Pseudomonadota; class Gammaproteobacteria; order Enterobacterales; family Erwiniaceae; genus Pantoea; species Pantoea graminicola. The sequence continues at coordinate 710,644 of NZ_JBLWSJ010000001.1, read as the reverse complement.
AGTGACGGTGAATTTACCTGATTCACAGGATGAGACAGTCTGAGATGGATTTTCAGGCCCTTCCGGCATTGCATCCATAATGCTTCACCAAACATCAAAATGGATTGGGATGCTTTTATACGATTTTTTCTTTTTAAGATTACGATAAGAGCTGGTCAACGATATTGTCCCTACCTGTTTGTGTAAGTGCGTTCTCCTCAGCAGTGTCAGAGATAGTCGGCTGCCAGCGTGATTGATTTCTCAGCAGTGCATGACCTGCTAAGGCGCAAGGCTGATCGCGTACTGGTGAAACAAATCAGCTCCTGAAGACACTCTGCGGGACATCATGCTGCTCTATCACCCAGTGCCTGATAGCCTCCTGCTCATGGTGCTTATGAATGAGTCGCAGAACGTTCTTAATGGTGTCCAGTGGCATTACGGCGTGAACTGATTGTTCTGCAGACTCTGCCGATGGGTATACGCAAATTAAAAGACAACGACCTATTCAGGGAGCCAGTCCCAACTCTGCCAGCCCGATCGAGACAGCAAAAATGGCATGATCCGTCACAGCCTGCCCAGGCTCGCTGCGGCTGGCGTATTAATAGAACAGCGCGTGTTATTGGACAGGCAGTCGCGCCAGTTAAGAAAAGAGAGATTTTTGTCTGACGGCTATAGCGTCTGTAAGCGTGGATTCACAGCACCTGTCAGGTCATCAAAAAACAGACGCAGGCGAATCCTGTAATGACGACAGGGAAAAAGGTTGATTGCAGGTGACAGGTTAAAACGCTCTTTTTCGGGGAGTTTTGCAAAAGGATTTAACTGAAAGGAGCCCACTCCGATCCCTTTGAAGCAAATCGGAGTGGACTTAGCACACACTATTACATATTTTCGATGATCGCGTCACCAAACTCTGAACATTTCAGCAGTTTAGCGCCATCCATCAGGCGTTCGAAATCGTAAGTCACAGTCTTGTTAGCGATAGCGCCTTCAACACCTTTAACAATCAGGTCAGCCGCTTCGAACCACTCCAGATGACGCAGCATCATCTCTGCGGAGAGGATCACGGAACCTGGGTTCACTTTATCCTGACCGGCATACTTCGGTGCGGTGCCGTGGGTTGCTTCGAACAGCGCACATTCATCACCGATGTTTGCGCCTGGTGCGATACCGATACCGCCAACCTGCGCAGCCAGGGCGTCAGAGATGTAGTCACCGTTCAGGTTCATACAGGCGATAACGTCATATTCAGCCGGACGCAGCAGGATCTGCTGCAGGAACGCATCCGCGATCACATCTTTAACGATGATCTCTTTGCCGGTGTTCGGGTTTTTGAACTTCATCCACGGGCCGCCGTCGATCAGTTCGCCGCCGAACTCTTCTTTCACTAACTGGTATCCCCAGTCTTTGAAAGAGCCTTCGGTGAACTTCATGATGTTGCCTTTATGAACCAGCGTCAGTGAATCACGATCGTTGGTGATGGTGTATTCCACTGCTGCGCGCACCAGACGCTTGGTGCCCTCTTCTGAGCAGGGCTTAACGCCGATACCACACTGCTCAGGGAAGCGGATTTTCTTAACGCCCATCTCTTCGCGCAGGAACTTGATCACTTTGTCCGCTTCAGCAGAGCCCGCTTTCCACTCGATACCCGCATAGATATCTTCGGAGTTCTCACGGAAGATCACCATGTCGGTCTCTTCAGGACGTTTTACCGGGCTTGGCGTGCCTTTGTAGTAACGTACCGGACGCAGGCAGACGTAGAGGTCAAGCTCCTGACGCAGGGCCACGTTCAGTGAACGAATACCGCCGCCGACCGGGGTCGTCAGTGGGCCTTTGATCGCCACGCGATATTCTTTGATTAAATCCAGCGTTTCCTGTGGCAGCCAGACGTCCTGGCCGTAGAGTTCTACTGATTTCTCACCGGTGTAAATCTCCATCCAGGAGATCTTACGCTCGCCGTTGTAGGCTTTCTTCACCGCCGCGTCGACCACTTTCAGCATTACCGGGGAAACGTCAACACCGATACCGTCACCCTCGATGTAAGGAATGATCGGATTGTGTGGCACTGTCAGCTTGCCCTGATTCAGGGTGATTTTTTGACCTTCCGCCGGAACAACTACTTTGCTTTCCATTAACCTCTCCTGGGCGTTTGTTAATGATTTGTAAGATGCGGGTCAATACTACTTGAATATTTACGCCACGCCAATCACCGCAATTTCACGTTATAATGCGCCGAATGTTTCTGACTGCAAAGCCCATGCGAAAAACTTCTCAACGAATTCACCAGGATAAACGATTCAGCCGCCCGACGCGTGATACGCGGCGTGCCCCTGCCCGTCCCGCAGCCCCGCGCCGTGTCATTCTGTTTAACAAACCCTTCGACGTTCTGCCGCAGTTTACCGATGAAGCGGGCCGCCGCACGCTGAAGGATTTTGTCAGCGTCGCAGAGGTCTATGCCGCCGGTCGCCTCGACCGCGACAGCGAAGGATTGATGGTCCTGACCAATGACGGCGCCCTGCAGGCCGCGCTGACCCAGCCCGGTAAACGCACGGGTAAGGTCTATTATGTGCAGGTAGAGGGCGAGCCACATGAGGCGGATCTGCAGCCGCTGCGGGATGGGGTTAATCTGAAAGATGGCCCGACGCTTCCCGCTGGCATCGAAAAAGTGGCCGAACCGGCGTGGATCTGGCCGCGTCAGCCGCCGATTCGCGAGCGCAAAAGCATCCCGACCCAGTGGCTGAAGGTCACGCTTTATGAGGGCCGGAATCGTCAGGTTCGCCGGATGACCGCCCATATTGGCTTTCCCACGCTACGGTTGATCCGCTATGCCATGGGGAGTTATACGCTCGACGATCTGGCACCGGGCGCGTGGCGTGACATCAGCGACAGCCCGCGCTGAAAACCCTTTTTTTATAACCTCAGGTTAACAAACGCGGAGAAAGGATGTTTAAACCTCATGTTACTGTCGCCTGCCTGGTTCAGGCTGAGGGTGAACTGCTGGTGGTGGAGGAGACGATTAACGGTCGCGCCACCTGGAACCAGCCTGCCGGGCATCTCGAAGCCGATGAAACGGTGCAGGAGGCCGCCGCGCGCGAACTCTATGAAGAGACCGGCATCGCCGCGCAGATGCACTATTTCATCGGGATCCATCAGTGGATCGCCCCGGACAGTACACCTTTTGTGCGTTTTCTGTTTGGTGTCGATCTGGCGGAAAAGGCGCCTGCTCAGCCGCATGACAGTGACATCGATTGCTGCTGGTGGCTGCCGCCAGCGCAGATTCTCACTGCCTCTAACCTGCGTTCGCCGCTGGTGGCGGAGAGCGTGCGCCTGTGGCAACAGGGCATCCGTTATCCGTTACATCTGGTCAGCCCGTTCCAGTGGCCGTTTCATGAGGGTGCGCGCCTGACTTCAGCATGATAGAATGCGCCGCCTGTTTTTTTATCGTAATGCGAGCGTGTCATGTCTGACAACAGCCAGAAAAAAGTGATCGTCGGTATGTCCGGCGGCGTCGATTCTTCCGTTTCCGCCTGGTTACTGCAGCAGCAGGGTTATCAGGTTGAAGGCCTGTTCATGAAGAACTGGGAGGAGGACGATGGCGAGGAGTATTGTACCGCCGCGGACGATCTGGCGGATGCGCAAGCGGTCTGTGACAAGCTCGGGATTAAGCTGCACAAGGTTAACTTTGCGGCGGAATACTGGGATAACGTCTTTGAGCACTTCCTCGAAGAGTATAAGGCGGGTCGCACGCCTAACCCCGATATTCTCTGTAACAAAGAGATCAAATTCAAAGCGTTCCTGGAGTTCGCCGCAGAAGATCTCGGTGCCGATTTCATCGCGACCGGTCACTACGTGCGTCGCAAGGATGTAGCGGGCCAGAGCCAGCTGTTACGCGGGCTGGATGGCAACAAAGATCAGAGCTACTTCCTCTACACGCTGAGCCACCAGCAGATCGCCCAGAGCCTGTTCCCGGTGGGTGAGCTGGAAAAACCGGAAGTGCGCCGCATCGCGGAGCAGCTGGATCTGATCACCGCGAAGAAGAAAGACTCGACCGGCATCTGCTTTATCGGCGAGCGCAAGTTCCGCGACTTCCTGGCGCGCTATCTTCCGGCGCAGCCTGGCGAAATCGAAACGACCGACGGCCAGATCGTCGGCGAGCATCAGGGGCTGATGTACCATACGCTGGGGCAGCGTAAAGGTCTGGGCATTGGCGGCCTGAAAGAGAGCAAAGATGACCCGTGGTATGTGGTCGATAAGGATGTAGCGCGAAACCGCCTGATTGTCGCCCAGGGTGGCGATCATCCGCGCCTGATGTCGGTTGGTCTGATTGCGCAGCAGCTGCACTGGGTCGATCGTATGCCGATCACCGCCCCGCTTCGCTGCACCGTGAAAACCCGCTATCGTCAGACCGACATTCCCTGTGAGATTATTCCGCAGGGCGATGATCGGATTGAAGTGCGTTTCGACGAGCCGGTAGCCGCCGTCACGCCGGGCCAGTCTGCAGTATTTTATCTTGGCGACATCTGCCTGGGTGGCGGTATTATCGAACAGCGCCTGCCGCTTGTGACAGAGTAAGCGGGCCTGGCCCGCATTGATGACGCGTAAACAGGAGTAACCGTGGCGAAAAATTATCGGGACATCACGCTGGCGCTGGCGGGGATCTGTCAGTCCGCGCATCTGGTGCAGCAGCTGGCTCAGCAGGGACACTGCCAGCCGGAGGCGCTGACCGTCTCGCTGCGCAGCGTGCTGGATCTCAATCCTGGCTCCACGCTGGCGGTGTTTGGCAACAGTGAAGCTAACCTGCGCCTCGGACTCGAAACCCTGATGGCGATGCTGAACAGCACCAGTCGCCAGGGTGCCGGTGCTGAACTGACCCGTTACACACTGAGCATGATGGTACTGGAGCGCAAGCTCAGCGGCAGCCAGTCCGCCATGAACACGCTGGCGCAGCGTATCAGCCAGCTGGATCGTCAGCTTGCCCACTATGAACTGGAGTCGGATACCATTCTCAGCGCGATGGCGGCCATCTACGTGGATGTGATCAGCCCGCTGGGCCCGCGTATCCAGGTGACCGGCTCTCCGGCGGTTCTGCAGAATACCCAGGTTCAGAGCAAGGTCCGCGCCACCCTGTTAGCCGGTATCCGTGCTGCGGTACTGTGGCAGCAGGTCGGTGGTGGCCGACTGCAACTGATGTTCTCGCGTCAGCGTTTGCTGCGTGAAGCGAAAACCCTCTTATCCCGGCTGCCACTGACTTACTAAGTCGGTGCGGCAAAACACTGCTAAATGATTCAGGAGTTGCACTGATGGAATTATCCTCTCTGACCGCCGTCTCACCTGTCGATGGTCGTTACGGCGATAAAGTCAGCCCGCTGCGTGCGATTTTCAGCGAATTTGGTTTGCTGAAATTCCGCGTTGAGGTTGAAGTTCGCTGGTTACAAAAACTGGCCGCGACCGCAGAGATCAAGGAAGTTCCTGCATTTGACGCTGACGCAAACGCTTTCCTTGATGCGATTGTCGCCGGTTTCTCAGAAGACGATGCCGCGCGTATCAAAACCATTGAGCGCACCACCAACCACGATGTGAAGGCGGTAGAGTATTTCCTGAAAGAGAAAGTCGCCGATTTCCCTGCCCTGCACGCCGTCTCGGAATTCATCCACTTTGCCTGCACCTCCGAAGATATCAACAACCTGTCGCATGCGCTGATGCTGGAAACGGCGCGCCGTGACGTGATCCTGCCTTACTGGCAGCAGCTGATTGGTGCCGTGAAAGGGCTGGCCAGCGAATACCGCGATATTCCGCTGCTCTCCCGTACCCACGGCCAGCCCGCGACCCCTTCCACCATGGGTAAAGAGATGGCGAACGTCGCTTACCGCATGGAGCGTCAGCTGCGTCAGCTGAACCAGGTCGAAGTGCTGGGTAAAATCAACGGCGCGGTCGGCAACTACAACGCCCACATTGCCGCCTATCCTGAAGTGGACTGGCACACGCTGAGCGAAGAATTTGTCACCTCGCTGGGCGTGACCTGGAACCCCTACACCACCCAGATCGAGCCGCACGACTACATCGCCGAGCTGTTTGACTGCATCGCCCGTTTCAACACCATCCTGATCGATTTCGATCGTGATATCTGGGGCTACGTGGCACTGAACCACTTCAAACAGAAAACCATCGCCGGTGAGATTGGCTCCTCGACCATGCCACACAAGGTCAACCCGATCGACTTCGAAAACTCCGAAGGCAACCTGGGCCTGGCGAACGCCGTGCTGCAGCACCTGGCCAGCAAACTGCCGGTTTCCCGCTGGCAGCGTGACCTGACCGACTCCACCGTGCTGCGTAACCTCGGCGTGGGCGTGGGTTATGCACTGATCGCCTATCAGGCCACGCTGAAGGGCATCTCCAAGCTGGAGGTGAACCGCGACCGTCTGCTGGACGAGCTGGATCACAACTGGGAAGTCCTGGCTGAGCCGATCCAGACCGTAATGCGCCGTTACGGCATCGAAAAGCCGTATGAAAAGCTGAAAGAGCTGACGCGCGGCAAGCGCGTGGATGCCGCCGGTATGCAGGCCTTTATCGACAGCCTGGCGCTGCCGGAAGAGGAGAAAGTGCGTCTGAAGCAGATGACGCCGGCAAACTATCTTGGCCGTGCTATCCGGATGGTTGACGATCTGAAATAATGCCCGCCGCAGACCGGTTCTCTCCGGTCTGCGTTAACATCTTGTTTAATACATTTCGCGTATACTTTCTGCAGGTTGACTCAAACAGAGTGTAAGGAATTTCTATGCGTGTTCTGGTTGTTGAAGACAATGCCCTGCTGCGCCATCATCTCGCCGTCCAGTTACGTGACATGGGCCATCAGGTCGATGCCGCCGAAGACGCCAAAGAAGCCGACTATTTTCTGCGGGAACATCTGCCGGATATCGCGCTGGTAGACCTCGGGCTGCCGGATGAAGATGGCATGTCGCTGATTCGCCGCTGGCGCAGTGATGCCGTGCGTCAGCCGATCCTGGTGCTGACCGCCCGTGAAGGCTGGCAGGCAAAAGTCGAGGCGCTGGAAGCCGGTGCGGATGACTATGTGACCAAGCCGTTCCACATTGAAGAAGTGGCCGCACGTCTGCAGGCACTGATGCGCCGCAACAGCGGGCACGCCTCGCAGATCATTGATATGCCGCCCTTCCAGGTGGATCTCTCCCGTCGCGAACTGACGGTTAATGAGGAGCCGGTGAAACTCACCGCCTTTGAGTACACCATTGTCGAGACGCTGATCCGTAATGCAGGAAAAGTTGTCAGCAAAGATTCGCTGATGCTGCAGCTCTATCCGGATGCAGAACTGCGTGAGAGCCACACCATCGACGTGCTGATGGGCCGTCTGCGCAAAAAGATCCTGGCGCTGCACCCGACCGACGTGATCGCCACCGTGCGTGGCCAGGGTTACCGCTTTGATCTCTGACCATGTCCTGGTTTAATCGCTATCGCCCGATTTCGCTGCGGGCCCGCTTTCTGCTGGCCTCCGCAGCTATCGTTCTGTTCCTCTCCCTCTCTTATGGCATGGTCGCGGTCATTGGCTATGTGGTGAGTTTCGACAAAAATACCTATCGTGTGATGCGGGGCGAGAGCAACCTGTTCTTTACGCTGGCGCAATGGCATGACAACAAGCTTACCATCGCCCAGCCGGAACGGATGACGCTTAACTTCCCGACACTGGTGTTTATCTACGATGAGCACGGCAAGCTGCTGTGGCAGCAGCGCGACGTGCCGGATATCCGCAAAAAGATCCGCCGGGAGTGGTTGCTGAAGCCTGACTTCTACGAAATTGATACCAGCAACCATACCAGTATGATGGCGATGGGTAATAACCTGAACGCGCAGCAGCGGCTTAATGACTGGGATACAGACAGCAACGACACCTTCACGCACTCGGTTGCTGTGAACCGTTACGATGCCACCACCAATCTGCCTGCGCTCACCATCGTCGTGGTGGACTCGATCCCACAGGAGCTCCAGCACTCGGACGTCGTCTGGTCGTGGTTCAGCTATGTGCTGGCGGCGAACCTGATCCTGATAGTGCCGCTGCTGTGGCTGGCGGCGCACTGGAGCCTGCGGCCTATCGGCACCCTGACCCAGCAGGTGCGTGAACTGGAGACCAGCCAGCGCGAAAACCTGGCGGACAATCCGCCACAGGAGCTGCGCAGCCTGGTGCGTAACCTCAATCTGCTGCTGACGAATGAGCGGCAGCGCTACACCCGTTATCGCACTACCCTGTCTGACCTGACCCACAGCCTGAAAACGCCGCTGGCCGTGTTGCAGAGTACCCTGCGGTCGCTGCGCAACGGGAAAGAGCTGACGGTGGAACAGGCAGAGCCGGTGATGCTGGAGCAGATCAGCCGCATCTCGCAGCAGGTTGGTTACTATCTGCATCGCGCCAGTATGCAGGCCGATCACAACCCGCTGCAGCGCGACCTGCACTCCGTTTCCGGCCTGCTCGACAGCCTCTGTTCCGCCCTGAACAAAGTCTATCAGCGCAAAGGCGTGGCGATTACGCTCGATATCTCCCCGGAACTGACCTTCGTGGGCGATCAGAACGACTTTATGGAAGTGCTGGGCAACGTGCTCGACAACGCCTGCAAATATTGCCTGGAGTTTATCGAGGTCAGCGCGTTCCAGAGTGAAAACGTGCTGCATCTCTACATCGACGATGATGGCCCCGGCATCCCTGAAAGCAAGCGCGATCTGGTGTTTGTCCGTGGCCAGCGGGTGGACACCCTGCGACCCGGCCAGGGATTAGGCCTGGCGGTGGTGCGCGATATTCTCGAACAGTATGAGGGTAACGTCATCGCCTCCAGCAGCGCGCTGGGTGGCGCGCGGATGGAAGTGATCTTTAAGCGCCAGGAAGTCGAACATCGCCGCGAGTAGAAACCGTCCGGGGCTGTTATACTTGCTGGCATTTGCAGCCCTAAGCGGAACCCTTGTATGGACTATCAGCTCGATCTTAACTGGCCCGATTTTATTCAGCGCTACTGGCAGAAACGCTCGGTAGTGCTGAAGCGTGGTTTTAAAAACTTTGTGGATCCTCTTTCCCCGGATGAACTGGCCGGACTGGCGATGGAAAACGAGGTGGACAGCCGCCTGGTCAGCCATCAGGACGGTAAATGGCAGGTCAGCCACGGCCCGTTTGAGAGCTACGATCACCTGGGCGAGAACAACTGGTCGCTGCTGGTTCAGGCGGTTAACCACTGGCATGAGCCTTCGGCGGCGCTGATGCGTCCTTTCCGTTTCCTGCCCGACTGGCGCGTTGACGACCTGATGGTCTCATTTGCCGTGCCTGGCGGCGGTGTCGGCCCCCATTTCGATCAGTATGATGTCTTTATTATTCAGGGGATGGGCCGCCGTCGCTGGCGCGTCGGGGAAAAGGTGCCGCTGAAGCAGCACTGCCCGCACCCGGATCTGCTGCAGGTCGAACCCTTTGACGCCATCATCGATGAAGAGATGGAGCCGGGCGATATTCTCTATATTCCGCCAGGATTCCCGCATGAAGGCTACTCGCTGGAGAACGCGCTGAACTACTCTGTCGGCTTCCGCGCCCCCAGCGGCCGCGAGCTGATCAGCGGATTCGCCGACTACGCGCTGGCCAATGAACTGGGCAGCCTGCGCTTCAGCGATCCGGACGTACCCGCGCGTGACTGCCCGTCGCAGATCCTGCCGCAGGAAATTGAAGGGGTGCGTCAGCTGATGCTGGATGTGGTCAATCAGCCTGAACATTTCGAACGCTGGTTCGGCGAATTTATTTCACAGTCACGCCATGAACTGGATGTCGCGCCGCCGGAACCACCTTATCAGCCTGACGAGATCTACGATGCGCTGCAGCAGGGTGACGCCCTGAGCCGGTTAGGTGGCCTGCGAGTGCTGACGATTGGCGAGGCGGTCTATGTGAACGGCGAGCAGGTTGAGTGTTCGCGTCCTGAGGTGATGGCGGTTCTGGCCCATCACAGTCGCATCACGCTGGACGATCTGGGTGATGCGCTGGACGATCCGGCTGTGCTGGCGCAGATCGCTGGTCTGGTGAATGCTGGTTACTGGTACTTCGGCGACGAATAAGCCGCGCGGCGCATCCCTGCGCGGCGGCTGAATCAGGCGCTCTGTCACGGTGACAGAGCGCTTTTTTAATCCTTCTTCTGTGCCGCCAGCTCTGACAGGCGCACAATCACCTCGACCGATTTCGCCATGATATTCAGTGAGGCAAACTCATGTTTACCATGGTAGTTGTAGCCACCGGTAAAGATGTTCGGGCACGGCAGGCCTTTCCATGAAAGTGCCGACCCATCGGTTCCGCCGCGGATCGGCTTCACTACCGGCTCAATGCCGCAGTCGCGCATCGCCTGCAACGCCAGCTCGATGATGTGCGGGAACGGCTCAACCTTTTCACGCATATTACGGTAGCTGTTGGTGATGTCGACCGTCACTGAGCAGTCCGCATGCAGGCTCCTGTTAATCTCCGCAGCAATCTGCAGCAGCGTTGCTTTACGCTGCTCAAAACGTTCAGTCTCAAAATCACGGATGATGTAGAGCATTTCGGCGTGTTCGACCGTGCCCTTGATCTGATGCAGATGATAGAAACCCTGATAGCCGTCGGTGAACTGCGGTTTTTCGCTGGCCGGAACCGCCGCGTGGAACTGGTTAGCCAGATCCAGCGCATTCACCATCACCCCTTTAGCCGAACCAGGATGCACATTGTTGCCGACGATTTTCACGGTGGCCGAGGCGGCGTTGAAGTTTTCATACTCGAACTCGCCCAGATCGCTGCCGTCGATGGTGTAGGCCCAGTCTGCGGCAAAAGCTTCTACGTCAAAGTGCGAGGTGCCGCGGCCAATCTCCTCATCGGGCGTAAAGGCCACGCGAATAGCGCCGTGCGGCCTGTCGCTGGCGGCCAGTTCCGCCATCGCCGTCATGATCTCGGCAATACCCGCTTTATCGTCCGCGCCCAGCAGGGTTTTACCATCGGTGGTGATCAGCGTGTGGCCGATCAGCTTGTGCAGCACCGGGAACATCACCGGCGACAGAATCTCATTGCCGTTACCCAGCGCAATATCGCCGCCGCGATAATTCTCGATGATCTGCGGATTCACATGCTTCGCCGTAAAATCGGGAGAGGTATCCATGTGGGAGATGAAACCGATGACCGGCGTCGGCCAGTCAACGTTGGCGGGCAGCGTGCCCATGACGCAGCAGTGATCGCTTAAGGTGACATCGACAAAGCCCAGCGCCAGCAGCTCCTCCTGCAGCTGACGCGCCAGCGTCCACTGCCCTTCACTGCTGGGCACCTGGCGCGCCTGCGGCTTAGCCTGGGTCTCAACTGCCACATAACTCAAAAAGCGCTCAAGTAACTGTTCCATATCCCATCCTTTAAAAGTGCCGTCCGCTATTATTCACAGACCCGCCGAACGCAATGTTGCGTAAAATCATTCGCAGACAGGTTAGCGCGGTCGGGAACCTTTGGGAAAGCAATAAGCCTGAAAAAAGCGACACACCGGTGAATGTTGCGGCCAATCCCGCACTATTTCCTGTAACGGCCCCCATTAGCGCCGATCGGGCGGCCAAATCATGGCATTACCGCATTTTTCAGGTATCATCCGCCCTCTTTGCTGGCTGGCCGCATGATGCGGCTACGCTGAAACTGTCCGACCTCTAACAGACTGAGACTAAAATGACGCAAACACGCGCACAGCAGGCGCTGGTTACGCTTTCTGGCATCAGTAAAGCTTTCGACGGTAAAACCATCATTGATGATTTTAACCTGACCATTCATCACGGTGAGTTCATCACCCTGCTCGGCCCGTCGGGCTGCGGCAAAACGACGATCCTGCGCCTGATCGCCGGTCTGGAAGATGCCGACCGTGGCCGGATTTTGCTCGACGACCAGGAGATTACCAGCACGCCCGCCGAGCATCGTCACGTCAATACCGTGTTTCAGAGCTATGCGCTGTTTCCGCATATGACGGTGTTTGAGAACGTGGCGTTTGGCCTGCGGATGCAGAAAACGCCGGCAGCGCAGATTAACGAACGGGTTAACGAGGCGCTGGCGATGGTGCAGCTGGAGAGCTTCGCCGATCGGCGTCCGCATCAGCTCTCTGGCGGCCAGCAGCAGCGGGTGGCGATCGCCCGCGCCGTGGTCAACCGGCCCAAAGTGCTGCTGCTGGATGAGTCACTCTCGGCGCTGGACTACAAGCTGCGCCGTCAGATGCAGAATGAGCTGAAGGCGCTGCAGCGTAAGCTCGGCATCACCTTCATCTTTGTCACGCACGATCAGGAAGAGGCGCTGACCATGTCCGACCGTATCGTGGTGATGCGTGACGGCAAGGTAGTACAGGATGGTACGCCACGCGAAGTCTACGAAGAGCCTGAAAATCTGTTTGTCGCCCGCTTCATCGGCGAAATTAATCTGTTTGATGCAGAAGTTATCGCCGCCGATGACGCGCCTGCGGTGCGTGCGCGGGTCGAGGGGCGCGAATGCCAGATCCACTGTCCCTTCCCGGTGAGTGCCGGTGACCGGCTCCATGTGATGCTGCGACCGGAAGATCTGCGGGTCGATGAGATCCATGATGAGCGCCCGGCAGATGGCCTGATTGGCTATGTACGCGAACGAAACTATAAAGGCATGACGCTGGAGTCCGTGGTCGCGCTGGAGAATGGCAAGCTGATTACGGTCAGCGAATTCTTTAATGAAGACGATCCAGACTTCGACCACTCGCTGAATCAGAAGATGGTGGTGAACTGGGTGCCAGGCTGGGAGGTGGTGCTGCCCTATGAAGCTGATGCGTAATGGTTTTCAGAAGTGCGTTATCGCGCTGATTGTCGGCTGGCTGACGCTCTTCGTCTTTATCCCTGATCTGATGATCTTCATCACCAGCTTTCTGACGCGTGATGAAGCCCGTTTTGTCAGCACGACGCCGACGCTCAGCAACTATGGTCGCCTGCTCGATCCGCTCTATGCAGAGGTGCTGCTGCACTCTCTGAATATGGCGCTGATCGCCACACTCGGCTGCCTGCTGCTGGGCTATCCCTTCGCCTGGTGTCTGACGAAACTGCCGCCGCGCCTGCGTCCGCTGATGCTGTTCCTGTTGATTGTGCCGTTCTGGACCAACTCGCTGATCCGTATCTATGGCCTGAAAATCTTTCTCAGCACCCGTGGCTGGCTGAACGATGGCCTGCTGTCGCTGGGGGTGATCGACAAGCCGTTTCGCCTCATCTATACCCCGGAAGCGGTGATCCTCGGTCTGATCTATATCCTGCTGCCGTTTATGGTGCTGCCACTCTACTCCAGCCTGGAGAAGCTGGATAAGCCGCTGCTGGAAGCGGCGCGCGACCTGGGTGCCGGTAAGCTGCAGACCTTTTTCCGGGTGATTCTGCCGCTGACCATGCCCGGCATTATCGCGGGCTGCCTGCTGGTGTTTATCCCGGCGATGGGGCTGTTCTATGTTGCCGACCTGATGGGCGGCGCCAGGAACCTGCTGATTGGCAATATTATCAAGAGCCAGTTCCTGAATATCCGGGACTGGCCACTGGGGGCTGCCACCAGCGTCGTCATGACTTTGATAATGGGGTTGCTGCTGCTGATCTACTGGCGCGTCGCACGACTGCTGAATAACAGGATGGATTTAGGATGATGGCTCGCCTGTTACGCGGCTCTTTTATGGCGCTGATTTACGCCTGGTTCTACATACCGATCATGATTCTGATCGCCAATTCGTTTAACGCGTCCCGGTTTGGTATCAACTGGCAGGGTTTCACGACGACGTGGTACAGCCTGCTACTGAACAACGACAGCCTGCTTCAGGCGGCGCAGCATTCGTTGATCATGGGCGTGCTCTCTGCCAGCTGCGCCACGCTGATCGGTGCGCTGACCGCCGTGGCGCTCTATCGCTACCGTTTCCGCGGCAAGCCGTTTGTCAGCGGCATGCTGTTTGTGGTGATGATGTCGCCCGACATTGTGATGGCCATCTCCCTGCTGGTGCTGTTTATGCTGCTGGGCATTTCGCTGGGCTTCTGGTCGCTGCTGATCTCCCATATCAATTTCTGCCTGCCGTTTGTGGTGATTACGGTCTACTCGCGACTGAAAGGATTTGATGTGCGGATGCTGGAGGCGGCCAAAGATCTCGGTGCCAGCGAAACGACCATCCTGCGCAGGATCCTCCTGCCGCTGGCGATGCCCGCTGTCGCGGCGGGCTGGCTGCTGAGCTTCACCCTGTCAATGGATGATGTGGTGGTCTCGTCGTTCGTCTCCGGCCCGACGTTTGAGATCTTACCGCTGAAGATCTACTCCATGGTAAAGGTTGGCGTCTCACCCGAGGTGAATGCGCTGGCCACCATTTTACTGCTGCTGTCGTTGCTGCTGGTTGCGGCCAGCCAGTGGTTACTGCGCGACAGAAATCGATAAGAGGAAAGAGGATGAAAAAGCGATCTCACTGGCTGGCGGCAGGTGCGCTGCTGCTGGGCATGAATGTGGCTCAGGCCGACGACAGCAACACGCTCTACTTCTATAACTGGACGGAGTATGTGCCGCCGGGGCTGCTGGAGCAGTTCACCAAAGAGACCGGGATTAAGGTGATCTACTCCACCTATGAATCCAACGAGAGCATGTACGCCAAGCTGAAAACCTGGAAGGATGGCGCATACGATCTGGTGGTGCCCTCGACCTATTTCGTGGCAAAGATGCGTAATGAAGGGATGCTGCAGAAGATCGATAAAAGCCAGCTCAGTAACTTCAGTAACCTCGATCCCGATCTGCTGAATAAGCCGTTCGATCCCAACAATGACTACTCGATCCCCTATATCTGGGGCGCCACGGCGATCGGCGTGAACACCGATGAGATCGATGCCAGCAAGGTGACCCGCTGGGCCGACCTCTGGAAGCCGGAATATAAGCAGAGCCTGCTGCTGACCGACGATGCGCGCGAGGTGTTCCAGATGGCGCTGCGCAAGCTGGGCTACTCCGGCAATACCCGCGACCCGGCGCAGATCAAAGCGGCGTATCTGGAGCTGAAAAAACTGATGCCCAACGTGCTGGCTTTCAACTCCGATAATCCGGGGAATCCTTATATGGAAGGTGAGGTGAATCTGGGGATGCTCTGGAATGGGTCGGCTTATGTCGCGCGTCAGGCGGGCACGCCGTTAGCGGTAGTCTGGCCTGAAGAGGGCGGCATCTTCTGGATGGATAACCTGGCAATCCCGGCCAATGCGAAAAACAGAGCCGGCGCGCTGAAGCTGATCAACTTCCTGCTGCGCCCGGACGTCGCCGCCAGAGTCGCGGAAACCATCGGTTATCCCACGCCGAACCTGGCCGCCAAAGCCCTGCTGCCACCGACCGTGGCGAACGATCCTTCGCTCTATCCCCCCGCCGACGTGATTAAAAAGGGTGAATGGCAGGATGACGTGGGTGAGGCCAGCGTTCAGTACGAAACGCTGTTCCAGCAGCTGAAAGCCGGGCGCTAAAGCAGCAGGCTGAGAGGGGGCGCGGAGCAAAAGCGCCGCGTGCCCCAGCTCAGCTCCGCGTTGTGGCGTCTCAGGGGCGGTTTTACGATCCGGCACAGACGCTCTGCGCCGGGTCAGCGTCACTCACCCGCCCCGCTTACCGGAAGCAACCACGCAGCAGTTTGTGAACAAACTCCGGGACGACTTCGCTCGCCAGGCCATAGTGCCGTTCGGCAAACTCGTTGCCGACCTGGCTCGGTTCAAGATTGAGTTCAACCGTATGCGCGCCCTTGAGTTTAGCCTCATGCACGAATCCCGCCGCCGGGTAGACGTGGCCTGAGGTGCCAATCGCAATAAAGTAATCGGCCTGCTCCAGCGCCTGATAAATCTCCTCCATACCCAGCGGCATCTCACCGAACCACACCACATGCGGCCGCAGCGCCGAGGGGAACTGGCAGCAGGTGCAGCGGTCGTCCGGGGTAATATCCCCGGTCCATTCGATCACCTGACCGCTGGAGACGCAGCGCACTTTTAACAGCTCGCCGTGCATATGCAGCACCCGGCTGTTGCCGGCCCGTTCATGCAGGTTATCGATGTTCTGCGTCACCAGCAGGAAATTGTCGCCTAACACCTGCTCCAGCTCCGCCAGGGCCACATGCGCCGCGTTGGGCTGGATCTCTGGCTGCTGAAGCTGCTGGCGGCGCGCGTTGTAGAAGCGCTGCACCAGCGCCGGATCGCGCTGAAAGCCCTCGGGTGTCGCCACATCTTCAACGTGATGCTCTTCCCACAGGCCGTCAGCGGCGCGGAAGGTCCGGATGCCGGACTCCGCAGAGATGCCCGCGCCGGTCAGCACGACCACATGCGGCAGAGGATGGGCGGCCAGTTCGGCCTGACGATCGCGCTCAAAAATGCGCTGACGGAAGCGCTGATGCACCTTTCTCCGGGTTTTCTTCAGGCGGGCAAGTCGCAGGCGGCGACGTGGTGTACGCATAAAATCTCCTGGCGTAGCGGCTGCGGCGAGCCGCTATAAACAGTTTCCGGGTAACTTCACCCGATAGTAACGGTTGCTGCGGGCCTGGCCCTACAGCAAAGGTCTTAAAACAGAGACGGCGCGAAATCACTCGCGCCGCCTTTTATTACTGACCGCTTAATACCCGAGCCGGGTCGATGCGGCTGGCGCGCCTCGCCGGATACCAGCTCGCTAACAGACTCAGCAGAATCGCGGTGATCAGTACTGAGAACACATCAATCCAGTGCAGTTCCGACGGCAGGAAATCGATAAAGTAGATATCGCCTGCCAGCAGATGATGGCCGGTCAACGACTCCAGCCCGCGCACCAGCGAGGTCAGATTCAGCGCCACCAGCACGCCCGCGATCACACCGCTGACGCTGCCCAGCAGCCCCGCCAGCAGACCGTACCAGATGAAGATGGCGCGGATCAGCCGGTCTTTCGCGCCGAGCGTGCGCAGCACCGCGATGTCACTGCTCTTATCCTTCACCGCCATGACCAGCGTAGAGACGATGTTAAAGCAGGCCACGCCGATCACCAGCACCATCGCCAGATACATGATGGCGCGGATCATCTGAATATCCCGGTACATGTAGCCGTAGGTGCCAATCCAGCTCTTTATATAGACGTAAGAGCGGGTCGCTTCCCCGGCATCCCGCACCAGCTTAACAGCCTGGAACGGATCGCTCATTTTCAGGGCGATGCCGGAAACGCTGTCACCCATCTCCAGATAGTGCTGCGCGTCCGCCAGCGGTACCAGCGCCAGGCTGTGATCGAGCATACCGCTGAGTTGCAGGATGCCGCTGACCTGCAACCGGATGCGTTTGGGCTGCAGCAGTTTGTTGTCGCCATCGTTGTTGGGGATCATGATGGTGATCCAGTCGCCCTGCTTCACATTCAGCGATTTCGCAATGCCACCGCCAAGGATGATCTGCTGCTTACCCGCGGCAAAAGAGGACCAGGCGTTAGCGGCCACGAACTGCGGCAGCGCGCTGAGGCGCGGCTCCTGAGCCGGATCGACGCCCTTCACCTGCAGCGCCTCCAGCCGGGCGCCGCTCTCAATCAGGCCGGTGAAGTTCACATAGGGCGCGGCCGCCGCAATACCGGGCACCTTCTCTATCGGTGCGATCAGGGATTGCCACTGGCGGAACGGCTGGTTGACCGCCTCTATTTCACCGTGCGGCACGACCGCCAGAATACGGTTGTTCAGCTCGCGCTCAAACCCATTCATGGCGCTCAGGCCGATAATCAGCACCGCCACGCCCAGCGCGATACCCACGGTGGAGATGACCGAAATCAGCGACACCATGCCGCCACGGCGGCGCCCGCGGCTGAAGCGCAGGCCCAGCAACAGGGATAACGATGAACCCATTACACCGCTCCTGCCAGAGTGAGCTGGTCGCTTAACTGGCCGTCACGCATCTCCATCTGACGCGTCATCCGTTTTGCCAGCATCAGATCGTGGGTCACCACCAGAAACGCGGTGCCCTGACGGACGTTCAGTTCGCCCAGCAGTTCAAAGATGGCATCGGCGTTGCGCGCATCCAGGTTACCGGTAGGCTCATCCGCCATCACCAGCCGCGGACGATTCACCAGCGCGCGGGCAATCGCGACACGCTGACGCTCTCCGCCCGACAGTTCAGACGGCCGGTGGGCGGCGCGATGATCCAGCCCGACCGCAGCCAGCATCTCCCGCGCCCGCGCCTGCGCTTCCGCTTTCGCAATTTTGCCAATCAGCAGCGGCATCGCCACGTTCTCCAGCGCGCTGAAGTCCGGCAGCAGATGGTGGAACTGATAGATAAAGCCCAGCTCGCGGTTGCGCAGCTCCGCTTTGGCCGAGGAGGACATGGCATTCAGTGACTGACCATCAAACACCACATCGCCCGAGGTCGGCGCATCCAGGCCGCCGAGCAGATGCAGCAGCGTACTTTTACCGGAGCCGGAGCTGCCGACGATCGCCGTCAGTTCGCCGGGCTGGAGGCTGAAAGCCACATTGCGCAGCACATCGGTCTGCACGCTGCCTTCCTGATAGCGTTTGCACAGGTCGCGGCACTGCAACAAAGGAGAGTTACTCATAACGTAAAGCCTCAGCAGGTTGAACGGCGGCAGCGCGCCACGAAGGATAGAGCGTAGACAACAGCGCAACGATCATCGCGCTGAGGGCGATGGTAATCACCTGCCACAGGTTAATATCCACCGGCAGCGCGGCGCCATCGAGGAACAGGCCAATCACCGGCATCAGGTTGTTGAGCTGGCTGGCCAGCAGCACGCCCAGCAGTGCGCCGAGCAGCGTGCCGATAATCCCGGCGCTGGCGCCCTGCACCATAAAGACAGCGACAATCTGCCGGCGCGTCAGGCCCTGCGTCTGCAGGATCGCCACTTCGCCCTGCTTCTCCATGATCAGCAGACCCAGCGACGTGATGATGTTAAACGCCGCCACCGCGATGATCAGGCTCAGCAGCAGGCCCATCATATTTTTCTCCATGCGCACCGCCTGGAAGAGATCGCCTTTGCGCTCACGCCAGTCTTTCCAGACCAGCCCCGCAGGCAGGCTCTGCTGACTCAGGCTGTCCACCGACAGCGGCTTGTCGAGCCAGAGACGCCAGCCGGTGATGTTTCCGGCCGGATAGCGCATCACGCGTGACGCATCCTGAAGATTGACCAGGATCTGATAACCATCGACTTCGCTGTTCGCCGCGTAGGTGCCCGCCACGGTAAACAGACGCTGGCTCGGCACGCGCCCCATCGGCGTAAACTGGCTGACCGACGGCACCATCAGACGCAGCTGATCGCCCCGTTTTACGCCCAGCTGCGACGCGAGCTGTTCGCCGAGGATCACGTTGTACTGTCCGGGCTGCAGCACGCTCTGCCGGGTGTTTACCAGGAATGGCGTCAGCGGATCTTTTTCATCAGGATTAATTCCCAGCATCACGCCCACGGCGACGCTGTGCGGACTTTGCAGCACCACGCTGGCGGTCGTCAACGGTGCAGTGCGGCTGACGCCCTGCAGATTCAGCGAGGCGGCGGGTTGCTGCTGCGGATTGAGGCTGCCTTTGTCGCTGGTGATCAGCGCCTGAGGCATCAGGCCAAGAATGTTGCCTTCGAGTTCACGCTCAAAACCGTTCATCACTGAGAGGACGGTCACCATCGCCAGCACGCCGAGCGTAATGCCAATCGTTGAGAGCCAGGAGACAAAGCGACCGAAGCGATCCGATGCTCGTCCGCGCATGTAACGCAGACCGATAAATAGCGCGACAGGTTGATACATGGAATTCAGTAAGCCGTTGCCTGAAAATAGGTAGTGGGATGATAAAGGAGCGGCTGGCTTTATGAAACCTCTAACCCTCTGAGTCGGCAGCAAAGTTGCATCAGAATGCGTCACCTTCAACTTCAAAGCAGCGGAATAGCCGATAAAGCCGTCGCTTATTGGCGGATTATTCTCCGCCCCTGCGGCTAGACTACACTCAGTTACAGCGTAAAAGGGTGAGCGATCACCGGGATGGGGAGGGGTACGATCATGTCGACATTTTCCAGAGGCAGCATCGTAAAACATCAGTCCGGCGAGATCAGAGGCGAGGTCATCAACGTCTTTGAGTTGCAGGACGCCCCCGTCGGGTATTACGTAAAGTGGGACGACGGCAATCTCAGCTATCATCCCGAGCAGGAGTTATCCTGGGCCAATATCGACCGGCCACGCATGCATTACACACAGCAATCCATAAAATAATCTGCCTGTTTAACCCCGTCGCTGCCTGGCGACGGTGGTTTTCTCTGTTTCCTTTCCAGTCTGCGTCTATCCTCTTCTTATCCGCTTCGTTACCGCCGACACCCGGTAAGGGCTGAACGCCCGGCTTCAGCGCGGTGCGGCAGGAAAATTGTGCCGCAAAGGTGATCCCCCTGACATAATATGGAATGATTACGTCCTGGAAAAATGGAGCAACCCCGAGATCCCATGTCCGAACAGACTCGTTATACCCTGCCCGTTAAATCCGGCGATCTCCGCCAGCTCGGCCAGCTCACAGGCGCTGCACATGCGGTAGAGTGTGCCAGCATTACCGAACGCCACGCCGGTCCGGTCCTGATGATTACCCCCGATACCCAGACTGCGCTGCGACTGCTGGATGAGATCCGCCAGTTTACTGATCTGCCGGTAGCCTACCTCGCCGACTGGGAAACGCTGCCGTATGACAGTTTTTCTCCGCATCAGGATATTATCTCGGCCCGTCTGTCGACCCTCTACCAGCTGCCCGTGATGCAGCACGGTATGCTGATCATGCCGGTTAATACGCTGATGCAGCGCGTCTGCCCGCACAGTTTCCTGCATGGCCATGCGCTGGTTATGAAGCAGGGGCAGAAACTGTCACGCGATCGGCTGCGCGACCAGCTGGAGCAGGCGGGCTATCGCCATGTGGATCAGGTGATGGAGCACGGGGAATATGCCACCCGCGGCGCCCTGCTCGACCTCTTCCCGATGGGCAGCGATCAGCCCTACCGTATCGACTTCTTTGATGATGAGATCGACAGCCTGCGCCTGTTTGACGTTGACACCCAGCGCACGCTGGAGGCGGTCGCCGAAATCAACCTGCTGCCCGCGCATGAGTTTCCCAGCGACAAAGCGGCCATCGAGCTGTTCCGCAGCCGCTGGCGTGAAATGTTCGATGTGCGCCGCGAATCGGAGCATGTCTATCAGCAGGTCAGTAAAGGCACGCTGCCCGCAGGCATCGAATACTGGCAGCCGCTCTTTTTCGAGCAGCCGTTGCCCAGCCTGTTCAGCTACCTGCCCGACAACACCCTGATTGTGAACTGTGGCGATCTCGAAGGCAGTGCCAGCCGCTTCTGGCAGGATGCCGAAGCGCGCTATGAGAATCGCCGCGTCGACCCGATGCGCCCGCTGCTGGAGCCGGTGACCCTGTGGCTGCGCCCGGATGCGTTAATGGGCGAGCTGAAAGCCTGGCCGCGCATTCAGATGACCAGCGAGGTGCTGCCGGCGAAGGCGGCCAATACCAACCTCGGCTACACCCCGCTGCCGGATCTGGCCATTCAGGCGCAGGCCAAAGCGCCGCTCGATCATCTGCGTCAGTTTATCGAAACCTTCAGCGGCGCCGTCGTCTTCTCGGTAGAGAGCGAAGGCCGCCGTGAGAGCCTGCAGGAGCTGCTGGCACGGATCAAGCTGCGTCCTCAGCCAGTGCATCGCTTTGATGAAAACGGCGACGATCGTTTCACGCTGATGATCGGGGCCAGCGAACGCGGTTTTATTGACACCCAGGGCAACCGGGCGCTGATTTGCGAGAGCGATCTGCTGGGCGAGCGTGTCAGCCGTCGCCGTCAGGATACCCGCCATACCATCAATCCGGACATTCTGATCCGCAACCTGGCGGAACTGCACCCCGGCCAGCCGGTGGTGCACCTGGAGCACGGCGTAGGACGCTACATCGGCCTGACCACGCTGGAGGCGGGCGGCATTGAGGCGGAATACCTGATGCTCTCTTACGCCAATGACGCCAAACTTTATGTGCCGGTTTCCTCGCTGCACCTGATCAGCCGCTATGCGGGCGGGGCTGACGATAACGCGCCCCTGCACAAGCTGGGCAGCGACGCCTGGTCACGCGCACGGCAGAAAGCGGCGGAGAAAGTGCGCGATGTCGCGGCTGAGCTGCTGGATATCTACGCCCAGCGCGCCGCCAAAGCGGGCTTTGCCTTTAAGCACGACCGTGAGCAGTATCAGCTGTTCTGTGAAAGTTTCCCGTTTGAGACGACTCCAGACCAGGCGCAGGCGATCAATGCGGTACTGAGCGATATGTGCCAGCCGCTGGCGATGGACCGTCTGGTATGCGGCGACGTCGGTTTCGGTAAAACCGAAGTGGCGATGCGCGCGGCATTTCTGGCGATCGAAAACCATAAACAGGTGGCCGTGCTGGTGCCAACCACCCTGCTGGCTCAGCAGCATTACGATAACTTCCGCGATCGCTTTGCCAACTGGCCGGTTCGCATTGAGATGCTGTCCCGTTTCCGCACCGCCAAAGAGCAGGCGCAGGTGCTGGAACAGGCCAGCGAGGGCAAGATCGACATCCTGATCGGCACCCACAAGCTGCTGATGAGTGACCTGAAATGGCACGATCTCGGTCTGCTGATTGTCGATGAGGAGCACCGTTTTGGGGTCCGCCATAAAGAGCGGATTAAGGCAATGCGGGCCGATGTGGATATTCTGACGCTCACCGCCACGCCGATTCCGCGTACCCTGAATATGGCGATGAGCGGCATGCGCGATCTCTCCATTATCGCCACGCCGCCTGCCCGTCGTTTGGCGGTGAAAACCTTTGTCCGGGAATATGATGACCTGGTGATCCGTGAGGCGATCCTGCGTGAAGTGCTGCGTGGCGGTCAGGTTTACTACCTCTATAACGACGTTGAAAATATTGAGAAAGCGGCGCAGCGCCTGAGCGAGCTGGTGCCGGAAGCGCGGGTGGCGATCGGTCACGGCCAGATGCGTGAGCGTGAGCTGGAGCGGGTGATGAACGATTTCCATCATCAGCGTTTCAACGTGCTGGTCTGTACCACCATTATCGAAACCGGGATCGACATTCCGACCGCCAACACCATCATCATCGAACGCGCCGACCACTTTGGTCTGGCTCAGCTGCACCAGCTGCGCGGGCGCGTCGGGCGTTCGCATCATCAGGCCTATGCCTGGCTGTTAACGCCGCATCCGAAGGCGATGACCGCCGATGCGCATAAACGTCTGGAGGCGATCGCCTCGCTGGAAGATCTGGGGGCCGGGTTTGCGCTGGCGACCCATGACCTGGAGATTCGCGGCGCGGGCGAGCTGCTGGGTGATGAGCAGAGCGGCCAGATGGAGACGCTGGGCTTCACGCTCTATATGGAGCTGCTGGAGAATGCGGTTGAGGCGCTGAAAGCGGGACGCGAGCCGTCGCTGGAAGATCTCACCAGCAATCAGACCGAGGTAGAGCTGCGCATGCCTGCGCTGCTGCCGGAGAGCTTTATCCCGGATGTCAGCACCCGCCTGTCACTCTACAAACGCATCGCCAGCGCGGAGAGTGAAGAGGAGCTGCAGGAGCTGAAGGTCGAGATGATCGACCGCTTCGGCCTGCTGCCGGACGCGGCGCGCAACCTGCTGGATGTGGCAATTATCCGCCTGCAGGCGCAAACCGTGGGGCTGCGTAAGATCGAAGCCAGCGACAAAGGCGGTTATTTCGATTTTGCGCCGCAGAACAAGGTGGATCCGGCCTGGCTGATCGGCCTGCTGCAGAAGGAACCGCAGCAGTGGAAGCTGGATGGCCCGACGCGACTGCGTTTCACCCGTGAACTGTCAGAAAGAAAGCTGCGGATGGAGTGGGTGCAGGGCTTTGTTTCACAACTGGCTGAGCATCAGGTCTGACACCCTGCCCGCCTGGTACTGAGCGCCGGGCGGGCGGAACACCATGAAAAAGGCGCATCCGGAAGATGCGCCTTTTTCATTACGTCGTGCTGTGTGGCCGCGAAGGCGGCAAAGCTTTGCCCAATTACGCCTGGTCGCCGTTAAGAATCAGCTGACCGTTGCGATCCAGTGGAATACGCGTGCCGGGATCGTTCTCCATACGGATTTTGCCCTGCTGGTCGCCTATTTTATAGGTCACGTCATATCCCAGTTTTTTCTCTTGTTTATCATAAACTGTTTTGCAGCGCTGTTCGGTGGTGGTGTAGGTATCCCGATCCTGCAGTCCGGCCTGGACCTGATTACCGGCATAACCGCCCGCTACCGCACCCGCTACCGTCGCCACATCCCTGCCGCGACCGCCACCAAACTGGTGACCCAGCACACCCCCTGCCACTGCACCTAACACCGATCCGGCAAGACGGTTTTCGTCCTGTACGGCCCGGCGATGCGTCAGGGTGACATTACGGCACTCCTGGCGTGGCTGCCTGATGCTCTCTTTGATAGGCGTTGCAGAAAGTACCTGAGCGTATTGCGGGCCGCGATCAAACACGTTCATGCCTGCCACGGCGGCAACACCCAGCGCTGCTGCCACACCAATACCGATACCCGCTAACATTGATTTATTCACAGGAAGTTCCTCCTGAAAAGTGTTACCGCGCATTCCTGCCGTAAAGCATCCTCGTTGACGGAGGTCTAACCGGCGTGCGCGACGCGCCGTGTTTGTTGGGATGAAGTTTTACAGATGGACCGAAATTGCAACATCAGATAAATGGAAGAAATTGGTCACTTTGCTTTCAGGACCAGTTTTTAGGAGAGTTCTGAGGTGCAGAAAGTTTTTACTGTTATCGATTTAAGCCAGAAATTTAACCAATAAAATCAATATTATAAATCTTTTTTAAGTGCTATAAAGAAGCTGACTGCCTGTTCTGGCAACCGCATTTCCATCGCTACCTGTATAACCAGGTTACTGACTATGCCGTAAAAGTGAAGATTCATTCCTGAAGCAACCAGGCTTCAGGAATGAAGGAAGAGGAAACTAATCGAAAATACTCTTTGACGGGCATTCCTTCACGTCGCCCCAGCCCACTACGGCGCCATCCGGGGTGAGATTTTTGATGGACACGCTATCGCCTGCATACTCAGAGCCTCTGACCACAATTTCGTAGTCATGGTTGGCCTGAGGAATAAATTCAGCAGTGGCAGATTTTTGAGTGTTCTGATAGTACCCAGTCTCAGTCCAGTAGTGGATGACCCGAATCATTTGTCCCGGTTTCAGGGTGAACTCATTGATGAAAGCACCATTATTATCAGATGAGGCTGGCATACCTATTCTTTTATTCCCTGTGAGAGGGATACCCAGAATGGCAAAGCCAGAAGTAATACGGCGTTCCAGTACTTTTTGGTAATGCCTCTGAATGGTTGGATCTTATGATATCCTGCCGTTATTTGAGGTGTTTTCATGGCTACCGTAACAGTCCACTGCCCCCGCTGTAATTCAGATGAAGTTTACCGACATGGACTCAGCCCGACTAAACGTGAGAGATTCCGCTGCCAGTGTTGTCACCGTGTATTCCAGCTTTCTTATCGCTATGAAGCCAGAAAACCGGGAGTCAAAGAGCAAATCATTGATATGACTCATAACGGGTCAGGTATCCGAGATACCGCCAGAACACTAAAAATCGGTATCAACACAGTCATTCGGGCTTTAAAAAACTGACACCCCGCCGGATTACCTCTTCTCCGGTCGCTCATGCCGACGTAGCGCTTATCTGTGAACTCGATGAGCAGTGGGCCTTTGTTGGCAGTAAAGCCCTACAACACTGGCTATGGTACGCTTACAACACCAAAACAGGCGGCGTACTGGCCTACACCTTCGGTCCGCGTACAAATGAGACCTGCAGGGAGCTATTGGCTCTGTTAACACCGTTCAGCATTGGTATGATAACCAGTGACAACTGGGGAAGCTATGCCAGAGAAGTCCCGAAGGAGAAGCACCTGACGGGCAAGATTTTTACGCAACGCATTGAGCGTAACAACCTGGCACTCCGCACCCGGATTAAGCGTCTGGCCCGCAAAACGATTTGCTTCTCACGCTCCATCGAAATCCACGAAAAAGTCATCGGCTCATTCATCGAAAAGTATATGTTCTACTAATTGGAAGCATTACCAAATTCGACCAGTTTTTTTGTTTATTCTGAATCTGATAGGTGGGATTTTCTGGCTTTTCGCTCATCTATTTTAGCGAAGATCCATGATCTAAGAGCCGCTGCTGTTCCTGCAATAACACTTACGACCACAACATGCTCAATATCTGATCGCTCAAAACTTACCTTATCGGTCATTATGAGTTCTACCATTACCTGAGCCAGAGAGAAAAAGATCAAACAGCAAAAAACCATGTATGAAATGCTTAAAATTAGTAAGCCTACTGTCGGCTTATTTTTTCTTCTCATTAACTCTATCCTTAACAGCATTGCTAATAAATTCTCCTCCTTCAGCCCCGATAATATCACCTACTGGAACTGAATGTGGGCCTAATACAGGACTATATTCTTGCCACGTTGCAGAAGCGACCACTGGAGATCCCGGAAGGGATAATTGAGTGGCAGCCGCCTTAAGGTAACAAACTAGTTATAAAGTAAAAATCCCGACTCAGTGTGATACCGGTCAGGATTTTATCAGGATCAATCAGGATTGGATGGGGGAGATTTACGGGTTTTATGCTCACCAATTTTATTAAATACAAAAGCAGCGACTGTTATGGTTACTCCTGATATTGTACCAAAAAAAAATGTTCTTTTTATTTTTTCCAGTGGGTAGAAAAAATAATTCTTTGTCAGGTATATAAATAATGCCACCCCTCCGGTTAAAATAAAGTAGACAACACAGCAAAAAATACATGAGTAAATTAATAGTTTAATGTAACTTTTCATTTTTCTCAGCCCCTTGTTTACCCTGGCTATCTACCGGCGTTTTTAATGCTTCTTTAGTAAAACCATTGATAACTTCAGAGCCGCCAGATCCGATCACATCATATATAAAGTCAGGGATATTATTCCCACCAATTACTTTGTCTACTCCAATAGGAGCATATTTTCCAAAAAAGCCACCGGCTGCAGCTCCGACTACTGAGCCACTAACGGCAACCGCATCTGCTCCATCTGTGAATATTGTACCACCTGCGGCTATACCCACGTTCTGCCATACCCCGCGCCCCGGAGCCAATCCCCCCGTTACTGCCGCAGAAGCACTGCCCCAGTAATCCCAGGTTTTTTGCTGGTTTTCAGGCAAGCTCTGGTTCTTGACACTGTTTATATCAAACCACTGATATGTCCCGTTCGCTATTTCTGCGATTACTGCACCACCCACGACCTTACCTATCGACGCCGCCGGGCCTAAATACCACGCACCCGCAATCAACACACCATCTTTATAACCGTTTACGATAACTTTGGTTATATTTGCCCCTTCAGGCATATCACCTTTAACATTTTTACTCATTGCCGCGTTGATCTCTTTCGGTGTCGCTCCTGCACCTTCCATTGACGTCCCAAGCGTTGAGGCTGCACTACCATAACTGTTCAACCCTGACGGTAGATTGAACATGTCGTTGTTCTCAGAAGTATTTTTTCCTGCCTGAGCCCCTGCAACAGCTGAAGCTCCACTGTCTCCGGCAAGCCCGCCCGCCAGCCCCTGTATCGCCGCCGTCGCCGCGCTGATACCCTGCTGTACTGCCCCGCCGGTTCCCATTCCGCTGTCCGGCATCGCCCGGTTGTACAGCGTCTGGTACACCTGACCCGTGATGTCGGCCGTGGTGGGTTCATGACCCGGATTCGCCTTCCGCCACTGCGCTTCGGCGTCCTTCCTCTGGTCCGGCGAGATGTTTTTCATCTTCTCAGTAGCGGCCTTTGTCGCCGCTATCTCACCCTGCGTCCGCGCGATGTCGCCCGCCTGGCTGCCGATTTCCGCCAGCAGCTGCGCCGTCTCCATCCGCCGCTGCTCTTTCTCCTTATCGAAGATTTTATCCAGCCCCGGATTCGCCCCCTCTGCGTCGCGGCTCAGCGCCGACACGTCCTGCGTCTGCTTCGCCTTATCACGGATAACAATCGTGCCGTCGCTCACCGCCGCCTTCGTCACCGACGAGGCGCTCCCGCTGCCGTTCAGCCCCGCCAGCAGGCCGTTCGCCATGTTGCCCCCGAACTGGCTGCCGATGCTGCCGCCGGTGCTCATCCCCGCGCTCTGGTGCTCGGTTCTGTAGTCCGCGTGGTTCTCAATGTCGCTGAACCCCAGCGTGCCGGTGTCGAGCCTGTTCAGGCTGGCATCTGCCGTACTCGCGATAACCGCACCGTTCAGCTGCGTGTGCTCACCGGCGGTCACGTCAAAGCCGCCCTGACCGGCAAAAATCCCGGTCTGCTCCGCCACGCTCTGCCAGTTGCTGTGCATCTTATCCCGGCTCACGTTCACGTTCGCCGACCCGGTCATCGAGCCGAAGGTAAAGCTGCCGCCCGCGCTGGCGTTCTGCTGCTTGCTGTCGTAGCGGTCGCTGTCCTGCTCCGAGGTCAGCGTCAGGTTGCGGCCGGTGCCGACCTTCACGCTCTCGCCGCGCACCTGAGCGCCCGTAAGCGTGGTGTCGCGCCCGGCGTTCAGGCTCAGCCCGTTGCCCGCCGTGAGTGTGGTCTCTGTGTGGGTCAGCCCGTTGCCGTTTGCGCGGCCTTTACCCGCGTTGACGCTGGCCGACACGCTGATGCCGTAGCCGCCCGATCCGGCAGTCAGCCCGATGCCGGCGCTGCCGCCCCTGCTGCTGTTGGTGCTGTCGGTGCGCTCGCTGTTCTGCGCAGAGAGCAGGCTGATGTCGTTTTTCGCCGTCAGCCCGAGGTCGCCGCCCGCCTGCAGCTGACTGCCCTGCACGAGGATATCGCCCGCGCTGCCCGGCTGCGCGCCGGTGGCGGTGATGTTCAGGTTACCGCCCGCACCCAGCGTACTGCCCTGCGCCTCGCGGCTTTCGGAGCGGGTCTCGCTTTTCGACGACTGGCTGCCGTACGAGAGGCTGATCCCGACCGAGCTGGTGGAGCCTTCGTCATAACCTTTATCACCCGGTTTGAAGCCCGAAGCAGTGTTTCTGGCGTTCGCCGCACCGGTCTGCGCGCCGTCCATCTGATAAGCCTGCGC
This sequence comes from Pantoea graminicola, assembly GCF_048452665.1. Taxonomy (NCBI): domain Bacteria; kingdom Pseudomonadati; phylum Pseudomonadota; class Gammaproteobacteria; order Enterobacterales; family Erwiniaceae; genus Pantoea; species Pantoea graminicola. The sequence continues at coordinate 681,596 of NZ_JBLWSJ010000001.1, read as the reverse complement.
GGCCTGCGCCGCCGTCAGCGCCGCTTTGGTGCCCTGCAGCGCCTTCAGCCGGCCATCATCGCTCTCATCGGCGGTGCGGGCGGTCTGCACCGCCGTGTTCAGCGCCGCACCCACCGTCCCGGACAGCGCCAGCGTCAGGCCGCTCTGTTTCTGCTCGGTCTTCGTCAGCGCGGTGTGGCTGTTTTCGGCTGCGCTGACGGTCACGTCGCTGCCGCTCAGGGAGAGATCCTGACCGGCGATCACGTCGCTGCCGTGCACGGTAAGCTGATTACCGGCGCTGAGGGTCACGCTGCCGTCGCTGCTGCCCACCGTGCTGCCCCGGTTAAGCGTGCCGCTGGCGTCGGTGCTGCTCTTCTGCATGGCCTGACCCACGGTGAAACCGATGCCGCCGGTGCCCATCAGGCCCGATTTTTTCTCCTCGCGCTGATGCACTTCATTATTCGTTTCTGTCGCAGTCGTGATGCTGAGATCGCGGCCCGCCGTCAGCGCCACATCCTGCGTACCGGCGACGTTGCTGCCGGTCACGCCAATGTCGCGGCCCGCCTGAAGCCGGACGCTGTCGCCGCTCAGGGTGGTGCCGAGCGCCTCGCTGCTGTGCAGCTCGTCGTGGGTCTCCAGGCTGCTGCCCGACAGCAGTCCTTTGCTGGTCTGTTTACTGTGTTCGGTGAGATCGGTGCGGCTGTTGCCCGCGCTGAGTACGATATCGCGTCCGGCACGGGCGGTCAGTGCACCGCCCGCCGTGACGTCCGCAGCGGTGGCGCGGATGTCCTGTCCGGCACTCAGTTCCAGCGCACCACCGGCGGTGATGCGTGTCCCGGCGTCGCTCTGCTGTGACAGGCGACGGTAGTTGCTGCTGTTCCAGCTGTCGTCTTCACTGTGCTGCGTGCTGAGGGTGCCGAGCGTCAGGTCATTGCCCGCCTGAATCTTCGTGGTGCTCTTCTCTCCGGCGTTGCCGATATCGCTGGCGGCCAGAGTGATATTGTTCAGCGCACTCAGCGTCAGCGCACCGTCACTGCCCTGCACGTAGATACCGGCCGGACGATCGATCCAGCGGTCGATGCCGTCGCCGCGCAGCGTGGACTGGCTGGTGATGTCGCGCCCCGCCAGCAGCGTAAGCTGACTGTCGCCACGCAGGGTGCCGCCGAGGTTAGTGATATCCTGACGGGCGGTAAGATTAACCGTGTTGCCGCTGATGTAACCGCTGTTAGTCAGCGACTGCGCCGTCAGCTGCGTCACGTCGCGGCCCTGAATGGTCCCGCTGTTGGTGATGTCGTTGCGGGCGTACAGCGCCACGCTACCGCCCCCGATCAACGCGCCGTCGCCGGTTAAGTCACCCTGTTTTACCTTCGCATAAACCTGCGGCACCAGCACGGTCTGCTGTGTGCCATCCGGCAGCGTCACGGTCTGGTTCACCAGCCAGACGATGTCGCTGGTGAGCAGTGCCATCTGCGCCGGGGTCAGCGCCACGCCGAGTTCCAGGTTGTAGGCTTTGCCAAAGGCTACCCCATTATTCATCAGCCCGCGATACTGATCTTCATCGCTGCCATATCCGCTGATGTAGCGGCTGCCGGTCAGCTGAATAATCTGATCGCGCACCAGCCGCTGCTCGTAATAACCATCACCCAGCCGCTTCAGAATCAGGCTGCTGTCGGTGGTCAGGGCATTCTGCATGTAGTCGCTGCTGAGCCACTGCTTCTGATTCACAAAGCGCGGATCGGTCTCGACCAGGTAGTGGCTGTCACTGCCGGGTTGCAACTGGTAGAGGCTGTTATCCGGCAGACGGATGTCCGGTGAGACAGCGCGGATCACCGGCGTAATGGTCTGTCCGTCGACCACTGTTGCGGGCAGCGTAAGCGAGAACTGCTGACCGGCTGGTAACAGCAGCGGCCGGTCTTTGAGGCTGCCGAGTTTGTCCAGCGTCAGTGCGCTGTCATAGCGTAATCCGGCGGGCAGTAAGGTACTGCCGCTATCCGTGGCACTCAGCGCCACGGCGGTAACTGCCTGCTGAAGAGAAGGCGAGCCAATACTGTCGGCCTGCGCAGTAACGCCCTGCTGCTGCCGGTTGCCGGTCTGGTAGCCATTTCCCTGCGGCGCGGCGTTAGCCTGCCAGCTCAGCGTCTGCAGATCGATGGTCTCTGTCACTGGTGCCGGGCGATACGTTTTTTTATCTCTACCTTGTGACGTTTTGGTTCCGCCAAATTTCTTTTTCTTCTTCTTCGCGTACCAGCGTACCGATTTCCCGTCGTCCGTGGTGACGCGCGTTCCTTTCGTCGCCTGATTATTCAGCTCGCCTATCTGCCCGCCCAGCACGGCCCCTGCGACGATCTGGCTGTCGTGGTTGTTGAGACGGTCAGCGCTAAAGGTCATGTTACCGCCCGACAGGATTTTGCCTGGATCGCTCTCCTGGATCTGGGTTTCTTTCACTACTCTTCGGTAGTCATACTCATAAAACTCGCTGCCGCTGGTGCCGTCCGGCATTTTTGCCGTGTGCACGCCATATTTATTTTTTTTGCTGGTGTCCACTTTGGCCCAGTCGAAGCGGTCAGTATGGCCTTTGAGCACCGCGTCATGGTGCTGACTATCTTCAGTCGTAACGATCTGAGTAGTCAGATGGCGGTTGGTGTTGTTGATTTCCGCCATACCTATCGTGGCATCCTGCCCGGCCTCAATGGTTGCCCCGTCATTGTTGAGCTGCTGCCCCTGTCCGGTAGCCTGATAATTCGCATCCAGCTGGCCGCCAATATGCAGATCGCCATCACTGTAAATCAGCGCATGGTCGCGGTTGTTCAGGGTGCCCGCCGCAATATCCATTCGCTGTCGGGCAGCAATCACCGCCGCTTTGCCCTCTTCACTGAGGTTATTGAGCAGCGAAGCCGCAATGGCAATGTGATCTCCAAAGATGCGACCGGTGCCGCTGTTATTCAGCACGCCCGCCACCAGATGCGTCAGGCCACCATCAATCAGACCGCGATTATTCAGGGTGTCCGCTGCCGTGATGTCGGTCTGTCCGCCGCTGATCTCACCACCTGCCTGATTATTGACGTTCTGTGCAGTCAGGTAGAGCGCCTGCTGGGCCGCGAGGGTGCCGTCGTTGGTGACGTCGCCCCCTGTCGTCAGGCGCAGTGTGCCGTTGGCTTTGACCGCTGAGGTATTATGGAAATCACCCGCCAGGGCGATGCCAAGATCACCCTGCGATAGCACCTGCCCGTCGCCGCTCAGCGCAGCCGCATTGATCTGTACGTCGTGATCGGCGATCAGGGTGCCCTGCTGGTTGTTGATAGTCAGCGTCTGACCCGGCGCATTATTGATGGCCAGTGTCCGACGCTGCTGGGTTTTAGAGGCCACAGACCGGGCTGGCGCACTCTGCTGGATGGTCAGGGTATCGGCGGAGGAGATCAGCCCGCTGACGTTGTCCAGCGCCTGCTTCACGATTAATGCCAGCCGCTGGTTTGCACGTAACGCACCCTGGCTGTTATCCAGGGTATCGGCTTCGAGGGTTAAGCTGCCCGCTTCGATCCCTTTGCCGCTCTGTCGGGTATCGCGGTTGATCAGCGATGGCGTGGTAATCGTCATCTGCTGGCCGCCCTGAATCAGCCCGCTGCGGTTATCGAGTTGCTGGCTCAGCGACAGTAAGCCATCACCGACGCTTTGCACCAGCCCGTCGCTGTTGGTGAGCTGACCTGCCGTCAGTGATAGCGTGCCTGCCGAGAGGAGTTTGCCTGTCTGATTAAGCAGCGCATTTTGTCCCGCATTGAGCGTCAGATCGGTGCCGCCCTGTATCTGCCCCTGCTGGTTATCCAGCGCGCCACTGTCGATGTGAAGGTTACCGCCACTGGCAATCAGTCCGCGCTGGTTGGCCAGCGTCTGGCCGGACGTGTTAAGGGTGATATCCCCCGCCGACTGCAGTTTCCCGTCACTGTTGTTCAGTGCCTGACCGCTGAACAACAGGCCGCCATTACCTGCGATTTGTCCCTGACTGTTGTTCAGCTCAGAGGCACCGATCGTGGCCTGGTTTCCGGCGGCAATAAAGCCCGTCTGGTTATCAATCGCACCACTGCGCAGATCCAGACTGTTCAGGGCAACGATGCCGCGCTGGCTGCCACTGTCGCGATTGATCAGGGCGTGGCCCTGGGTGTCCAGCGTCATGTCGCTGCCGGCCTGTAACAGGCCGCCCTGGTTCTGCAGCTCGCCACTGGTGAGATTAAGCCGTCCTTTACCGCCCGTCAGCGTGCCGGACTGGTTGTGAATGTCGCCTGCCGCAATCTGTGCCCCTTTGCTGCCGGTGATAAAACCACGCAGGTTATCCAGCGTGCCGCTGTAGAGCTTCAGGATACCCGCACTGAACAGGCCGCCTGCCGCGCCACTGTCACGGTTAATGAGCTCGTTGCCATGGGTATCCAGATTGAGATCGCCACCCGACTCCATCCTGCCTGCACGGTTGTTGAGCAATCCGCTGTCCAGTTGCAGCGTGCCTTTAGCGCCCAGTTGCCCCTGCTGATGATCGAAGGTCTGCTGATGGGTGTCGATGCGGACATTCTGGCCCAGCATTACACCATTACGGCCATCGATCTGGCCGCTCAACAGAAGCAGATCGCCTCCTGCAATCAGCCCACCGCGCTCGCCGCTGTCGCGGTTAAGCAGTTCTCCGCCCTGAGTGTTAACTGATAACGCCTGGCCCGCCTGAAGCAGACCATGCTGATTATCAATGCGGCTGCTTTCAATCGTCAGTCCACGATCGGCATTGATTATTCCATCCGCGTTCTTCAGCACGCCGCTATTCAGTTGTACAGAACCTGCCGAGACCAGCGTGCCGCTGCTGTTGTCGAGATCGCCACTGCTGACCTGAAGATTAGCTCCCGCAACAATGCCCCCCGACATCGCGTTGTTCAGGGCTTTTCCGTGCGTATTCAGCTGCATATCCCCGCCAGACTGCAATCGACCGCCACGATTATCCAGCGCACCGCTGTTCAGCTCCAGCGCACCTCTGGCACTCATCAGGCCAGACCTGAAATCAGCAGCCTGCCCCTGAGTATCGATCAGCAGGTTCTGCCCCTGAATAATACCCCGGTCGCTCAGTATCGTTCCGGTGACGAGTTGCAGATCGCCACGCGCAACAATGCCGCCACGATCGCCGCTGTCGCTATTGTTCAGCTGCGCGCCCTGCGTATCCAGAGAAAGCGCCTGACCTGATTGTAATAAGCCTCGCTGATTGTCGAGCCTGCCTGTCTTGAGCGTCATTGCGCCGTCCGACATCAGGATGCCGTCAATGTTAGTCAGCAGGTCACTGCTGATATGGGCAGGCTGCGCAGCGGCGATGACGCCGTTCTGGTTATCAAGGTCGCCACTGTACAGAAGTAACGCGCCACCGCTGATGAGTCCTGCTTTGCCACTGTTGCGGTTATTCAGCACCTGCCCATGTGTATCGAGCGTAAGAGCGTCGCCTGACTGGATCAGTCCGGTTTGATTGTCCGTTTTTCCACTGGAAATGCTGAGAGCGGTACGCGCGACCAGATTGCCGCTGACATTGTTCAGTTCGCCCCGCTGCGTATCGATATCTACATCATTACCCAGCACGGTTCCACGCTGATTATTCAGCGCCTGACTGCGCAGAGTCACCTGCCGGCTCGCTTCGATACGGCCCTGCGTGTTATCAATAGCCTCGCGGGTTTTCAGCGTAGCATCACCGCCAGTTGAGGCAATAAGGCCCTGCTGATTATTCAGATGCCCACCCGTAAGTTGCAGATTGCGGCTGGCCTGTATCGCCCCCTGAGCGTTTGTCAGGGTCTCCTGAACCTGCAGTTGCAGATTGCCACTGCCAGCAGCCAGCAACGTGCCGCTACTGTTATCCAGGCTGCCTGAAGTGAGATGCAGGTTACCGCCGCTCTCAATCCGTCCATCGCGGTTGTCTGCGCCGCCTGAAGCCATGATCGCCATCTCGCCTGTACCACGCTGCGACAGCAGACCCTGATGGTTATCCAGCGTGCCCGCTGTCAGTGTCAGCGCCTCTGCCTGGGTATGTCCCTCTGAAAGATCAATCCTTTCACCGCTGAGTGTTAGCGCACCCGCTGATAACAGATTGCCCTTATTTCCATCGAGGCGAGTCGCATTTAGATTCAGCGCGCCGCTGCCTGCCAGTTGCACCGTGCCGCCCTGATTATCAAGCGATGGCGTTTCAAGCCACAGTGAATCGCCGTTACCTGAAATGAGTCCGCCCCGGTTTTCAATGTGCTGAGCCCGCAGCCGGGTATCGCCCTCATTGCTCAGCGTGCCCTGATTGTTAAACAATGAACCAGTGGAAATAGCCAGGGTTTCACGGTTTTGCTGGCGTAGCAGACCACGATTGTTACTGATGTTTTGCGCTGAAACAGTCAGTCTGCCAGCAGCCAGCTTGCCATCATCATTATTAAGGTTCGTTGCAGACTGAACTTCGAGCGTGCTGCCCGCTATGGTTGCCCCCTGGGTGCTGATGTTTGTCTGGGTAGACGTCAGCACAATAGCATCAGCCGAAGTCTGGCTGCCGGTCATATCGACCTGGGCTCCCCGCGCCTGAATCTGGTTATGCGCCAGATTTTTGCCCTGTGCTGTAAGGTTACCCTGACTGGTCAGCAGTAAATTGCCGGGCTGACTCAATGTGCCATTGCTGTCAACGCCTGCCGCCAGGGTGCTGTCAGCGGTATTCTCAAGCGTGCTGGCAGTGAGCGTTGTGTTACTGCCAGCGCTTACCAGTCCGCTGTTGCGCAGCGTGCCGCCGGAGGTCAGCGTCACATCCTGCTGTGAGACGATCTTTCCCTTATTATGTAGATCGCCAGTGCTGGCTATCTGCAGTGCAGCCTGACTTTGCAAGGTACCACTGTTTTCCAGCCTGCCATCTGCCGTCAGATGCAGTTCACCTGCGCTGGCCCCCAGCTCGCCAGCATTGCGCACACCCACACCTTTCTCGGTACCGGTCAGGGTGATTTTATGGGCATACATACCACCGATTGCCGCGACGTCCAGTGCAAACTCAGGGCGTGTTGCCCCATCATCCGTTTTTACTGTGGTGACGTTGCCTTCAGCCGTAACCTGATTCCTGCCCGTAACCACATTAAGTTCACGGGCATGAACTTTTGCGTTAACCGCCACCGACTGCGCGATGATCTGGGTATAGTCCGCATCGCTGTCATTCAGGCCCTTACCTTCGATATTGATGCGGCCGCCATTCACATCAAACCCCTTGAGCTGACCGTTTTCGATCAGTGCCTGGCCGGTGGTAAGCGTATTGCGGCTGGCGTTAATAAATCCACAGCCGTTACAGGTAATGCCTGAGGGGTTAGCGATAACTACGGCAGCCCGTTTACCCGCCACTTCAATAAACCCGTTCAGCTGGCTGGGATTACGGCTATTCACTTCGTTGAGTATGACCGTCGCTTCCTGCTTTGAAAGCCATGGGTTAGCCGCCACCATGCCGCCAAGTTGAGTGGCGCTGTTCTGATGACTGTTGTTCAGGATTGCGCCACGCGCATCGACGTCGAGCTGACTGTACTGATTGCGTGAGACGCCCTGACTGTTTGGCGTCTGAATGTTGATTTGCGGCAGACCGTTAGCAGTGGCCATGACGGTGGGCTGCTGGCTGCCTGGCGCACTGCTGTCGGCCACAATATTGGCCTGCGCCGGCAGGCTGACCACCCCTGCCGCCAGCCAGAGTACAAAGCTGAGCGGTGAAATCCGTACCTGCGTCTCTGAATGAGAGGTGCGCTGACGGCATCGGGCAACGCGCGAATAGCCGCTGCGGGTGATGTCAGATACCACCACTAACATGCCGCGAACCCGATTGAAAATAAGGCGATAGCAAAGTTTATTCATAATGCGCACAGTCCATTGTCAGCAATATTGATGAAGGATTCAGTAATTCCAGTTCACGCTGAAACCAAAAGTCACAGGATCGGTTTTGAAGCCGTCCGGTTTCGACAGCGGAATTCCCGCAAAAAAGTCGTAACTGACCCCGGCAGGTATGATGCCGCCGCGTAATCCGACAACACCACCCGCCAGATGACGTCCCAGCGGCCCGCCCTGAGAGGCACTGTTGCCTCCCACCTCGCCATAGTCAGCACCCAGATAAAGTTCCTGAGCAGGCAGCGGCGTCTGCCAGGCCAGCGTGTTCTGTACAGTCCAGCCCCGGCTGGCACTGAGGGTGCGTTCCCCATCGAAACCACGCACTGTCCAGCGATTGCCAATCGCGAACTCATCCTGCGGTGTCAGCGGGGTGTTACTCATCTGGCGTCGGTATTGGATGTTGTAACTTAAACGCTGATTTCCCAGCGAAAACGGCGTAGTGAGGCCCGCCTGCCAGGTGAGAATTTTAGATAGCGCGGTAGCGTAGGTGGAGTCGTGATATGACTCCTCCCACGCAGGCAGTGCCCCGAACCAGCGGGTACCACGCTGATAACTGACACCGGCGTCCAGCGTGGCCGGGCCGATATAATGCCGGTGAGACAGACCAAGCCGCCATGCGCTGGTTCGACGCTCCTGGCTGGTAATTTCCGTATCATTGATGAAGTTACGCGACGCTTTAACCAGTACGTCGGCACTGACGCTGGTTTTAGCGGCGGCGTTACGATAGATCACCCGGCTGACCTGCGCATCCAGCGTTCGGCTCTTCCCGGCATAGAGAAAATCGCGGCTGTAACCTGCGACAGTCTGGTGATAGTCGTAATCGCTGGCGGTAAGACCAAATAACCAGTAGCCAAAAGGCACCGAATAATGCCCCGACAGGCTTTTGCTGCTTTTTCTGCCCGCAAATCCCAGGTCGCGGCTGGCGGTCAGATAGAAGAGATCGCTCAGTGAAGTCGGATTATCAAGCGCCAGCATAATTCCGCTCTGATAGCGGCCGGTACTTTCAGTACCCGAGTCATCGAGCCACACGCCGAGGCGCCAGAAGCGATGCTGAGTGCGTTCAATCACAATGTCGCTCTCACCCGGATTGAGTCCCGGACGCAGCGCCATACGCGCTTCCACAGTCGGCAGGCGCTGCAGATTTTCCAGCCCCTGCTCGATATCGCGCAAATCCAGGAGATTACCGGCATGGGCTGGCAATGCTGGCCACAGGCTGACGTAACGGGAGGAAGATGATGAAAGCTCTACCTTGCGGATTTTGCCAGGCACGATCAGCAGGTGCAGTACACCCTGACGCAAATCCTGCTGCGGTGCCAGTACGCGCGTCGTTACCCAGCCGTGATTAATCAGCCGGTTTTGCAGCGTGCCCATCAACTGGCTAATCCCTTTTACACCGAGACAGTGGCCATTTGCCTGACTGGCCAGGCGCCGTAGTGGCACCCAGTGCGGCATCGCCTCCAGCCCGGACAGGCTGACCTGCTGGATAACAAAACAGGGTGTTTCCTGCGGAAAATTCAGATGGGAAGGTGAAGGAACCTTCTCCGAAAGACGAATATCAGGTACCTGCGGCATCAGCCGCTGCTGACGCGCTTTCTGTTGCTCCTGCTGATGCTGCAACTGCTCATCACCCGGTGCAGCCTGCACTACCTGCGCATTAATCAGGAGGGCGCAAGGCAGAAATGCCAGCGCTTTAATAAGTCCTTTTGTTTCGAGCTGCATAACCTGTCCATGTAGCAAATGTGTTACAAAATGTATATCTGGTATTTTTTATGCGCACATTATGGCGCTGGAATTGAAAACCTCAAGAAAAAATGTAGAAAAATTTACAATAACCTTACACACCAGTGCGATACAGACACTTCAAATCGGGCCATTTCATCCTAAATAAAGCTATTTCATGGTGCCCGGTCTCATTTCATCAGGCGGTTTCAACAGGCTGCTGAAATGCAGGGGAAAGGGACAGCCCCATTTAAATAGCAATATATTCATTAACTTAAAAGAAAATGGGTTTTCGAAGGGTTAATCCGATCTCAGAATGCAGATGTTGACTGAATAAGACGTCACTTACTACGCAGTACCTCGCTGTCAATCTCTATTTTTCTATGGAGCTGTATTTTGCAGTTTTTCTGAAAGGGCCTTTCTCACCACATTCAGAAATCATCAAATAAAGTTAAGCAATGCAGTCTGTAAAAGCGGAGGCGGTTCCTGAGCGGCTATTGTTGTTAAGCGCCTGTTACGGCCATAAAAAAGCCCCCTCAGCATAGAGGAGGCTCGTTTTTAACCCGGTTCAGCGCGGAAGCTTAGTGCAGCTTAAGCCGCGGGCGGATCACCCGGTTGAGGCTGCCGACCAGCATCATCAGGCCGGTTTTAAAGTAACCGTGCAGCGCGATCTGGTGCATACGATAGAGCGAGATATAGACAAAGCGCGCAATCCGCCCTTCCACCATCATCGAGCCGCGCATCAGGTTACCCATCAGGCTGCCGACCGTGCTGAAGCGCGAGAGCGACACCAGCGAGCCGTGATCTTTATAGACATAGGCTTTCAGCGGCTTACCGGCACGCTGCGCCAGAATATTATCCATCGCGCGTGAGGCCATCTGATGCGCAGACTGGGCGCGAGGCGGCACGAAACCGCCGCCCGGTAGTGCGCAGGAGGCGCAGTCACCAATCGCGTAGATGTCATCGTCCAGCGTGGTCTGCAGCGTCTCTTTAACCACCAGCTGATTGATACGGTTGGTTTCCAGTCCGCCAATCTCTTTCATAAAGTCAGGCGCCTTGATCCCGGCGGCCCAGACCATCAGGTCGGCTTCGATAAACTCGCCGCCTTTGGTGTTCAGGCCGTTGTGCTCAGCGCTGGTGACCATGGTCTGTGTCAGAACACGCACGCCCAGTTTGGTCAGCTCCTGATGCGCCGCGGCGGAGATGCGCGGTGGCAGCGCAGGCAGAATACGTTCGCCCGCCTCGACCAGCGTCACATTCAGCGCTTCACGCCCCAGGCCTTTGAATCCATAGCTGTGCAGCTGCTTCACCGCATTATGCAGTTCAGCAGAGAGTTCAACGCCGGTCGCGCCGCCACCGACGATGGCGATGTTCACTTTCTCCTGCCTGCCTTCGCTGGCGGAGAATTTCAGGAACAGATTGAGCATCTCATTGTGGAAGCGGCGCGCCTGATGCGGGTTGTCCAGGAAGATGCAGTGATCTTTGACACCCGGGGTGCCGAAATCATTTGAGGTACTGCCCAGCGCCATCACCAGCTGGTCATAGGCGACTTCCCGCTGCGGCACCAGCACTTCGCCCTGCGCGTTCACCACTTCAGCCAGACGGATGACTTTCCGGCTGCGGTCGATGTCGGTGAGGGAACCCAGCTGAAACTCAAACCCGTGATTGCGGGCATGCGCCAGATAGCTCAGTGCATCAATGCCCTCATCCATGGAGCCGGTCGCGACTTCATGCAGCAGCGGCTTCCACAGATGGCTGTGGTTACGGTCGACCAGAATAATCTCGGCCTTTTTTTTGCGCCCCAGTTTATGGCCCAGTTGCGTAGCCATCTCAAGACCGCCGGCTCCCCCTCCGACAATAACAATTTTCTTAACTGACGTAGTCAACAAAGACCCCCTCAAATTGTGAACCAAAAGTTAACCAAAGGTTAAATTAAACCTTAAGAAACATAGGGTTGGCGAAGTTAAAATCGCAATCTGCTGGCAGAATAGCATGGCGGGAAGAGGAGAACATAAGAATATTGATATAGATCAAAACAGGAAAATAAAAGTCAGATAATTACGTAACGAAATCAGGCACCCTGCGGTGCCTGTTCTGTTTAACCTGCTGTTTTGAATGCTTTTATCCGCTGAAGATGGGAAGAGAGGTTTTTAAATTTGTGCCCTTCCGTCTCATCCCAGACGATCTCATAAAAAGGCCGGAGATGATCAGCGCTGCGCTGGCTGTCGAGCACCTCATCCTGACGTGAGAGAAAGGTGAGACAGCGGCCACGGTTGCGTTCGCGGAAATCGCTGACGCATTTAGTGGCGATATCCAGATACTCTTCCGGCCGATCAATCTTCCCTTCCATATTCTCATGCGGAAAGAGGTTGGGATTAAAAATCGCCTGCCGGATGCCGCACAGGAAGCCGATGCGCTCTGACCAGAAACCGCCAAGCCCGACGCCGCAGATCAGTGGATGATCGTCGCCAGACTGCGTCAGCATCTTATCCGTCTCTTTCAGCAGAAACTGCATATCATGTTTCGGATGGCGGGTGCTGTAACTGAGTAACCTGACGTCAGAGTCAATAAACTGCAGTTGCAGCACTTTTTCGTGATTACCCGGACTGTTGGAATCAAAACCGTGCAGATAGATGATCATGATAATCCTCAAGGTAGTGATAGCGCCGGGCAGTCACTGTTTACCACGACGCCTTATGAGCCAGCCAGCGTTCCTGAAGCGCGCTCAGTTGCTGGGCATTGTTTTTCCAGCGATGCGTTGCCTGCAGTTCATCGCGGGTAAATCTGCCCTGATGATACAACCGCGTGACCCGCTCTGACCCGACCGGGATCAGGTTATCCAGCACACTGATCGCCCCCTGACGCTGATTGCAGACCAGCACCATGTCACATCCCGCATTAAGAGACTGCTGCGCCCGCTCCGCATAACTGCCCATCACGGCGGCCCCCTCCATCGACAGATCGTCGGAGAAAATCACGCCGTCAAAGCGCAGCTCCTCGCGCAGCACGGTTTTGAGCCAGTAGGGCGAACCGCTGGCAGGCAGGGGATCAACGTCGGTATAGATGACGTGGGCAGGCATGATGGCATCCAGGGCCTGCTCCGTAATCAGGCTGCTGAAGATCGCCATGTCATGCTCACGCAGCGTCTTCTCATCGCGTGGATCGCGCGGCGTCTCTTTATGCGAATCGGCGCTGACCGCGCCATGCCCCGGAAAATGTTTGCCGGTGGTTTTCATGCCTGCCTCATGCATTCCCGCAATAAAGCGGCGCGCCACGGCCAGCGCGATCGCCGGATCGGCATGGAAGGATCGATCGCCAATTGCGGCGCTGATATGGCCCACGTCGAGCACCGGCGCGAAGCTGATATCGATATCCATCGCGATCATCTCAGCTGCCATCTGCCAGCCCGCCTGCTGTGCCAGCTCGCCGGCGCTCTCTGCGTCGTGCAGCGCCGCAAAAGATTGCATGGCGGGCAGCTGGGTGAAACCGTCGCGGAAACGCTGCACGCGTCCCCCCTCCTGATCCACCGCCACCACCAGCCGGGTGTGCGACGCGGCGCGGATCTGACGCACCAGCTCGGCAAGCTGGGCGGGATCGTGATAGTTGCGGGCAAACAAAATTAACCCGCCGACCAGCGGATGTTGCAGGATCTCGCGATCTTCGCCATCCAGTTCATAGCCGCCGACGTCAAGCATCAGCGGGCCGGGCAAATGTGATTTCATAACCTGAATCCTGTAGCGCAACGCAGGGGCGTCACGCGGTTAAATCTGTTCCCAGCTCTGTCGAGCCAGCTGTTGTAATGTGGCGTCGTCACACTGATCGGCGCGGAGCTGATACCAGCTGGCCATCAGCAGACGCAGCCAGGGCTGCCAGCGTCTGACCTGCTGCGCCAGCGCGGTGAGCGGCAGCTGCATCGCGGCGGCATAGCTAGCCAGCCAGTCGTGCTGATGCTGCGGATCGCAGGCACAGATCGCCGCCAGTTCCAGCGCAACGTCGCCATCGGCGGCATACTCCCAGTCGATCAGCTGCAGTCCCGCCGGGCTCTGTATAACATTCCCGGCGTGCAGATCCATATGCAGCGGTGCCAGCCGCAGCGGCTGCGGTTCCCCCTGCTGTGTCAGGCGTCTGAGCGACCGCAGCCAGCGGTGATTGCGCTGCGGCGTAAGTTGCCAGTAGCGCCATAACAGCGGCAGCAGCAGCAGGCGATAGCCCGTCAGCGGCTGCTGATGCAGCCGTTGCAGCAGCGCCAGAATCTGCGGACGCTGCTGACTGAAACGCGATTCATCCAGCGTCTCGCCCGGACACCAGCTCAGGATAATTCCCTGCCGGTTGCCCGCCACGGGATGCGGCGTGACACCGCTGGCACGCAATTTTCGTAACAGCCGGAATTCGCGCTGCCGCTCCACAAACGGAATAACCGGCTGCGGGGCCGCCCGCGCGATAAAGGTGGCGCGCGGGGTGACAATTTTCTGGCTGTGTCCGGTCAGACCCGCGAGCGGGATAATGGACGCCTTATCAGAGTCGCCGGCGACCTGCTGAATCATCCGCTGCAGCGCGGCATTAATTCTGGGCAATGCCGTTGCCGGACCAGACGATCTCGCCGGTCTGCACCAGCATCAGTTGCATCTGCAGGGTGGGTGCTTTGACATCACCGCTGGCGTTACTGTACAGCACATACTGCGCATTGACGTTGCGCGCCAGACCAATCGCTTTGCTGCGAGAATTAAGGCTGTCATCCGGCGATAAGCCCAGCGCCTGCTTGGCCTGCGCCAGCTGATCGGCGGAAACCAGGGTAAATTTGCCGTTGTTGTTCAGCGCATTCTGGATAGCCGCGGTGGCTTTCTCGCTCTGCAGCGCACCGTTGGTGCTGTTTTTAATCCGATCGACCAGCAGCACGCTGCCCGGTTCGGCGCTGGCGGCCTGCAACATCTTCGCCACCAGCGGCTGAACGCTGGCATCCCAGTTAATGGTGACCAGTTTCGGCGGCTGGGGCACCGGCTGCGGCTGCGGAACGGGCTGCGGTTCAGGTTGCGGAACGGGCTGGACCGGCTCCACAGGCTGGGTCGGTTCAACCGGTGCAGGCTGCTGCTGTTTCACCACACAGCCGGTCAGGATGAGCGCCATCAGAAGCGCTCCGGTACGATTCACACTGCGTATCACGTAGAAGATCCTTAAAGATAGAGATAAAGACGAACCTTGCTGGCTGTCAGGTTACCCAGTTGCGAGGCGGCGACAATGCTTCCCTGCGCCGGAACAGTCACGGTCTGCGCCGGTTCCTGCGGCGTAATTTCCAGTCCTTTATCGTCATACCAGTAGTAACGATAGTGAACAACGACCGGGGCTTCGCGCTGATTATAGAGCACGCTGGTGGCACGTTTCAGTCCATCGTGCTCATCCAGCGCGGGCTCGTCGGTAATGATCCCTGCCGACAGCACAGAGGATTCCATCACCAGTGACTGTGAGGTATTGATCATCGGTTTATCACTGCTGCAGCCCGTCAGGCAGAGCAGGATCGGCAGGCCGGTCAGCCAGGATCGCATAGCACGCTTCCGTTATGGTCAGTTTGAGAGCATCGGGCCCAGCGGTTCGCCACCCACCAGATGCATATGGATGTGATAAACCTCCTGACCCCCATGTTGATTGCAGTTCACAATCAGACGGTAACCATCCTGGTCGATCCCTTCCTGCCGGGCAATTTTCGCTGCGGTGGTGAACATCCGTCCCAGCGCATGTTCATGCGCCGCTTCCACCTCGTTGACCGTCGGAATCAGCACATTCGGCACGATTAAAATATGGGTCGGTGCTTTGGGGGAGATATCGCGGAAGGCAGTGACCAGCTCATCCTGATAAACCACATCAGCGGGGATTTCGCGGCGAATAATTTTACTAAAAATGGTTTCTTCAGCCATGGTGCAATTCCTGTAGCCTGAGTCGTAATCAATGAGTATGCGGGAGAAATTTGTTTTCTTTCAACCTCAGGACCACTTTTCTTGCATTGTTCGCCTGCCTTTGCAGCAGCGACACTTCGCCTCCGCTGATACAGGGTCCACCTGAACAGCTACCCGCCGGAAACCTTTAAAAATGAAACACTGTTTTATAAATTAGATTTTCGCCCCCCTTTTCTTTATCTGATTGCCACTTATTTGCCAGTCGTAGCCAGATTGCGAAGGTTTAGCGCCGCCGTCAGCTCTACTTTTCTAACCAGACCGGGTGAGATGGCCGGCATCACCAGGGATAAATCGCCATACAACCTCAAGGAGCATCCGACATGCGCTCACGTAAAATTGGTCTTGGCCACTATCTGGCCTATGGTTCCGGAGACTTTCTGGGAGCAGGCACCACGGCGCTCACCGCCGCCTGGCTGCTCTATTTCTACACCACTTTTTGTGGCTTAACCCCGATACAGGCCACGCTGATATTTGCGGCAGCGCGCGTGCTGGATGCCGTGGTCAGCCCTTTGATGGGCTTTCTGACCGACAATTTCGGATCGACCTGGCTGGGAAAACGCTTTGGCCGCCGCAGATTCTTTATTCTGCTCGGCATCCCCTGCGTTTTCAGTTACAGCCTGATGTGGGTCAGCGACATGAGTTTCTGGTGGTATCTCACCACTTACCTGCTGTTTGATATCGTCTACACCATGATTCTGGTGCCCTATGAAACGCTGGTGCCGGAAATGACTGACGACTTCAAGCAGAAAACCCGTTTCTCCGGTGCCCGCATCGGCCTGGCGCAGCTCTCAGCGATTCTGGCTGCCTTTCTGCCTGGCATTCTGCTGGGAATGCTGGGCAAAGATAACCCTCTCTCCTTTTTCTATGCCAGCCTGGTGTTCTCGGTGATCTGCGCCCTGGTTCTGGCACTGGTCTGGTATTTTACCTGGGAGCGCCATCCCGATGACTTTTCTGCCGAGTCACGCCGGGCAGAGCTGGAAAAGCAGCAGCTGACGCTGACGCAGAACCTCAGACGACTCTATGTTGAACTGGCTTCAACGCTGCGCATCCGCATTTTTCGCCAGCACCTCGGGATGTATCTCGGCGGCTATATCGCCCAGGATGTGTTCAACGCCGTCTTCACCTGGTATGTCGTGTTTGTGCTGATGCAGAGCGCACAGGTGGCCTCCAGCATGATGGGCACCATGGCGGTGCTGCAGTTTATTGCCGTCATGGCGATGATCCCGCTCTGCATCCGTATCGGGCCTGCCCCCGCCTACCGTCTGGTAGCCATTCTGTTCGGCCTGGCGGCGCTCTCTTACGCCGGATTGTGGTATGCCGGCATGAACGACAATCTTTCGCTGCTGTTAGCGATCTCCGCCCTGGCCGGACTGGGACGCGGCGGCATCAACTATGTGCCGTGGAACACCTATACCTATATCGCCGATGTGGATGAGGTGATCACCGGTCAGCGTCGCGAGGGGATCTTTGCCGGCATCATGACCCTGACCCGCAAAGCCTCTCAGGCCGGTGCCGTCATGCTGGTCGGAATCGTATTGCAACTCTCCGGCTTTGTCTCAGGTCAGGCGACACAGACCCCCTCCGTCAGCCACACCATACTGGCGATCCTGAGCCTCGGCACCTTATCCGTGCTGGCCTGCGGCTTTTTGGTGTCACTGCGCTTCAGGCTCAACCTGCAGACCCACACCGTGCTGCGTCAGGAGACGCTGAAGATGCGTGAAGCGAACCGCACCGTGCCGGAAAATCTCACGCCAGCGGCGCGCGATATCGTGGAGACTCTGGCAGGCATGCCCTATGAAAATCTGTGGGGCAACAACAACATCGGTTTTCTGAATCGTCACAAGCCTGCAGCGGCAAAATACCCGGCCCGCTCTCCGGTCTCCCCTTCTCTGAACCCGACCCTGAACAGGAATAAATCATGACACTCTACCCCGTTAAACAGAGCCTCCTCCTGCGCCAGCCGACCTGGCTGCTGCCGCGCAGCGAACTGGTTCAGCTGATTCAGAAGCTGACGCAAAATCTGATTAATATCACCGACGAAACCGGCGAGTTTCTGCTGCGGCTGGACGATGGCCGGGTGATCGATACCAAAGGCTGGGCGGGCTGGGAATGGACGCACGGTATTGGTCTGTATGGCATGCTGCACTACTATCAGCAGACCGGTGACGCGGAGACGCTGGCGCTCATCGATACATGGTTCGCGCAGCGTCTGGCGGAGGGAACACCGACCAAAAATGTGAATACCGTCTGCCCTTTTCTGACGCTGGCTTATCGTTACGAAGAGACCCGTAACCCGGCCTGGGTGCCGGTGCTGGAGCGCTGGGCAGAATGGGTCATGTATGAGATGCCGCGCACCGAACAGGGCGGCCTGCAGCACATCGTCTACAACAACGAAAACAGCCAGCAGCTCTGGGATGACACGCTGATGATGAGCGTGATGGCGCTGGCTAAAATCGGACAGCTGTTGAAGCGCGATGCGTGGGTCGAGGAAGCAAGCTATCAGTTCCTGCTGCACACGCAGTATCTGATGGATCGCGAAACCGGCCTGTGGTTTCACGGCTGGAACTTCGACGGCCGCCATAATTTCGCCAGGGCGCGCTGGGCGCGCGGCAACAGCTGGGTAACGATCGTGATACCCGACTTCCTGGAGATGATGAACTGGCCTGAGCAGCACGCCACACGCCGTTTTCTGCAGCAGGTGCTGGAGACGCAGGCTGACGCACTCCGAGCCTGCCAGCACCCCAGCGGCTTGTGGCACACCCTGCTCGACGATCCCGACAGTTATCTTGAGGCATCGGCTACCGCCGGGTTTGCATATGGCATTCTGAAAGCCGTCCGCAAACGTTATCTGCCCGCGGCGTATCGCGAGGTGGCCGAAAAGGCGCTGCTCGGCGTGATCGCCCATATTGATGAGGATGGCGAGCTGAAGCAGGTCTCATTTGGTACCGCAATGGGCAGCGACCTGGATTACTACCGCGGAGTTCCCCTGACCTCCATGCCTTACGGTCAGGCGATGGCCCTGCTCTGCCTGACAGAGTATCTGCGCGTCTATCTCTGAATCGCGCCCAAAAAAAAGCCCCGCACAGCGGGGCTTTTTCACAGCGGTGAATCATCACATGCTGCGGATGTAATCATCCATATCTGTTTTCAGGTTATCCGATTTGGTACCGAAGATAGCCTGTACACCGGAACCAGCCACCACCACGCCACGGGCGCCGAGGTTTTTCAGTTCGGTCTGGTCAACTTTACCCACATCGGCAACGCTGACGCGCAGACGTGTGATACAGGCGTCCAGGTTAGTGATGTTCTCTTTACCACCAAACGCAGCCACCAGTTTGCCCGCCATCTCAGAACCGGTCGCAGCAGACTGCTCACTGCTGCTGCTCTCTTCGCGGCCTGGGGTTTTCAGGTCCAGCTTCGCAATCAGAACACGGAAGATGGTGTAGTAAACCAGGCCGTAGATGATACCGATAATCGGGAACAGCCAGATTTTGCTACTGTTACCGCTCAGCACGATAAAGTCGATCAGACCGTGTGAGAAGCTGGTGCCATCACGCATGCCAAGCAGGATACAGATTGGGAATGCCAGACCGGCCAGCAGCGCATGAATCACATACAGGATCGGCGCCACGAACATGAATGAGAATTCAATCGGTTCGGTGATACCGGTCAGGAATGAGGTCAGCGCAGCGGAGATCATGATACCGCCCACTTTGGCACGGTTTTCCGGTTTCGCTGAGTGCCAGATAGCAATCGCCGCAGCCGGCAGACCGTACATTTTGAACAGGAAGCCGCCAGAGAGTTTACCTGCGGTCGGGTCACCCGCCATGTAGCGTGGGATATCGCCGTGGAATACCTGGCCTGCCGCATTGGTGTATTCACCAATCTGCATCTGGAAAGGCACGTTCCAGATGTGATGCAGACCAAATGGCACCAGCGAACGCTCAACGACGCCATAGATACCAAAGGCCACAACCGGGTTCTGGTAGGCTGCCCACTGTGAGAACTCCTGAATCGCCGCACCGACAGGTGGCCAGATGAAGGAGAGCAGCACGCCCAGCACAATCGCTGCCAGACCAGAGATGATCGGCACAAAGCGTTTACCGGCGAAGAAGCCCAGATATTCAGGCAGCTTGATACGGTAGAAGCGGTTGAACATGTAGGCCGCGATGGAACCGGCGATAATCCCGCCGAGAACCCCGGTGTCGGCGAGGTGTTTTGCCTCGATCTCCGCCGCAGAGAGATGCAGCACCAGAGGTGCCACAACCGCCATGGTTTTCACCATGATGCCATAGGCGACAACGGCGGCCAGCGCCGACACGCCGTCATTATTGGTAAAGCCCAGCGCGACACCGATCGCGAAGATCAGCGGCATGTTGGCAAACACCGATCCACCCGCTTCTGCCATTACATGCGAAACCACTGCAGGCAACCAGCTGAAATTGGCTGAACCGACCCCTAATAAAATACCGGCGATCGGCAGAACCGAAACCGGCAGCATCAGCGATTTACCGACCTTTTGAAGGTTGGCAAAAGCATTTTTGAACATAGCGTGAAGCTCCTGAGTATGAGTGCATATTTGCGCAGTGCGCGTGGCAAAGAGGGAGGATTCTTTGCCGGGGTGGCGGTAACCGCCTTTTGATTTATTACGAAGGGTAAAATAAATACCGCCCTGTTACTTTGACGGCTATCACGTTTCAACAATCCCGGCTGCGCACTTTACGAAATTTCTCACTGACCTGCACGATAAACCGGCGATAAAAAGCTGACCCTGTCTTTAAAAACAGGGTCATATGAGCAGATGACAGATTAATTACAGAGGCTGAAATAAAAACCGGGTTCAGGCACCCAGCTGGCTCATCGGAATATGGAACAGTGTAGAGAAGTTCTGCGTGGTGGCGGCGGCCAGGGTTTCCATATCCACCCCTTTCAGCACGGCCAGATATTCGGCCACGTCGCGGGTATAGGCAGGCTGATTCTCTTTACCCCGGTAAGGCACCGGCGCCAGATAAGGCGAATCTGTTTCCACCAGCATCCGATCCAGCGGCACGTAGCGAGCGGCTTCCCGCAACTGTTCGGCATTACGGAAGGTGACAATCCCGGAGAAGGAGATATAAAAGCCCATATCCAGCAGCTTCGCGGCAGTGGGCTGATCCTCGGTAAAGCAGTGTAGCACGCCGCCGCAGCGCTCAACCTGCTCTTCACGCAGAATGGCCAGCGTGTCGTCACGCGCATCACGAGTGTGGACGATGATCGGCTTGTTCAGTGCAATACCGGTACGGATATGTTCCCGGAATGAGCGCTGCTGCTGCTCTCTGGTCTCGGGCTGATAGTGGTAATCCAGCCCGGTTTCACCCAGCGCCACCACACGGGGATCGGCGGAGAGCCGGCGGAACTCCTCAACGTCATAAGCCTCTTCCTGATTCAGCGGATGAACACCGCAGGAGAGCGCAATGTTCTGCCGATCGCCGACCAGCTTTTTCAGGGTATGAAAACCCGGCAGCGTGGTGGCGATGGCCAGCATGAATTTCACATCCCGGGCCGCCGCTTTGGCGATCACATCATCGAGGTCGCGGTGGTTCTTTTCATAATCCAGGCCATCAAGATGGCAATGGGAATCAACAATAAACATAAGTAGTCTCAGACAGGTTTAGCGGATCAGGGTGGGCTTTTCGGTCTCTGCCCAGCAGAGAAGCTGATCCGTCAGCAGGAGTTCACGGTTCACCGACGCGACATGCAGTAGCTGCTCACGACAGCGCATCCAGGCGCGGGTGCTGTTATCGAGTGCGCTGGCCGGGAAGTGGGCGGCCAGCAGCGCCACCACATCCTGGCGGTCGCCGTTGCTCAGCCACTGCGTCGCATTCTGCTGCCACTTCATCGCATCCAGCAGCAGGGAGAGCAGCCAGCCGATGCGGGTAGCCGCATCTTCCGCATTCAGCACCGGCAGCAGTTGCAGGATGTCGTGCTGCAGCGCCGCAGGCAGCGCATCGCACAGCTTCTGCCGGGCCTGCCACGGCCCGGTTTCCAGCAGATTTAACGCCGCACCGGGCGCACCGGCGCTCAGCCGCAGTGCCGCCAGCAGCATCTGTTCATCGTGCGAAGCGTGCTTTTTCAGCCAGAGCAGGCTCTGGCTTTCATCCGGTGGCGTCAGCGACAGCGTCATACAGCGACTGCGCAGTGTCGCCAGCAGACGCGAAGGATCGCGACTGCTGAGGAAGAACCAGCTGTTGGCTGGCGGCTCTTCCAGCGTTTTCAGCAGGGCGTTGGCGGCCGCCTCCGAGAGCTGCGCGGCATCGGGCAGCCAGACCACTTTCGCGCCACCCTGCTGACCGAAGTGATAAAGCTTTTCCGTCACCTGCCGCACCGCATCGATGCCCAGGGTACTTTTGCCCTTCTCCGCCTCAAGTCGATACCAGTCCGGGTGGGTATTCGCCTGCATCAGCTGGCAGCCGTGACACACGCCGCAACTTTTCAGGCCGTCTGGCTGCTGGCACATCAGCCAGCGACTTATCCCCCAGACCAGCGCCTCATCGCCCATGCCAGACATCGCCTGGATCAGCAGCGCATGATGCGCCCGATCCTCCTGATGCTGGCCAATCACATGGCGATAAGGCTGGTTCAGCCACGGATACCAGTTCATTACGCCTGCTCCAGCAGCCACTGATCCAGGGCCGACTGAAGTGACGCTGTCACGTCATCCAGCGATTGCGTTGCATCAATGGTCAGAATCGTCGGGTCGTTGTCCGCCAGCGCCAGGTAACGCGCGCGGGTACGCTCAAAGAAGCGCAGCGACTCCTGCTCAATGCGGTCCAGCTCACCACGCGCCCGCGCACGCTGCAGGCCGATTTCCGGGGTGACATCCAGGTAAAGCGTCAGATCAGGGCGGAAGTCGCCCAGCACGGCATCGCGCAGCGTCTGCATCAGATCGCTGTCGAGTCCGCGACCGCCCCCCTGATAGGCCTGAGAGGAGAGATCGTGGCGATCGCCGATCACCCAGGCGCCGCGGGCCAGCGCCGGTTTGATCACGGTCTCCACCAGCTGAACCCGCGCCGCATAGAGCATCAGCAGTTCCGCTTTATCCGTGACCTGCTCGCCCTCAATACCCTGCTTCACCAGCACCCGGAGCTGTTCGGCCAGCGGCGTGCCGCCAGGTTCACGGGTAAAGACCAGATCGGTGATGCCGCGGGCGTGCAGCGTGGCAACGATGGCGTCGCGCGCGGTGGTTTTGCCGGCGCCTTCCAGGCCTTCGATGACGATAAACTTACTGTTCATTTTTTTCCTTTAGCGACTGCCGGTACACCTGCACCGCCTGGTTGTGACTGGCCAGATTGGTAGTAAAGGTATGACCGCCCTTGCCGTCCGCCACGAAGTAGAGATAGTTGGTTTTCTCGGGATGCGCGGCCGCCAGCAGAGAAGCCTTACCCGGCATCGCGATCGGGCCAGGCGGCAGGCCGTTAATCATATAGGTATTGTAATCGCTGGCGGTCTCAAGATCTTTACGGGTGAGTGACCCATTGTAGCGATCGCCCATGCCGTAGATCACGGTCGGGTCGGTCTGCAGGCGCATCCCGGTCCGCAGCCGGTTGATAAAGACGGAAGCGACGCGCGCGCGCTCCTGGCTGACGCCCGTCTCTTTTTCGATGATGGAGGCCATCGTGACCAGATCCTGAGGCGTTTTATAGGGCAGATTATCCGCCCGTCCCTGCCAGATCTCGTCGATGGTTTTTTTCATCCGCTCATGGGCGCGTTCCAGCAGGGCCATGTCCGTGGTGTTCGCCGTATAGAGATAGGTGTCCGGAAAGAAGTTCCCCTCCAGCTGCGCAGGCTCAACTTTGAGGGCGCTGGCCAGGGTGGAAAACTGATCGTCTTTCAGCGTATGACGGATATAGGGCGCTTTACGCAGCTCACTCAGCCACTCTTTGAGCCGCTGCCCCTCCACAAACCGCACCGGAAACTGCGCCTCTTTACCGCTCGCCAGCAGCTGTAACAGCGCGCGTACCGTCATCTTTGGCTCCAGGCGATAGGTTCCCGCCTTGAAGGTGGCCAGTTCCGGCTCCAGACGCAATAGCGCACCAAACCAGATGCTGCGCGGAATGATCTTCTGATCTTCCAGCTGCGCCTCCAGCGCCACCCGGCCCGTACCGGCGGGCAGTGTGTAGATCTTCTCCTGCTGCAGCGTTAACGGGGTCGCCGCAAACTGCTTAATCTGCCAGTAGCTCACTCCCGCCGCGAGCCCTGCTACCGCCAGCAACGTCACGAGAATTTTTTTGCTTCGAGTCATGATGCTTCCATTATCTTTTCACAGCCTGCCTGTAACTGAGTAAACAGCAGGCGCTCAGTAAACTGTACCGCCTCGATCTGTCGGACCGGCAGAACCGGCATCAGCGCATTACAGATGACGACTTCATCCGCAGCCAGCAGCTGCGCCGGTTCGCTTTGTACGACATGGCAAGCCTGGCCCGTGGCCGCAAGTTGCGCCATCAGACTCCGCCGCATAATGCCATCCACCCCCGACGCGGAGAGATCGGGCGTGAAAATCTGACTGCCCTGGCGCCAGAATAAATTGGCCGCACAGCATTCCACCACCCAACCTTCAGTGTCAAGCACCAGCGCCTCGTCGGCGTCCGTCTGGTCAAGATGAGCTCTGATCATCACCTGCTCAAGGCGATTCAGGTGTTTGATACCGGCAAACTGCGCGTTTCGCGCCAGGCGGATTGGGCTGATGCGGAGGGAGGCGCCCCGCTGCTGTAATCCGGCGTAGTGCTGCGGCCAGGGTGCCAGCGAAACGATTCGGGTCGGTTCGCCACAGCCATGACGACTGTAGCCGCGTCCGCCACTGCCCGCGCTGATGATGACCTTCAGCACCGCCTGAGGCTGCTGGTGCGCAGCCGCTCTCATCTCTGTTTCGAGCCGATGCCAGTCAACGCCCTCGATCCATAGCCGCTCGCAGCCCTGTCTGAGCCGCTGCAGATGGCTTTCCAGCAGCACAATGTTGCCCTGCTGCACGGCGGCGGTGGTAAAGCAGCCATCCCCGAACTGCAGCCCCCGGTCAGTGGCAGCCAGCGTCGGTTTTCTGATCCCGTTAATCCACATGGTTCTCTCCTGAGCCCGTTCCACCCTGTCAGCGTCCGCCGCAGGATAAAAAAAGGCCCGCATCGCGGGCCTTGTCAGCTATCTGCAACGATTACACCTTGCGGAAGATCAGGGAACCGTTGGTACCGCCGAAGCCAAAGGAGTTACACAGCGTATACTCCAGGCCAGAAACCTGACGCGCGGTGTGCGGCACGAAATCGAGATCGCAGCCTTCATCCGGATTGTCGAGGTTAATGGTCGGTGGAACCGCCTGGTCGCGCAGTGCCAGAATCGAGTAGATCGATTCTACCGCGCCCGCTGCGCCGAGCAGATGCCCGGTCATGGATTTGGTTGAGCTCACCATGACTTTACTGGCCGCTGCGCCAAACACTGATTTCACCGCCTGGGCTTCGGCCTTATCACCCGCTGGCGTGGAAGTGCCGTGTGCGTTGACATAGCCGATCTGCTCTGGCGTGAGCTGCGCATCGCGCAGCGCGTTGACCATCGCCGCCGCAGCGCCTGAGCCATCTTCGGGAGGTGATGTCATGTGGTAAGCATCGCTGCTCATGCCAAAACCGACGATTTCCGCATAGATTTTCGCACCACGTTTCTTCGCATGTTCGTACTCTTCAAGTACCACGATGCCCGCGCCGTCACCCAGCACGAAACCATCACGATCTTTATCCCACGGGCGGCTGGCCGCTTGCGGATTGTCGTTACGGGTTGAGAGAGCACGCGCCGCGCCAAAACCACCTACGCCTAATGGCGTACTGGCTTTCTCTGTGCCACCTGCCAGCATCACGTCAGCATCGTTATAGGCGATGATACGTGCGGCATGACCGATGTTATGCACACCAGAGGTACAGGCTGTCGCGATAGAGATGCTTGGACCTTTCAGGCCATACATAATGGTGAGATGACCCGCCACCATGTTGACGATGGTTGAAGGCACAAAGAACGGACTGATTTTGCGTGGGCCGCCGTTGACCAGTGAAGAGTGGTTCTCTTCAATCAGGCCCAGGCCACCGATGCCGGAACCAATTGCTGCACCCATACGGCTTGCATTTTCCTCGGTCACAACCAGACCGCTATCCTGCATAGCCTGAATACCGGCCACAATGCCGTACTGGATGAATTCATCCATCTTGCGCTGATCTTTGCGCGAGATGAAATCATCACAATTGAAATCTCTTACCAGACCTGCAAAACGCGTTGCATAAGCACTGGTATCAAAATGGTCGATCAGGTTAATGCCGCTCTGACCGGCAAGGAGAGCACTCCAGGTAGACTCTACGGTATTGCCGACAGGAGACAACATGCCAAGACCAGTCACAACTACACGACGCTTAGACACGTTCGTCCTCCAGGGAGGGAAAATAGGGAACTATGTGGGACAAATAAAAAAAATCAGGCGGTCGAGCGACCGCCTGAAGGTATTCATTAGCCTTTATGGCTATTGATGTAGTCGATCGCTGCCTGAACGGTAGTGATTTTCTCAGCTTCTTCGTCTGGAATCTCAGTATCAAACTCTTCTTCCAGAGCCATCACCAGCTCAACGGTATCAAGAGAATCGGCACCCAGGTCTTCTACGAAAGATGCAGAGTTGGTGACTTCTTCCTCTTTCACACCCAGCTGCTCACTGATGATTTTCTTAACGCGTTGTTCGATATCGCTCATACTATTTAATTTCCTATCAAAACTCGCTTACGCGATGGTTTTCGTAGTGTATAAAATGGTGAAAAAGATGCAACAAAATCCCGGCTGGTCGAACCACGATTTTGCGTTATTTTGCGGTTTTAACCGCAAATAAAGCAAATGTTTTCGTGATTTATCAGACCATGTACATTCCGCCATTGACGTGCAGCGTTTCACCAGTGATGTAGGCTGCTTCGTCAGAGGCTAAAAATGCCACAGCATTGGCGATTTCCTGTGCATCGCCTAAGCGACCCGCAGGGACTTCCGCCAAAATACCGGAACGCTGATCTTCGTTCAGTGCCCGCGTCATGTCAGTCTCAATGAAGCCTGGAGCCACGACGTTGACGGTAATGCCACGTGACGCGATTTCGCGCGCCAGTGATTTGCTAAAGCCAATTAAACCCGCTTTTGCTGCCGCGTAGTTTGCCTGGCCCGCATTACCCATGGTGCCGACAACGGAACCAATGGTGATGATACGGCCCACGCGCTTTTTCATCATGGCACGCAGAACCGCCTTAGAAAGGCGGAATACCGATGTGAGGTTGGTATCCAGGATATCCTGCCACTCATCGTCCTTCATGCGCATGAGAAGATTATCACGCGTAATGCCTGCATTATTGACTAAGATATCCACTTCGCCAAATTCCGCGCGAATATTCTCTAAAACGCTGTCGATTGAGCCAGCGTCAGTCACATTCAGTAACAGACCTTTTCCCTTGTCGCCAAGGTAAGCACTGATGGCGTCGGCGCCACTCTGGCTGGTTGCAGTCCCGACTACTTTGGCGCCACGCGCCGCCAGGGTTTCTGCAATCGCACGACCAATGCCGCGACTCGCGCCGGTTACCAGCGCAACTTTACCTTCAAAGCTCATGATTTTCCTCTTATTCCTTACCGAGTGCCGCTGACAGGGAGGCCGTATCGTTTACGGCAGCCGCGGTCAGACTATCGACAATGCGTTTCGTCAGTCCGGTCAGGACTTTGCCTGGGCCTATCTCCAGCAGCTGCGAGACGCCCTGGGCCGCCATCGCTTCCACGCTTTCGGTCCAGCGAACCGGGCTGTAGAGCTGGCGAACCAGCGCATGACGGATTGCCGCCGCGTCAGTTTCGGCTTTCACATCGACGTTATTGATCACCGGCACCGCAGGCGCATTAAACGTGATGTTTTCCAGCGCCACGGCCAGCTTATCCGCAGCCGGCTTCATCAGTGCGCAGTGAGACGGCACGCTGACCGGCAGTGGCAGAGCACGCTTCGCGCCCGCCGCTTTACAGGCCGCACCGGCACGCTCAACGGCTTCTTTGTTACCCGCGATGACCACCTGACCCGGCGAGTTGAAGTTCACCGGTGAAACGACCTGACCCTGCGCGCTCTCTTCACACGCCTGGCGGATCGCCGCGTCATCCAGGCCGATAATCGCCTGCATTGCGCCCGTGCCTTCCGGCACCGCTTCCTGCATCAGCTTGCCGCGCAGTTCAACCAGCTTCACGGCATCGGCGAAGTTAATCACGCCCGCACAGACCAGCGCCGAATATTCGCCGAGGCTGTGACCGGCCATCAGGCGAGGCTGTTCACCGCCCTGCTGCTGCCAGATCCGGTAGATGGCCACGGACGCGGCTAGCAGCGCAGGCTGCGTCTGCCAGGTTTTGTTCAGCTCTTCGGCCGGACCCTGACTGACTAACTGCCACAGGTCATATCCCAGTGCGTCAGAAGCTTCACGGAAGGTCTCTTCCACCAGCGGATAGCTTGCTGCTAATTCAGTCAGCATGCCCACGGTCTGTGAACCCTGACCGGGAAAAACAAATGCAAATTGCGTCATCTTTCGTTCCTGTCAATCAAAAGCGAACCAGCGCAGAACCCCAGGTGAATCCACCACCAAAGGCTTCCAGCAGAATAAGGTGTCCGGGTTTGATGCGGCCATCGCGCACCGCTTCATCCAGTGCGCTTGGCACTGAGGCGGCAGAGGTGTTGCCGTGACGATCCAGCGTGACGACCACTTTATCCATGGTCATGCCAAGTTTTTTCGCCGTGGCGCTGATGATGCGCAGGTTCGCCTGGTGAGGCACCAGCCAGTCGAGCATTTCACGATCGAGGTTATTGGCCTGCAGCGTTTCATCGACGATGTGCGCCAGTTCGGTCACGGCGACCTTGAAGACTTCATTGCCGGCCATGGTGACATAGGCGGGCTGATCCTGATGAGCTCGGTCCTGATAAGGCAGCGTCAGCAGCTGCGCATAGCGGCCATCCGCATGAAGATGAGTAGAGATGATCCCCTGCTCTTCGCTCTGACCCAGCACAACGGCTCCGGCCCCATCGCCAAACAGGATAATCGTGCCGCGATCTTCCGGATCCAGCGCGCGCGCCAGCACGTCAGCGCCGATCACCAGCGCATGCTTAACCGCGCCATTTTTGATGTATTGATCGGCGACGCTCAGAGCATAGGTGAAACCTGCACAGGCGGCCGCAAGGTCAAACGCCGCGCAATCTTTAATCTCCAGCATTTGCTGGATCATGCAGGCGGAACTGGGGAAAGCATGGCTGGAAGAGGTTGTGGCGACAATGATCAGCCCAACGTCGTTCGCATCGATCCCTGCCATTTCAAGGGCGCGTTGTGCCGCGCTGAATCCCATGGTGGCGACGGTTTCATCTGGCGCGGCAATGCGACGCTCACGGATGCCGGTACGGGTAACAATCCACTCGTCCGACGTCTCCACCATTTTTTCCAGATCGGCATTGGTGCGAACCTGGCTGGGCAGATAACTGCCCGTACCGATAATTTTGGTATACATCTAGGCTTTGTCACTCCTGGCTAATACAGCATCAAGGCGCGCAGCAATTCGCTCGGGAATGTGCTGCCTCACCGCCTGCTCTGCCTGTTCTATCGCCACGGCGAAGGCGTGTTGATTTGCTGCGCCGTGACTCTTGATCACTGTTCCGCGCAATCCTAACAGACAAGCGCCATTGTACTGGTCAGGGTTGAGTTGCCCGAATCGCTTCGCCAGACGTTTCTGAATCCAGCGTCCCAGCAACGTCAGCCACCATGACCGTTTTTTGCCTTCCCCTGATGACTTCAGCAGAGAAAGAAACATTCTTACCACGCCTTCCATCGTCTTCAGCGTGACATTTCCGACAAAACCGTCACAGACCATGACATCCGTTTTGCCGGTGAGCAACTCGTTACCTTCGAGGTAACCAATATAGTTGATCTGCGGTGATTCCCGCAGCATTACCGCGGCATCGCGGATCGTTTCCAGCCCTTTGGTCTCTTCATGACCAATATTGAGCAAGGCCACGCGGGGCCGTGGGATGCCCAGCACATGCTCAGCCATCACCGACCCCATCACCGCAAACTGCACCAGCATCGCACTGTCTGAGCCCACATTCGCACCCAGATCCAGCACCACGGTTTTACCCTGCTGCTGATGCGGTAAAACGGACATCAGCGCCGGACGTTTAATGCCATCCAGCGGCTTTAATAACAGCGTCGACAGCCCCATCAGCGCACCGGTATTTCCGGCGCTGATGCAGGCCGCTGCACGTCCCTCTTTGACCATCTCCAGAGCGACGCGCATCGAACTGCCGCGACTGTTCCGGATGGCCTGAGCGGGCCGCGCATCACTTGCAATAACCGATTCGGCAGGGATAACCTGCAAACGCCCCGTGAGGGAGGAATCCGCTTTGGCAAGCAATGGCATGAGAGTGTCGGGATGTCCGACCAGAAGAAGGAATAGATCCGAATGAGAGGCCAGTGCCTGCAATGCTGCAGGCACTGTCACGCAGGGACCGAAATCCCCGCCCATGGCATCAATCGCCAGGGTCAAACGTGTCAAGGTATCGCCTTGCTAAGCAAGAAACTTACTTAACGATAACCTTGCGACCGCGGTAGTAACCGTCCGCAGTGATGTGGTGACGCAGATGAGTTTCGCCAGAAACTTTATCTACTGACAGAGCAGCAGTGGTCAGCGCATCGTGCGAACGACGCATACCACGCTTAGAACGGGTGGGTTTATTCTGTTGTACGGCCATGGACCTTACTCCTATTACTTACGCTTTAAACTGGCTAATACGGCAAATGGATTTGGTTTCTCCGCCTCTGCAGGCAGTTTGCCAAAGACCATGTCCGCCTCGGACACTTCACAGTGTTCAGAATCGTGCACCGGAACGACCGGCAGCGCGAGAATCAGTTCATCCTCAACAACCGCCAGCAGATCGATCTCACCAAACTCATTAACATCGACCGGCTCGTACGCTTCCGGCAATGCCTCGGCCTGCTCTTCAGAAGAGACAGGGCTGAAGCAATAACTTACTTTTACGTGATGGGGAAAGGTCTGGTTGCAGCGCTGGCAGCGCAACGTCACATTGACTTCAGCAGTACCCGTCAGTACCGCCAGACGCTGGCTGTCAACCGCAAACGACATGGCACAATCCACATCACTGTCCACACTAACGACCGACTCGGCCACACGCTCCACCTGTACAGATGTGTAGACACCCTGATAATCAAGGCGCTTCTGAGCGGTGCGGACAGGGTCCAGCGTTAGGGGTAATTTTACCTTTTGCATAGGGCGCGCATATTAACTTTGTAATGTCATAGAGTCAAAGAAAAAGGCCGTTAAACAGCATCTTTCAACCACTATTCGCATCCAGTGCGGCGCACAGTTTAAAATGACTGTCACCAATTCGCTATCACTATTGAAAAAAAATGACACCATCAATTCTTTTAGCTTCCACCTCTCCCTTCCGGCAGGCATTGCTGCATAAGCTGGGGCTGCCTTTTATCACGGCCGCGCCAGAGGTGGATGAGTCGCCTCGTCCCGCGGAAAGCGCAGAGGCGCTGGTGACACGACTTGCCGTAGCGAAAGCGCAGGCACTGGCCGGAAGCCATCCCGACCACTGGATCATCGGCTCCGATCAGGTCTGCGTGCTGGAGGGGGCGATCACCGGCAAGCCGCATACCGCAGAGAATGCCCGGGCACAGCTGCGTGCCGCCAGCGGCAAGGCGATTACCTTCTATACCGGGCTGGCCCTTTTTCATCCGGCCAGCGGCAGGCTGCTGCAGTGCTGTGAACCTTTTGTGGTCCATTTCCGCACGCTGACCGACGCGGAAATCGCAGGCTATGTGGAAAAGGAGCAGCCGCTGCAGTGCGCGGGCAGCTTTAAAAGCGAGGGGCTGGGGATTTGTCTGTTTGACCGGCTGGAGGGACGCGATCCCAATACGCTGATCGGACTGCCGCTGATGGCGCTCAGCGCGATGTTGCAGCAGGCCGGCATCAACCCGTTAACGGCGTGATGCCAGCGCGATTACGCTTTCCGCTGGCGCAGCTTCTGCAGGCACTGCTTCAGGCCCTCATCCAGTGGCGCTTCTACCCGCATCACTTCTCCCGTGCCGGGATGGGTAAAGGTCAGCGCCGCCGCATGCAGGAACAGGCGCGTTAAGCCGGTTGACGCCAGCTGGCTGTCGAACTCGCGTTCGCCATAGCGATCGTCAAAGGCAATCGGATGCCCGGCGTGCAGCGTATGCACACGGATCTGATGCGTGCGCCCCGTCACCGGGCTTGCCTTAACCAGCGTGGCGAAGTCGAACCGCTCTTCCACTTTAAAGCGGGTTTCCGAGGGCTTGCCTTCACTGCTGACGCGCACCACGCGCTCGCCGCTCTGCAGAATGTTTTTCAGCAGCGGCGCCTGCACCACCTTGAGGTGTGACGGCCAGTTACCGCGCACCAGCGCCAGATAATCTTTCTGCATCCCTTTTTCCCGCAGCTGCTCATGCAGGGAACGCAGCGCCGACCGCTTTTTGGCGACCAGCAGAATACCGGAGGTATCCCGGTCCAGGCGATGCACCAGCTCCAGGAAACGCGCGTCAGGCCGTAATGCGCGCAGCCCTTCGATGACGCCGAAGGTCAGCCCGCTGCCGCCGTGGACAGCGGTGCCGGAAGGCTTGTTCATCACCAGCAGTGACTCATCCTCATAGAGGATCGCCTCTGCCAGCGACGCGACCTTCGCCAGTTTAGGGGAAACAGCGTCTTCATCGCGTTCCGCCACCCGAACCGGCGGAATGCGCACCTCGTCGCCCTCCTCCAGTTTGTACTCAGGCTTAATGCGCTTTTTATTCACCCGCACCTCGCCTTTGCGAACGATGCGATAAATCATGCTTTTAGGCACACCCTTAAGCTGGGTGCGCAAAAAGTTATCAATGCGTTGTCCGGCATTTTCAGCCGTGATGGCGACAAACTGTACGCCGGGATTCTCTGTTTTCATGGCGGCGATTCTAAATAGTGTCCCCTGATAGCGCCACCCCTTTTTCTGTGCTTAACTCTGGGGTTGATGTGACGGCAGGCGGCTTCTCTGCTGGCTTTTTCAGCAATGCGCTGCTTTGTCCGACACATTAGCGCGTTAAATGTAAAGAAACTTCACAAGCTGGCTAAAGTCGCCTTGCTATATGAAGGTTAGCAATGGAATAATGCTTGAGTTTCTTACCTGAAGCATTTCAGGGCAGAAAAAGAGCGAAATTGTCATTTTGCCGGATTGAGCAGACACGCAGCAATGGCGTAAGACGTAATGCGAAATCAGGCACTTAGCGGGCTGCGGGTTGCGGCCTGGACAACAGGTTGGGATGCACGGGTTTTCTTTATTCTCTCAGGCATTTCCCCTATCTGGTGCTGTTTTCCCTTATGAAAAACAGGCCACCGACGTTATTTGCGCCCCTCGCGCGGTCGACAGCCGTGAGGCAGACGACACTGCACTAAGTCACGGGGCCATCGGTTGATACTCGTCCAGGGTAACTATGCCCGCAGCTGTAATCACTCATGAAAGAATAACGAGTAAGTCACGATGAAAAGAATGTTAATAAACGCAACTCAGCAGGAGGAGTTGCGCGTTGCACTGGTTGACGGTCAGCGCCTGTACGATCTGGATATCGAAAGTCCCGGACACGAACAGAAAAAAGCCAACATTTACAAAGGTAAAATCACTCGCATTGAACCCAGTCTTGAAGCTGCGTTTGTCGATTACGGCGCAGAGCGTCACGGTTTCCTCCCGTTAAAAGAAATTTCCCGCGAATATTTCCCTGCCAGCTACAACGCACATGGTCGTCCTAATATTAAAGATGTGCTGCGTGAAGGTCAGGAAGTCATTGTTCAGATCGACAAAGAAGAGCGCGGCAACAAAGGCGCTGCGCTGACCACCTTTATCTCGCTGGCAGGCAGCTACCTGGTGCTGATGCCGAATAACCCGCGCGCGGGTGGCATTTCCCGTCGCATCGAAGGCGACGACCGCACCGAACTGAAAGAGGCGCTGTCGGCGCTGGAGCTGCCGGAAGGCATGGGTCTGATTGTCCGTACCGCGGGCGTCGGTAAATCTGCCGAATCGCTGCAGTGGGACTTAAGTTTCCGTCTCAAGCACTGGGACGCGATCAAGAAAGCCGCTGAAAACCGCCCTGCACCTTTCCTGATCCATCAGGAAAGTAACGTGATTGTGCGCGCCTTCCGCGACTATCTGCGTCAGGATATCGGCGAAATCCTCATCGATAACCCGAAAGTGCTGGAGCTGGCGCGTCAGCATATCGCTGCGCTCGGCCGCCCGGACTTCAGCAGCAAAATCAAGCTCTACACCGGTGAGATCCCGCTGTTCAGCCACTATCAGATCGAATCGCAGATCGAATCCGCTTTTCAGCGCGAAGTCCGTCTGCCTTCCGGCGGCTCGATTGTCATCGACAGCACCGAAGCGCTGACCGCCATCGATATCAACTCCGCTCGCGCCACACGCGGCGGCGATATCGAAGAGACCGCGTTCAACACCAACCTGGAAGCGGCCGACGAGATTGCGCGCCAGCTGCGTCTGCGTGACCTGGGCGGCCTGATCGTTATCGACTTTATCGATATGACCCCGGTTCGCCATCAGCGCGCCGTTGAAAACCGTCTGCGTGAGGCCGTCCGTCAGGATCGCGCCCGTATCCAGATCAGTCATATTTCCCGCTTCGGCCTGCTGGAGATGTCCCGTCAGCGTCTGAGCCCGTCATTAGGCGAATCCAGTCATCACGTCTGCCCTCGCTGTAGCGGCACCGGCACCATCCGTGATAACGAGTCACTGGCGCTGTCGATTCTGCGTCTGATTGAAGAAGAAGCGCTGAAAGACAACACCAAAGAAGTGCACGCGATCGTGCCGGTTCAGGTCGCCTCTTACCTGCTGAACGAGAAACGTGAAGCGGTCAACGCCATCGAGAAACGCCAGGGTGGCGTGCGCGCGGTCATCGTACCGGATGACAAGATGCAGACCCCGCACTACTCCGTACTGCGTGTGCGCAAAGGCGAAGAGACGCAGACCCTGAGCTATCACCTGCCGAAGCTGCACGAAGCGGAAATGGCGATGCCATCCGACGAGGAGCACGCTGAGCGTCGTCGTCCTGAGCAGCCGGCTCTGGCCGCCTTCGTCATGCCTGACGCCCCGCCGGCGCCGGTCGAGGTCGCGCCTGAAGCGAAGCAGGCGAAAACGCAGTCTGCTGCCAAAACCACGCCGGAAGTGGCCGCACCGGCTGCCGTCAGCACCGGTTTCTTCGGTCGTCTGATTGGCGGTCTGAAGAAGATGTTTGCGGGCGAAGAAGCGCCAGCTGCCGCACCTGTGGCGACTGAGGTTGCGGAACCGCAGAAGGCGGCTGAAAGTGAGCAGCAGCAGAACAACAGCCGTGGCGAGCGCCGCAGTAACAATAATAACAACCGTCGTAACAACAATCGTCGCGAGCGCACACCGCGCAACGGCGACAACACGCAGTCGCGTGAAGGCCGTGAACCGCGCGAAAGCCGCGAGCCGCGTGAACCGCGCGAGAGCCGTGAACCGCGTGAAAGCCGCGAGCCGCGCGATGGCAACGACAACCGTCGTAACAAGCGTCAGTCTCAGTCTGCCGAGACCCGTGAAGAGCGTCCGGCGCTGAGCGAAGAAGCGCGTCAGCAGCGTGATGAGCAGCAACAGCAGCGTCGTGAGCAGCGTGCTGAGCGTCAGCGTCGTCGTCAGGAAGAGAAACGTGCCGGTGAAGAGGCCGCCAAAGCGGCGGAGCAGGCCGCCGTCGTGGCTGAGTCTCAGGAGGTCGGCGAGGCACAGGATGACGAGCGCGTGCAGGTTATGCCGCGTCGTAAGCCGCGTCAGCTTAACCAGAAAGTGCGTGTGGATGACAATCGTCAACCTGTGACTGCCGAAGCGGCTGCACAGCCCGCTGAGGCGCGTCAGCCGCAGCAGAGCAACGTTTCTCAGCCTGAGCTGCCAGCACAGCAGAACGATGAGCAGGATGATAACGACAACCGTGACAGCGCCAATATGCCGCGCCGTTCACGCCGTTCGCCGCGTCATCTGCGCGTCAGCGGACAGCGTCGTCGTCGTTACCGTGATGAGCGTTATCCGACGCAGTCAGCGATGCCGCTGGCCGCTGCGGCCGCCTCACCTGAGATGGCATCCGGTAAAGTCTGGGTTCGCTATCCGGTAAGCCAGGCCAGCGATGAGCAGGTTCAGAACGCAGCGACAGAAACCCCGGCGTACCACCGTGAAGAGCCAGCAGAGGTCGCTGCAGCCCCGGTTGCCGCCGCTGTCGACGCCGTTGCGCAGGATGCACCTGTTCAGCAGGCTGAGCCACAGGCAGAAACGCCAGTGCCGGTTGTGAACACTGACGACACCCGCGCTATCGACGCGCCGGTTGATGAGCAGCCTTCTGTGGTTCCGGCCGCCGAAGAGGCGAAAGCGGAAGCCGTTGCGGCCGAAGCCGTGCCGGCTGAACCTGTCGCTGAAGCCTCACCGGTTGCAAAACCTGCCGCTGAAACCGCAGAGGTGTCTGAACCCGCAGAGGCTGCACCGGCTGAACCCGCAGACGCTGCCGTGCCAGCAAAAGTGGCAGAGCAGACCGCCAGCGATGTCAGCGACGCTATCACCACAGAAGTCGAGGAAGTGCTGAATGCTCCGGTCGCCGCAGAAGCAGAATCTGCCCCTGTCAGCGAGCCGCATGCACCGGTAGCCGCCCGCGATGTCGCCCCGGCTGCGCCGGTTGTCGTGACCGAACAGCCAGCCCCCGCTGCGGAGGCACCAGCGAATGATGGCACCCGCTGGAAGCACTTCGCATCGGCACCGATGACCAAAGCGCCTGCGCCAGCCTGGCAGTCCGAGCCTGCGCGGCACAGTGACTGGGTGCGTGCCCCGTACCAGTTCGACGGTCGTGGTTCTGCGGGCGGTCACAGCGCCACCCATCAGGCCACCGCGCCGGCTACCAAGCCGTAACGCAGACGCCGTTGTAAACACAACCCCGGCCTGATTCGCCGGGGTTTTTTTATGGTTGTGGATCTGCTTAATGCTGCGTGACAGACACCGGTTTCCGGGCCGCATACTGAAGTCTGATGGCGCTGACGGGGCCGCTCGTCAGGTCTGGCTTTCCGCCCGACGGTTTCCGGCTGAGGTTCTCCCTGCGACAGCGCCCCTTCACGGGCTGAACGCCAGGCAAAAAAAACCCCACGCGCCTTTACCAGGCGGGTGGGGAAAAGTAAGCGCATCCGGTTAAAGTACGCTCAAATTTTCAGGTCAGATTACGAATTCATCTTAAACAGCGACATCTTCGACATGTCGGTAAAGGTCTTATAAGAGGCCTGCAGCGCGGTCTGCTGCATGGTGTAGCTGGAGGCTGCCTCGGTGTAATCGACGTTGACCAGATCGCTCATCTGCGAGTTATAGATCACGCTGCGGTCATCGCCCTGGGGATTCAGGGTATCGGTGATCTCTGACAGCTGGATACCGATTTCAGAACGCACGGCTAAGACATTGTTCAGCGAATTGCCCAGACCCCGGTTGGTTTTATCCATCGCCGCCTGGAACGTCTGTTTAGTCGCGGCATCCGCATTATCCTGCGGGACTTTCAGCGCAGCGATGGCGCTATCCAGCATCTTAAACAGGTTGGTTTCGCTGGCGCTGCCATCCGGCTCTTTTTTGGCATTGCTTGTAATCGACATAAAGATAGCATCGCCGGTGTGTGCCACCGTCATGGTCCGGCTGGTGTCAACCTTCTGGGTAATCGCCTCGGTGCCACCGGTGTAAGCGACACCCGTGCCCGCCGTATCCGCGAATGGCGCGCTGTCCGTCTTATAGCCAGCAAAGATGTAACGGCCGTTGGCATCTTTACTGTTAGCCTGGTTCAGCAACTGCGCACGGATCCCCTCCAGCTGGGTCGCGATCGATCCCCGGTCATCGTCACTCAGCGTGCCGGTGGAACCGTTAACGATCAGCGTCTGCGCATTCTGGATACTCTCAGTGACACCTTTCAGCGCATTCTCTTCCAGTGACAGACCCTGCTCAGCAAAGGTACGCGCCAGCGCATACTGTTTTCCCTGCTGTTGCGTCTGCGACAACGCGACCGCGCGCGAGGCGGCAATCGGGTCGTCCGACGGGTTGGTGACGCGGCGACCGCTGGAGAGCTGTTCGCCGACTTTAAGCCAGGAGGCCTGCGAGTCGGTAATCCCGCGCACCTGCTGGTCAAAAATCATATTTGTACTGACTCGCATGTTATCTCCTGCCCTTAGCGAATATTGATCAATGCGTTAAACACGGTGCTGGCCGTCTGCAGCACCTGCGCATTAGCCATGTAATATTGCTGATATCTGGTCAGGTTGGCGTACTCCTCGTCGAGGTTGACACCAGAGACTGACTGCTGGCGCTCGGTCAGCTGGCTGACCACGCTTTTCTGGGTGGTGCTGGTGGTTTCCAGCGAACTGGTTTTGTTACCCACGGTGCTGACGATGCTGGCGTAAGCCTGCGACAGCGTGGCGTTGCCACCGACCAGCTTCACGTCCTGCAGGTTCAGCAGTTTCTGCGCGTTGCGGTTATCGCTCTCTCCGCCGACGCCAGCCGCCGCCGCGACCTGAGATTCGCTGGTAATCGCCACTGACATATCGTTGATCACGTTCTGCACCGGCTTCACCAGGAAACTGTCTTTCGCGGCAGGCGCAGGCGAGGCGCCGACTGTCAGCTTCAGACCGTCGAAGCTCAGCGTAGTGTTGCCGCTGGCATCGGTTCCCTTTGTCAGCGTCACGGCCGTGCCGTCTGCCGCGCGGGTGGCGCTCCAGTTTGTGCCGTCATAGCTGACGGTGTAGTTGGACGCTTTCAGCGCGCTGGTGTCGGTCCACTCTGCGGTAACGGACGCGCCAGTGCTGTTTTTGCTGTTACTGACGACCAGCGGGCTGCCAATCTTAAAGAAATCGACGCCCTGATTGCCCTGGCTGTCGAAGCCCTGCTTGTGAACATCATTGAAGCTGGTGGTAAAGGCGGCGGCTAACTGTCCCAGCTGATTCTGCGCCAGATCCAGATCCTGCGACCGGAATGACAGCAGACCGCCCAGCGAACCGGTGGTGATCAGTTTTTCCGGGATCTCAACGTTGCCCGCCTGCTTATCGACATAGCCAAGGGTCGTCCGGGTCGGATCGCTGCTGGAGGTCATCGCCACCAGATCGTTCGATTTATAGCCGTTGACCAGCGTCAGGCCGTTCGCCATCGAGACGGTGTAGTTCCCCTCCTGCTCAGAGACGTTAACGCCCACCATCTTGTTCAGGTCACTGACGAGCTGATCGCGTTTATCCAGCAGATCATTGGGCGTTGCGCCGTTTCCGGTGGTCAGTTTGCCAATCTGCTTGTTGAGATCGGCAATCTGGCTGGTCAGGGTATTCACCTGTTTGACGTCTGAACCGATATCCGCATTGACGCTGTTCTGCATGTTATTCAGATACTGCGCCGTGCTCTGGAACTGGCTGACCAGTCCCTGCGCATTGCTGAGCATCGACTGACGTGCTGAGGGATCGTTGGCGTTGCTGACCACGTTCTGCAGGTTGGTGAAAAAGCCCTGCAGCGAGGTCGACAGGCTGGTAGTGGAGGTCGACAGCAGGTCGTCAATGTTTGAAATCTGGCTGTGCTGGGTATCCACTGCACTGTAGTTCGCGCTGGCACCGCGCAGCTGCGTGGCGATAAACGCGTCATATTCACGCTGTACCCCGGTCACGTTGACACCGTTACCGTAATAGCTATTGCCCTGCAGCGTGCTGCTGGCCTGCGCTAACAGCGTAGTCTGACGCGAATAGCCCGCCACGGTGTAGTTGCTAATGTTGCTACTGGTGGTGCTCAGGGCGGCCTGCGCGGCACTCAGTCCGCTCATGGCGGAGTTAATTATGCTGGACATCTCGGTTCCTTACGTTCCCCGTCAACCGGGCTGGCAAACATCAAAGTGGGCGCCAGCAGGCGAAAACGCATCTGGCTATAGGCCTGTTATCGGCTTGCTTAAGTGAAACTTGAGGCTCAATGATCAGAACAGATCGCCCACATCCTGGGTGTAGGCTTTAACGACCTTTTCACCCATGCTTTTGAATTGCTGAATCATTCCCACCAGCTTTTGCGCATATTTCGGATCGGTGGCATAGCCTGCCGCCTGCAGTGCCTGCGCACCCTGCTCTGCGCTGGCGGCGTTCGTTACCGCCGCATAGCGCGGGTTTTTGGTCAGCAGTTTGACGTAGTCGGTCAGCGCCTCAAAATAGGAGTTATAGACCCGGAAGCTGGCGCGGACTTTTTTCGCTTCGCCCTGCTCATATTCGGTGGTCATGATATCCGTCGTCTCCCCTTTCCAGTCACCGCTGGCTTTAATCCCGAACACGTTATAGCTCGGTTTGCCGTCGCGGGTCAGGATCTGGCGCTGTCCCCAGCCCGACTCCAGCGCGGCCTGCGCCAGAATCAGGTGATGAGGGATGCCGCTCTGCTGGCTCGCTGCCTGCGCCGGTTGCATCAGCTGGGCGATAAACTCGCGGCTGTCGCCAGGCAGGCCGGTCGGGGACGCGGCGGGCAGACGCGGCATCGCCTTACGCACAATCTGCTCCAGCTGCTGCGCATGCATCGGTATTGCCCCACTGGTACTGAGGATGAAGCTTTTATCCAGCTTCATCGGCACTGTACCGGCGGTTTCATCCGGGGCAGTGGCGGGCTGCATCTGTTTGACGATGGTTTCCGCCAGGCCAAGACCGCGCTTCCCCATCTCCTGGGCAATCTGCTGGTCATACATTGAGGTAAAGAGTTTGGTCTGTTCGTTGCTCATAATCCCGTCCTGCGGCAACGCTTCACGCATACTCTTCAGCATCATCTGTACAAACATCCCTTCGACCTGACGCGCCACCTGCAACGCATGGCCTTTCGGATCGTTGCTGGCCTGGTGTTTCAGTTCATTCAGGGAGCGGCTGTCGTAAGCCGCACTCATTACAGATTGCATATCAGCCATCAGATAATTTCCAGTTTGGCACGCAGACAGCCGGCACTCTGCATCGACTGCAGAATCGACATCAGTTCGATAGGCGATGCACCCAGTGCGTTCAGCGCACGTACCACGTTGTTCAGGCTGGCGCTGGCATTGACACGCTGCAGCGCACCACCGGACTGGCGCAGATCGATCTGGGTCTGCGTGGTCGCCACCGTCTGTCCACCGGCCAGCGGCGTGTCAGGCTGGCTGACGTTCTGCTGCTGATTGACCGTGACCGACAGGTTGCCCTGCGCCACCGCACACTGATTCAGCGTCACTTCGCGGTTCATCACCACCGAGCCGGTGCGTGAGTTGATGATCACTTTCGCATCCTCAACCGGAATCGAGACGTTGATGTTCTGGATATCAGCCAGCAGGCGCACCTGCGCGCCATTGTTCGGCGACACGCGGATCTGAACGGTACGGGCATCCAGCGGCTGCGCCGAGCCATAACCGCCGCGCGCGTTAATCGCATCAGCAATACGCTGCGCCATCGAAAAATCTTCGTTGTTCAGCTGCAGGTTGATGGTGTTCTGCGAGCCAAAGTTGCTCTGCAGTTCACGTTCAACGGTCGCCCCGCCCGTGATACGGCCACCGTTAAGCTGGTTTACCTGAACGCTGCTGCCGCCTGCGGAGGCGCCCGCACCACCGACCAGGATGTTGCCCTGCGCCAGGGCGTAAACCTGGTTATCGACCCCTTTCAGCGGCGTCATTAACAGCGTGCCGCCGCGCAGGCTCTTGGCGTTACCCAGCGATGAGACCACCACGTCCAGATTCTGACCCTGACGGGCAAACGCAGGCAGTTTTGCCGTCACCATGACTGCGGCCACGTTCTTCAGCTGCATGTTGGTTCCGGCCGGTACGGTGATCCCCAGCTGTGACAGCATGTTGCTCACGGTCTGAGTAGTAAAAGGTGTCTGAGTCGTCTGGTCACCGGTGCCATCGAGGCCCACCACCAGGCCATAGCCCAGCAGCTGGTTATCACGTACGCCCTGTACCGTGGTGAGATCGCGAATCAAATCGGCCCTGGCCAGCAGGCTGACACTCAGGAGCAGCGCCAGCCCGGCGCGTAACAGCGTTAACTTTTTCATTGAAGCCTCTTACATCGGAGAGATGTTCAGGAAGAAGCGCTGCAACCAGCCCATGGTCTGCGCCTCATTGATATAGCCATTACCGACGTACTCAATACGTGCATCGGCGACCGCGGTAGATAACACAGCGTTGCTGGCGCTGATGGTGCGTGGGTTGACCACGCCCGAGAAGCGGATGAACTCTGTGCCCTGATTAATGGCGATCTGTTTTTCACCGACTACGTGCAGGTTGCCGTTCGACAGCACCTGATCCACGGTGACGGTAATAGTGCCGGTAAAGGTGTTGTTAGCGGATGCGCCGCCTTTACCCGCGAAGTCGTTTTTGCCTTCGGCACTGAGGTTGGCTTTTTCGCCACCTGCCCCTACCAGACCAGCCAGTCCGGTTGGAACGGCGCTCAGGCCAAAGCTGTTTTTGCCATCGCGGCTGGCATTCGCCGACGAGCTTTTGCTGGCGCTGACGTTTTCCTGCAGGGTGATGGTCAGGGTATCGCCAATGTTGCGTGGACGGCGATCTTCAAACAGCGGCTGATAGCCGTAGTTAAGCGGCGCAACGCCCTGAAAAATCGATCCGTTAACCACCGGTGGCGCGGACGGCAGCGGCTGCGCCGTGGTTGCGCCCTCGACCAGCGGGGTCCGCGGGACCAGCGCACATCCGTTAAGAGTTAGCAGCAGTGAGGCGACTAACCAATGTCCAGGCTTGAGAATCTGTTGCTTCGCCACGGTGTCACGACCTTATTCATGTCTCTGTTTCAGGCCAGCAGGCGCTGGCCCTGTTCGGGATTAAATCTGGGTTAATTTCGCCAGCATCTGATCAGAGGTGCTGATCGCCTTGCTGTTGATTTCGTAGGCGCGCTGCGTCTGGATCATGGTGACCAGCTCTTCCGCCACGTTAACGTTCGAAGTTTCGGTGTAGCCCTGATAGAGCAGACCGGCACCGTTCTGGCCTGGCGTGCTGTCAGTCGGCGCACCCGATGCCTGGGTCTCCTTGTAGAGGTTTTCACCCACGCTATCGAGACCGGCATCGTTCATAAAGGTGCTCAGGGTTAACTGACCCACCTGCGCGGCCTGCGCCTGACCCTGCTGGGTCACGCTGACCACACCGTCACGGGAAACCGTGATGCTGGTGGCGTTAGCCGGAATGGTAATGCCGGGCTGCACCGGGAAACCGGAGTTGGTCACCAGCTGGCCGTTCTGATCCACCTGAAACGCGCCGTCACGGGTATAAGCAGAGGTGCCATCCGGCATCTGAATCTGAAAATAGCCCTGGCCGTTAATGGCGATATCTTTTGAGTTACTGGTCTGCGACAGGTTGCCCTGGGTGTGCAGACGCTCTGTGGTCACCGGACGCACACCAGTACCAATCTGCAGGCCGGAAGGCAGCGTCGTCTGTTCAGACGACTGCGTGCCCGGCTGACGCATGGTCTGGTACATCAGATCTTCAAACACGGCACGCGAACGTTTAAAACCGTTGGTGCTGACGTTTGCCAGGTTGTTGGCAATGACGTCCATGTTCATCTGCTGCGCATCAAGACCGGTCTTAGCGATCCATAAAGAACGAATCATGTTGTTATCCTCGCGCCTTAGCTCATGTTCAGGAGCTGGTTGGCTTTTTGTTCATTTTCGTCGACGTTGGTGATGACTTTCATCTGCATCTCAAAACGTCGGGCGTTGGCGATCATATCGACCATGGTTTCCACCGGTTTGACGTTGCTGCCTTCCAGCACGCCCGGCATAACCTGCATGGTGGCGTCCGCCTGCAGGGCCGCGCCGCGGGTGGCCTGCGTTGCGGCCGTCGGCCGGAACATGCCATCATCGCTGCGCTGCAACTCCTGGCCGGTCGCCCGCACCAGTTTGAGCTTGCCCAGCTGAACCGTGGCGTTAGGTGAATCACCGGCATTCAGCCCGGTAATGGAGCCATCTGCCGCGATGGTGATCTCCGTGCCCTGTGGGATCACAATCGGGCCGCCATCGCCCATCACAGGATTGCCCTGAACCGTCAGCGTGCCGTTCGGGCTGATCTGCATATTGCCGTTGCGGGTATAGGCTTCACTGCCGTCTGCGGTACGTACCGCCAGCCAGCCATCCTGCTGCACCGCCACATCCAGCGGACGCTCGGTGTAATCCATCGCGCCCTGGCTCATGTCTGCACCCGGCGTTGAGGCAGCCACCAGCGTACGGGTTGGCAGAGACCAGCCACTCACCGGCACGGCGCGCAGCGCGTTGAGCTGCGCACGAAAGCCGGGTGTTGAGGCGTTGGCGAGGTTGCTGGCGGTCACCGCCTGCTGATCCAGCGTCTGGCTGGCCGCGCCCATCGCGGTATATATCGCGTGATCCATAAGGCAATCCTGTTAGCGAATTAACGTAAGTTAACCAGCGTGTTGAGAATCTGGTCCTGAGTTTTGATGGTCTGCGCGTTCGCCTGATAGTTACGCTGCGCAACGATCATGTTCACCAGCTCTTTACTCATATCGACGTTTGACGATTCCAGCGCGCCCGCCGTCAGTGAACCAAAGGTGCCGGTGTTCGCCAGGCCAACCGCTGCCTGACCGGAGGCGTTCGAAGCCTGCCAGACGTTGTCGCCCTTCGACTGCAGACCTTCCGGGTTAGAGAAGCTCGCCAGCACAATCTGACCCAGCAGCTGGGTTTTCTGGTTTGAGTAGGTGCCGGTGATGGTGCCGTCGTTATTGATCGCGTAGCTGGTCAGATCGCCTGGCGCATAGCCATCCTGAGTCGGGCTGCCAAAAGTGGTGGCGCCGGTGTTCTGCTGCAGACTGCCCAG
Organism: Pantoea graminicola; assembly: GCF_048452665.1. Classification (NCBI taxonomy): domain Bacteria; kingdom Pseudomonadati; phylum Pseudomonadota; class Gammaproteobacteria; order Enterobacterales; family Erwiniaceae; genus Pantoea; species Pantoea graminicola. The sequence goes on along the minus strand of NZ_JBLWSJ010000001.1, from coordinate 637,135 downwards.
CATGCTCATGGTAATGGGCTGGTTTGCGACCGCACCATTGGCGCCGCCCGCGTTCAGCGTCAGGCCGACGGTGCCATCTGTGGTGGTGCTGACAACTGCGCCGCTGGCGTCCAGCTTAGAAACGCTGGTCAGCTTACCGCTGGTGTCAAACGCCATGCGGAAGTCACCCGCCGAGCTGCCGGTTTCGCCATCGATGGTGCGCACGGTCCAGCTGTTGCTGGTGGCATCTTTCGAGAAATACATGTCGAGCGCGTGGTCATTACCCTGCGAGTCGAACACGGTCACGGTGGTTTTCTTGTTGTAGCTGTCCGCGTTCGCCGTCGAGAAGGTGGTGACGGAAGGCGTGGTATCCGTGGAGTTCAGGTTAGCAACCAGACCGGCGGTGGTCGTGGCACGCGCGGACATCTGCTCGGTTGCAATACGCAGCGCCACCGGGTTCGCACCCGCCTGAATGGTGGCCGGTGAACCGCTGGCCGGATAGCCGGTCACGTTCAGGCCCTGGGTGTTGATTAGGTTACGGTTGGCATCCAGCGTGAACTGGCCGTTACGGGAATAGAATACGCCGCCGCTGCTGTCGGTCATACGGAAGAAGCCGTTACCGCTCAGCGCCACATCCAGCCCGCGGCTGGTGGTGGTGGTCGCACCGTCGTTGAAGTTCTGAATGACCGCCGCGACTTTGGTGCCGAGGCCGACGTTAGAACCGGCAAACATATCGGCGAACGCGATGGTGCTGGATTTAAAGCCCGCTGTCGCGGAGTTGGCGATGTTGTTACCGATGACATCAAGGTTACTTGAAGCAGCACCAAGGCCGCTGACCGCTTGGGAAAATGACATGTGTGTGTGTCCTGTCTACAGGTTAATCAGAGAATCTGACGTACGTCGTCAAGGGTGGCGGAGCCCATGGTGCCGAGATCCAGTTTTGTGGTGTCGTTGGCCGTACTCACCCCGTTGACGTAGGCGTAGTTAAGCGGTTGTGCCACCAGTTGTGTGCTGCCATTGCTTGCGGCAATAGCAACGGTATATTTCCCATCCGGGGCGACAGAGCCATCGCTCAGCTTGCCATCCCAGGAGAAGGTGTGAACGCCTGCGCTCAGCGCGCCCAGGTCCACGGTGTTGACCACGGAACCGCTGGCATCCTTAATGGTGGCGGTGGCTGCCGTCGACGCGGAGGTCAGCTCAACGCCAAAGGGGGTGGTGGTGCCCTTGCCAACCAGAATCTGCCCGCCGTTAACCATGACGCCATGACCAATCAGCGTGGAGCTCTGCAGCGACTGGCTGGTGTTGATCTGTCCGGAGATCGATCCCAGCGTGGTATTCAGTTTTTCAATGCCGCTCAGGGTATTGATCTGTGCCAGCTGTGTGGTGAGCTGGCTGTTATCCATCGGATTGGTGGGATCCTGGTTTTGTAACTGCGTCACCAGCATGGTCAGGAACTGATTCTGCAGATCCTGCGCACTGTTACTGGTGCCGGTGCTGGATGAGCTCAGGACCGTGGGGTCCAGCTTTTCGTTAACGCCTACCGCGATAGCCATTATCTTTCTCCGTTATTGCCCGATCGTCAGGGTTTTCATCATCATCGACTTCACGGTGTTGAGCACTTCAACGTTGGCCTGGTAACTGCGGGACGCCGACATGGTGTTGACGCTTTCCGAGACCACATCCACGTTGGGCATTTTCACGTAGCCTTTGGCATCCGCCATGGGATTGCCCGGGTCGTAGACCAGCTTCGGCGGCGTGGGGTCATCCACCACTTTCGCCACTTTCACGCCACCGGTCGCGGCGCCTGGCGCCGCATCGGTCTGGAAGACCACCTGTTTGGCCACGTAGGGTTTACCATCGGGGCCGGTGACGCTGTCGGCGTTGGCCAGGTTACTGGCACTGACGTTTAATCGCTGTGATTGCGCGGTCATCGCTGAGCCGGCAATGTCAAAAATGTTCAGCAAGGCCATAATTATTGCCCTTGTAACACGCTCATCATGCCTTTGATCTGGCTGCTGATGAGGGTGAGGTCGGTTTGATATTTCAGGCTGTTATCCGCGAACTGGGTACGTTCACGGTCCATATCTACGGTGTTGCCGTCGGCAGAAGGCTGATCGGGGATCCGATAAAGCATGTCCATCGAGGGCGCACTGTTGGTCTGCGCTTCAATGTGGCGGGCTGACGTGACTTTTAACGCCATGCTGCTGCCTTCCGCACGACCGTTGGACATCACCCGACTCAGCTCGCTGGCAAAGTCGATATCCCGGGCCTGATAGCCAGGGGTATCGGCGTTGGCAATGTTTGACGCCAGGATCTCCTGACGCTGAGCACGCAGGTTGAGGGCCTCGGTTCCAAATTTCAGCGCCGCATCCAGTTTGTCGAGCATGTTTCCTCCGCAAATGAGAATTTCGAGCTGGCAGCTTAATTTGAAAAAGCAAGAGGTCATCGTCTGAATAACGCCTCAAATGACCGCTATTTTAACTCTTGAGGATTTTCGGGAAGGGGTACACTCGTCGGCATTATCGGTGAGGAGATGCAAAATGCGTCGATATCTGACTCTGCTGGCCAGCCTGCTGGTCGCAATCGCCCTGCCGGCTTCTGCCGGGGATCTCACGGCACAACTGAATCAGTTTTTTAAAGCGCGTGACGTGCAGCATGCTGCTGGCATGGTGGTGGTGATTCGCACGCCGCAGGAGCAGTGGCCCGCCTGTGAGTCACCGCAGTTCAGCCTGCCCGGCAACAGCCGGCTCTGGGGCAATATGAGCGTGGCGGCCAACTGCGGTGAGAACCGTCGTTATCTTCAGGTACAGGTGCAGGTGACCGGCACCTACCTGGTGGCAAACCGTCTGCTGAGCCGTGGCAGCAGCGTCAGCGAGAGCGACTTCACGCTGCAGACAGGCCGCCTGGATACCCTGCCCGCCCGCGCCCTGCTGAACAGCGACGCCGTTGCCGATGCCGTGGTGCTGCGCGATATACAGCCCGGTCAGCCGATTAACCCCTCCACGCTGCGTCAGCCGTGGCGGGTCAAGGCCGGTCAGAACGTGATTGTGATTGCCAGCGGCGACGGTTTTGATGCCAGTGGCGAGGGGCAGGCGCTCAACAATGCCGCCCGATCGCAGTGGGTGCGGGTCAGGATGGGAAATGGCCAGATTGTCAGCGGTAAGGTGCGCGAGGATGGGAATATTCTTATAACGCTGTAAAGTGTTAAAGAAGCCCCTCATGCTGCCGATAGAAGAATCAACAAAGCGATTACGCTATTATGATTCAGGTGGCAGACTTCCCCTGACCCTACAGGAGCCCGAATATGAGCATTGACAGAACGCAACCTCTGAAACCCGCCAGCACCGTACAGAGCCGTGATAACAGCGAGCCTGGCAGCAGCAAGGTGCGTCAGAGTGCCAGCCCGGTCGCGAGCGCGCCTGCGGCAGCCCAGGTCAGCCTGAGCAGCGCGCAGTCACAGCTGATGCAGCCGAGCAGCAAAGACATTAACGTCGAGCGCGTTGAACAACTGAAAACCGCCATTCGCAATGGCGAACTGAAGATGGATACCGGCAAAATCGCCGATGCGCTGATTGCCGACACTAAAGCGTATTTAGAGGGTAATTAATTCCCATGAGTAATTTGCAGACCACATTAGATAAGATGCAGGATGTGCTGGCGTCGCTCTCCGCTGTGCTGGAAGAAGAGCAGCAGCAGCTGGCAGCGGGCAGCATTAACAGCCATCTGTTGCAGCGTATTACCGAAGATAAGAGTGCGCTGCTCACTACGCTGAATTATCTGGATGAGATGCGCCGGACCGCCGAACAGAGTCAGGCGACATCCGCACCTTATCGTGGTCAGAACGACATGGCGCGCCGCTGGGAGACCATCCAGCAGCATACCCGTCGTCTGCAGGATGCCAATGTGCATAATGGCCTGCTGCTGCAACATCAGATCCGCTATACCGAAGAGGCGCTTAATGTGCTGAAGCCGCATCAGACCCAGGCCTTTTATGGCCCGGATGGTCGGGGAAAAGGCCTGGCGACGCTGAGTCGCAAAGCCTGAAATCCGGACATAAAAAATCCCGCCTGATGCGGGATTTTTTATTATGTACTTTCGCAGCGGGTTACACCGCCGTGCGGCGGGCGTAGTCGCGCAGCCGGAAGCCCAGCAGCCCCAGCGCGAGGAAGTACGCGCCACCGCCGACCGCACAGACCGCCGCCAGACGCAGCAGGCGCCACAGCATCGAGCCATGCTCCCAGGCCGGCATCCACTGCAGCACCGCAAACAGCGCCCCTGCCATCGCCACTACCGCAATCAGCAGACGAATCAGGAAACTGCCCCAGCCTGGCTGCGGCATAAAGATCTTCCGCTTGCGCAGCTGCCAGTAGAGCAGCGCCGCATTCAGGCACGCCGCCAGACCAATCGACAGCGACAGGCCCGCATGTTTTAACGGACCGATAAACGCCAGGTTCATCATCTGCGTCATGATCAGCGTAATAATGGCGATCTTAACCGGAGTTTTGATGTCCTGACGGGAGTAGAAACCTGGCGCCAGCACTTTCACCACGATCAGGCCCATCAGGCCGACCGAATAGGCGATCAGGGCGCGCTGCGTCATGGCCGCATCAAATGCCGTGAATTTACCGTACTGGAACAACGCCACGGTCAGCGGGCCGGAGAGCATGCCCAGCGCCACCGCGCTGGGCAGCGCCAGCAGGAAGCAGAGGCGCAGGCCCCAGTCCATCAGCCGTGAATACTCATCGTGATTGCCGCTGGCAAAACTCTTCGCCAGCGACGGCAGCAGGATGGTGCCCAGCGCCACGCCCAGCACCCCCGACGGAAACTCCATCAGGCGATCCGCGTAGTACATCCAGGAGACCGATCCCGACACCAGAAACGAGGCGAAGATGGTGTTGATAATCAGCGAGATCTGGCTGACCGAGACGCCCAGAATGGCCGGGCCCATCTGGCGCATTACCCGCCAGACGCCCGCGTCACGCAGGTTCAGGCGCGGCAGGACCAGCATACCGAGTTTTTTCAGGTGAGGCAGCTGATAGCCGAGCTGCAGCACCCCGCCCGCGACCACCGCCCAGGCCAGCGCCATCACCGGCGGATGGAAGTGCGGCGCGGCAAACAGGGCAAACCCGATCATGCTGACGTTCAGCAGGGTCGGCGCAAAGGCAGGCACCGAAAAGCGGTTCCAGGTGTTCAGCACCGCCCCCGCCAGTGAGGCCAGCGAAATCAGCATGATGTAAGGAAAGGTTACCCGCAGCAGCGAGCTGGTCAGGGCAAACTTATCTGCGCTGTCGGCGAAACCCGGCGCCGTCACCATGATGACCCAGGGAGCCGCAATCATGCCCGCCACGGTCACCAGCGCCAGGACCAGCGTCAGCAGACCGGAGACGTAGGCCAGAAACAGTTTTGTCGCCTCGTCACCCTGTTTGCTTTTATATTCAGCCAGAATAGGCACAAAGGCCTGGGAAAAGGCACCTTCGGCGAAGATACGCCGCAGGAGGTTGGGCAGTTTAAAGGCAACAAAGAAGGCATCGGTCGCCATGCCGGCGCCAAACACCCGCGCCACAATGGCATCACGGGCAAAGCCCAGAACGCGGGAAAACAGGGTCATGGAACTGACCGCTGCCAGCGATTTCAACAGATTCATAATTGACGGCGCATCCTGAAAAGAATCAGCAAAAAAGGAGAATTAGCGCGGACACCAAAAGGTGCCCGGCGACAGTCTACTGCCACAGCCGGAAATGACCAGCACGGAGTGTTACAAGGCGTTATTCACGGGTCGCATCGCGCCACAGTTTTTCCACCACGCGCTGCGCCATCAGCGCCTGCTCACCGCTGGTTTCAGGCTTCGTCTGATTTTGTACGCAGTCGATAAAATGGCGGGCGGCTCCGCTGAAGCCGCGCTGAGCCAGATGGCTCTGCCAGGCAGGGGGCGGCGGGATCAGCAGTTGACCGCCCTGCTCCTCCTGCCAGTCACGCATCTCGCTGATGTCGATACACTTTCCTGCACCCACCACGCTGACCCGTTCGCGCTGACTGCCCGCGCGCCGGTGCATGCTGGTCGTGATCGACAATCCCGCCAGCGAGAAGTGATGTTCGGCATAGAGCATCTGCCCCTGCTCGTTGGTATCGATGCGCCCCTGAACCTCACGAAAGGGTTTGCCGCCCAGCCAGAGTGCGGTGTCCACCACATGCAGGTAGTCGTCAAGCAGGGTAAAACGCAGATCCTGCGGCCCGACGCTGTCGCTGCGATGCTTTTCAATCCGCAGCGACGCCGCGCCTGCCATTTCCGCCCGCAGTTGCTGATAGCGCGGCGCGAACCGGCGGTTAAACCCCACCATCAGTTTACGCTGCCGTTTTTCCGCCAGCGCCACCAGCGCCTCTGCCTGATCCAGCGTGTCGGCCAGCGGCTTATCGACGCAGACATCCTTTCCGGCCAGCAGCAGTGTCCTGACCACCTCATAATGGGTGGCGGTGCTGCTGTGGACAAACACCGCATCGCAGGCCGCGGCTAAGTCATCCAGCGATCCAAAACAGTGCATGCGATAGCTGTCGCAGATTGGACGGGCTTTGGTCTGGTTCGGGGAAAAGGCACCCACCAGCGTCCAGTCCGTTGCCGCCGACAGTACCGGCAACCAGGCTTTCTGCGCAATCCCGCCGAGTCCCACTACGCCAATACGTACGCTCATCTCAGCTCTCCGGTGACAGCAGTTGATCAAGCCGGGCCTGAAGCCGGGCGACCTGGGTTTCCAGCGTGGCAACGCGCGCCGCCAGATCGTCCTGTATCTCCGCTGACGCTGCAGACGGGGGCGTCTCACTCTCGTCACCCAGCAGATGCATAAAGCGGCTTTCGCGCTTGCCCGGCTCGCGCGCCAGCCTCATTACCTGCGCACTGTCGTCACGCTGCATCAGCGCCTCCAGCGTCTGTTCAACTTCGCTGACATCACTGAAGTCATGCAGCCGTCCGCTGCGGGTGCGCAGCTCACCTGGCGTCTGCGGCCCGCGCAGCAAAAGCAGCGTGAGGATGGCGACTTCGGCGCTGTTCAGCTTCAGCGCGCCAAAGGCGGAGTTGCAGAAACGCTGCCCATACTTCATGACCCGCTGCCCGCCGCCACTGCTGGCGGTGATCAGATGTCGCTTCTCCAGCTGATCGAGCTGATCCTGCACCTCACTCTCGCTTAGCTCCATTACCGGCTCGCGATTCGATTTCTGGTTGCAGGCCACCACTACTCCATTCAGTGACAGCGGATACTGCTCCGGCGTTGTGACCTGCTTCTCCAGCAGGCAGCCCAGCACCCGCTGCGCCTGCGCCGATAAAGCCATCTTCATGTTCGCATCCTCATTAGTGTCCACGCCGGTCAGGCGTCCATTCCCGCTGGGTTAACGCCGTCAGTACGTGATCCTGCCAGCGCCCGTCGATCAGAAGATAATCTTTCGCGTAGCCCTCTTTTTCAAACCCGAGCCGCGCCAGCAGATCGCCGCTGCGCTGATTGTGTGGCATGTAGTTGGCCATGATGCGATGCATATGCTGCTGGCGCTGCATATAGCGGATAGCCGCCTGCAGTGCTTCGAACATCAGTCCCTGGCCCTGCCACTTTTCACCCAGTGAATAGCCAAGGTAACAGGCGTGAAAGGAGCCGCGCAGCACGTTGCTGAAGTTCGCCACGCCCCGCACTTCGGTTTCTTCGCTGTCCATCAGAATGAAATAGAAGGCCGACCCCTGTTTATGCAGGTCAGTAATGAGGCCGAGTCGCGCCTGCCAGCCAGAGGGGTAGCAGTGGCTGTCATCGCGCACCGGCTCCCACGGTTTGAGAAAAAGGCGGTTTTCCGCATAGTAATCTGCCATTCGCCAGGCATCACGTTCGTGAACCAGACGAACCACCAGCCTGTCGGTGGTTAAGCGCACCCTGGGCGCGGCAGAACGATAGCCAAACATCCTGACTCCTGAAATCAATGGCTGATAGAGATGAGCCGTCATTACCCGGCCTTCACTATAACCGCCACCCGGGCTAGGGTAAAACGTTACTGCGGTTCTGCCATAAAGCGGTTGATTTCGCACGGTTATCGCCACCTGCGACGGTGACGCTGCTGGCCGCCCGCGACCCCGGTTTGCCCTGTCCACTAATCTCTTCCATACTTTTTATGGGTCCGCAAAACAGCATGAATTGATTCATGCTGTTAAACCCTAAACCTGCTATACGGGAGATCAGGATGAAGCTCTATATCTATGACCACTGCCCTTTCTGCGTGAAAGCGCGCATGATTTTTGGTCTGAAAAATGTGCCGGTTGAGCTGGTGGTGATGCTCAACGATGATGAAGAGACGCCAGTCCGTCTGGTTGGCAAAAAAATGGTGCCAATTCTGCAGAAGCAGGATGGCAGCGCCATGCCGGAGAGCATGGAGATTGTCCACTACGTGGATCAACAGGATCACGCGCCGCTGATCACCGGCGCGCTGAATCCGGCCATCGCCGACTGGCTGCGTCACATGAACAGCTATGTGAACAAGCTGCTACTGCCACGCATTGCAGAGGCGGCGTTTGCCGAGTTTGCTACGCCAGAGGCGCGCAACTATTTCCGCACGAAAAAGCAGGTGAGCATAGGCGACTTTGCCGCATTGAAGAGCCATTCGGCCGGATTGATCAAAAATGTCAGCGATGACCTGCGCAAGCTCGACAGGCTTATCGTCCAGCCCAATGCGGTCAACGGCGAGCTATCGGAAGACGATTTTAGCCTCTTCCCCCTGCTGCGCTCGCTGACGCTGGTAGCCGGTATCGACTGGCCCGCCCGGGTCGCCGACTATCGCGATAACATGGCAAAACAGACCCAGGTCAATCTGCTCTCCTCCATCGCCCACTGACATGCCAGATGAGAGGCGCTGCGGCGTTTCTCATCCCTTTCCTGATGACACCCGCCCTACATTCAGGCAGGCTATGGCCTGTTTACTGGCTCTGATATTCAGGATATCGATCGATGAAAAAGGCTTTTTTCGGGCTGACCGCCCTGCTGTTCGCCCTGCTGCTGAGCGGCTGTAATAAGCTGATGCAATACACCATCAGCGAGCAGGAAGTTAACCAGGCGCTGCAGAAGCATAACAACTATGAGAAAGATATTGGCGTTTCCGGACTGGTTAACGCGCACATCGTGCTGAACAATCTCAGCAGTCAGATTGGTCGCGAAGAGCCGGGCAAAGTGACCCTCTCCGGCAGTGCCAAAATCAACGTCACCTCGCTGTTCGGGCCACAGCAGGCCGATATGCAGCTGAAGATGCGGGCTCAGCCGGTCTACGATCCGCAACAGGGTGCCATCTATCTGCGCGATCTGGAGATTACCGATGCGCAGGTGGCACCGGAAAAAATGGCCGCGATCATGAAGACGCTTACCCCCTACCTCAATCAGTCGCTGAAGAGCTATTTTGATCAGAAGCCCGCCTACGTGCTCAGCGCCGACCGCAGCAAAGGCGAGTCGCTGGCGAAGCGGTTCGCGAAAGGGCTGGAAGTGAAGCCTGGCGAGCTGGTGATCCCTTTTACGCAGTAAGCCCGAATGCCGCGCCTCTGGCGCGGTTTTTCTTTTCTGCATAAAAAGCAGGTGCAAACGGTTGCCTGAATCCTTATGCTTAGACCCCGGCCAAAACACGCCTTTTGTTTTCTCTTCTGCCGGAGCTTCACTGATGACAGCACACCCTCAGCAACTTACCCTGCGTCGCCCTGACGACTGGCATATTCATCTGCGCGACGATGAGATGCTCAAAACGGTCCTGCCCTATACCAGCGCGGTAAATGGTCGTGCCATTGTGATGCCAAACCTGGTGCCGCCTGTGACCAGCGTTGCGGCGGGGGAAGCCTATCGCGAGCGTATTCTGGCGGCACTGCCCGACGATCATAAGTTTACCCCGCTGATGACCTGCTATCTGACCGACTCCCTCGACCCGGATGAGCTTGAGCGCGGTTTCACCGCCGGTCTGTTCACTGCCGCCAAACTCTATCCGGCCCACGCGACCACCAACTCCAGCCACGGCGTGACCGACATCGCCTCGATTGCGCGGGTGCTGGAGCGGATGCAGACGCTGGGCATGCCGCTGCTGGTGCACGGTGAGGTGACCGCGGCGCATGTCGATATCTTTGATCGTGAAGCGCGCTTTATCGAAACGGTGATGGAGCCGCTGCGCCGCCAGTTCCCGGCGCTGAAAGTGGTAATGGAGCATATTACTACCCAGGATGCCGCGGACTACGTTGCCGCTGCCGATGAGAACCTGGGGGCGACCATCACCCCGCAGCATCTGATGTTTAACCGTAACCACATGCTGGTAGGCGGCATCCGTCCGCATCTCTACTGCCTGCCGATCCTCAAGCGCAACGTGCATCAGGAGGCGCTGCGCAAGGTGGTGGCGAGCGGCCATCCACGCTTCTTCCTGGGCACCGACACCGCGCCGCATCTGCGCCATCTCAAAGAGTCCAGCTGCGGCTGTGCCGGGGTATTTAATGCGCCGACGTCACTGCCCGCCTACGCCACCGTATTTGAAGAGCTGGGGGCGCTGGAGCACTTTGAGGCGTTCTGTTCGGAGAATGGCCCGCGTTTTTATGGCCTGCCGCTGAATGAAGGCACAATTACGCTGGTGCGTGAAACCTGGCAGGTGCCGGACACCATCGCTCTGGGCAGCCACTCACTGGTGCCGTTCCTGGCCGGTGAGACGCTGAACTGGCGCATCGCATAATTTCGCTTGCCTCCGGCCTGCGGATACTGTAAATATATACAGTATATTAACCGGAGGCTGTTATGCGCGTTGAAATTACCGTATCAAATACCCGACCTCTTCCTGCTGGCGCAATCGAAGCATTAAGCGACGAGCTGTCGCGCCGCATCGATGAACAGTTCCCTGACTCGACCAACCACGTCAAGGTGCGTTACGCCAGTACCAACAATCTCAGCGTGCTGGGCGGTGGAAAAGAGACGCGCGACCAGATCAGCGAGATCCTGCAGCAGACGTGGGAAAGCGCTGACGACTGGTTCATTACTGATTAACCGCCACTGTGTTTTTTTCCGGGTGTCGCCACCCGGTTTTTTTATCTTTTCTCCCCTCTCGCGCTTCCCCCGCCCAGCATCTAGACTCTGAATGATCAATGCCCTATGCTTGCGCTCGTCACGCATAACAGGAGATGCGACACCATGACTACTGATAAACCAGAAGAGGCGATGACCTTTGGTGAGTTGCTGGCACTGATTGGCGACCAGCAGCGTCGTTTAACGGTGCTGGAAAATGCCTTTTCCAGTCTGATGTTCTGTCTTGACGATCGGGCCAGCCAGCTGCTGGCGCATAATCTGTCGCTGGAAGCCCAGAACCAGAATCACGATGAGCAGCTCCAGCAGCACTTTGCCCGTCTGGCAGAAAGCGTTCAGAGACGTGGCGGCGGCATCGTGCCGGAAACGCCGACGCTTTGATCCGATCTGGCCTTATCCGCTTTTTGCCTGTCCATTGAATCATGATAAAAATGCCTGCCCGTCAGGCATTTTATTTTTCATCTCCGGCCTGTTAAACACGAATGTTCTGTGAGAAGCTGTTTCACGGCACTTTTTAAACAGTGATACCCGGGATTACTGTTATAATTGTTTTTCGACTGGAATAAAAAAGCCGCATTGAACCTCACCATGCACTTCGTTTAACGAGTAATAAGGAGGTTATAATGGACAGAAAAGATGTGATTCAGACTCACCCGCTGGTGGGCTGGGATATCAGTACCGTTGACAGTTATGACGCCATGATGATCCGCCTGCACTCGTTGTCGTCGCAGGATCAAAAAGAAGAAGAAGCGGATGTTGGCCCTACCTACTGGCTGACAACGGATGTGGCAAGGCAGTTTATCTCGATCCTCGAAGCGGGGATTGCCAAGATAGAATCAGCCGAACAGATAGAGCGACTCCTCAGTAAGCATTAATTTCTGCCACATCAGACAGGCACCCTCAGGGGTGCCTTTTTCGTTTCTGTTTCTGGTATGCTTTTGATTATCTGACTCTTAGAGCGTGGTTATCATGATTTATGATCTTATTGTCGTTGGCAGCGGCTCGGTGGGCGCGGCGGCAGGCTACTATGCCACCCAGGCGGGTTTATCGGTGCTGATGATCGACAGTGCCCACCCTCCCCATCAGCAGGGCACTCATCATGGCGAGAGCCGCCTGATTCGTCACGCTTATGGCGAAGGCGAACGCTATGTTCCGCTGGTGCTGCGGGCGCAGACGCTGTGGGATGAGCTGGAGCAGCAGGCTGGTGAACGCATCATGCATCGCAGTGGCGTGCTAAACCTGGCCCCGCAGGCGTCGCCGTTTATCCGCAACGTCATCGACAGCGCCACCCGCTGGCAGCTCAATATTCAGGTGATGCAGCCCGATGAGGTGCGCAAACGCTGGCCGCAGATTAACGTGCCGGAGGGTTATCTGGGCGTATTCGAACCGCAGTCCGGTTTTCTGAAATGCGAACAGGCGGTTCGCAGCTGGATCCAGCTGGCCGAACAGGCAGGCTGTGCGCAGCTGTTCAACTGCCCGGTTTCCGCGCTGGGCCGCGATGGCGACCTGCAGCAGGTGACTACGCTGGATGGTGTCTACCGGGGGCGTAAAATGCTGGTCAGCGCGGGCACCTGGGTCGGAAAACTGGTCCCGGATCTGCCGGTCGCCCCGACCCGCAAAGTATTTGCCTGGTATCAGGCCGATGGCCGCTACAGTGAAAATAACCAGTTCCCCGGTTTTACCGTGGAGATGCGCGACGGCAGCCAGTTCTACGGTTTCCCGGCAGATAACAACGCCCTGAAAGTGGGCCGTCATGATGGCGGCCAGCGGATGCAGCAGCCAGAGGATCGCAGACCCTTTGGCACTGTCGCCTCCGATGGCAGCGAAGCCTTTAGCTTCCTGCGTCAGTTTTTGCCGGGAGTGGGCGTCTGTCTGCACGGTGAAGCGTGCAGCTATGACTTCAGTCCGGATGAAGATTTTATTATTGATACCCTGCCGGGGGAACCCGATCGGCTGGTGATTACCGGTCTCAGCGGACACGGGTTTAAATTTGCCAGCGTCTTAGGCGAGCTGGCGGCGGAATTTGCTCAGGGAAAACCCTTCTCCTTTGATTTAACGCCCTTCCGACTTTCCCGCTTCTGATATTGCAGCCGGAGGGGATCGTCACGCACGCCTCCGGCTGACAAAAATTGACGAAACCTGATTATTACTGACAGATAAGGGCACGGCTGTTTCGCCCTTAATGTTAATTTCCCCGCTATTTCGTTGACCGCGTCCTGTCCTGGAAAATTCTCATTCAATAATATTGCGCATTATCCCGACTTTTATTCAGTCATTTATTGGGCCACGCCAGAATTTATAGAAGCGTAAGGACGATTGCTTTTATATTTCATAATGTAGATGCTTATTTCATATTATTTCCCTGTGAACGCCTCATTATGTTAATACGGAATACCTCTCATCAGTTCGGACTGATTGCTGTGCTGCTGCACTGGACAATGGCGCTGGCGATATATGCCATGTTTGCGCTGGGATTATGGATGGTCGGTCTTGGCTATTACGACAGCTGGTATCACGACGCCCCGGAGATTCATAAAAGCATTGGCGTGATCCTGTTTCTGACGCTGATTGTTCGCCTGCTGTGGCGCGTTATTTCTCCGCCGCCAGAACCGCTCAGCTCATATTCGCCGCTGGTGCGCATCAGCGCCGTGGTGGCGCACCTGCTGCTCTACACCCTGCTGCTGGCGATTCTGATTAGCGGCTATCTGATCTCCACCGCGGACGGAAAGCCCATCACCGTCTTTAACCTCTTTACTCTGCCCGCCCTGTTCAGCGGTGCAGGTGAACAGGCCGATCTGGCGGGCGATATTCACCTCTGGCTCGCCTGGACAGTGATCATTCTTTCGGTTCTGCATGGGCTCGCGGCGCTCAAACACCATTTCGTCGACCGCGACATTACCCTGAAACGAATGTCCGGTTACCCTCTCTCCACTCCCCTTGAAAAGGATAGATAATATGTTCAGGAAAACGTTGCTGGCGATGACCAGCGCCAGCCTGCTGCTTGGCTCACTGAGCGCCCATGCGGCAGACTATAAAATCGACAAGGAGGGCCAGCACGCCTTTATCCAGTTCCGTATTCAGCACCTGGGTTACAGCTGGCTGTATGGCACCTTTAAAACCTTTGATGGCCGCTTTACCTTTGATGAGAAGAACCCGGCGGCAGACAAGGTCGAGGTGACGATTGATACTGCCAGCGTCGATACCAATCACGCCGAGCGTGACAAGCATCTGCGCAGCGCGGACTTTCTGAACAGCAGCAAAAACCCGCAGGCGACGTTCAAATCGACAGCGGTGAAAAAAGAGGGCGATGAACTGCAGATTACCGGCGATCTGACGCTGAACGGCGTGACGAAACCGGTGACGCTGGAGGCGAAAATGCTGGGCGAAGGAAAAGATCCGTGGGGCGGCTATCGCGCAGGCTTTGAAGCGGAAGGCGAAATTGCCCTGAAGGATTTTAATATCACCAAAGATCTGGGGCCTGCTTCACAGAAGGTTCAGCTGATGATCTCGGTTGAAGGAATTCGTCAGTAAAACGGCAAGCCGCCTGAAGCGCACTTCAGGCGGCCACGCTTATTTCTTCTGCGGCGCGGGAATCGTCATGTTTAACAGGCCACGGGACTTGTTAAAAATCTTATTACCATTCTCACGTCCTGCCCGGCGGGCACGCTGCTCTTCCGGCGAGAGTTTTGCCTCTTCCTGACAGAGCGGGCTACAGCAGTTTTCAAACTTCTCTGCACACGCTTTACACTGGATAAACAGCAGATGACAGCCGTCATTCACGCAGTTAACGTGGGTATCGCAGGGTTCACCGCACTGATGGCAGTTCGACAGCACATCATCGGAGATCCGCTCACCCATACGCTCATCGAACACGAAGTTTTTGCCTTTGAAGCGAACCGGTAATCCCTGCTCACGGGCACGGCGGGCATACTCGATAATACCGCCTTCAATGTGGTAAACATCCTCAAAGCCGTTATGGCGCATCCAGGCACTCGCCTTTTCACAGCGGATACCGCCGGTGCAGTACATGACGATCTTCTTGTCTTTCTTATCCTTCAGCATATCAACCGCCATCGGCAGCTGATCGCGAAACGTATCGGCTGGCACTTCCAGCGCGTTGTCGAAGCGGCCCACTTCATATTCGTAGTGGTTGCGCATATCCACAAACAGCGCGTCAGGATCGTCCAGCATGGCGTTAACGTCGGCCGCTTTCAGGTAGTGGCCCACATCGCTGGCATCAAACGTCTCATCCTCAATCCCATCGGCAACGATGCGATCGCGCACTTTCAGACGCAGTACCCAGAACGATTTCCCATCATCATCCAGGGCGATGTTCATCCGCAGATTATCCAGCGCCGGGTCGAACGCATAGAGCCACGCTTTCATCTTTTCGTACTGACTGGCGGGCACGCTGATCTGCGCATTGATCCCTTCGTGCGCCACGTAGACTCGGCCAAAAACTTTGAGCGCGGTCAGACCAACATAAAGCGCGTCGCGAAAGGCTTTAGGATCGGCGATCTGAAAATACTTATAAAAAGAGACTGTCGTGCGCGGCTCCGTTTCAGCCAGCATGCGCGCCTTCAGCTCTTTATTGGAAACGAGGTTATGTAACACTGGCATGGTGTTCTTTCCTGTTATCAATAGGTGAAATTTAGCGGCAACATGATACCTGATTTCACTAAGATGCAAAGGCCGGTGTCGGGAATGATCGTCAGTTGCTGTTTTTATCATCACAGCCGGGCCGTTGGCATTGATTACGCAGTCGGCTGTGCTGTCACCGATATTTATGCGCACGATAAAAACTGGCACAATGGCAGAAATTAATGAAATATCAGCACCGCACGGTGCGCGACGCAGGAAAATTAACCTTCATATGACTCAGTTGCCTCAGTTTTCACGAGAACTGCTTCACCCGCGCTATTGGCTGGCCTGGCTGGGTGTCGCTTCTCTTTATCTTTTGGTGCTACTTCCTTATCCCCTGCTCTATGTTCTCGGCTGCAATATTGGCCGCATCGGGATGCGTTTTATGAAGCGCCGCGTCAGCATCGCCCGCCGGAATCTGGAATTAACCTTCCCGGATATGCCGGTGAATGAACGCGAAGCGATGATCAAGCACAATTTTGAATCGGTCGGCATGGGCCTGATTGAAACCGGTATGGCGTGGTTCTGGCCCGACTGGCGGATCAATAAATGGCACAAGCCTTCAGGTCTGGAGCATATTCAGCAGGCTCACGACAGCCAGCGCGGCATTCTGCTTATCGGCATGCACTTTCTGACGCTGGAAATTGGTGCACGCATGTTTGGTATCCACAATCCCGGGATTGGCGTTTACCGTCCGAATGACAATAAGCTGATCGACTGGCTGCAGGTTAAAGGCAGGATGCGGTCGAATAAGAGCATGATCGATCGTAAAGATCTCAAGGGGATGATCCGCGCTCTGAAGCAGGGTGAAATTATCTGGTACGCACCCGATCACGACTATGGTCCGCGCAGCAGCGTCTTTGTGCCCTTCTTTGCCGTCGAAAAGGCCGCCACCACGGTGGGTACGCATCTGCTGATCCGTACCGGTAAGCCCGCCGTCATTCCTTTCGTGCCTCGTCGTCTGCCTGACGGTCGCGGCTATGAATTGATGATTCTGCCTGATATCAGCGGTGAATTTACCCTGGAAAGCGACGAAGTCACCGCAGCCAGAATGAACAAAGTGGTTGAGGAAGGCGTGCTGCTGGCGCCGGAACAGTACATGTGGCTCCATCGCCGTTTCAAAACGCGCCCGGAAGGCGAACCTTCGCGTTATTAGTCTTTTCGCGCCAGATGTCTGACAGGCATCTGGCGCGCTTCTGTTGCCATTCCCTGCCAGATAAATCAGTCCCGCCCTTTTTCTCATTCATCAGCAGAGCCAGTCATAAATACACATACGCATAATTAACCGCCCCACTGCGGGTTTAAAATAACATCGTCTTATCAATTCAGAATAGCGCAGGCGGCATGTGTGCCTTTCGGCTTTTAATTCATTACGCCTGCTGCAGAATATATTTAATTTACTCTGGTGCTGATTATTTCCCGTGCCAGGCCTAATCCTATTTAGCCGCGCTTAATGGTATCCCGCCTCTTATGAATTGATGAAAATTAACTTATTTTACAGTGAATTGCTGACCTGATTTGGCTTATATTCCATTTTACATTTTTTTAACAGCCCGATAGACCGTTATGGCATTTGAAGAAATTCATCGTTCCCGGTAATTTCGGGGTTAACCGTCAGACCTTTAACGGTTCTGACAAAATTATAAAAAAAGCACACACAGCAAACCTCTAACGGGACAGATAATATGAATAAAGGTCTCTACTATTACGTTACTATCGGCACCGATCAGGAAAATTATCACTTCCTCCATCGTAAAGGGTGCAAACGGATGCCGGATAAGGATTCGGTGATCTTTATCGGTACGTTATATAATCTGAGTCAGGCGCTTTCCATCGCCAGAATTAATTTTAAGAAGGTGAAGCCCTGTATAAAATGTTGTATCCGCTACTCAGCGCCAGTGATCCATGAGTCTGTTCAGCCGGTTCTGCACTTTCCGCAAAAGATGATCTGATGCTCACTGGCGAGAAATGACTTATTTCCCGCCAGTTGCACTGCCCGCGCCTTTCCCTCCCCTGAATTTCGTCTATCCTTCACTGAAATCAAATCAACCCGCAGTCAATGAACCCGTAAAGGAGAAGCGCAATGAGCATGTACAGTACGTTAGAGGAAGCCATTGATGCTGCACGAGAAGAGTTCCTCGCGAATCATCCGGAGCTTGAGGAAGAGGATGCATCGATCAGCCAGTTTGGTCTGCAAAAGTATGTAATGCAGGATGGCGATATCATGTGGCAGGCTGAGTTCCTGGAAGATGAAGGGGATACCGGGGAGTGCATGCCATACCGCAGCGGTGAAGCCGCTCAGGCCATTTTTGATGCTGACTTTGACGAAGTGGAACTGCGTCAGGAGTGGTTAGCGGAAAACACCCTGCATGAGTGGGATGATGGAGAATTCCAGCTGGAACCGCCGCTGGACACCGAAGAGGGTGAAGCTGCGGCCCAGGAGTGGGAAGACGACAACAGCGATTCCGATCGCAGCTACTCGTAAGGCCCGTGCCGGGCATCCACGGGTAGCAACAGGGTATCCACCACCAGCGACAGCGGCAGGTCGAGGATCGTCAGGATCCGCCATCCGCTGTCGCGGATATCCCACTGCACGCCGGGATAGTATTGATTACCGTGCCCCTGCCCCGGAAAAGTGCGGCTGATAATACTGCCGCAGCCGCTTAAGCACAGCACGGCTACACCGATAAGGCCCGCCTTCAAAAACCCTTTCACCACTGATACCCGCCCCGGACAGCCGTTAACGTCGTCACACGCGTTGCGGTGACGGTAAGACCTCAATCTACCACTGTGTGCCGGTTTTTATCCGAAAAAAAAGCGGCATCGCTGCCGCTTTTTCAGGTTACGCGTTTTTCAGCGCGTGAGGGTTAAGGGAGAGTTTCTGATAACTCTCCACCCACTGATGATACTTGTCCGCCTCTTCCCACAGCCGGGTGTGAACGCGGGCCAGTACCACCGGGTCGCTGATCAGCTGCAGACGCTGGTCGCGGCTCAGTTTCTCCGGCGTATCGCTCAGCGCCTGGTCCACACGACGGTCACGGGCATAGTCCAGTAACTGACTCTGCTTGTGACGTGAGGTCGCCAGCGCCGTGGCCAGCGCGTTGAACGCAGGGTGGAACACAGCGTGCATAAAGCCATTTTCCAGTGCGCGTTCACGGTTCAGCTCCAGATAGCGGTCCGTGTCCACCAGCTCCTGCGGCGGTGCGTACTCTTCCGGGATCAGGAACAGCTTCGCGCGCTTGCTCTTAAGCCCCAGCGTGGCGCGACTCGACATCACCGAAACAAACGGCGACAGGATCAGTGAGAAGACAATCGGTGCCAGCCACCAGAGGAAATTGAGATCCAGCAGGCCCATACCAATCGCCCACACCAGACCCAGTGCCATCTGTGAACCGTGACGTTTAAATGCCTCTCTCCACGGCGTCGCATCATCATCACGCTGTGGCGAGTTCCACACCACTTCCCAGCCCAGGAAGGCGCTGACCACGAAGACCGTATGGAACAGCATGCGCACCGGTGCCAGCAGCACCGAGAACAGCGTTTCCAGCACCAGCGACGCCAGCAGGCGCAGCGGGCCGCCATAGGCTTTCGATCCTTTAAACCAGATCAATACCACGCTCAGCATCTTCGGCAGGAACAGCAGCACCATCGTGGTCGAGAAGAGCGCGATGGCCAGCTCCGGACGCCACTGCGGCCAGACCGGGAACAGCTGCCGCGGTTGCAGGAAGTAGGTCGGTTCCATCAGCGTGTGCACCACCTGCAGGGCGGTAGACAGCGCCAGGAACATAAACCAGAGCGGCGCCGAGAGATAGGACATCACACCGGTCAGGAACACCGCGCGGTGAACCGGGTGCATCCCTTTCACCAGGAACAGGCGGAAGTTCATCAGGTTACCGTGACACCAGCGGCGGTCACGTTTCAGCTCATCCAGCAGGTTCGGCGGCAGCTCCTCATAGGAGCCTGGCAGATCGTAGGCAATCCAGACGCCCCAGCCGGCACGACGCATCAGCGCAGCCTCTACGAAGTCATGCGACATGATGGAACCGGCAAACGAGCCTTCACCCGGCAGCGGCGCCAGTGCGCAGTGCTCGATAAAGGGTTTCACGCGGATAATGGCGTTGTGACCCCAGTAGTGCGACTCGCCCAGTTGCCAGAAGTGCAGACCGGCGGTGAACAGCGGACCGTAGACGCGGGTCGCAAACTGCTGACAGCGCGCATAGAGCGTGTCCATACCGGAAGCTTTCGGCGACGACTGGATGATCCCGGCGTTCGGGTTGGCTTCCATCATGCGCACCAGGCCGGTGAGACACTCACCGCTCATGACGCTGTCGGCGTCCAGCACGACCATATAGCTGTAGTTGCTGCCCCAGCGACGGCAGAAGTCATCGATGTTGCCGCTTTTACGCTTCACACGACGACGGCGGCGGCGATAGAAGATCCGGCCTGCGCCACCGACATCGCGCACCAGCTCCATCCAGGCTTTCTGTTCGGCGATGGCGATATCCGCATCGTAGCTGTCGCTCAGGATGTAGACATCGAAGTGATCGGCGTTACCGGTGCGAACCACGGATTCCCAGGTCGCACGCAGACCCGCGTAAACACGCTCCACATCTTCGTTACAGATAGGCATGATCAACGCGGTCCGATGCGCCGGATTCAGCGGCTCATCCCCGACGGTCGAGTAGGAGATACTGTATTTATCCCGTCCGATCAGCAGCTGCAGGAAGCCCATCAGAGCCGTCCAGAAACCGGCAGAGACCCAGCAGAACAGGATCGCAAACAGGAACAGAATACCGGTCTGCAACACATACGGCAGAATCTGCATCACAGACTGCTGCCAGTTCTGGTTGATCATCTCCATCGGATCCAGCAGCGTCCAGCCCTGGTACGGCAGAATACTCTTCATGTACCAGGTGGCGACCACGGTCTGGAAAAGGGTCAGGATCAGCAGGATATAGCGGCGAATCGAACCGACATGACGCCACTTCTCTTCTGCACGCTGCTCTTCCGCATTGGCGTAACGCGGTACCGTTTTGTGTCCACGCAGTGAGTCCCAGGCACGGGCGACCGGGTTGGTTCGCCAGGCTTCCGGGAACATCAGGGAGCGTTTGACTTTCGGCATCGCCTTCAGCGTGGTGCGATCGAGATCATCCTTGCCCAGCTGCTGGCCGTCGGCCAGTGAATCCGGCCAGGCCATTTCAACCCGCGATGAGACCGATTTTAACGGTGCATCGTCGGGGCGATCGCTGGCGGCGACATCCCTGCCCAGCGCATCATGGATGAAGTGGAACGCCCCGGCATTCTGTAAAGAACCGCTGAGACGTGCCTTCCCTGCCGCATCCAGCGGCAGAGAGTCCACATAACGTTGAGGTGTAAAAGTCGATTTATTCATTGGCAGGTAACTGATAGCTCCAGGTTTCCGTCAATGTCTTGTCGCCGCTGACCAGCGCCGCCCGCATTTCGGTGGACTGTTTGGCATCTTTCACGCGCAGACGCAACACCAGACGCCAGCCTTTGGTGACCGGGTTATAACGTACGCTCTGCTCAACCACATCGGCATTCTTGCCAACGCTGACCTGTGGCGCAACCTGACTGTTTTCAGCCATCTTACTCATGTCTTTACCCACGAAGTCGATGGTGAAAGCCACAGTGCCATCCGGCTGACGCACCAGATTAGACTGCTTCACATCGCCTGCCGAACGCAGGGTATTTTTGACCCAGGCGATATCGTCAGAGTGCAGCTGATTTTCGTCGCGCGAAAAGTGCAGACGATATTTGAAGTTCATCTCTTTGCCAGGCTCTGGCAGTTTCTCCGGCGTCCAGAATGCAACGATGTTGTCGTTGGTTTCATCCGCCGTCGGGATCTCAACCAGTTCCACCCGGCCTTTACCCCAGTCGCCTAACGGTTCAACCCAGCCGCTTGGACGCAGGTCGTAACGATCATCCAGATCCTGATAGTTGCTGAAGTCACGTCCGCGCTGCAGAAGACCAAAGCCTTTTGGATTTTCGATGGTATAGGTGCTGACCGCCAGATGACGCGGGTTGTTCAGCGGACGCCAGATCCACTCTCCATTGCCGTTGTGGATGGAGAGACCGTCTGAATCGTGCAGCGCCGGACGGAAATTGTTCACCGCAGACGGCTGATTCTGACCAAACAGGAACATACTGGTCAGCGGGGCGATCCCCAGCTTGCCGACGTTGTCACGCAGGTAAACCTTCGACTGTACGTCTACGGTTGACGCCTCACCCGGACGCAGCACAAAGCGATACGCGCCGGTCGCACGCGGCGAGTCGAGCAGCGCATAGATCACCAGCTGTTTATCCTGCGGCTTCGGCCGTTCAATCCAGAACGTTTTAAAGCGCGGGAACTCTTCACCGGACGGCAATGCCGTGTCGATGGCCAGTCCACGCGCAGACAGGCCATAGACCTGACCGGCACCGATGACGCGGAAGTAGCTGGCACCCAGGAAGCTGGCGATCTCATCGCTTTTACCCTTGTTGTTCAGCGGGTAAAGCACTTTGAAACCGGCAAAACCGAGGTTTTTCACCGCATCGGCGTCATGTTTTACGTTACCGAAATTGAAATAATCGGGGTTGTATTTAATCTCGCGCACCGCGCTGGCGGTCACCTCGTTGATCTGCACCGGGGTATCGAAGTACATCCCCTGATGATAGAACTCCAGCTTGAATGGCGTGCGCAGTTTGCCCCAGTACGCTTTATCGTGGTTAAACTGGATTTGCTGATAGTCAGCAAATTTCATTTCACGAAACTGAGAGGGTAAATTGCTTTTAGGCGCTTCGAAGCTTTTCCCTGCCAACGCTTTGGCTTGAACTGCGACATCATCAATATTAAACGCCCAACTGTTGTTGGCATACAACGCCAGCAGAACCGCAGTACCCATCCAGCGTACCTTCATCAGTCCGGCTTTATTTTTTTCTTTAGTCAGCACATCCCCCCCTTTCGTGTGCTTAAATCAAACCCGTTTATCTTAAAGGATTATTCGGTTTTCCGACAGCTTATGCGCAAGATTGTTCCTGCATTTCAGCAGGCTTAACGCCAGTTTAGGACAATTAGACACTCCGGATTCTACTGATAGTATACCCGCTTTATCGCAGCTAGAATTTCATCCGATGATAATCCGGTTTCAGGGTGAAACCGGCCAACCGTACTAACGAACTGGAACTTTATGAGTACTGTAAAACCTGAACGTGAATACTTCCTCGACTCCATTCGCGCCTGTCTGATGTTACTGGGGGTTCCGTTTCACGTTTCCCTCATCTACTCTGCGCAGAAATGGGCAGTGAACAGCCAGGAGGCGTCACTGTGGCTGACGCTGCTGAATGATTTTATTCATTCCTTCCGCATGCAGGTCTTTTTTGTCATCTCGGGCTACTTCTCCTACATGCTCTATCTGCGCTATCAGCCACGGCGTTTCCTGAAGGTGCGGCTGGAGCGGGTCGGGATCCCGATGCTGACGGCGGTTCCACTCATCACCCTGCCGCAGTTTTTCATGCTCAAGGCCTGGACCGATAAACTGGTTGACTGGCCCCGCTTCACCCCCTATCAGAAGTTTAACAACCTGATGTGGGAGCTGATCTCACACCTGTGGTTCCTGGTCGTGCTGGTGATGCTCACCACCCTGGGCATGGTGACGTTTCGCTGGCTGCGCGATCAGCACCGTACAATCGACTACTCACGGGTCGGCTGGGGTGCCCTGGCGGGCAGCGTGCTGGCGTGGGCGCTGGTGTGGTGTCTGTTCCGTCGTCTGGTGTTTATCTTCCAGCCCAACTGGCTGATGGATGGCCTGTTCAACATCGTGGTGATGCAGACCCTCTTCTATCTGCCGTTCTTTATGCTGGGGGCGCTGGCGTGGAAGCATCCACCGCTGAAGGCGCTGTTTGTGCGGTTTAATCCGGTGATGTGGTTCGGCGCGCTGCTGCTGTTTGTCGCCTACTGCACCAATCAGCGTCTGGGCAGCGGCGACGGCTGGTTATATGAGACGGATGCCATTATCACGACGCTGATGGGGCTCTGTATGCTGAACGTCTGCTTCTGCCTGGGTCACAAGCTGCTCAATTCCCATTCGCCGCGCATCCTGTATCTGGTCAACGCGTCGCTGTTTATCTATCTGGTGCACCATCCGCTGACGCTGCTGTATGGCATCTATGTCACGCCACGGATTGAAAATAACACGCTGGGCTTTTTCATGGGTCTGCTGATGGTATTTGGCATCGCGTTTCTGCTCTATGAGATCCATCTGCGCATCCCGCTGCTGCGCTTCCTGTTCTCGGGGAAATCTGAACGTAAACAGGCGCAATAAGCGCGAGCCGTGACTTCCGGCCTTAAGGCAAAGCGTGCAGAGACTTAACGTGCCGGGCGCTCGCGCCAGCCGCCTCTCAGGGATGAGGGGCGCAATCGCCCTTACTGAGCCTGCCCAGGATGGCAGGTTCTGCGTTTTTTGCCGGGATGCAGGCTCACTGAGGCCGCGAGGCGCTTACAGCAGCCACTCAATCGGCAGCCGCCACACTAATCGCACCTGCAGCCGCTGCCACCAGGAGCAGCCCGGTTCATGTTTGTGCACAATCTGCTGCGCTTCGCCCGGATACTCCAGCCAGTTAACCCGCCCCCACTTATCCAGCCGCAGCGTCCAGGCCCGGTCACGCATCGACTGACTGAAACGCTGATGCGTCTCTCCGGCCAGCGCCGCACTCTCGATTACCAGCCCCATTTCGGTATTCAGCATCGCCGATCGCGGGTCGAAGTTAAACGAGCCGATAAACAGCGTCTGCTGATCCACCGAAAAGGTTTTGGCATGCAGGCTGGAGCCGGAATTACCGGTTAATCCCCGGTCGTGCGGGGCATCCTGCAGGGTCGCCTGCGGTTTCAGCTCATACAGTGCAATCCCGTGACGCAGCAATTTTTTACGCCACTTGGCGTATCCGGCGTGGACAATCGAGACATCGTTAGCCGCCAGCGAGTTGGTCAGAATGGCAATTTTGACCCCTTTGCGCTTCAGCGCCAGCAGCTGGGCCACGCCCGCGCGGGTCGGCACAAAATAGGCGGAAATGATGTCGAACTGCTGTTGCGGCGTGCCGATCACCTCCAGCATCCGCTGCGGCAGCAGCGTCCGCGCGCGCGCCTTGCCCAGCCCCTTGCGCGGATCGTCGCTCAGCAGACGTGCGCGGGCCCAGGTCAGGGGCAGCGTACCCGTCTCCAGCTCCTGCAGAAGCGACGCGTTTTCCAGACGCTTCAGATAGCGCTGCACCGGTTCACTGTGACGCCACGCGGCAGGCAGACTGACGCTGTCCTCCTCCGGCTCCCCGGCATCCAGCACCTGCTGTAGCGGCGACACTGGCTTGCTGTGCCAGTAGCGTTCAAAATCGTCGGCCACTTCGTTCACTACCGGACCAATCGCCATCACGTCGAGATCGGCAAACAGCGGTTCATTGCCGGTGCCGAAATATTCGTCGCCAATGTTGCGACCGCCTACCACGGTTGTCACCCCATCAACGGTAAAACTTTTATTGTGCATCCGGCGATTCAGCCGGGCGAAGTCGGTGAGATAACCCAGCGCGCGCAGGGTGCGGAAAGAGAACGGATTAAACAGACGCACTTCAATACCGGGATGACGGTTAAGCTGCGCCAGCGTGTCGTCCAGGCCCGGCGTATTATTATCATCCAGCAGCAGCCTCACCTTTACCCCGCGCCGGGCGGCCTCCAGCACGGCGCTGAACAGCAACCGGCCCGAAAGATCGTTCTGCCAGATGTAGTACTGAATATCGAGAGATCGCTCTGCTTTCTGTATCAGCAGGTAGCGGGCGGCAAACGCATCCAGTCCGTCGCTGAGTTGATGAATGCCGCTCAGCCCAGGATGGCGCTGACACACGGGTTCCAGCCGGTTTTGCAGCCAGCTGGCACGTTCCGATGACTGGGAGAGCTCAAACGCTTCGGTCATGACAATTCCCTGTAAGATGCTGTTATTTTATTATTCCCCGGTCCGACCGCTGGCGCTATACCGCTGTTCCGAATGCGCGAAAGTTGCGGGCGTTTTTTAGTCTAGACTTAACCGGACGATCTGTGACCGGCAATGGCCGGCAGGAGAGGAATATGTCTCATCACCCCCTTACAGATACCGGCCCGCGTTACCATCCCAGCCTGTTCCGCAGCTTTTTTCAGGGCAGTTTTCCCTGCTCTGCCGCCTGTCGCACACCCGGCAAACGGCTCGACATGGTCATCAGCAGCGGACACGACATGCTGCTGGAAAAAGATTACGCCGCCCTGGCCACCCAGCATCTGCTTACCGCGCGCGACGGCGCCCGCTGGCATCTGATCGAGAAGATCCCGGGTCAGTATGACTGGCAGAGCTTTCTGCCGATGGTGGATGCCGCACAGCGTCAGCAGATAGAGATCATCTGGGAGCTGGCCCACTTCGGCTACCCCGACCACCTGAACATCTGGAAGGCGGAGTTCGTTGATCACTTCTGCCGTTTCGCCCGCGCGATGGCCCTGCTGATGCGTGACCGCGGCATTGAGCGCCCCTTCTTTACCCCAATCAATCAGATCTCCTTCTGGTCATGGGCCGGGGCGGAGGTCGCCTGGTTTAATCCTCATGCCGCCCGGCGTGGCAGGGAGCTGAAACGTCAGCTGGTCCGCGCCTCACTTGCCGCGATTCATGCCATCCGTGAGGTTTACCCCGATGCGCGCTTTGTTCTGACCGATCCACTGGTGCAGATTGCCCATCATCCTGACAACCCGGACAGTAAACCCCGGGCCGATGCGCAGCATCAGGCGCAGTTTGAAGCCTGGGATATGCTGGCGGGCCGGATCGATAAGGAGCTGGGCGGCAGTGAAGCGTGTCTGGATATTCTCGGCCTGAACTACTATCCCGATAATCACTGGTTTTTCCCCGATCAGCCGATGTCACTGACCGACCCGGAGCGGGTGCCGCTGCATATTCTGCTGGCCCGCTGCTGGGAGCGTTATCAGCGCCCGATGCTGATCGCCGAAACCGGCGCAGAGGGTGACGCACGCGCGCCCTGGCTGCAGGAGGTTGCAGAGAATGTGACGGTGGCGCTGGATCAGGGCATCGCGGTGGAGGGCATTTCGCTCTATCCGGTAGTGGAGTATCCCGCCTGGGCCGACGATCGGCGTTCGCCCGGTCCGCTGCTGGGACTCGCCGATCCCAACGGCAATCGCAACCTGCATGAGGCGTTAGCGCTGGTACTGCGCAGTCAGCAGATTAAATTTACCACCCGAAATCAGGCGTGCTGAGCCCGGTTTGTTTTGGGAGTACAGGAGTGAACGTCCAGGGAGGGATCGACAGGATGACGAATGTCGGTCAGCCAGACCATCGTCAGCAGGAACGTTACCCCGATCAGACAGGCCGCCAGTAAACCAATAATTGCGATCAGTTTATCATCTCCGGAGTCCATCGCCTTCTCCTCATTCAATCCGTTGAAGCTGTGCGTGTCAGCTCATCCAGAGCGTAATCATGAGCACAAAGATTATAAGCGTTACGGAGGTCACCGCAAGCACCACAATCGCGAAGTGTGCATCATCAAGGGACTGGCGGATCGGCTCGTCCTGATCGTCGGGCGGCAAGGGTAACGACATAACTGTCCTGTGAAAAAAGGGTCCGCCGGGCGGTGAGAGACAGTGTAGAGGAAAGGGCGTTAACCGTCTGTTTCTTTCGCCATGAAAATAAACGGGCCCGTGCCGGGTGGCACGGGCCTGCGATCAGCTGCCGCGCCAGCGTCTGAAGATCAGTGACGTGTTGATCCCGCCAAAGGCAAAGTTGTTACTCTGGATATAGTCAGTCTCGATCTCGCGAGGCGCACCCATGATGAAGTCGAGCGCGCCGCCGTCAGCGGCCGGCTGAGTCAGGTTAAGCGTCGGCGCAAACCACCCTTCCCGCATCATCTCGATGCTCATCCAGGCTTCCAGCGCCCCGCAGGCACCCAGGGTATGCCCGAAGTAAGATTTCAGCGAGGAGATGGGCGTGGATTCACCGAACACGGCAGCCGTCGCCAGACTTTCCGCCATGTCACCCCGTTCGGTCGCCGTGCCGTGCGCATTGACATAACCGATCTCTGCTGCCGTGATCCCGGCGCTCTGCAACGCCCGTTCGATACAGATCTGCATGGTTTCCCGCTGCGGCTGGGTAATATGCGCAGCATCGCAGTTGGTGTGGAAGCCGGTCAGTTCGGCGTAGATCGTGGCACCACGCGCCTGTGCATGCTCCAGCGACTCCAGAATCAGCGTACCCGCCCCCTCGCCAATCACCAGCCCATCGCGCTGCTGGTCGAACGGCGCTGGCGTGGTGTGCGGCGCGTCGTTACGCTGGCTGGTGGCAAACAGGGTATCGAACACCGCCGCTTCCGACGGACAGAGCTCTTCCGCCCCGCCAGCCACCATCACCGTCTGATAGCCGTGACGGATCGCTTCCCAGGCATAGCCAATCGCCTGGCTGCCGGAGGTGCAGGCGCTGGAGGTGGGGATGACCCGTCCGCGCAGGCCAAAAAAGAGCCCGGCGTTGACGGCGGTGGTATGCGGCATCATCTGCACGTAGGTGGTGCCGGTAATATTGTTGGTGTGTTTCTCGGTCAGCATAGTGGAGAACTCGCTGACCGGCCCGGTACTGCCGGTCGATGAACCGTAGGCGATGCCGGTTTCGCCGCTGGTCAGCACCGGGTGGTCAATCAGGCCCGCCTGGGTCAGCGCCAGTTCGGTTGCACGGGTCGCCAGCAGCGACACGCGGCCCATCGCCCGGATGCGCTTGCGGGTGTAGTGAGCGGGCAGCGTAAAATCATCCACCGGTGCGCCCAGCAGGGTGTGCAGCCCGTCATAGACCTGCCACTCTGGCATAAAGCGCACCGCGTTGCGTCCTGCACGGATGCGGGCCGCGATCTCAGCCCAGGATTCACCAAAGGCAGTCACGCCTCCCATTCCGGTGACAACGACGCGCTGCATCACAACATGCCTCCGTTAATCGAAATGACCTGACGCGTGACGTAGCCTGCGATATCGGACATCAGATAGCTCGCCAGGCCCGCCACCTCTTCGGCTGCGCCCATGCGTTTCATCGGCACAAGTTTCATCGCCTCGTCGACCACCTGCGGTGCCAGCCCTTCCATGCCGGTATCGATCAGGCCGGGCGCGATGCAGTTAACGGTGATCTTACGTTTGGCCAGCTCAATCGCCAGCGCCTTAGTGGCACCGATAATGCCCGCCTTGGCTGCGCTGTAGTTGACCTGCCCGCGATTTCCCATTATCCCGGAGACCGAAGAGAGGGTAATGATCCGGCCACCGCGTCGCAGGCCGATCATCGGCATCACGCAGGGCTGAATGACGTTGTAGAAGCTGTCGAGATTGGTGTGGATGACGCTGTCCCACTCCTGATCCGTCAGGGCCGGAAAGGCCGCATCGCGGGTAATGCCCGCATTGCTGACCACACCGTAATAGGCCCCATGCTCTTCGATATCCGCCTCAAGCGCGGCGCGGGTTGCGGCCCGATCGGCGACATCAAAGCCCAGCAGACGGCCGCTGCCGCCTGCGGCTTCGATCTGCTGCAGGCACTGCTCAGCTCCGGCGCGATCGCGATTGAAATGCACGATAATCTGAAAGCCATCCTGAGCAAGACGCAGCGCAATCGCGCGGCCAATGCCTTTACTGGCGCCCGTGACTAATACCGACTCTGTCATGGCTGTTTTCCTTGTAACATTAATTGCTGTAATTCTGCTTCATTGGGTTGATAGGTATTCAGGCGGCCGCTGGCAAGCAGTTGCGTGCCCGCGCGAATCTCACCTTCAAAACTGCCCATGCGATCGTCGCGCATCAGCAGCGTCATGCGGATATCCAGTGTGACCGCCGCGGGAAACAGCGGCTGCTCTGCCCGCCAGCCGCGTCCGCCCAGCAGCATACCGGGCGGGATCAGCGTTGCGCCGCCCTGCCGGGCGTGCCAGCCCGACCAGACGCCCACGGTCTGCGCCATCATCTCAACGCCAAACCACGCAGGCAGTTTACCCTGCGCCGTCAGAAACGGCGCCAGTACGCCATCCGCAGCGGTCGAAACCTGGCAGTGAACCTGCACATCATCGACGGCGATCAGCTGGTCTAGCAGCAGCATCGGCGCAGCGTGCGGCAGCCAGTGTGCCGCAGGAGAAGGAAAAATCATGAAACACGTCCCAGAATCAGACAGGTATTGTTGCCGCCAAAGGCGAATGAGTTAGAGGCGATGACGGGCCGCTGCAGCGCCTGCGGCCGTAACAGCAGGCCGAAATCCGGCAGGCTCTCATCCTGCGCCGCCTCGCTGAAATCCTGCGCAGGCAGCAGCAGGTTCTCCTGCAGGATCAGCGCGCTGAGAGCGGCTTCGCACACGCCCGCCGCGCCAAGCGTATGGCCGGTCAGATGTTTGGTTGAACTGCAGGGTATGCGGTTGCCGAACAGCCGCTGGATCACCCCGGCTTCCATCTGGTCGTTGAGCGGTGTGGCGGTGCCGTGCAGATTGATATAGCCAATCTGTTCCGGCAGCAGGCTGGCCCGCTGCAGTGCCATGCGCATCGCCCGTTCTGCGCCCTCGCCTTCGGGATGAGGCGCGGACATATGCCAGGCGTCAGAGGATTCCCCCGCGCCCAGCAGCGCCAGCGGCTGCGGCTCACGCGTCAGCAGCATCAGCGCCGCCCCTTCCCCAATCGAGATGCCGTCGCGATCGCGGCTGAAGGGTGCGCAGCGTCGTTCAGAGAGCGAAGCCAGGCTGTCAAATCCGTTGATCGGCATCCGGCTCAGCGAGTCTGCCCCGCCCACCAGCGCCACATCGGCCAGCCCTGCCGCGATCAGCCGCTCGCCACTCATGATGGCGCGTGCGCTGGAGGAGCAGGCGGTCGAAATAGTATAAGCCGGGCCATCCAGACGCAGATAGTGCGCCAGAAAGCGGGAAGGATCGCCTAACTCCTGCATCTGATAGTGATAATCGGGCTGCCTGCCGCGGATCTGCTCGTCGCCCTCATCCACGCCCGAGGTGCTGGTGCCCAGCACGATCGCGACCCGGCTGGCACCATAGCGGGCAATCGCCGCGTCCAGCGCCGGACGGATCTGCGCCAGCGCGGCCAGCAGCAGCTGATTGTTGCGGGTGTTGTGCGCGCGCAGGGCGGCAGGGATCGGCGGTAACGCCCCTTCGACCCGGCCAAGCCAGCAGGCACGGCCGCTGCTCAGCCAGCCCTGGCTGCGCTGCATGCCAGGCGCCTCCCCTTTTTTCAGATGCGCGGCAATCTGCTGGCTGTTATTTCCCAGGGCATTCAGCATGCCGGTGGCAGCAATATAGATCATGAGGCGTCCAGCTGTTGAATATGGATCTGATAGCCAAAAGCATGCTGCCGGATGCTGATCGGCTGGCGCTGATGACCGCGTTGCAGATAGTCAATTTCGGTCACCAGATGGTTATCGGCATCGATCAGTTTTCGCTTTAACCCCTGATCCTGCAGCGTCCAGCCTGCCGGCAGCACGGCCTGCCAGCGAGCCACTGGCCAGTAGCTGAGCATGATATCCGCCAGGACCTGACTGGCAGGCGGCATCTGCGGCAGCGGCATCAGCTGCTCTGTGTGGATACCGCTGGCGTCGTAGCGCAGGCTGAACAGCCGGATGCCCACCGAGGAGAGTCCCGCCAAATCGATCTGCTGCTTATCGGCGCTGAGCAGCACCAGCAGCGACTGGCTCCGCCCTTTCACCTGCCCGGTAAGTAACTGCTGCTGCTGAAAAGCGGGTTCAATCCCCGGCGACGGCAGGGTCACTTTCACGCCCGGCTTCAGCCAGGCGGTGGGACGACTGCTGTCGGGGGCCGGTCCGGCACAGGCGCTGAGCAGCAGCGCCGTCAGCAGAACAGAGGCGGCACGGATCATCGTTTACTCCTTGATCGGGTGGGTCGCATCGCCAGCGGCGACAGCAGGAACGCGCTGAAGATGCCGCTGCATAAAACGGTGCCGAAACTGGCAATTGCGCTGGTGCTGCTGAACACCAGCATTCCCAGCGTCAGTAAGGTAGTGATCATCGCCAGCGATACCGCCAGCAGCGAGGTCAGCGGCGTGCCCTGCGGATTGCTGAAAAAGAGCGTGTAGTTAATGCCAATGCCCAGCACCAGAATCAGCGCCAGCAGGGCAAACAGGTTCAGCGAGGCGCCTGTCCAGCCCAGGGTCGACAGCGCCATCGCCAGCGACAGCACCGACGGCAGCGCGCTGCGCAGGCCCGCTCTGAGCCCCAGCCGCAGCACAAAGCTCAGCGTTATCAGCGCCAGCGCCAGTGCCAGTAATCCGCCGAGCAGAGTGCGCCAGAAGCTGAACAGCGCATCGTAGCTCGCCTTGCGGTCGATCCAGCTGACGCCCGGATGCTGCGCCGCCAGTGCCGCGAGAGCTGCGCTGTCCCGGACACCGCTGACGGGCACCAGCACCCCGCTGCGTCCATCCGGCAGCGTCAGCCAGAGCAGCCGCCAGCCTTCGCTCAGGGGGCTCGCCAGCCAGGCCGCTGGCGTCACCGGCATCGGGCTCAGATCCGGTTCAGCCAGCGCCATCCCCGCCTGCTGCAGACGGGCCCGGATGTGCGGCGCGGCCTGGTTAAGCAGCCGGAGATCCTGCTGCTGCCGGGCGAGTGACGACAGCGGCAACAGGCGATAGTGCTGCAGCCAGCCCTGCTGCTGAGCCTGCTGCAGATCCGGGGCCAGGGTTTCCAGCCGCTGCAGCGTCTGCTGCGCATCCTGACCCCAGACGACAAACCAGGTCTGATCGGCGCGCTGTCCGGTCAGGCTGGCCAGCTGGCGATCCTGCTCCAGCAGGCGGGCCGGGGCACTTTGCAGATGCGCGATATCATCATCCACCTTCAGCTGGGCGATCCCGGCCAGGGCAACGATCGCCATCGCCAGCGGCAGCCCCACGCGCAGCCCGCGCTGGCGACGCCAGGCGGCCAGCCAGCGGGCCAGCGTCACCATCAGCGGCACCGGGCGGACCGGCAGGCCGCGAACCAGCCACGGATAAATCAGGATCACCGTCAGGCAGGAGGCGGTTAATCCGCTGGCGGCAAAGACCGCCAGCTGACGCAGTCCCGGAAACGGTGCCAGCAGCATCAGCAGCCAGGCGATGGCGGTAGTGGCAAGCGCCAGCAGCAGCGTGCCGCGCACTTTGCGCAGACTCTGCCACGGCGTCTGCTGATCGCCATGCACCATCCGCTCGGTAAGATAGTAGAGCGTGTAATCCGCCGAGATGCCCACAATACTCAGGCTCATCACCAGCGTCATCAGATGCAGTTCACCGAAGCAGAGCAGCGTGACCACCGTACCCGCCAGCGCGCCGATCGCCACGGAGGTCACCGTCAGCAGCAGCGGCCGCAGCGAGCGGAAGACCAGCAGCACCAGCAGCAGCACGCCGCCCAGCGTCACGCTGCCCAGCGTCTTCACATCATGCTGCGCCCGCTGGCTGGCGCTGTCGCTGAACAGCACCGTGCCGCGCGTCAGCAGTAACGCCTGCGGCCAGCGCTGTTTCAGCTGCTGCTCCAGCGCGCTGAGCCGGGTCACCAGCGCATGACTCTGCTCAATGCTGAAAGCGTTGCTGGCCAGTTCACCGTGCAGAAAATACCACTGCTTTCCCTGCGCATCCCTGACCGTCAGCCAGCCGTCATGCAGCGACATACGGCCGGCATTCCCGGCCAGTGCCAGCTGCGAACCCCGCACCAGCATCAGCGGGTCGCCCTGCAGCTCCTGACTGCTGACGCCAGAGAAGGCCGAAAAGAGCTGCCCCAGCAGCCACGTCGCCTGCGCCTCGCCGCCGTTCTGCAACCGGCTGCGGGTCGCCTCATCAAGTAATCCATTGCGGTGCTGCCAGGCAAAACGGCCCCACTGCTGCTGCTGCTGTGCATCGAGATCGCCTTCAACCTGTTTCAGGTCAGGCAGCGCGCGCAATTGCGCCAGCCACCAGGCTGCAATCTGAGGATCGTCCTGTTCACCGGGCGAAACCAGCCAGACCAGCTGGCGATCCAGCCGCTGCATAAAGCCCTGCTGAAGCGCAGGTGGCGCTGCACCCAGATTCTGCTGCGGCAGCAGCGCCAGCACGCTGCTGTTAAGCTGGCTGCGCGGCAGCAGAAAAGCGAGCGCCGCCGCCAGCAGCAGACAGAGCAGCAGCCACAGGAGGGCCAGCCTGCGATCGTTACAGCCCGGCAAAACGCGCCTTCTCTTCGTCGCTCAGCTGCGGCGGTTCGGTTCGGGTCTGACTCAGCTCAATCCGGGTTTTATCCCCCTGCCGGTCATCCAGGTTAATGCTGTCCAGGAAGGTGCTGCCCGCCAGCGAGATGCGGTTAAAGATTTTGTTGAGCGGCGCGGCCTTTGGTGTCAGATCCAGCGTCCAGGCGCCGTTGCCGCGATCGCTGAACGCCACGCTGAAGTTTTCATTGAGGACTTTTTGATCGGCCTGGAACAGCGCCCGCAGCAGATGGTTGAACTGGAACATCTGCGGGTTGCTCTCTGCGGTGATCACCTGCGGCTTCTGACCACTGAGGCTCTGCACCATGCGTTTATCATCCAGCAGCAGCGTCATCACAAACGGCGTCTGCTGATGCCACCATAATCCCTGCTCGCGAGCGATCAGCATCTGTCCATGCGATACCAGCGGCTGGCGCATCCCGGCGATGGTGCGCGTCTGGGTAAAGTCGGCCCGGATCACCGGCTGGCTGGCAAAGCGCTGCTGCAGCTGGTCCAGCGTGACCGCGCTGGCGGCACTGGCCCACAGCAGCAGGCCGGTAAGCACGATTTTCAGCATCCTTTCACTCCTAAACGTTCCAGTAAAATATCGGGCGACACGAAGCACAACGCCTGCGTCGCCTGCTCAACGGCCACCTGCAGGGTATGGGCTTTGGTGGTGACCTCTCCGGCTGCGTTGCGGACCTCATAATCGATGCGCAGACGGTTCTCATACTCTGTAATCCGGGCACTGACGCGAATGGTCTCTTCACAGCGCAGGGGCTGGCGATATTTTACCCGGGTATCGACCACCGGCCAGACATAGCCGCTGGCGGCCATCTCGCCGTAACTGTAGTTAATGCTGCGCAGCAGGGCCTCACGCGCCACTTCGAAAAAGCGGAAATAGTTGCCGTGCCAGACCACGCCCATGGGATCGCAGTCGTGGAATGAGACAGTCAGCACAACCTCAGCATGATGTTCAGTCATGGTCAGTCCCCTTGTGAGATGCCTGTGGATCAGGCAGCGTCCAGAAATCGAAAAAGTTAAACCAGTCGAGCGGCGCCAGCAGTGCGTAATGGGCCAGTCGCGCCGCGTAGCGATCGACCGCCTCCTGCAGCGCCTGCTGACGCTGCGCGCGGGGCAGCAGCAGCGGGTCGGCGAACGGCTCACAGTGAACCCGCAGTTTACCCTGTTGACGCAGTGCGAACATCAGCAGCACCGGACAGCGTAAGGCAGCCGCCAGCACAAAGGGCCCTTGCGGAAAGGGCGCGGCACGGCCCAGAAACTCGCTCCAGATGACCCGGCGTTCACCGCCCCGCTGCGGATTGACCGCGGTGCGATCGCCGACGATCGCTACCCACTCCCCCGCCTCCAGCTTCTGCTGCAGCAGGATCGCCGTTTCCGGCCCGATATCGCTGACCGGCATCAGATTGACGCCCGCCTGTGGCGCGATCGTTTCCAGCACTTCCCGGAAACGCCGGGCGTTGTCGGTGAAGACCAGGGCGTTAATCACCAGCCCGCTGACCTGCTGCGCCATGGCCCGGCAGGCTTCGATGTCGCCGAGATGGGAGGCGAGGATCAGCTTACCCTGTGGCGAGGGTGCGCGGATCACCGCTTCTGCGCCCGGTGCAAAGTCGATATCCCGGCCCCAGCGCAGATCGCCCCGCCAGCTGGCGACTTTATCCAGCATCGCCCCGGCGAAGCGCAGAAAATGACGGTAGCTGTTGAGCCGGGGCGGCAGTGAAACCTGTTGCTGCTGCGCGGCCGTGGTGACCTGCGCCAGCCACTGCCGGGAGGCGCGCCGTGCACGCTGCCCGCTGAGCCAGTAGACCGCCACCACCGGCCAGAGCAGCAGCGTAAAGGGCAGCCGCCCGCCGTAGCGATAGACCGCCAGCATAAAGCGCAATCCCCCCTGCCCGCGACGTTCACTTTCCACCGACCAGTGCGCGGGCGGCTTACGCATCGCCAGCAGACGGGGAAGGCGTGGCAGCATGCCGAAAAAGAGCCGGGTGTGCATCCAGGAGATCCGCAGATTGTCGTAGAGCGCATCGAAGTGCGACAGGCCGGTCGCCGGATAGGTGACGCGGGTCGGGATAAAGCGGCTGCGGGTGCCCTGCCAGTAGAGCCGCACCATGATCTCGGTGTCGAAATCCATGCGCTGGCCGATGGCCCGGCGGTCACACAGCGCCAGCGTCGCCGCCAGCGGATAGACCCGGAAGCCGCACATGCTGTCACGGATCGACAGCGACAAGGTTTCGATCCAGACCCAGAAGTGAGTGATATAGCGACCATACAGGCGGGATTTCGGGATCGAGTCGTCATAGAGCGGCTGGCCGGAGATCAGCGCGTCAGGATAGCGTGCCGCTTCCGCCAGCATCAGCGGCAGATCCTCTGCCTGATGCTGGCCATCAGCATCCAGCTGCACCGCATGGGTAAAGCCGCGCGCCGCCGCCGCCCGCAGACCGTGGATCACCGCCGCGCCCTTGCCCTGATTGCGTTCCAGCCGCAGCAGGCTGAGCTGCGGCGCGTGCAGCGTCGCCAGCTGAAGCTGGGTGGCCGCATCGCTGCCGTCATCCACGACGATCACCGGCAGATTAAAAGGAGCCAGCCGCGCTATCACCGACGCCATCATCGCGCCGTGGTTGTAGCAGGGGATCACCACGCAGGGCGAGAAGGTCGTGTTTAACACAGCTGGATCTTCCCGCTGCTGGCGATCTGCTCGCCCTCCGCCTTCAGCAGGCTGTAGCGGAAGCTCAGCCGGGATTTCTCTGCATCCCAGTCGAGACGCAGTTGCAGCAGCGAGTCGGGCAGCACCGGCTGCTGAAATTTGATGTTATCCATCACGGAAAAGTGTTTACCGGGTGCCAGCAGCGACACCCCATAGTGCATCACCCAGTTGAGCTGGGCCACGCCAGGCAGAATTGGCAGGTCCGTGAAGTGGCCCTGGAACCAGAACAGTCCGGCCTCCACCTGCAGGGTCAGCATCACGCTGTCACCCTGCTGCTGTCGGCTGCGTTCAATCGGTAACATGAAAAAGTTCCTCTATTTGCGGCCAGGCGCGTTTGCTCTGCGCCGTCACCGGAATGGCCGGGACAACCCGCCAGTAACGCGGCATCGCCAGCGGTTCCAGCCAGTGCTGAAGCTGCCGCTTCCACTCCTGCCTGCGCCGGTGCAGTGCCGCATCATCCAGCGGTGTGTTCAGCGACAGCACCACGCCTATCGCCTGACGTTCATGACGGGTGACCACCAGCGCCGCCGCATCGGTGACCTCCGGCAGGCTGAGCAGACGGCGCTCTATCTCACTCAGTGAGAGGCGCTTATCACCGATTTTGACGATGCGATCGTGCCGACCTGCCAGCCGGAAACCGCCGTCCGGCTCCATTTGGATGCGGTCATCCAGCGGCAGCCCGCTGGCCTTGCCGATCAGCGGCGACCAGACCTGCCAGCGATCGGGGGCGGTCTGCGCCAGTCTGACCTCAGGAAACGCACGCCAGGACGGCGCCGGCCGATCGCAGACACGCCAGGCCAGCACGCCGGTTTCGGTGCTGCCGTAGATCTCACTGACCGGGCAGCCAAAACGCTGCCAGACCTGTTGCGCATCGGCGCAGGGCAGCACACCGCCGGCAGAGATAATCCGTTCACAGACGGGCGCGGCGAGCGCATCATCCAGCCGCGACAAAAAGGCCGGGCTGCTGACGAAGAGATAACGCCCGTCACGCGGCAGCTCGGCCAGCTGTTCGCCATAGAAGATCGGCTGGGCGGCAAACGGCAGCCTGAGCATCATGGGCAGAAACAGCCGGAAGGATAAGCCGTAGAGATGCTGATGGCTGACCGAGGCGATGACCCGGCAGCCCGGTAATCGCGCGCCCCACAGTGTGCTGAGCCAGTGGCTCTCCTGCTCCATCGCCGCCAGCGTTCTGACCACCTGCCGCGGCGTGCCGGTCGATCCCGAGGTAAACAGTACCAGCTCTGCGCGTTCAGGCAGCGGCGGCAGCGCCCCCGACGCTTCGGCGTCGTCCCACGCCAGTTGCGGCAGGGTCACCGCCAGCGGCATATCGCACACCACCCCATCAAGCTGCTCCTGCATCTCCTCCAGCAGGGCGGCGCGACAGTGGCCCGGCATCACCGGCGTTTTACCGGCATACCAGCAGGCTAACAGCGCCACGCAGAAGCGGTAGCTGTCATCAAAACAGAGCGCCCAGTGCGTGCCGGGCCGGGCCGCCAGCCGCTGACTGAGCGCCACGACCTGACGGTGCATGCTGCTCAGCATCAGAGGCCGATCGCCGCGCCAGGCGACCTCGCGATCGGAGCCGGTCAGCCACGTCGCTACCCTCACTCTTTGCGCCTCACGCGCTGCCGGACACACCATTCCGCGCCCATCAGCAGGCCGATTAACAGGTAACTGATGCCGCCGTTCCACAGCGTCCAGAGCCGCAGATCGCCCCACAGGCAGGTGAACAGCGCCATGCTGCCGTTGGCCATGAAAAAGAGACACCAGATTTGTGTCACGCGGCGGGTATAGCGCACGGCCGCCGCAGGCAGATCGGGCTCACGCAGCCGTGCAATGCGCTCCACCAGCGGCATTCCGCGCCAGAGGGAGCCGCCAGAGACCAGCAGCAGCGCCAGATTAACGGCGACCGGATACCAGAGCAGCAGATGCTGTGCGCGCAGTAGCTGGCTGCTGGCGCAGAGCAGCGCGCCAAGCAGCGCCAGCCAGCCCATCACGGCCCCCATCGCATGGTGCTGACGACGCAGCTGCAGCCAGCGCAGACCAAACAGCAGCGCCAGCAGCCAGAAGAGTCCCTGCCAGTGCGGCTGCGTCAGGGCCAGCCAGACCAGCAGCGGCCAGACCAGCAGCGTAAGCAGATTCAGCAGGCGAAGTATGGCGGCAGGCACGGCAGGATCAGGCTTCGTCGCGCATCAGTTGTTCAACCGCATCCACCACATCCTGCACGGTACGTACCGCGCGGAAGGTTTCCGGCTTGATTTTGCGGCCGGTCCGTTTTTGCAGGTGAACGATCATATCGACGGCATCGATGCTGTCGAGTTCCAGATCTTCATAGAGACGTGCCTCAGGCTGAATATCCTCGGGCGCGATCTCAAACAGGCTGGTCAGCAGCGAGGCCACTTCCTGATAGATTTCATCTTTATTCATCATAATGTTATC
Source organism: Pantoea graminicola (assembly GCF_048452665.1). Classification (NCBI taxonomy): domain Bacteria; kingdom Pseudomonadati; phylum Pseudomonadota; class Gammaproteobacteria; order Enterobacterales; family Erwiniaceae; genus Pantoea; species Pantoea graminicola. The sequence continues at coordinate 598,082 of NZ_JBLWSJ010000001.1, read as the reverse complement.
TCCGCTTTCAGCCTCGCTGTTGGTTGACGAACGCGGCCAGCGTCGCAACAGAGAAGAAGTGAGCACGCAGGGTTTCACTCTCCGCAGACAGCGCCACGCCGTAACGGTTTTTCACGGCCAGGCCAAGTTCCAGGGCATCAATCGAGTCGAGCCCCAGCCCGTCGCCAAAGAGCGCGGCGTCGGTTTCAATATCGTCGGGGCTGAGATCTTCAAGATTCAGCGTGTCGATAATCATCTGTTTGATATCGTTAATTAATACATCCATACCGGTTTTCGTCTTACCTGTTCTCGGGGACCAGCGCCTGCTGTAAATGGCGGGTCAGGCGACGCGCGGCCAGCGGCTGCGCATCGGGGTTACTTTCAAAAAACGACTGACTGTCGATCTTATGCTGTACCCGCACGGTAAACAGCGGTTTAACCGGCGGGATCTGAAACCAGCGGCTCTGTTTGTCGAGCATACGCTGGCTGCAGGTAATGTGTACCACGCGCAGATCGCATCCGGCGCGCACCGCAATATTGGCGGCTCCGCGCTGCAGCGTCAGCGGCTGGCCATAGCGGGTGCGGGTCCCTTCCGGAAAGATCAGGATGGTGTCGCCGCGCGCCAGTCGCCGCTGACTGTCCGGCAGCAGCGTCTCAGCCTCACTGTTGATGAGGTAGTCCGCGGCACGGATCACCCCACGCACAAACGGATTCTTTTGCAGATCGGCTTTGACCAGACAATCCATCTCCGGCAATACGGAGGCGATCATCACATAGTCGATCAATGACGGATGATTGGCGACGATCAGACAGCCGCGATCCTGCTGCAACGCTCCGACGCCTTCAATGCGGTAGTCAAAGACCCCGGTCATGCGGCAGAAACGCAGAAAGCAGCGAAAGCTGAAGGCGATGGCACGACGCGCCAGCAGGCGGCGACGCAGCGAATTGCGCTGAACCAGCAACAACAGGTTAAAACCCAGCAGCGACAGCAGCAGTCCGCCGAGGCCAAACAGCGTAAAACTTACCGCCGTCATCACCAGTCGCCAGGCGTAGTTCAGGCGGCTGCCCCTGCCCGCTGCAGAGGATGAACAGTCAGCCATCGTGCCTCCTCCAGTGCCAGGTCAGGCGTTCGCCCGACAGAGAAAAGGCGGGCGAACCCGCCAGCCACTGCTGCAGAAACGCCAGGCTCTGCGGCAATCCCTGCGACGGCACCGTGTCGGCTGCCGCCTGGCCCGTGCAGTGCAGCTCATCCCCCGCTCGCAGCAGCAGCGCCACCGCATAGGGAACGTTCACAGAGTGATCCGCCAGCCACGGCAGATAGTAGTCAGGTACGATGCCGTCAAAATCGACCAGCAGCACCTGCTGATAGCCCGCCTGGTGCAGGGCGCTGACTTCAACCAGCCCCTGCTGAAAGGAATCAATGCCTGCGGCGATGGAGGTCGAGACCAGCGGCGCTTTCGCCGCAATGGTGAGGCTGCCGACCGCAGAATTGTGGACCGACATCGCGAAATCCGTAGGTGACATCGGCTGCTGATCCGCCAGGCTGGTGAGGATGCGCAGATTACGCTCCAGTTCACCGTGACGACTGGTAAACACGATCGCGTCAACCTGCTGACGCGCCAGCAGCGCCAGCCCGCACTCTACCGCCGCACGACTGCCACCGCTCAGACGACGCGCCGTCATCATCGGTAAAAACTGCGGCTTCGCGATCGCCCCTGCGGGATCGATCGCAGCGCCCTGTTGCGCCCAGTCCTGCCAGGCCTGGCTTCCGTGTAATCCGGGAGCCAGCGCCTGCCAGTCGACCAGCGAGTAAGTGAGTCTCATCTCAACACTCTTTTCGTCATGCATGTGGTGGCGGCGTTCATCGGGTGATCGCCCGGCTCAGCCCGTCAGATCTGCGCTGCCCGACCGGCGGCCGCCTCGGGCTTCACGGTAGAGGGTTACCCGAAGGTTCAGCAATAGCAGCTCATCTGATTTATCGGCCGGTGCGCGGCGAACGTTATACGCCGGGGCCCTGACGGCAACACAGCGTGACGGTAACGCCGTTATCGGGCCGCCAGTGCGGACAGACGCAGCTGAATATCCTGGTCCAGATTGGCGATCCAGCGGTTGTAGTTGTTGTGGATCTGACCCTGTCCGGCTTTCAGGTTTTCGCTGCTGACATAATCGATGCGGTAGTTCTGGCTGGTGTACGAAACCCGGATTGTCGCCACGAAATCACGCTGAGCCAGTCGGCCATTAATAACGCCGGGTGAAACCGGTGTCATCACCCATTTGCGGCCTACACCCGCTTCGATAATGGCCGTTTTCATCTGATTGTCGCTGTAGCGCTGCGTCAGGGTCTGATTCACATTATGAATCGGCGCAGTACGCGCACAGCCAGTCAGTAACACCGCGACCGTTGCCAGCGTCAGAAACATTTTTTTGTTCATCGTGATTCCCTTCTTTTATCAAAAATATCAGTGAGTTAAACGGATATCTCGCCGCGCGCAACTTTAGCTTTTTGTGCGCTTTTCCGTCTGGCTGGTAAAAAACCCGCGCATGATACCATCGAATGTAAAGACAGGTAAGCAGAAGTCTGCGTGGGTTTTTGGGGCTTATTCAGGGGATCGGAATCGGGGAAGCTGCGCCATCGTCGCGACAGCGTGGAGGCCGCTCCCGCCTCCGGTACTCTGGTTGCGGCTGGAACGGCCTGAAAGGTTATGACGCTGGCGTGGCTTTCCAGCCACCGCCCAGCGCGCGGTAGAGGTCAATCTGCGCCAGCAGCAGATCGCTTTTCACCGTCACCAGGTTCAGCTGGGTCGAAAACAGGGTGCGCTGCGCGTCCAGTTCATCCAGGTAGGAGGCGTAGCCGTTCTGATAGCGGTTACGGGCAATGCGCAGCGCCTCCTTCACATAATTTTCCTGCTGTTGCAACGCCTTCAGCTGCACTTCACGCTGCCTGATGGCGTCCACGGCATCACTGACCTCAGAGAAAGCGTTTCGCACCACTTTTTCATAGCCATAGAGCGCCTGATTTCGCGTCGCCATAGAAACATCGACCTGCGCCGTCAGCGCTTCACGGTTCAGCAGCGGCGCAAGGATGCTTCCCCCCACGCTCCAGAGCCGGAACGGATTGTCCGCGAGCTGATGCAGCACTGAACTCTGCAGGGTGCCGGTGGCAGTGAGATTCAGGCCCGGCAGCAGTTTCGCCTGCGACGAGGCGAGGCTGGCATCAGCCGCCAGCAGCTGGCGCTGCGCCTGAACGATATCCGGACGACGATTAAGCAGCGCAGAGGGCAGCAGCGACGGCATCGGCTGCGGTGAGATCAGGTCAAACTGCTGACGGCGGGCGATGCTACGCGGATTCATACCCGCCAGGATGCTGAGGGCATTCTCCTGCCGGGCGATCTGATGCTGCAGCAGCGGCAGCTGGGCGCTGGCCGACTGGTACTCCGATGCCGCCTGCATCCACTCCAGCCGGGAGGTGTAGCCGGTTTCAAACTGACGCCGGGCCAGCTTCAGTGAATTACTGCGGCTGGCCAGCGTCGCCTCGGTGACCCGCAGCTGCTCATCCAGCGCGCAGAGGTTGAAATAGCCGGACGCCACCGAACTGGCGATCGTCAGCTCGGCAGCAGAGGCGGCCGCCTGCTGTGCCGCCAGGGTTGCCTGCGCCGCCGTGATGCTGCTGCTGCGTGCGCCCCAGAGATCGACATCGTAGTTCGCCTTCAGCAGCCCCTGAAAAATATCAGTTTCATACGGCTGGCCTGTTACCGAGGAGAGTGTGCGCTCACGGGTTGCGGCCACCCCGGCGCTCAGGCTGGGAAAGTTATCGCCCTCTGCTGCGCGCAGCTGGGCGCGGTATTGATCCACCCGCGATCGCGCCGTGAGAATATCGGGATTGTTGCGCAGCGCCTGAGTGACCAGACGGTTGAGATTCTCATCATGAAACGCGCGCCACCACTCCGCCTCGGGCGCGGCTGACGGCCCGACCTGACCGCGCCAGGCCTCAGGGATCAGCAGCGAGGCGGGTGCCTTCTCAACCTGGGTCGCGCAGCCCGACAGCAGGAGAGTAACCACGGCGATAAGCGTGCGATGCCTCATGGCGCCCCCTCTGCGGCGGGCTGCGCGGCGGTGTCGATATCCACTTCCACCGACATCCCGGGACGCAGCTGCGACATATCCTGATCATGGATGCGGATACGAACCGGGATTCGCTGGGCGATTTTGACGAAGTTACCGGTGGCGTTGTCCGGTGAGATGGCGCTGAATTCTGATCCGGCCGCTGGCGAGATAAATTCCACCTGACCGTTAAAGCGTTTGCCATCCAGGGCGTCGACCCGGATGCTTACCGGCAGGCCGGGGCGAATATGCGCGAGCTGGGTCTCTTTCAGATTGGCGATGATCCATTTGTTATTCGGCACCACGGAGGTCAGACGTGTTCCGGCGGTGACGTAGGCGCCGGTGCGCACCGACAGCTGGCCGAGCTGCCCGTCATCGGGCGCGGTGATCCGGGTATTCGCCAGATCGATCTCCGCCAGCTCCAGCGCGGCACGGGCGCTGGCGACATCACCTTCCAGCGCACCACGGTTGACGATGACGGTTTGCAGGTTCTGCTCAGCCACAGCGATCTGGGCGGCGGCCTGACGCACCTGCGCCTGCGCCTGGGCGCTGGCGGCGCGGGCTGCATCGCGCTCGCGCACCGACAGCGAGCCATCTGCCGCAAGGTTTTCGACGCGCTTCAGGTCAAAGCCGCTCTTCAGCGCCTGCGCTCTGGCATTCTCCAGCGCCGCCTTGTTGCTCTGAATAGTGGCTTCTGCGCTGCGACGCTGTTGCAGGTTATTGTTGAGTGCCGCCTGCTTCATCGCCAGCTGCGCCTGCGCCTGATGCACCCGCTGGCGATAGATACGGTCATCAATCGTCATCAGCAGTTGCCCTTTTTTCACCGGCTGCAGATCGATCACCTCTACCGACGTGAGATAGCCATTGACCTGCGGACTGATAAACGTCACCTGACCGCGCACATAGGCGTTCTCGGTGCTCTGTATGGCGCTGGTAAAAGGCCAGAGCTGCCAAGCATAGAGAATGACCAGTACGCCAATGACGACGATGCCGCTGCCTGCGGCGATGGAAAGAATACGGCGGCGATTGGCGCGTTCGCGTTCGGCCGCCTGAAGCTCATCCTGCTGACTCATTGTTTCTCCGTTGATTCCTGTAATGCGGCCATCTGCTGCTCACGCAGGTTAAATTGTGCCTGACGCCAGTCGAGGTAACGACGCCGGGTTAAACGCCAGATCACCCACATCAGGGTAATGAGTGCCAGCGCGGCGGTTAACAGGTAAGTGTCGTTATAGGCGAGGACGTTGGCCTGCAGCGTGGCCACCGTCTGCAACTGGCTGGTGCTCTGCGCGCCGCGCAGTACGTCGTCACCCACCTGCGAATGAAACAGGGCATTGTACTGGCTGAGGCGTTCGGTGACGTTGGGGTCGAGCAGTGAAAGCTGATCGCCCAGCAGGCTGGAGTGATACTTCTCACGCCAGACCTGAAACGTGCCGAGGATCGCCGAGCCAATCAGCCCGCCGAGGTTCTGGCTCATGCCAAACAGCACCACGAAGCTCACCAGATTTTTTGGCTGCGTCACCACGCTGCCGATCCCCATCAGCATGGCGGGCGCCATAAAAAAGGCGCTGCTGAACCCCAGCAAAAACTGACTGAAATACATCTCAGTGGCGCGGGTCAGCGGGCTGGACTGCGCATCCATCAGCGACGCAATAATCATCACCACCAGCGAGACAACAATCGGCCAGTTAAGGCGGTCAGGTTTGATGGTCAGCGCACTGGCGGCGATACCCACGATCACCCCGGCAATGATCGCCAGCGCCAGGCCGCGCATCTGATCGTTCTGCAGGCCGATCTGCTGCAGAAAACCGACCGCGCCGGTGTTCTGCTCGGCCAGTACGATACGGATCATAATCATTACGATGCCGAGCCGCACCATCATGCCGCTGCTGAGCCAGCGGGTGTTGATCAGCGGGTTGCGCCGGTTGTGCTCAATGACGATAGCCGCGACGATCAGCGTCAGGGCGATGGCGGTACAGATCCCCAGCCACGGCGTGGTAAACCACCACTCAATACGCCCCAGCGTCAGGACGCCGCACAGCAACGCCATACCGGGAGCCAGCAGAACAAAGGTGACGAAATCCATCTTTTCAAAGGTTTTGATGCGATCGCCGGGCGGCAGCTTGACGAGCAGCACCCCGCCCAGCGCAATCAGCGCCAGACCGAGTTCAAACAGGTAGAGACCGCGCCACTCGTTGAGCTGCAGCAGTTCGGAGGAGAACAGGCGAGCCAGCGGGATCGCCAGCTGCGACACTGTCAGGCCAATGACCAGCGCTTTCAGACGATGTTTCGCGGGCCACGCCTGCACCTGATAGTAGATCCCCAGCGAACTGAGCGCCGCCGCCACCATGCCGTGGGCGGTGCGCACGATAATTGCGGAGCTAAGGTCGTTGGCAAACAGATGGAAAAACGCCACCAGCACATAGAGCACCAGAAACGCTTCGGTAAAGACCCGCAGGCCAAACTGCTGACGGAACTTCACCAGCAGCAGGTTGATGGAGATATTGCCCATCACGTAAACCGCGGGCAGCCAGGCAATCTCATTTGACCAGGCCGCGAACGTCCCCTGCAGATTGACCAGATTGGCCGTGACCAGCGCGTTACTCAGCGCACCGGTCAGCGAAATCAGCAGGCCAATCAGGCCAAATGCCAGTCGTTTTGGCATCGGATGCAGCGGGGTCGAAGGTGAACCTGGCAGCATCGGTTTTTCGTGCGGCAACCACTCGCGTGCAGCGTAGGGATTTCGCTTTGCCACTGTTACATGCTTCCCATACGACTCAGCAGTTGTTGCAGAACGCGCTCGGTGACGGCCAGATCTTCAGGGTCGATATCCGCCAGCATTTCGGTTCGCAGTGCATCAGCCTCTGTTTTCACTCTGGCGAACGCTTCGTTGCCCTTTTCAGTCAGCACCAGATGACGTTTGCGGCGATCCTCTGGCGGCTGGACCCGCATCAGCAGAGATTGTTTCACCAGCCGATCGACCAGCGGCACCATGCTGGCATCTTCCAGCCCCAGCATCTGCGCCAGTTCGGTCTGGGTCATCCGTTGTGGTTCGCTGGCGATCAGTCCGATAGCCATCCAGCTGCTCATGCTCAGGCCGCTATCTTTAAGGTGACGATCGACCGCCAGGCGCCAGGCGTGCGCGGTCAGATGCAGTAAGTGGGTAAAGGTACGTGTATGCTGAGACAAATGTTAGCAGCCTAATAGTAAGATATCTAATTGAGTATGGACGTTATTATACGCAAAGCGATCCGCGAATGAAAAGCGTCCGATCTGTTAAAAATTAGTGTATCGCGTCAGAATGTCCAGAGACCGCAACCGGGAGCCGGATACCATGCCAAAGCCATCAGCAAACTGGGTTGACCTGCGCCGGGATGCCGCGAGCGGTATCGAGGCGCTGCGTGCCCATTTTACCGGCCACGCCTACGATCCTCACTGGCACGACAGCTACCTGATTGGCGTGACCGAACAAGGTGTACAGCAGTTTCATTCGCGACGCAAACAGCATCAGAGTCGGCCCGGCACGGTCTTTATGCTGGAGCCGGAAGAGCTGCATGACGGGGATGCCATCAATGACAGTGGTTTCACCTACCGGATGCTCTATCTCTCGCCCCAGCAGATCGCGCAGCACCTGCCTCCGCTCACGTCCGACGGGGTCGCCGACCCTGAGCTGCATTTTGCCACTACATTGCGCGACGACCGTCCGCTGGCTTATGCGGTCTGGCATGCGTTCGATGCCCTGTGGCACAACCACCCTGCCCTGATCAAAGAGGCGGCGCTCGATCGGCTCGCGGCACTGCTCTCCCCGCACCGCCAGGCGTTCCAGCCGGTCCAGCCTGAGGATCAGGATATCCGGCTGGCGCTGCAGGCGCGTGACTGGCTGATTGCTTATCATGCGGATAACCCCGGTCTGGCGCAGATGGCGCATCACCTGCAGGTGGATCGTTTCCGGCTGTCACGCCTGTTCCGGGCGCACTGGGGACTGCCCCCGCACGCCTGGCTGGTGCAGTGGCGGCTGAGTCAGGCGCGTCGTCGGCTGGCACAGGGCGAGCCCGTTGCCGATGTAGCCGCCGCGCTGGGCTTTGCCGATCAGAGTCACCTGGGCCGCTGGTTTAAGCGTGCCTGCCAGCTGTCGCCTGCGCGTTATCAGCACGCCTGCACAAATCTTCCAGACCCCGGTTAAGCCTCCTGACACACTACGTTTTTTCCTTTCGGACAGGAGATGCGTAGTGCAGGACCTCAGATGTGTGATGATACTCAACAGCATACTGACACCCGGTAAAGCCGCCAACGCGGCAGCCGTGATGGCCTTAACCCTGGGACAGCGACACCCGTCGCTGGTGGGCCAGCCTCTGGAGGATGCGGCGATTCGCTCCTCTCCCGGCCTGATCACCACCGGTATTCCGGTACTGGTCGCCAGCGACCCGCAGCTGGATGCCCTGCGGGCAGCCTGCGAACAGGCTGATTATGATCTGGTGCTGTTTCCGCAAGCGGGTCAGACCACCACCGACTATCAGGCCTTACGCGACGTGCTGCGGACGCAGCCGCGGGAGCAATGGCGTCTGCTGGGTATAGCCCTTGTCGGTGAGAAAAAAGCCCTGCGTAAGCTGACGGCCAGACTGGCACTTTTCAGCTGATATTGCCGGCGTGAAACAGGACAGGGTTTCCCGTTTTTTCCCCGTCTGCCCATTCAGCCAGGCCGCTTGTATAGGTTATTTGTACAGATTTTGTTTCGGAATAATCTTTATAAGCTGCTGAAAAGTGAAAAATAGCACGTTTAGCCAAAGGATCCGATTGTACAGATTGGGGTTCATTGTATAACTTTATTACCACGAGTTGTTATGCGACTCTGTAACGAATGATGCACTTGCGTCGCCTCTGAAGGTGTCAGTGGATTTCCACCTTCAGAGGCTATTTTTATCTGCTCGCTTTCCGGGCTGGCACCATCGCATCTGTCCATGTGATGGTTTTTTTGATCGCTTTTGTCCTGACATCCGAACCGGAATCGGGCTGTTCTGAAGGGATTACACATGCAAGATAGTCTTCCCCGGACTGAAAAAGAAATTTCCGATTATTTTAATGCTGCGGCCAGCCGGCCTGCCAGCGAGATGGAAACCCTGGGTATTGTGATTGCAGAAATCCTGCAGTCCGGCATGCCCGTGAATAACAAAGCCATTATTTCAAAGCTGATTCACCGGCTGGAGCTGGAAAGTGACCGGGCGTTACTGGATGTCTACCGGCAGCTGCTCGACCTGGTGGTTCACAAAACGCCGGACGATTTTTCATTGTAATAACAGTGATTCCACGGAGGGAGTCGTTCGCCTTTTTCTGGTATCTTTCCTGCACGCCCGGTAATATCTGCCTCTCACCTGCTATTACTATTTTCCCGCCCCTCGCGCGGGAGCAAAATAACTCAAGAGCCTGCAATCTTTATGACTCAATCCAATGATAAGGCCGCAACTGAGGTTGTGGCTGGTGATATCAGCGTGGGGCGCGTTCTGCGTTCGCCTGCGCTGCTGACGCGCGAATGCCTGGCCGGGGTGATTACGGCGCTGGCCCTCATCCCTGAAGTCATCTCCTTTTCCGTCATCGCGGGCGTGGACCCGAAAGTCAGCCTGATCGCCTCTGTCGTGCTCTGCCTGACACTGTCGATTCTGGGTGGCCGTCCGGCGATGGTGACGGCGGCCGCCGGATCGGTGGCGCTGGTTATCGGCCCGATGGTGCATCAGCACGGCGTGGAATATATTCTGCCCGCCGTGGTACTGGGCGGCGTGATTCAGATCCTGTTTGGCGTGGCAGGCCTGGCGCGCATGATGCGCTATATTCCCCGCTCCGTGATGCTGGGGTTTGTGAATGCGCTCGGCGTGCTGATCTTCTTTGCTCAGGTGCCGCACGTCTGGGGGCAATCCTCACTGGTCTGGATTTTCTTTGCCGTCACGCTGGCTATCGTGCTGTTGCTACCACGGCTGATAAAGAGTATTCCCTCTCCGCTGGTCGCTATTGTGGTGGTGACGGCCGTGGCCCTGCTGATGGGCTATCGTATGCCGAATGTCGGCGATGAGGGATCGATGAGTCCGGGTCTGCCGGGCTTCAATAGCCTGCTGGTGCCCCTGAATCTTCAGACGCTGCTGATTATCTGGCCCACCGCGCTGAGTATCGCCTTTGTCGGCCTGATGGAGTCTCTGCTGACCGCTAAACTGGTGGACGATCTGACCGACACCCCATCCAGCAAGCGTCGCGAATCCTGGGGGCTGGGGATCGCCAATATTCTGGCGGGCTTCTATGGCGGGATCGCCGGCTGCGCGATGATCGGTCAGACCATCGTCAATGTGGAGCTGGGTCGGGCGCGCAGTCGGGTGTCGACGGTTGCGGCTGGCCTGGTTCTGCTGCTGCTGGTGACCGGGCTGAGCCAGATTATGGCGCAGATCCCGATGGTGGTGCTGGCCGGGATTATGATGGTTGTGGCCGTGAAAACCGTAAACTGGCACAGCCTGCAGCCCGCTACCCTGAAGCGTATGCCGTGGTCCGAAACGCTGATTATGGTGCTGACGGTCGCGGTGACGGTCTGGACCGGGAACCTCGCGCTGGGCGTGCTGGCTGGCGTGATTCTCGCCATGCTGCTGTTTGCCCGCCGCATTGCCCATGTTATCCATGCGGAACGCGAGCTGAGCGCAGATGGCAAATCGGTGCGCTATGTGGTGCGCGGCCCGCTCTTTTTTGCCAGCAGCAACGATCTGTTCGAGCATTTCGATTATGCCCACGATCCAAAAAAGGTGACGATCGATCTGACTCATGCGCAGATCTGGGATGCCTCCAGTGTCGCGGCGCTTGATGGCATTGAGTATCGCTATCAGCGTTATGGTGCAGAAGTGGTGATTGAGGGTCTGGATCCGCGCAGCACCGACTTTCATCAGCGTCTGACCGGTAACTTTGGTTAAATGAGGCTGTTCTGCTGCCGGTCCGGCAGCAGAACAGATTACGCCTGTTGCCGCCGTGCCCGGTAGCGGCCCACCATCGTGATCAACGCCTGATAGATTAAGCCGGCGTAGAGACTGCTCAGAACAGCCAGACCGGGCTCTTTGCCCTGCGCCTGCCATGACATAAACCACATGAATACGCCCCACAGAACAGAGAACACCAGCCAGCCGCGGACGAACTTCATCATGCCATTCATAACGTCTCCTCTAAAATGAAGCGCTACCTTAACGCGGGCCATCGTGAAACGCATGGGTAATGTGTGTGAGTTGCGAGGCGTTTCAAAATATTCGTGACTGATTTTCCTGATTGTCAGCGGTCACATCGGTTTCAGGCGATTTTATGGCGCTTATCTATACTTAACGCTCCGCTTAACCGATCAGGGAAATATGATGAAACCTACGGCTTATCTGTTATCCACACTGGCTATTCTTGCAACCCTCACCGCCTGTGCGCCGCCTCCACCAGGGAGAGACGCTCCCCCGCCGCCACCGCCAGGTAAAGACGCACCACCACCACCGCCTGGCGCACCCGGCACCATGACCCCGTCAGGACAACCGCAGGCCTGATGTACCTCAGCCAGCCTGCATGTCAGGCTGGCCTGGAAGGGTAATGCCGCTGATAAATCGGAATATAAAGATTCACATGCTGTATGACAGCAACCCAAAGCCTGACGATCAGGGAAAAGTTGCCGTTTTCAGCCCTGTTTCGGGTCGCCGAAGCCGGTCTGAACCGCAATGCACACACAACCGGATGCCAGTGGGTGCACTTCGAGACCGGAGGCAGGAAGTGGACCGGGCAGCAGGAATTGAACCCGCATCGTCAACTCATTCTGAGTTGCAGTAATACCTTTATACCATGCCCAGTCAGCGTGCCTGAAAAGGCAGCCGTTACTGTTTAGGGTAGCGCTACTCCCCGGACAGGCAAGCGCAAGCGGCAGCTATTTTTCCCCCTGCACCCGGAAGCAAAAATCATATGCGGTAGCCGTGCAGCGTGATAATTCAGCTAACCTTACGTTTAAGGCAACCTGTTCCGGCCAGAATGTCAGGCCACTTTTATCGCGAGGTACAAACTATGCCTTCAGGACAATTTTACGTCGTTGATCAGCCTGAGCTCAATTTTACCGCCAGCTATCATATTGATAAGGTAAATGAAAAACCCTTCACATCACGGATGGTGCTGGAGATCCAGAAGCAGATACAGTCTACGGAGGCGTTCGATACGCTCAGCATCGGTAATGAAGTGACGTTTGTCTCCTCCAGCGGCGAGGCGCAAAAGATGGTGCTGGTGAGTGAGACAGATGAAGAGCTGGTATTCAGTTCGCGCGGCTGAACAGAATGCCGTTGAGAGGGATTGCGGTATCTGACAACAGGCACAAAAAAACCGCCTCTTATGGGGCGGCTTACGACACTGCTTATCATTGATTTTATTGGTAAATCGATATGGTGCCCGGGGCGGGACTTGAACCCGCACGACCTTACGATCGAGGGATTTTAAATCCCTTGTGTCTACCGATTTCACCACCCGGGCAGGGTGTAACTGGAGGCGCGTCCCGGAGTCGAACCGAGGTACACGGATTTGCAATCCGCTGCATAGCCACTCTGCCAACGCGCCTTAAACTGATGTGCCGCCAGGCTAACCTGACCTGCGAATCTGGAGCGGGAAACGAGACTCGAACTCGCGACCCCGACCTTGGCAAGGTCGTGCTCTACCAACTGAGCTATTCCCGCAAATTTCAGCACTTTCTTCGAACCTGCTGATTTTACTTATCTTCTGGCAGACTCGCTGCCTTTCGATGCGTTGCATTCTACTGACCTGACGGATTGAGTCAATAAAATTATCCTCACAATCCGTCCGTTTGCTGCTTTTTAAATCGTATCGATCACGGTTCGAGCAAATCGCCACGCGCGGCACTCAGATACTGGAACATCGACCAGAATGTCAGCACGGCAGCAATGTACAATGCGACGACGCCGACGGCCACAACGGTGGCATCAGGACGCCACAACAGCGCAAACAGGGAGAACATCTGCGCAGTGGTTTTGACTTTACCAATCCAGGAAACCGATACGCTGCTGCGTTTGCCAATCTCCGCCATCCACTCACGCAGTGCAGAAATGATAATCTCGCGCGCAATCATGGTCGCGGCGGGCAGCGTAATCCACCAGGCGTGGAAGTATTCGGCCACCAGCACCAGCGCAATCGCCACCATCACTTTATCGGCAACCGGATCCAGAAAGGCCCCAAAGCGTGTCGTCTGCTTCCAGCGGCGCGCCAGAAAGCCATCAAACCAGTCAGTGATGGCTGCAAAAACAAAGATTAAGGCGGTCGCGAGCGGCGCCCAGTAAAACGGCAGATAGAAAGCCAGCACAAAGAACGGAATGAGCACGACTCGAAACAGGGTGAGACACGTCGGGATGTTTAATTGCATATGCCGGTAACTGTCTGGATATAGGTAGAATTTGTCCTATGTTCCTACATTGCCCCCCCTGTTTCAATGCTAGTGTTTCAGGGAGTAGTATATTTTTTCTGCCAGCGCGTGCGAGATACCGGGCACATTGGCGATCTCCTCCACCGACGCATTCAGCAGCGGTTGCAGGCCCCCCATGTACTTAAGCAGTTGCTGACGCCGTTTTGGCCCCACCCCTTCGATGCTTTCCAGTGCGCTGGTGTTCTTCACTTTGGCCCGTTTTTTACGGTGGCCCGAAATTGCATGGTTGTGAGCGTCGTCACGAATATGCTGAATCACATGCAGCGCCGGGGCATCAGGCGGCAAGGAAACGCCCTCACCTTCCGCTTCGAAGAACAGCGTCTCCAGTCCCGCTTTACGATCGCTGCCTTTGGCAACGCCCAGCAGAATGGGCCGGCTCTTGTCCCAGGGCACATCCAGTTCGGCGAAAACCTGCAGTGCCTGGGCCAGCTGGCCTTTACCGCCATCGATCAGAATCACATCCGGGATCTTATCTTCTTCAATCGCCTTACCATAACGGCGTCGCAGCACCTGATTCATAGCAGCGTAGTCATCGCCCGGCGTGATACCGGTGATGTTGTAGCGGCGATAATCGGCGCGCAGCGGTCCGTTCTGATCAAACACCACACAGGAGGCGATAGTCTGCTCACCCATGGTGTGACTGATATCGAAACACTCCATGCGCTTGATTTTGTCGAGCTCAAGAAACTCCGCCAGTGCCATCAGCCGCTGATGGATAGTCGAGTGCTGTGACAGCCGGGTAGTCAGCGCCGTCGCAGCGTTGGTGCGCGCCAGCTTCAGGTAACGGGCGCGGTCGCCGCGCGGCTTGCTCTGAATGTTTACCCGCCGCCCCGCCAGTTCACTGAGCGACTCGGCCAGCAGCTCGCGCTCCGGCAGCGTGAAGTCCAGCAGGATATCACCCGGCAGCGTGCGTGCCTCGCTGCCCTGCAGGTAGAACTGCCCGACAAAGGTCTGCACGACTTCGGCCAGGTCGGTATCCACCGGCACCTTCGGGAAGTAACTGCGGCTGCCCAGCACCTTGCCCTGACGGATAAACAGTACATGCAGACAGGCCATGCCTGCCTCATAGGCTACGCCCATCACATCCAGGTCATCGCCCTGATTCGAGACAAACTGCTTCTCGGTGATGCGGCGCACCGCCTGAATCTGATCGCGCAGTCGCGCCGCCTCTTCAAAGCGCAGGCCAACGCTGGCCTCTTCCATGCGTTTCACCAGCTGGTTCAGGACCTGATCGTCCTTACCGGCCAGGAACAGCCGCACGTAATCGGTTTGCTGCGCATACTCCTCTTCGCTGACCAGACCCGCCACACAGGGCCCCAGACAGCGGCCTATCTGATACTGCAGACAGGGCCGGGAGCGATTGCGGTAGACGCTGTTTTCACACTGACGGATAGGAAAGACTTTTTGCAGCAGCCCCAGGGTTTCGCGCACCGCATAGCCGTTGGGAAACGGACCAAAGTACTCCCCTTTGGCATGTTTTGCGCCACGGTGCATCGCCAGCCGCGGATGGGTATCGCTGCTCAGAAAGATGTAGGGGTAAGATTTATCGTCGCGCAGCAGCACGTTATAGCGCGGCTGATAGAGCTTGATGTAGTTATGCTCAAGCAGCAGCGCTTCGGTTTCGGTATGGGTAACGGTGACATCGATGTGCTGGATATTGCTGACCAGCGCTTCGGTTTTGCGGCTGCCGACCTGGGTGCGGAAGTAGCTGGTCAGACGCTTCTTCAGGTCTTTGGCTTTACCCACATAGATGACAGTGCCTGAGGCGTCATACATGCGGTAAACACCGGGCTTGCTGGTTACCGTACTCAGAAAGGCTTTAGAATCAAAAACGTCATTCACTACTGATTAACGGCTCCGCATTGAAGAGGCCATGTCGAATGGCCAGATGCGTTAACTCGACGTCGCCACTGATATTCAGCTTACTGAACATCCGGTAGCGGTAACTGTTAACGGTTTTAGGACTGAGATTTAACTGCTCGGAAATTTCCGTCACCTTTTGTCCACGGGTGATCATCAGCATAATCTGCAATTCCCTTTCCGACAAACAGCTGAAGGGGGATTCCGCTTTTTGCGGCTCAATCTGACTCAGCGCCATCTGCTGAGCGATGTCCGATGCGATGTAACGCTGCCCGGCATTCACTGAGCGGATGGCGTTGATCACCTCCTGCGGCGCGGCCCCTTTACTCAGGTAGCCTGCGGCACCCGCCTGCATTACTTTAGCAGGCAGCGGATTTTCCGTGTGAATGGTCAGCATGATGATTTTGATATCGGGGTTATAGCGCACAATTTTGCGCGTCGCTTCCAGCCCACCGATACCCGGCATGTTCATGTCCATCAGGATCACATCGACCTGGTTGGTCCGGCACCACTTTGCCGCATCCTCGCCACAATTCACCTCTCCGACCACGGCCAGACCTTTAACATCCTCAAGGATGCGACGGATACCAGCACGGACAAGTTCATGGTCATCAACAAGAAGCACACTGATCAACGGGGAAACTCCAGAGGCCAAAAAAGAGGAAGCAATTCACGATTGCAAGAGGTAATCATACCCGCTTTTCCCTTAAAAGCACATCAACAAAGTAAAACAGTGGACGCTTTACATGATTAACGGCGAACAGGCGTCAGGCGCCTGAACAGACTTTTCTTACAACTAATCAGCCCGCTTAATAAAATGATAACCTGCTGTATATCAGCAGATTAATCATATTCTATAACGGACGCTGGTCGGATAAGTCGGTGCAGTCACTCAGCCTGAGGCGGCAGTAATTACTTTCAGAGATTGATTAATTGCACTGGACAAACCAGCTATTTAAGGCAAAGCGAAGCCGTTGCGTCAGCAACTTCATGCCCCTGTGATATACTCACGCTTTGCTGTACGGACAGTGAGCCGCTACGTTGTCATTCACCAAGGAGAAACTCATGAGCGATGAAGATTTTGCCACTTCGCAGGAAGCCCAGAAATTATCGGATGAAATCGCGGGTCTGAAGATGATGATCACCCTTATCCTCAAAGGTATGGGTCAGGCTGATGCCGGAAAAGTCATTATTAACATGGAACGCTATGTGCAGACGCTGGGCGATAAGCCGCAGGCGGAAGTGTTCAGCAATACCATCAAACAGATTAAAACCGCTTACCGCCAGTAAGAGTAAGCATGTTGCCCCCCGCGACGGGGGCAAATTCGTCAGTTATGTGCCTGCCAGTTTACCGACACACCCAGCGTCGGCAGCACCTCTTCCGGGCTGAAACGCCGTGTTCCACGATACTTCTCGGCCAGCGCAGGCTGGACCACCGGAATCCGGATCGCAAACAGATTATCTTCCGACAGAATGAGCCCCGGCGTCAGCGGTTCGTAAACCACCTGATGCTGCTCAAACATCTTCTCCAGCATCGGCGTGGCCGAACTGATGATATATTCCATGCCGTTCAGTTCTGCCAGCTGTACTGCGTGCCAGAGAATATTGAGCGGCAGCTCAGCATCCACTTCCAGCCGGGCTGAGAAGCGCGACATCTCCCACACTTTCTCATGGCTGAACGGCAATACGATGCCTTCGCTCTGTTCAGGTTCGAACCACGGCATCAGACGCGCACAGCCACTGATCCCGAAGCGGGCATTCCAGGCGATCAGCCAGGTGACGTCTGAACGATCGTACCGGTCATACTCCTGGCCTGGCGTACTGAGGCGGGGAGGAATAGACCACCCCTCGCCGCGCGCAAAGACGCTGTAACGGTAGCTGCCCAGTTCGGCCAGTAATGAGGATGGCATATCCTTTAACTGCGTTTGCACTATTTTCATTATGCGCCTCTGACATCCCCATGTTGCTGTGAATTCTTTGCGCCAGCCCGGCAAAGTCCCGGCGCAGGGTAGACAACTGATCCAAACAAAGGAACTGCTAAAAGTGGCAGTTGTTTAAGTTCAAATCAGTCCGATTGCCGCTGCATAGCAGGCAATTTGCGTTTTATTGGAAACATTGAAACGCTTTTGCATATTTTTCTGATGAAAGTTAACGGTATGTTCGGAGATAGATAAAATCAGTGAAATTTCGGCCGCCGTTTTCCCTTCGGCTGTCCATTTCAGAATTTCCAGCTCACGCTGACTAAACTCGTTCTTCAATACCATCATGGCATCATCGCGGATGCGTTCCAGCGTATCCAGGCTTAGTTCCGCTAAAAGATGTAGTTTTACCTCAAGCTCAGCATGACAGAGCTGGAGAGGAATGGACTGTTTCGATGATATAGATAATATACCAATGACGCGATTTGGTGCCATTGCAGAGCACGAAAAACCGCTCAGCAGCCCATATTCTCTCGCCTCATCCCACAGGTTGCCAGCGTCAGCAAACTGCTCTTTCGACCAGGCCATCCCCCTGCCCGGCTGCTGACATAATGTGAGCACCGGGTCGACAGCGTAGTAATTCTGCTTTTCATAACGCTTTACCCAGAGCCGGGGATAGGTGCTATGCAAATGAATACGCGGCCGGGTAAAAGGCACCGGATGCTGAATCAGAAAGGCAAAATAGTCGAAGCCTAAAGATTCAGTAAAGTGTTGCAGTAACGTTTTCAGTTCAGAAGAAAGCGTTACTGCCTGAAATTGTTTTTTCACCTCACTTCGCCAGGCGAAATAGTTTTCAGTGCTCATATTGCCTCAGCGTTTTTTTTCACTCGCCCTTACAGGGTTATTCAGTTGAATTCATCCGTTAAAATAAATGACCAGAAGAAGATTAAATTATTCCTGGCGCAAAGCCGTCGCTTCTGCAGCACATTTAACCTTTCACCGTGATAAGGAAGTGAAAACCCGCCCCTGCCAGTACAATGTGAGGCCGATCACAGCAATTTCAATGACCCTAAAAGAATAAGATTTTTCTGATAGGATTTCAATCCCTGCCAGTGCTGTTTAAAAAATCCTGAGCCTGAAACTACCTGTGAAAATAGCGTATAAGGATGCGCCTGTTGCGTAAATAAAGAGTAAACAAAGCGTTAATTATGGCGTGATAAGCGAAACGGTAACGGGAATGACCCACCTATTTTTTATCAGGAAATAAGACTTAAGTCAGATGACAGTGAGCGCATTCTGTTTTGCAGCCGGGGCAGCGTTCCGTCGGGCAGAGAGAGAATAGCTGTCCGCCCGCGCCCCCGGCGGTTTTGCACGACGCCAGTGACTCAGCTTCCGCAGTGAATGGCTGGCGTTATCGCTGGCTATTTAATCAGGCTGCGTGACAGGCTATTCTTTGCGCCAGTGCGTATCATCCTGTCTCTCCAGCTGCACCCATACTTTTTTTTACTCTACGGATAATCTGATTTGCAGAAAAGTGCCACGCCCATCCTGATTTGACTTAATTCAGCTTGCCGCCCGCAATATGTGCCTGAGATCACAATTCACGACGGTAGCAACGCCTTTACTGGCGCTATTCCGGTCAAAGAAAGTACTTTAAAGATAGTCACATTACGGGCACATTTGCGAATAATTTTTCCACAGGAAACACCGCCTTTTATTTCTTAGCGATTCCTTTTAAATAAACAATTAATTTAGCTTAATTCACGCGTCTGCTGTTCTGAAATAATTTCATCCGGCTGGCCGCAGGCGCAATCGGAATATGCAGAAAATCTGATCAATTTGTTTAGCCCGCCAGCACTTTCCTGTTAAATTAACTGGCACTAAAAATAACCTTCTTCATGCTCCCCCTTCTCATTGCCCCGATGAGAATGAAGTCAGGCAGGATGAACGGCCATCATTCAGAGGTTTTATTTCTGCTGGTCCGGTCAATATTAAATCAGCGCCGTTCTTTATCCTTTCTGATGATTCAGCGGCAGTAGCCTGTACCACGCATGCCCAGATGAAAATGTGAGGCGTGCGCAGAGTTATAGTCTGGCCCCAGCGCATTACCAAAGACCTCACAGCCTCCGCGCCAGAGCGTATGCAGCATCGCCGCTTTCTCTGCCGGCTGCTGCCAGTGACGACCGACCTCCAGCCGCTGACCATCCGCCAGCTGAAAGCCAGTGATATCCACGGCATCGGCGGTGGCATGTTCGCTGCGTCGTCCCTGCGCGCGATGGTAGATATTACGGCAGGCATAGCTGCCCACATGGGTGATCCGGACCAGGGGACTGTGCATATCGCGGAGCGTCTGCTGGCGGCTGCGCAGCGCATACATGGTGCTGGCCACTGCCATCGGGCAGCTCGCCAGAAAACTGCTGCTCAGGCTGACCGGGCCCAGTTTCTGAATCCGCAGCGGCTGGCTGATCGGGCAGGTTCCGGTGACTGGCGGGCGCTCGGTAAAGCTGACCCAGCCCGCCTGTTGCGCCCGGCGCATGACGTCCAGACAGGCACCGGCGTCACTGGCGAGGCGTTTCATCTTAAGCTGTGTCATCCATCCGGGCGGATCGGTCACAGAGAGCGGGGTAAAGGGATTGAACTGCTGCGGCAGATGCTGCTTAAGCCAGGGTAAGCTGCCCCACCCCAGCGCGATTAACAGCAAAAACAGGATAAGCGTGCGCATAGATCCCTTCGCAGCATGATGATTAACAAATAAAAAGTGTAGAGGCAGAACCCCGTTTCTGCCCTGAGGCTGACATAACGTGATGAATAATTACCCAGACTGACGCAAGAGTAACCGAAACTGTGCGTTATTACCGCTCACGGGACCAGAGGCTTCACAATTGATAAAAAAGCGTTACCCGATTCAGGCCCTCTTCCTCTATCTTATGCCGACTTGCCTCCGGGCAGACGCGTTTACTAACAGCCAGCAGAGCTGACACAACATCAAGACAGGAAAGACAATTCTATGGTTGATCAATCTAAAGAAACCACGCGCGCACCTGATGCGTCCGACAAGCTCCAGCGTAATCTGCATAATCGTCACATCCAGCTTATCGCCATTGGGGGTGCGATCGGTACCGGCCTCTTTATGGGCTCGGGGAAGACGATCAGCCTGGCCGGTCCCTCGATCATCTTCGTTTATATGATCATCGGTTTTATGCTGTTCTTTGTGATGCGCGCCATGGGGGAGCTGCTGCTCTCCAACCTCGAATACAAATCTTTCAGTGATTTTGCCGCTGATCTGCTCGGCCCGTGGGCGGGCTATTTTACGGGCTGGACCTACTGGTTCTGCTGGGTCGTGACTGGCATCGCCGACGTAGTGGCGATCAGCGCCTATTTTCAGCTCTGGTTTCCGGGCTTCTCGATCTGGATGAGCGCCCTGCTCTGCGTCGTGGTGTTCCTGGCGCTGAACATTGCCACGGTCAGACTGTTTGGTGAAATGGAGTTCTGGTTCGCGATCATTAAAATCGTCGCCATCGTGGCGCTGATTGTGACCGGCGTTGTGCTGATTTGTCTTCACTACCCCTCGCCTGGTGGCGGTACGGCGGCGCTGAGCAACATCTGGGATCAGGGTGGTCTGTTCCCGAAAGGCATCAGCGGCTTCTTCGCCGGGTTCCAGATTGCAGTATTTGCTTTTGTCGGTATCGAACTGGTGGGCACTGCCGCGGCAGAAACGCACGATCCACATAAAGTCTTACCGCGTGCGATTAATGCGATTCCGTTGCGCGTCATCATGTTCTATGTGCTGGCGCTGATGGTCATTATGGCGGTGACGCCGTGGACCCAGGTGATGGCCGATCGCAGCCCGTTTGTGGAGATGTTCGTTCTGATTGGCCTGCCTGCGGCGGCGAGTATCGTTAACTTTGTGGTGCTGACCTCGGCAGCCTCTTCGGCCAACAGCGGCATCTTCTCGACCAGCCGTATGCTCTATGGTCTGTCACAGCAGGGTGTGGCGAGCCGCGCCTTTGGCAGACTCTCGGCCCGTTCGGTGCCTACGACCGGCCTCTTCTTCTCCTGCCTCTGCCTGCTGGTGGGCGTGGCGTTGATCTACCTGATCCCGGATGTGATGAAGGTCTTTACCCTGGTGACAACCGTGTCGGCCATTCTGTTTATGTTCGTCTGGACCATCATTCTGTGCAGCTACCTGGCCTACCGGAAAAAGCATCCGCAGCGCCACGCGGAGTCAGCGTTTAAGATGCCGCTGGGCAAATTCATGTGCTGGGTCTGCATGGCCTTCTTCGCCTTTGTGCTGGTGCTGCTGACGCTGCAGGAGGATACGCGTCAGGCGCTGATGGTAACGCCGCTCTGGTTTGCCCTGCTGGGTGCAGGCTGGATGCTGCGCCGTCGTCGCAGCCGCTGATCGTCAGCGCACTCAACAAGCCCGGTCATCTGACCGGGCTTTTTTTTACAGCCGTTCAGCCAGCGCTGAGAAAATGGCGGAGAGCGCCGGACGTGCGTAAGGCAGACGCTGTGGTCGCGGATCGGGCTGCTCAGGCATGCCGAGTCCGAAGGTAAAGGTATACGCCTCCCCTTCCCCCATGCGCAGATCGGCGATCGTCGTCTGCCCATCCTGTTCGCGCAGGGCATAGAAACCGTGGCTGAACCAGGCAACGCGTTCTGCGTACCAGTTGCCCCGGAAACGGTCGAACAGTTCAGGATGGCGCGGATACCACCTCACCTGCAGCGGGCGGGACGGCGATAACAGCGACCACCAGGCTTCGCCATAGCGGTCGGGCGTTATCACCACGCTGCGCCAGACCAGGGTGTTAAAGGGCGTGGGCGTGACCAGCACCCTGTCCGTCGGGATCCCCTGCTGCACCAGCGAATCGTGAATCTGCCCGCCTGCAACAGCCTGAATCACCATACTCCACGCCAGATAAAGGGTGCTCAGCGCGAGTCCAGCCCGGTTGGCGCGCAGCCCGCTGTCGCTGCGCCGCCAGAGCGCCACCCCCAGACCGGCCAGCAGCGGCAGCGTATAGAGCGGATCGACAATATAGATACTGCCGACCGCATAAGGGTAGTCGGTCAGCGGCAGCCCCAGCTGGGTGCCATAGACCGTCATCAGATCCAGCAGCGGATGCGTAATCAGCGCCAGCCAGATTGCGGGCCACCACTGCGGCCATCGCACCCCGCGACGAAACAGCCCCGCCATCAGCCAGGCAATCACCGGCGAGGCGAGCGTGAGCCAGAGCAGCGCATGGCTGTCGGTGCGATGCAGGGTCATATTGCGAATCGCATCACCGTGGTCGAGAAAGACATCCAGATCCGGCAGGGTTCCGCAGATCCCGCCCGCCAGCGCGGCCTGCCAGACCGGCACCCGACGCCCCATCACCGCGACACTGACAGCGGAACCCAGCACAAACTGCGACACAGAATCCATTACTTTCTCCCGTTACCCTGTCGTCGGGCGCTCCTGTTTCAGCGCACGCGAATACCTTCGATGATCATGCGCTGTACATTCTCAACGGTCTGGTCGAAAAACGCCGGATCGCTGAGCGTCTGACCGGTTACCGCCTCGACCTGAGTGGCAAAATCGGCGTAGTGTTGCGTGGTGGCCCACAGCATAAAGATCAGGTGCTGCGGCTGAACGCCCGCCAGACGCCCTTCCGCTATCCAGCGTTCGATAATCGCCGCTTTGTCATCCACCAGCTGCTTGAGATCCCCGGCCAGCTCGCCTTTCAGCAGCGGCGCGCCCTGCAGCATCTCCAGGCAGAACAGCCGGGACGCCTGCGGATGGTCGCGCGAGACCTCCAGTTTCAGCCGGATGTAGTGCCGGATGGCCATCAGCGGATCCTGGTCATGGGTCAGCGCACGCAGCGGAGCCAGCCAGACATCCAGAATCTCCTTCAGCACCGCCACATAAAGCGCTTCTTTAGAGGGAAAATAGTAGAGCAGATTAGTCTTGGAGACGTCGGCCAGCTCGGCCACCCTGTCGAGACTGGTGCCGTGAATGCCAAATTGTGAGAAGAAGGTCAGTGCCGCTTCCAGGATGGCGGCCCGCTTCGCCGCGACGGCGCGCGAACGGCGTGTTGGCTTTTTTTCATCGGTTTTCACAGGTTTACCTCATCCATCTGGTGTCAGCGCATCATAGCAAAGGCCGGGAGAGCTGCCTAACGGCCCACCTGCACCTTTTTTGTTCAGCCTGCATGCAAAACGTGCAGTGATTTTTGACCAAACGGTCTGAAATGGACCCGGCAGTCCACTTACCTCTTTCGGGTTAATTTTAACTCATTGTTATTTATCACAATAAAAAATGTGGCACACAGTTTGCAAAATTGTGACTGAGCGCAGCCCACAGGGACGTAGCAGGATGCAGTGCCGCGCGTGAAACACCTTTCCCCCATCGCAACGAGGTTTCACATGAAGATAGGCGTCTTTATTCCGATTGGTAACAATGGCTGGCTGATTTCGTCCAACGCACCGCAGTACATGCCGACCTTTGAACTGAACAAAGCGATCGTGCTGAAAGCAGAGCATTACCATTTCGACTTTGCGCTCTCGATGATCAAGCTGCGTGGCTTCGGCGGAAAGACCGAATTCTGGGATCACAACCTGGAGTCCTTCACCCTGATGGCTGGCCTGGCCGCCGTCACCTCGCGCATTGAGATCTATGCCACCGCCGCCACTCTGACGCTGCCTCCGGCGATCGTGGCGCGCATGGCCTCGACCATCGACTCAATTTCGGGCGGACGTTTCGGCGTCAATCTGGTGACCGGCTGGCAGAAACCGGAATATGAGCAGATGGATATGTGGCCCGGCGATGAGTACTTCAGCAGCCGCTACGCCTATCTCACCGAATATGTCACCGTGCTGCGTGACCTGTGGGGCACCGGCCGCTCAGACTTCAAAGGTGAATTTTTCACCATGAACGACTGCCGTGTCAGTCCGCAGCCGCAGCGCCCGATGAAGGTGATCTGCGCCGGACAGAGCGACGCCGGTATGGCCTTCTCGGCGCAGCATGCAGACTACAACTTCTGCTTCGGCAAAGGCGTCAACACACCAGCGGCGTTCAGCGCAACATCGGTGCGTATGAAGCAGGCGGCGGAGAAAGCGGGCCGCGATGTGGGTTCCTACGTGCTGTTTATGATCATCGCGGCAGAAACCGACGAAGAGGCGCGGGCGAAATGGGAACATTACAAAGCCGGTGCGGATGAAGAGGCGCTCTCATGGCTCACCACCCAGAGCCAGCAGGACACCAAATCGGGCAGCGATACCAACGTGCGCCAGATGGCGGATCCCGTTTCAGCCGTCAACATTAACATGGGGACACTGGTCGGCTCCTGGGCCAGCGTGGCGAAGATGCTGGATGAGGTGGCGCAGGTGGAAGGCACTCACGGCGTGCTGCTGACGTTTGATGATTTCCTGCAGGGGATCGAGAACTTCGGCCAGCATATTCAGCCGCTGATGGCCTGCCGCAGCGCCCTGCTGGACGCACAGCAGGAGGTGGCGTGATGAAGACCGTTTACTGCGCTCACATCCGGGATATTCCTCAGGTCGAACTGCCGGCGCGTCCCGAACCGATCGCCTTTCCCCCCGCGCAGTCGGCGCTGATTGTGGTGGATATGCAAAATGCTTACGCCACGGAAGGCGGCTATCTCGATCTGGCGGGTTTTGATGTCTCCGCCACCAGGCCGGTCATCGCGAAGATCCATCAGGCGGTAACGGCAGCCCGCGCGGCAGGCGTACAGATCATCTGGTTCCAGAACGGCTGGGACAGTGATTATGTCGAGGCGGGCGACGCCGGTTCGCCCAACTTCCACAAATCCAATGCGCTGAAAACCATGCGTAAACGGCCCGAGCTGCAGGGTTCGCTGCTGTCGAAGGGCAGCTGGGATTATGCGCTGGTCGATGAACTGGTGCCGCAGCCAGGCGACATCGTGCTGCCAAAATCGCGCTACAGTGGCTTCTACAATACCCCGCTCGACAGCATGCTGCGCAGCCGCGGCATCCGACATCTGATCTTTACCGGCATTGCCACCAACGTCTGCGTGGAGTCGACACTGCGCGACGGCTTCTTCCTTGAATATTTCGGCGTGGTGCTGGAAGACGCCACGTATCAGGCGGGCCCGCCGTCGGCTCAGCAGGCCGCGCTGTTCAACATCGAAACCTTTTTTGGCTGGGTGTCGGATGTCGACACCTTCTGCGAAAGCCTGAATGCCCGCTAATTCAACCCGAGGATGACGCTATGCCGAAAACGATTATTGTACCGCCAGGCACCACGACGCCTATCGCCCCCTTTGTGCCGGGCACGCTGGCGGATGGGGTGGTCTACGTCTCCGGCACCCTGCCGTTTGACGCGGAGAACAACGTGGTGCACGTCGGGGATGCCGCAGCGCAGACCCGCCATGTGCTGGAGACCATTAAAAAGGTCATCGAAACCGCAGGCGGGAGCCTGGCGGATGTGACTTTCAACTCGATCTTTATCACCGACTGGGCCAACTACACGGCGGTTAATCAGGTCTATGCCGACTATTTTCCCGGCGACAAGCCCGCCCGCTTCTGCATTCAGTGCGGACTGGTTAAGCCGGATGCGCTGATTGAGATCGCCTCTGTGGCACACATCGGCCACGCGGAGGTCTGATGCAACTGGATATTCTGGGTCTGCAGGATCCCGATGCGCCGACGCTGGTGCTCGCCTCCGGTCTGGGCGGCGTGGCGGGGTTCTGGCAGCCACAACTGGCGGCCCTGACGGCGCGCTATCGGGTGGTGCTTTATGACCAGCGCGGCACCGGGCGCAGTGCTGACTGTCTGCCGCAAGCGTACAGCATGGCGATGATGGCGGCCGAACTGGCCGACGCGCTGGCGCAGCGGGGCATCCTGCGCTTCAGCCTGGTCGGTCATGCGCTGGGCGGTCTGATCGGACTGCAGCTGGCGCTGGATTTCCCGACGCGCATCGAACGGATCGTAGTCATTAATGGCTGGCTGACGCTGCATCCTCATACCCGGCGCTGCTTTGAGGCGCGGCAGGCGCTGTTGCTCAACAGCGGTGTGGCAGCCTTTGTCCGCGCGCAGCCGCTGTTTCTCTATCCTGCGGAATGGATGGCGCAGCATCAGGCGCGGATGGAGGAGGAGGATCGTCATCACGTCACCCACTTTCAGGGCCAGCAGAATCTGATGTGTCGGCTGCAGGCGCTGATGCATGCCGACTTCAGCGAACAGGCTGAGGCCATCACCCAGCCGGTGCTGGTCATCGCCAGTCAGGACGACCTGCTGGTGCCGTGGAGCTGCTCGGCCGCGCTGGCCCGGGCGCTGCCCGCCGCCACCGAAGAGAGGATGGCCTGGGGCGGACATGCCATGAGCGTTACCGACGCCGAACACTTCAATGCCCTGCTGCTGCAGTGGCTGGATCAGACGGATGACGTGCAGCCGCTGGAGCGCGTCGCTCTCACCTTTTACGGAGAAGATTATGAGCCTGGATACCCTTACCCCCACCGTTGAGAAGATGGCGTTCCGCAATGCGATGTCGCGGCTGGGTGCCGCGGTCAACATCATTACCACCGAAGGCCCGGCCGGACGCGCAGGGTTTACCGCCTCCGCCGTGTGCAGCGTGACGGACTCGCCGCCGACGCTGCTGGTCTGCCTGAACCGCGCCGCCTCGGTTTATCCGGTGTTCCGCGAAAATATGCAGCTCTGCGTCAACACGCTGGCGGCGGGTCATGAAGATCTCTCCAGCCTGTTCGGCGGCAAAACCCCGATGGCTGACCGTTTCAGCGCCGCAGAGTGGTCAGCGGCCGTCACCGGCTCACCCGTGCTGCGCGGCGCGGTCGCCTCTTTCGACTGCCGCATTACCCAGATTGTCAGCGTCGGCACACATGACACCCTGTTCTGCGAAGTCGTGGACGTGGTTCACAGTGAGGACAACCACGGACTGGCGTGGTTTGACCGGGGATACCATCCCCTGAAGCGGCAGGAAGCCCGTTAACGTTTTTTTCGCCCCCCCACCGGCAGTCATGATGCTCTGGAGTAGACGATGGCACAATCCTGGTTTCCACAATGGCAGAAGAAGTCGGCATTAACTGAAAACGGTATTATCGCCCCGGATGAGACGCTGCCGCTGGGGCAGACGCTGGTGCTGGGTTTGCAGCATGCGGTGGCGATGTTTGGCGCAACGGTGCTGATGCCGCTGCTGATGGGGCTGGACCCGAATCTGGCGATTCTGGTTTCGGGTACAGGTACGCTGCTGTTCTTCTTTATTACCGGCGGCCGGGTGCCCAGCTATCTGGGGTCGAGCGCCGCCTTTGTCGGTGTGGTGATTGCGGTCACCGGTTTCAGCGGTCAGGGGTTGAATCCCCATCTCAGCGTCGCGCTGGGCGGGGTGATCGCCTGCGGCCTGCTCTACACGCTGATCGGGCTGGTGGTGATGAAGTCCGGCACGCGCTGGATCGAAAACCTGATGCCGCCGGTGGTGACTGGCGCGGTGGTGATGGCGATTGGCCTGAATCTGGCGCCGATTGCGGTGCACAGCGTCTCCGCCTCGGCGTTCGACAGCTGGGTGGCGGTGATGACCGTGCTCTGCATCGGGCTGGTGGCGGTGTTTACCCGCGGGATGGTACAGCGTCTGCTGATTCTGGTCGGGCTGATCCTGGCCTGGGCACTCTATGCGCTGCTGACCAACGTTCTGGGGCTGGGCAAGCCGGTCGACTTTGCCCTGCTCTCACAGGCCGCATGGTTTGGCCTGCCGCACACCACCGCCCCGACCTTTGATCTGCAGGCGATGGTGCTGATCGCGCCGGTGGCGATCATTCTGGTAGCGGAAAACCTCGGCCACTTAAAGGCGGTGGCGGGCATGACCGGCCGCAATCTCGATCCCTGGATGGGCCGCGCCTTTGTGGGCGACGGTCTGGCCACGCTGCTTTCCGGTTCGGTCGGCGGCAGCGGCGTCACCACCTATGCTGAGAATATCGGGGTGATGGCGGTGACCAAAGTCTACTCGACGCTGGCGTTTGTCGCCGCCGCCGTCATCGCCATTCTGGCCGGTTTCTCGCCGAAGTTTGGTGCGCTGATCCACACCATTCCGGCACCGGTCATTGGCGGTGCCTCTATTGTGGTGTTCGGACTGATTGCGGTGGCAGGCGCACGCATCTGGGTGCAGAACCATGTCGATCTGGGTCAGAACAGTAATCTGATTATGGTGGCGACGACGCTGGTGCTCGGCGCGGGCGACTTCGCGCTGAAAATCGGCTCTTTCACTCTGGGCGGGATCGGCACGGCCACCTTCGGCGCGATTATCCTTAACGCGCTGCTGCACCGTCGCACCGCGCAGCAGCAGGATGAGCCGCTGGCGCGACAGCAGAGCTAGCTACTCCAGCGGTGTGGCCGCAGGCTGCACCGCTTTTTTTCGCTTCAGACGCAGTTCGCTGACGATCACCCCGCAGACGATCAGCGCCCCGCCCAGCAAGGCCAGCCCGGGCAGACGTTCACCCGCGATGCGTCCCACCACGCCCGCCCAGACCGGCTCCCCGGCATAGATCACCGTTGCGCGGGTCGGTGAAACGCTGCGCTGCGCCCAGTTCATGGTGACCTGAATCAGCGCGCTGGCGGCTCCCAGCCCCAGAGCGCTCAGCAGCAGCGGCGTGGAGAGTGCAGGCACCCCTTCCCCGTTGGGGATCATCAGCCCAAAGGCGCACAGTGAGGCCACCGCCAGCTGGATCAGCGTCACGCGGCGGACATCTACCTTACCGGCGTAGCGGCTGATTAAGATGATCTCGGCGGCGATCGCCAGGGTGCTCAGCAGCGTCGCCAGTTCACCCTGGTTCAGGCTGATGCGCCCATCCTGCGGCCCGGCCACCAGCAGCAGGCCGGTAAAGGCCAGCGCGATCCCCAGCCATGACATCAGGCCGGGCGGACGACGCAGAAACAGCCACTGCAACAGCGGCACCACCGGCACATAGAGCGCCGTAAGAAACGCGGACTGGCTGCTGGATATGGTCTGCATCCCCCAGGTCTGCAGGCCATAGCCGCCCGCAATCGACAGACCAATCAGCGCCCCCGCCTTTACCTCCAGCCAGGTGATGCCAGCCAGATAGCGCCGGAAAAAGAGCGCCAGCAGCAGTGCGGCGGTGGCGAAACGGAGGCCGACAAAGAAAAACGGCCCCGAATGCTGCATCGCGCGATGCACCACCAGAAAGGTTCCGCCCCAGATCATCGTGATAAAAAGAAGTACCAGCTCCTGCCGCGTCAGGCGCAGGGTTAGCGCGCGGGATGTGTCCGACATAATTCACCTGATAGGGTATCCGGACAGTATTGTGAGGAGAGCCAGGGGTAAAAGCAATGACGTTCACCGCCGGTCTCACCCGGCGGCGGAGTGAGGTCAGGCGTCCGCTTTTTTAGGACTGCTGCGACCGCCCTTCTCCCCGGCACGCGCGGCGCGCTCCGGATCGTTTTTAAAATTGCCGCCGCTGTTTTTTCCGCCTTTGCGTCCTGCTTCTGCGGCCCGTTCACGGTTTTCAGCAAAATTGCCTGAACCTCCACGATGTGTGGCCATGATCTGCTCCTGTCGCGTAGTGCGATAAATAAGAATAAAACGCAGAGGGCTGAAGTGCCGGTTACACACTCACCCATGCTTAAAGAATAGCCAGATTCTGCTTTTATCCCGCTGACAGTCACATTCAGCAACAGATTAATCGCCATATATTTGACTAAAAATCGCATATTCTGTGGCTGAACAACCGATTAGCTGCTGAATTATTGTCCACCCTTTCTGCCTCCGCTTTCGCTTCGCCCCCACATTACAAAAGCTCTTCTATACTTTTTTTGCACGTTAAAACCACCTGGAGAGATCTATGGCCAAGATTCTGGTGCTTTACTACTCGATGTATGGACATGTTGAAACGATGGCGAACGCGGTTGCAGAAGGTGCTCGTCGGGTTCCCGGCGCGGAAGTGGATATCCTGCGGGTACCAGAAACCATGGAGGCCGATCGCTTCGCACAGGTGGGCGGCAAAACCGATCAGCGGGCAGCAGAAGCAACGCCTGACGTTCTGCCAGACTACGACGCGATTATCGTCGGCACCCCGACCCGCTTTGGCAACATGTCCGGGCAGATGCGTACGTTCTGGGATCGCACGGGCGGTCTCTGGGCGTCAGGTGCGCTCTACGGCAAGGTCGCCAGCGTCTTTACCTCTACCGGCACCGGCGGCGGGCAGGAACAGACCATTACGTCCGTCTGGACCACCCTGGCGCACCACGGCATGGTGATCGTGCCCATCGGCTACGGCACTAAAGAGCTGTTCGATATCTCTGAAGTTCGCGGCGGTACGCCTTACGGCGCGACGACGCTGGCGGGCGGCGATGGCTCGCGCCAGCCGACCGAAGCGGAACTTAACATCGCCCGTTTCCAGGGTGAACATGTTGCCGGTGTGACCGTCAAACTGAAGGGCTGATTTCATTAAAGGAGAAAAGTATGTCTACTGAACAATCGAAAGCACATCACGTCGGCGAATGGGCCAGTCTGCGTCATACCTCCCCTGAAATTGCTGAGGCCATTTTTGAAGTGGCCGATTATGATGAACGCCTGGCCGAAGAGATCTGGCGTCAGCAGGGCAGCGATGATGTCCTGATCCGCGCATTTGAAAAGACCGATAAAGATCTGCTGACCTGGGATGACAAGCCTGTCGAACGCAAAAACGTCTGATTCAGGGGCGGGACTTTCCCGCCCTCCTCTTTTTAGCTCACCAAGGAGTACGCGATGTCTTCCTATCAAAGCATTAATCCCGCGAACAACCAGTTGCTGAAAAGCTGGCCGTCACACGACGCCGACGCCGTGAGTCATGCGCTGGAGGTGGCCGACCGCCTGTTCCACTCCGCCTGGAGCAAGGGGGAGATCCAGCCGCGTCTGCAGGTCCTGAAAAAACTGGCTGATCTGATTGATAGCCGTGAGGAAGAGCTGGCGACGATTGCCAGCAAAGAGATGGGCAAGCTGATCGGTCAGAGCCGCGGTGAAGTGAAAATCTGCTCGCAGATCGCCCGCTACTACGCCGAGAACGCCGAACGCATTCTGCAGCCGGAAGCCTATCCCAGTGCACTGGGCGAAGCCTGGGTCGAATATCATCCGATCGGCGTGCTGGTGGCCGTCGAGCCGTGGAACTTCCCTTACTATCAGCTGATGCGCGTGCTGGCACCAAACCTGGCGCTGGGTAACCCGGTG
Organism: Pantoea graminicola; assembly: GCF_048452665.1. NCBI lineage: Bacteria > Pseudomonadati > Pseudomonadota > Gammaproteobacteria > Enterobacterales > Erwiniaceae > Pantoea > Pantoea graminicola. The sequence continues at coordinate 566,572 of NZ_JBLWSJ010000001.1, read as the reverse complement.
CTGGCCAAACATGCCAACATCGTGCCGCACTGCGCCGATCTCTTTGAGAAACTGGTTCGCGAAGCCGGGGCGCCGGAAGGGGCCTGGACCAACCTGTTTATTTCTAACGAGCAGGTTGCCGATCTGATCGCCGACGATCGCGTGCAGGGTGTAGCCCTGACCGGATCAGAACGTGCCGGCAGCGCCGTCGCGGAGCAGGCAGGCAAGCATCTTAAAAAGTCGACGCTGGAACTGGGCGGCAACGATGTGTTTGTGGTACTGGATGATGCGGATCTGGATGAAGCGGTGCGGCAGGGGGTGCAGGCGCGCCTCAGCAACTGCGGTCAGGTCTGTACTGCCGCCAAACGCTTTATCCTGCATGAAAAAATTGCTGACCAGTTTATCAGCCAGTTCAGCGCCGCGCTGAGCGCTGCCACGCTGGGCGATCCGCTGGATGAGAAAACCACACTGGGGCCGCTCTCCTCTGCCGATGCGCGTGACCGTCTGGTAAAACAGGTCGATGACGCGGTCGCCAGCGGCGCAAAACTGCTGATCGGCGGCAAAGCCGTTGAAGGAGAAGGCTGCTTCTATCAGCCGACGATCCTCACCGGCATCACCCCGGATAATCCGGCCTACTATCAGGAGTTCTTTGGCCCGGTTGCGCAGGTTTATGTGGTCGGTGACGATCAGGCTGCCATCGCGCTGGCGAATGACTCCCACTATGGCCTGGGGGGATCGGTCTGGACCCGCGACATTGCACGCGGCCGCCAGCTGGCCTCCGCCATCGAAACCGGCATGGTCTTCATCAACTCGCAGAGCGATACCTCTGCGGAACTGCCTTTCGGTGGGGTGAAACGTTCGGGCTATGGTCGTGAGCTGTCCGACCTGGGCATCAAAGAGTTTGCCAACCAGAAGCTGGTGGTCGTGGCGGGATAACCGTTCCGGCGCCATAAAAAAACCCCGTCTCGACGGGGTTTTTTATTATCAGCAGGTGCGGGAGCTTACTGTGTCGCCACGGCTGCCGACTTAGTTTCGTCCTTGTTCGCGGCTGCAGGCGCGTTCGCGGCGTTGTCCGCTTTATCACTGCCTGCGGCTTCCGCCGGTGACTTATCGGCTTTGGCTTTTTCTGCTGCATCTGCCTTTTCGGCAGCGGCTTTGTCCGCTTTCGCTTTTTCAGCCGCAGCTTTGTCTGCTTTAGCCTTCTCGGCTGCCGCTTTATCCGCCGCTGCCTTGTCTGCATTAGCCTTATCAGCCGCCGCTTTATCCGCTTTGGCTTTCTCAGCGGCCGCTTTATCGGCATCAGACTTCGCTTTCGCCGCTGCGGCTTTATCCGTCTGCGCTTTATCCGCCGCCGCATCCTGGGTCGCTGCCGCCTCTGCGCTGTCGTCAGACTGCGCAGCCGCTGCCGGTTGTGGCGCCGCCGCAGGCTGCATTGGCGTTCCCTGCAGCGCGCTGTTCAGCGCCTGCGAGAACTGCTCCCAGCTGCAATAGCCGTTTGCATCGGTTTCACACCCCGCCAGTTGCAGCGTGACACGCTTCGGCGGATTCTTCAGGCTCAGCACATCGGCATTACGCAGCTGATCGGCGCTCTGATAGACATACTCTACCTTCAGCAAATCCTTGTCATTTTTCGCGTCATGCCAGCGCTCAAACACAACCTGACCACCAATCGGCGTTTTTTCGTAGGTATCCGGCAGTTCATAAGGTTTGACCTGTAACGCACTCAGCAGCGAAGCGATGTTGGAATCGTGCCCCACCATCAGCGTCACTTTCGGCGCGTTGGCTTTGTCCTGATCCACTAACTGACTGCGGATGTAATCCACCAGCGGCGCCGCGACTTCACGGGAGACATCCGGGCTGGTGAACAGCGCATCCTGATAGCCATTTTTGATGGCCGACAGCTCTTTCCACTGTTCAGGCGTCTTGATCTGGCCCCATGCCACCTGCTCCAGCGGGAAACCTTCATAGTACTGCAGGGTGAACGCATCCATCAGTGAGTTACCCACTTTCAGCGGGCCACTGACGTTCGGCTCTTTGCCATTTTCTGCACTGAAGGTGTTCTGGCCGCTGCTCAGATCGCACTGCTTTTTATTGTTGCAGGCCGGTGAGGCCTTGTAGTCAACAATCTTTTCCAGGCGCTGGAAGGCGGGCTTCAGCGACAGTTTCTCATTCGCGGCAGCCATCGCAGCCAGCGCTTTTTTATTGAATGCTTCACTGCCATCGGTGATGACCGGATTGAAGATAGGATCCATGGTGCCCATTTCATCCTGATGGGTGACAGCGACGTCACAGCCAGGGAAAGCACCATTAACAAAGAACTGGGCGGTTGCCACAGTGCGCTGCAGGCTGTTGGCGTAAACAAAAACGTTGTTGCTGTCAGGACAGCTGCCGTTTTTCACCAGCCCCTGCTGTGCCAGCCACTGGCGGGTATAGTTACCCATATAGACTTCCAGCACGCCACCTTTGGTGGTCAGCTGTCCGCCGGGAACATCCCACTGCGGCCAGCTTTTTTTCGTCGACTGTTCCAGCACGCTGCCATTATCAGCCAGCGGCGCACGCAGATTGTGACGACTTAACATCAGCACCTGCTGGAGCTGCATATCACTGTCAGCCGCCAGGGCTACCGTACCGACCGGCAATGCAGCGAGTACTGACAATGCGCAAAGACTCAGTTTATTGATCATTGTGCCTATTCCATTCATTCAGTAAAGAAACACTCTGGCTATCAACCGATTAGCTCGCCTCAGAGCGATGTAATTAACAGTGTAACTCAGCTCGCCTCAGAAAAGCGCCAGATGTTTGCAAAAACAGTGAGTGGACTATAGCAGAGATGGAACGGAGAAAGGCGTGCGCTGTGGCGTAACCGGGAGACCCGCAGGGTTATTAACGCGGAATTAATCAGGGGAGGAGAGAAACGAAACAGGCCAGCACTGAGTGCTGGCCTGTAAAATCTGGCGGAGGAGGAGAGATTCGAACTCTCGGATGGTTTCCCATCGGCGGTTTTCAAGACCGCTGCCTTAAGCCACTCGGCCACCCCTCCGTTTTAAAACTTTACTGCATCGGCAAAATCGTCAGATCCTGCCGCTTTACTCGCTGCTGTTAACACAGGGAAGATAAAGTGGCGGAGGAGGAGAGATTCGAACTCTCGGATGGTTTCCCATCGGCGGTTTTCAAGACCGCTGCCTTAAGCCACTCGGCCACCCCTCCGCAATGACGCGCACTATAAACACCCCGTTTCGCGATGTAAAGCATGATTCTGTCTATTCGCCTGAAAAACAGTCAGATTGTGATTTTTCGCTGTGAAAATCGCCACTCTGCTCAAACAATTAGCAGATTAACGCGTAAAGAAGGGTAAAACGCCTTTTCCCTCTTTAACAGCCTGCGTATTCTCGTCGCATATTTAGTGTTCTGCTTAAAGGAGCGCAACATGGAAAGAATTGTCACCTCATCGCAGTCCTCATTACTGTCAACGCACCGGGTTCTGCGCAATACCTATTTTCTGCTTGGCCTGACGCTGGCCTTTTCGGCCGTGACGGCGACCGCCAGCACCCTGCTCGCCCTGCCTGCGCCGGGTTTAATCCTGATGCTGGTCGGCTTTTATGGATTGATGTTCTTAACGTACCGTATGGCTAACAGCCCGATTGGGATTCTGGCCGCCTTTGCTTTCACCGGCTTCCTGGGATACTGCCTGGGCCCTATCCTCAGCTCGTTCTTAACCGCAGGCATGGGTGATGTGATCGCGCTGGCGCTGGGCGGAACCGCCCTGGTCTTCTTCTGCTGTTCAGCCTATGTGCTGACGACCCGCCGTGATATGTCCTTCCTGGGCGGCATGATGATGGCCGGTTTTGTGGTCCTGCTGGTGGCGGTCGTCGCGAATATCTTCCTGCAGCTGCCCGCGTTACATCTGGCGATCAGCGCGCTGTTTATTCTCTTCTCAGCCGGTGCGATTCTGTGGGAAACCAGCAACATCATTCACGGCGGCGAAACTAACTACATCCGGGCGACGGTCAGCCTCTATGTTTCGCTCTACAACATCTTTGTCAGCCTGCTCAGCCTGCTGGGATTTGCCCGCAGCAACTGATGTGCGCTCGGGTTCCATGTCAAAACCCCGCTCCGGCGGGGTTTTTGCTTTTTCTGACTGCCAGGTTTGATAAACTGCACCATCATTAATAAAGAGGATGTCGCGTGAATTTTAACGGTAACGAAATCGCCGTCGATGCCGAAGGCTACCTGAAGCACCCCGGCGACTGGAGTGAAGCTCTGGCGGTGCAGATCGCCCAACAGGAAGGCCTGGCCATGACGGAGGCGCATTGGGAAGTGGTCCATTTTGTGCGCGCATTTTATCTGGAATATAACACCTCCCCGGCCGTGCGAATGCTGGTAAAGGCGATGGCGCAGAAATATGGCGAGGAGAAAGGCAACAGTCGCTATCTGTTCCGCTTGTTTCCGGAGGGGCCGGCTAAGCAGGCAACCAAAATCGCCGGCCTGCCTAAACCCGCGAAGTGTCTGTAATTACCCGATGCGGAAATCGCGCGGCGGCTCAGCAGGCTGATGCGGCTCCACCAGCACCTGATCAACCCGGGCACTGCGGGGCCCGCCCGCTTTAAGCCAGGCGAGCAGCGCATCAACCTGCTCCGCCTCGCCCCAGGCAAAAACCTCCACGCTGCCATCGTCCAGATTCCGGGCATAGCCCAGCACCCCCAGCGTTCTGGCTTCCGCCTGCGTGCTGTAACGAAACCCGACGCCCTGCACGCGGCCATGCACCCAGGCCTTAAAACCGGTTGCTGACATGATTCTCTCCTGCTGCTGTTCGTTGCAATTTCCCGTTATCCACCGGACAATGGCACCTCATTTTTTCAGGTAAGCATAGCAAACTATGACAGTCAGATTGATTCTCGCAAAGGGACGTGAAAAGTCCCTGCTCCGTCGCCATCCATGGGTCTTTTCCGGTGCCGTTGCGCGTCTGGAAGGCAAAGCGCAACAGGGTGAAACCATCGACGTCTGTGACAGCAACGGTAAGTGGCTGGCACGCGCCGCGTATTCACCCGCGTCGCAGATTCGCGCCCGCGTCTGGAGCTGGCAGGCCGATGAATCCATCGATATCGCCTTCTTTGTCCGCCGTTTTGAGCAGGCGCAGCAGTGGCGTCAATGGCTGGCAGCCCGCGATGGTCTGGACAGCTATCGCCTGATCGCCGGGGAGTCTGACGGTTTACCGGGCGTCACGATCGACCGCTTTGGCAACTTTTTAGTGCTGCAACTGCTCTCGGCAGGCGCAGAATATCAGCGTGCGGCGATCGTCACCGCCCTGCAGCAGTGCTTCCCGACCTGCGCCATCTATGACCGTTCTGATGTCGCCGTGCGCAAGAAAGAGGGTCTGGCGCTGGCACAGGGTACCGTGACCGGTGAACTGCCGCCGCCGCTGCTGCCGATTACCGAACACGGTATGAAGCTGCTGGTCGATATCCAGGGCGGTCATAAAACCGGCTACTATCTGGATCAGCGTGACAGCCGTCTGGCCACGCGTCGCTATGCGCAGGACGCCCGTGTGCTTAACTGCTTCTCTTACACCGGGGGCTTCGCTGTTTCTGCCCTGATGGGCGGCTGTCAGGAAGTGATCAGCGTCGATACTTCGCAGGAGGCGCTGGACGTTGCGCGCCAGAACGTAGAGCTGAACGAGCTGGATCTCTCCCGCGCGCGCTTTGAGCGTGATGACGTATTCAAACTGCTGCGCCGTTACCGTGACAGCGGCGAGAAATTTGACCTGATCATTATGGATCCGCCCAAGTTCGTCGAGAATAAAAGCCAGTTAATGGGTGCCTGTCGCGGCTATAAAGATATCAACATGCTGGCCATTCAGCTGCTGAATCCGGGCGGGATCCTGATGACCTTCTCCTGCTCGGGTTTGATGGCGACCGAACTGTTCCAGAAAATTATTGCCGATGCCGCGCTGGATGCCGGTCGTGACGTGCAGTTCATCGAACAGTTCCGTCAGGCGGCGGATCACCCGGTGATCGCCAGCTATCCGGAAGGTCTCTACCTGAAAGGTTTCGCCTGCCGCGTAATGTGACTTGAAAAATCGGCGCCTGCCCCCATATTGAAAGGAGAGCGTTTTTTTCGGAGGTCACTATGATTGCCAGCAAGTTTGGTATTGGTCAGCAGGTTCGTCATCGTCTGTCCGGCGTACTGGGCGTTATTGTCGATGTCGATCCGGAATATTCACTGGATGAGCCAAAAATCGAAGACGTGGGCGCGGAAGAGAAGATGCGCGCTGCGCCCTGGTATCACGTCGTAATGGAAGATGAAGAAGGCGATCAGGTGCACACCTACGTTGCCGAGATCCAGCTTTCAGGTGAAACCAGCGTGGAACATCCCGAGCAGCCTTCAATGGATGAGCTGGCTGCATCAGTGCGTCAGCAGCTTCAGGCCCCGCATCTGCGGCACTAATCTGTGGCGGCACGCTCTGCCGCCACGATTCACTTTTTAGCGCGTGATCCCCAGACGCGGGATCTCTATTTTCGGACAGCGATCCATAATCACCGTCAGTCCCGCATCCTGAGCCAGTACCGCCGCCTGTTCATTGATCACACCTAATTGCAGCCACAAGGTTTTAGCCCCGGCCGCGATTGCATCCTGCGCCACGCCCCACGCGGCTTCAGAATTGCGAAAGACATCCACCATATCAATCTCGCCCGGCACCTCCGCCAGCGTGGCATAAGCCTGCTGCCCCAGCAGCGTTTTGCCTGCCAGTTTCGGGCTGACCGGGATCACGTCATAGCCCTGATCGAGCAGATATTTCATCACACCAAAGCTGGGACGCTCGGGACGATCGCTTGCCCCGACTAAGGCGATACGTTGGGTGCGCGTCAGCACATCACGAATTGTCTGGTCGTTCATGTTTATCTCCTTTCAGGCCAGTGTTGAGTGTAGATGCGTGCGCCCGCTGCCGGGTAAGCCTCTGGCGAAATTAATTGAGCCCGCGCACGAATAAATATGTTTAAATGTAAATTAACTGCCACAATGTAAAAATTTGCTACACATATCCTTTCTGTCACTGGTTACCGGAGTTGAAATGAAGCTGTCGCTGGCTGTCACGGGGTTACTGGCTCTCCTCGTGTCGGCGTCCTGTTCTGCCATCACATTGAAGCTCGATCCACAGATCGATCTGCTGGTGCTGGATGGTCGAAAGATTTCAGGTTCGCTGCTTAAAGCCGCAGACAGCCTGGAGCTGGAGCGCGGTCAGCATCAGTTTCTGTTCCGGGTAGAGCAGCAGCGCCAGGGCCATAAAGACCGGGTGATCGCCTACCAGTCCCTGCCGATGATCGTCACCTTCACTGCCACCGCCAGAACGCTGACTATCCGGCTGCCTGCGCTGGAGACAAAGCGTGAGCGTGTTCATTTTGATCGCAGCCTGAACTTTCAGCTGGTGGATGAAAACGGGCAGGAGATCAGCAGCGTGCGGGATCATCTGGCTGCCACCACGCTCGCCGATATGGAAAAGGCGATGCTGAACTACAATCGCACCCGTCAGATCGCCTCGGTGCCCCGCTTTGCGCGCACCGCCGCTGATACTCCCTCTTCCGTACAGTTCACCGCCGATCTGGACTGGACAACCCAGGCGGAAATGCCTTCGCTGCAGCGCTGGTTCCAGCGCTTTGATGAAGCTACCCGTCAGCAGCTCCTGGCGCTGGTCAAAATGTTACGTACAAGTTGATAGCGCAGAAACGCCAGAGGTAAACTCATGATTTTCCGCCAGCAGACAGGCGTAATGAGGAAGCTTCGATGGAACAGACTATCCGCACCCTTGGCATAAAAAAACATATCGCACTGGTCGCCCATGACCACTGCAAAGCCGCCCTGCTCGACTGGGTAAAACAGAATCAGCCTGCGCTGGAACCTCATATCCTCTACGCTACCGGCACCACCGGCAATCTGATCAATCGTGATACTGGCCTGAACGTGACCGCGATGCTGAGCGGCCCGATGGGCGGCGACCAGCAGGTGGGCGCGTTGATTTCAGAAGGAAAGATCGATGCGCTGATTTTTTTCTGGGACCCGCTGAATGCGGTGCCTCACGATCCGGACGTGAAAGCATTGCTGCGTCTGGCGACCGTCTGGAATATTCCGGTCGCCACGAACCGCTCCACGGCTGACTTTATTATTCACTCCCCCCTGTTCGCACAACCCGTGGATATTCAGATCCCGGACTATGCGCGCTATCTGGCCGATCGCCTGAAATAAATCAGGCTTTTCGCAGCACCGGCACGCCCAGCTCGCGGAAATGGTCAACAAAAGGGGAAGGTGCAGCTTTATCGAACATCAGAAAAACCTGCTGGCGCGCGCGCGTCAGCGCCACATAGGCCAGACGGCGCTCTTCCGCATCGGGGAACGGCTCTGGCTGCGGTAACAGTCCCTGTTCGATGACTGATTCGCGGACTTCCGCCGGAAACCCCTCTTTTCCCTGCTGCAGTCCCAGCAGAATGACGTAGTCCGCCTGCTGGCCTTTGCTGGCATGAATCGTCATAAACTCCAGATTGAGCTTCGGCCAGCGGGTCCGGGCTTTATCCAGTAAGTCGGGCCGCAGGTAGTGATAGCGGGCCAGTAACAGGATCCGTTCATCCGGCTTCGCATAGCCACTGAGTTTGTTCAGCAGGGCTTCCAGCTGATCCTCTGCCAGCAGCGCAATCGACTTTTTATTGCCTTTGGTGATGCTGTTGAGCGGTTTTGCCAGCTGCTGTGGATTCTGCTGAATAAACCGGTTGGCGATGTCGCCGATGCGATCGTTAAACCGGTAGGTGGTGTCCAGTACGCAACGGTCGCCCTCACCGAAGTAGTGATGAAACGCCGTAGTCAGCGTCATCTCTGCACCGCTGAAGCGGTAGATCGCCTGCCAGTCATCACCCACCGCAAACAGCGCAGTGCGCTTATTCTGCTGGCGCAGGGCGCTGAGCAGTGCGGCACGCTGGGGTGAGATATCCTGAAACTCATCCACCAGAATATGTTTCCACGGACTGATGAATCGGCCTTTTTCCAGAATGGCGATCGCCTGGTGGATCAGACCCGAAAAATCGACCGCCCCTTCCTCTTTCAGCGCGCTCTTCCAGGCTTTCAGCAGGGGTGCCATCAGCTTAATTCGTTTGCTGAAGCCATCCCGGATCGCCTCCGGCACTTCGGCAATCATCCCGGCCTGGGCGCCACCATGCATGCGCATCAGACCGAGCCAGCGCTCCAGCCGTGACGCCAGGCGTTTTGCCAGCCTGTCATCATCCCAGAAAGGCCCCTCCGGGACTTCCCACGCCAGTTCATCGCGTAACCATTGCCGCCAGCCGTTGGCCTGAGATTTTTTCTCCTGGCACTGCTGCCGCCACGTCTGAATCAGCAGCGTGCGCCGCGCCTCGGCATCACTCTCCAGCCGGCTGACGACCGGCTGTTTACTGCTGCCTTCGCGGATAATATGCAACGCCAGCGAGTGAAAGGTGCGTGCCTGGATGTCGCTGGCCGACAGTCGCGACTGAATACGCGCATTCATCTCTTCGGCGGCTTCCCGGCCAAAGGCCAGCAGCAGGATCTGTCCGGCGCTGGCCAGATTACGCTGCATCAGCCAGCCCGCCCGCGCGACCAGCACCGAGGTTTTCCCGCTGCCTGCGCCGGCCAGTACCAGCAGAGAATCCTCGCCATTCACCACCGCCTCACACTGCGAAGGATTGAGCGGCGTACTTTCGACGCTGGCGAAGAAGGCCTGATAGCGGGTCAGCATGGCCGCCGTCCAGTCGCGATTGCGCTGCCGCAGTGCCGCCTCGCCCTGCTCCAGCCAGTGCTGACAGAACGCCAGGTTCTCACGGCAGTCAGCAAAAGCATCTAAACGGGCAAGCGGCAGAGGCAAGGCATCGAACTGATTGAGGATGCGGCTTTTCAGCGCCTGTAACTCGTGGCGGTTCAGCCAGCGATCCTGCTCGCTGAAGGTCCGGATCTCATCGCTCAACGTCTGCAGCACCTCGCAGCACACCGCGCTCATCTCCAGGCTCCAGCGCTGCCAGACCTGCATCAGATAGTGGTGAAAGCGCTGCGTCTCCTGCCATTCCGTTCCGTGCAGGCGAACCACTTTTTCATCTGCCAGTAAAAACTCCAGCTCGCCCCACACCAGCCCGCGTTTGCAGGCGATGTCCAGTAACTGGTTAAAAGGGATCAGATACTCGTGCTTATCGCCACTGACTTCGACGCCCGCCGTCAGAAGACGAACACGATTATAAGGATGCTGGGCAAGCCGTTTGCCCATCGAAGTTGCTTTCAGTTCCACGCCGACACCAACGTCAGAGAATAGGATTAGGGGGAGTTTACCTGTCAGACCCTTGGCGCTCCAGCCTTAAAACAGGCTAAACTTGGCGTCACATCTTGCGGAATGCAAAAGGAAAAAAAGATCATGCGCACCGTTTTAAATATCCTCAATTTTGTTCTGGGCGGCTTTTTCACCACCCTGAGCTGGCTGTTTGCCACCCTGATCAGCATCGTGCTGATTTTTACCCTGCCGCTGACGCGATCCTGCTGGGAAATCACTAAAATCTCGCTGCTGCCGTTTGGCAATGAGGCGGTGCATGTCGATGTGCTGCGGCCCGAAAGTAAGAGCGCCATCATGAATACTGGCGGCACCTTCCTGAATATCTTCTGGCTGATTTTCTTCGGCTGGTGGCTCTGCCTCTCCCATATCTCCGTAGGCATTGTGCAGTGTCTCAGCATCATCGGCATTCCGGTCGGGATTGCCAACTTTAAGATCGCCGCGATCGCTCTGTGGCCGGTGGGTCGTCGTGTCGTGTCGGTGGAAGAGGCGCGTGCGGCGCGCGAAGCCAATGCCCGTCGCTATTAATATGATGTCACAGAGTCTGCCAGGCTGGCGGAAATACCTGTTTAACAGTACCTGGCGGTATCTGCTGCGGATCCTGTTTGCGCTGAGCGGCTGCGCGGCTATTCCCTGGTGGCTGCAGCAGATCGAATGGACGATTCCGCTGACGCTGGGTGTGGTGGCCGCTGCGCTGGCCGATCTCGACGATCGGCTGACCGGCCGCCTGAAGAATCTGCTGATTACGCTGCTCTGCTTCTGCATCGCCTCGGTGTCTGTCGAGTTACTTTTCCCCTACCCGCTGGCGTTTATGGCCGGACTGGCGATCTCCACCTGGGGCTTTATTCTGCTGGGTGCGCTGGGCCAGCGCTACGCCACGATTGCCTTTGGTGCGCTGCTGATTGCGGTCTACACCATGCTCGGGATCGGCCTGTTCAGCCAGTGGTATATGCAGCCAGTGCTGCTGCTGGTGGGCGCGCTGTGGTACAACCTGCTGACGTTACTGGGGCACCTGATGTTTCCGGTCCGGCCGGTGCAGGAGCAGCTGGCGGGCAGTTTTTCACAGCTGGCCCGTTATCTGGATGCCAAGGCCAACTTGTTCGACCCGGATGCGGGCGATCATGATGATGCGGCGTTTATTGATGCGGCAATGGTCAACAGTCAGCTGGTGGCCCAGCTTAATCTGACCAAAACCACACTGCAGAGTCGTCTTCGCGGCGATCGCGGTTCGCGCGGCACCCGACGCAGTCTGCACTACTACTTTGTCGCGCAGGATATTCACGAGCGGGCCAGCTCTTCTCATCTGCAGTACCATCTGCTGCGCGGCGACTGGCGCTACAACGAAATTCTGTTTCGCTTTCAGCGCCTGCTCAATATGCAGGCTCAGGCCTGTCGTCAGCTGTCGCACTGCATTCTGATGCGCGAACGATGGGTTCACGACAGCCGGTTTGAGCGCGCCTTTGAGCGTCTGCAGAAAGCAATTGAACGTCTGGCACGACATGAACCTGAAGCGGCGCATACGGGTGCGCTGTTCTGGCTGTTACGCAATCTGCGCGCCATCGACGCCCAGCTGGCGTCCATTGAATCAGAGCAGACGCTGGCCGGTGACGATCCTCAGCACAGCGATAATCTGCTGTCCCGGGAGGGATTGAGCGGCTGGAGTGATATCCGGCTACGCTTCAGCCGTCACCTCTCGCCCTCATCCCCCCTGTTCCGGCATGCGGTACGCATGTCGATAGTGCTCTGCATCGGCTACGGTTTTATTCAGATTACCGGGCTGGAGCGGGGGTACTGGATTTTGCTGACCAGCCTGTTCGTCTGCCAGCCTAACTACAACGCCACGCAGCGACGGCTGGCCCTGCGTATTGGCGGGACGCTGGCCGGGATTGCCATTGGCCTGCCGGTTTTATGGCTGGTGCCCTCTACAGAAGGTCAGTTGATCCTGATTGTTATTGCCGGCGTGCTGTTTTTCGCTTTCCGCCAGGTTCAGTATGCTCAGGCTACCCTCTTTATTACTCTGCTGGTCCTGCTCTGCTTTAACCTGCTGGGCGAAGGATTTGAGGTTGCCCTGCCCCGGGTCGTGGACACATTACTTGGCTGTGGCCTGGCCTGGCTGGCCGTCGCGTTTATCTGGCCGGACTGGCGTTTTCGTCAGCTACCGGCGGTGGCCGAACGGACGCTGAAGGCCAACTGCCGCTATCTGGATGCGATCATGGAGCAATATCATCAGGGCAAAGATAATCGGCTGGCCTATCGCATTGCCCGTCGTGACGCCCACAATGCGGATGCCGAACTGGCGTCGGTCGTATCCAATATGAGCAGTGAGAGTCGCACCAGTCAGAAGCTGCGCGAATCAGCCTTCCAGCTGCTCTGCTCTAACCACTCATTCCTGAGTTACATCTCGGCGCTGGGCGCACACCGCGATAAGATTACCGCGCCGGAGCTGCTGGCCTTGCTGGACGATACCGTCTGCTATGTCGAGGATGTGCTTCAGACGGATGTGGTCAGCGATGAACAGGCTGAAACGATGCGTCATCAGTTGGCTCATCGAATCAGCCAGCTGGCCGCAGATGCGGATACGCGTGCGCCGCTGGTGCTCCAGCAGCTCGGTTTGCTGGTGGCGCTAATGCCCGAGATCGCGCGCCTGCGCCGCACGCTGATTACCGATCAGCCCTCGCCGCCTCTGGGATCGGCACTGGATAACAGTGTGCGCTGAAACCAGGCATTAAGTTCAGCCCGGGTGGCCTGTGGCAGCGCGGCGGCATGGTGACCGGTGATCGCGCCCTGCAGCGCCAGCAGGGTCTGAAAACCAACGTGCTGGTTGATTGCTTTTAGCTTCAGCCAGCAGCGTTTGGCCCCCATCTGATAGAGATGGTTAACACTCAGGACTCCCGCTTCGTAGAGCATCATCTCCATACGCACGCTGAGATTAGGCAAATCTTTTAATCGCGGCGAGGCGTGTCGATCTTCCAGCTCCAGCTGTGCCGTCTCCAACGAGGCGGCCGAGAGCGCCAGCAGATGTTCTGCGTCGCGCCACAACGTTTCATCAACCCGAAAATAGTTGAGGCTCACGAGCTTGCCCCGCTTGCGGAAGATCAGCGGCTGAAGCGGACGCTCGGTAATATATTGTCGCAGGGGTTCACTGGCGCGCAGATAAAGCTCGTCTTTATTGATCAGGGCAAAAACCACACTTTCCACCGCCAGGGCATATCCCCCAAACTGGGTGCGGGACTCTATCGGGCCTAACGGGGCCAGGCACGCTCTGGAGCGCTCCACCACCGGATTTACCTTTTTCACAACACCACCTCCTTGTAAGAACTATCTTGTAAATTGCCTTGGGTATCAGTCAATTAGAAGATAAAAAAAAGCGCCAGTGGGTTCAACGAATAAATAGGTCTTCTACTAATCTTGTCGCGTTTTTGCGAGGCGTTTTCAGAAATTTGGGTTGATCTTTATTCAGGATGACAGTACTGTATATTCATACAGTCCACTGCTGGTGATTAACTTATGCGAACACAACATCCTGATAATGCACGCTATGCTCATCATTATGCGTCCTCATCTCTGCCGGCTTCGCAGCCAGGGGGAATTACTGAGCTACGTTACAGCGAGCAGCCCGGAATGATGCAGATGTTACTGTTGCCTCTGTTACAGCAACTGAGTCAGCAATCGCGCTGGCAGCTATGGTTAACACCGGCACACAAGCTGAATCGCAGCTGGCTGCAGGCGTCGGGGTTGCCTCTGGATAAAAGCATGCATATTGCTGATTCTGAACGTCTGAATGCTGTGGAAGCGATGGTCAAGGCACTGCGTACCGGAAATTACAGTGTCGTTCTGGCCTGGATTCCTTACGAGCTTGATGAAGATGAGCGGCGTCAACTCGAAAATGCAGCGGCTGAAGGTGAGGCGATGGGGTTGATTTTGCGTGCAAGTGGAACGCCTGAAGCGCCACTCAGACCGCAAACTGCCATAAAAATTCAGTCGGATTTGTTTCATTAAGTAAAAATCAGAAGTTTCCCAAGCTATTTTTCTTATCTGTCGTCGCTAAACCACTGATTCTGTTAGTTCGAGTATTGACAATGGTTTAGCATGTTTTCAGGGCTTTTTGCCGCGACAATACTGCCAGGCTAATTGTTAGAAATTGTGTATAAACCGCTGTTTTTTTACAGTCGCGTCTCACATCATACTTGTAAGTTTCCAATCTCGTTGTAGACTTTATCTCGCCAGGGTGCTCAATAACCTCCGTTTTTTGCGGTAGAGTCATAAGCGAGCGTTTTGACCCGGCGAAGGATTTAAACCAAGAGCAACCTTTTTGCTCATTGCCTATTTGGATGATAACGAGGCGCAAAATGAAAAAGACAGCTATCGCAATTGCAGTGGCACTGGCTGGCTTCGCTACCGTAGCGCAGGCCGCCCCTAAAGATGACACCTGGTACACTGGTGCTAAACTGGGCTGGTCTCAGTATCACGACACTGGCTACTACGGTCACGGTTACGAAAACAACAACGGTCCAACTCATGAAAGCCAGCTGGGCGCAGGTGCGTTCGTTGGTTATCAGGCAAACCCATACCTGGGCTTCGAGATGGGCTATGACTGGCTGGGCCGCATGCCTAACAAAGGTACTGTGACCAACGGCGCGTTCAAAGCACAGGGCATCCAGCTGGCTGCTAAACTGAGCTACCCAATTTATGACGATCTGGACGTTTATACCCGTCTGGGCGGCATGGTATGGCGTGCAGATTCAACGCAGACTAACCCAACTACTGGCCGCATCAGCGACCACGACACCGGCGTTTCTCCGCTGGCAGCAGTGGGTGTTGAATATGCACTGACCAAAAACTGGGCTACCCGTCTGGACTACCAGTGGGTTAACAACATCGGTGATGCGCAGACTGTTGGTGCACGTCCAGACAACGGCATGCTGAGCGTAGGCGTTTCATACCGCTTCGGTCAGGATGACGTCGCTGCTCCGGCTCCGGCTCCAGCTCCAGCGCCAGCTCCAGTTGTTGAAACCAAGCGTTTCACTCTGAAGTCTGACGTTCTGTTCACCTTCAACAAATCTACCCTGAAGCCAGAAGGCCAGCAGGCTCTGGATCAGCTGTACAGCCAGCTGAGCTCAATGGATCCTAAAGATGGTTCCGTTGTCGTACTGGGCTTCACTGACCGCATCGGTTCAGAGCAGTACAACCAGAAACTGTCTGAGAAACGTGCTCAGTCAGTCGTAGATTACCTGGTTTCTAAAGGTATCCCTTCTAACAAGATCTCTGCACGTGGTATGGGTAAATCTAACCCAGTTACCGGCAACACCTGTGACAGCGTGAAAGGCCGTAACGCCCTGATCGACTGCCTGTCTCCGGACCGTCGCGTAGAAATCGATGTTAAAGGCATCAAAGACGTTGTAACTCAGCCACAGGCTTAAGTTAAAACGTAATAAAAAACCCCGCTACGGCGGGGTTTTTTTATGGCTGTTATCTATGTTATTCAGCGCTCAGGCTGATGCCCTGCCCGGTCAGTCGTTTTCTGTTTCCGACTTGCCCAGAATGGCCTGCAAATCCTGCTTCAGACTCGACATCTGCGTCGCATATTTCTCTTTACGTTCGGCATCTTCAATGAGCTGAACGATAGTGTCTGAAAGGGTGCAGCCGCGCCGTTGTGCCAGACCCGCCAGTCGCTGCCAGACCAGATACTCCAGGTCGATCGACTTTTTACGGGTATGCTGGTGTTCAGCATTAAAATGACGTTTGCGCCGCGCACGAATGGTCTGCTTGAGTCGGTTATCAAGATCGGCATGAATATGCTCCGCAATCCAGTCGTTTACCGTCACCGGATTGTTCTCCATCGCCAGCAGTTTATCGACCGCTGCCTGCGCCGCGCTTAATTCAAGGTGACGCGTGATCAGTTCACCTTCCCGATGTTTCTTCACCAGGTATTTCCACTTCCATCCACTTTCAAGATTTTCGAGTTGCTGGTATTTCATCGGAATCTCATCGTGATCACGTAACGAGCTAAGAATAACAGCTTTTTTCCCGGATGCAGCAACGAAAAACATGCTGTCGTCATCACATCTTCGACGGGAAGTCTGCAGTGCTTAACAAAGGTGAATCCTGTATAATCTCGCTTTTCTTCAAACTGACAAATGCGATTATTTTGACCAGCACTCAACTTACGTGGCAGACCTTACAGCCGGATAGCGCGCAATACCAATCCATTTTCTCCCGAATTGCAGATGAAGAAACTGATGCTCTGGCAACGGTGCAGCCCAGGTTGCTGAATGCGCTGGCGCATCTGCATCACCAGACGCAGGGATTTCCCTTACTGCTGGTGCGTAGCCAGGAGAATCGCGATTATCTGGCACTGATTGCTCAGGCTGCACAGCGGGTCATGTCCGATAGCACTACGCTATGGGGCGGCGATTACCATATCATGGCTGACAACGTCACGCTTCAGCCCCCTTCCGATCCTCAGCGTCCTTTCACCAGCCAGGGTGGTATTCACTTTGCCGAGTGGGTTGAGATGGAGCAGCTGTTTGGCTGCGTACGCCAGTATAAAGACCGGATCCAGCTGGAGCCCGGGCTGATTCATCAGGCGAACGGCGGCACACTGCTGCTGTCACTGCACAGTCTGGTCGCGCAGCCGATTCTCTGGTTACGCCTGAAAAGGTGTATTGAGCAGGGCTATGTGGAGTGGACCTCTCAGGATGAACGCCGGCCGCTGCCTGTATCGATTCCGCCTTTGCCACTCAAACTGAATCTGGTCCTGTGCGGCGAGCGTGAGACGCTGGCCGCGTTTCAGGAACTCGACCCTGAAGCGCACGAGATGGCCATCTATACTGAATTTGAAGAGAACATTCAGATTCTTGATGAGGATGACATGCTGGCCTGGTGTCGCTGGAATAGCGATCTGGCGCAGCAGGCGGGTCTGCCCCAGCCCGAAGAGGACTTCTGGCCAGAGCTGATAAAAGAAGGTGTCCGCTACAGCGGCGACCAGGAAACGCTGCCACTCTGTCCCCGCTGGCTGCAGCGGCAGATGCGTGAGTCAGCGCTGATGGGTGATGCTCTGAATGGGGAAGCGCTGCGTGATGCGCTGGAAGCGCGCCTGTGGCGCGAGAACTACCTCAACGAGCGGATGCGTGACGAAATCCTGCTGCGCCAGATCCTGATTGAAACTGAAGGCGAAGTGGTCGGCCAGATTAATGGTCTGTCGGTTGTCGAATATCCTGGCCATCCCCGTGCCTGGGGCGATCCTTCGCGGATTACCTGCGTGGTGCATCCCGGCGATGGTGAGTTCATGGATATTGAGCGAAAAGCGGAGCTGGGCGGCAACATCCACGCCAAAGGCATGATGATTATGCAGGCATACCTGATCGCCGAGCTGGAACTCGATCAGCAACTCCCCTTCTCCGCCTCGATGGTTTTCGAGCAGTCCTACTCCGAGGTGGATGGTGACAGCGCCTCGCTGGCCGAACTCTGTGCCCTGATCAGCGCGCTGGCTAACCAGCCGATCAATCAGCAGATTGCCGTGACGGGTTCCGTCGATCAGTTTGGTAATGTCCAGCCGGTCGGCGGACTGAACGAGAAGATCGAAGGCTTCTTCGATATCTGCCACCAGCGGGAGCTGACGGGTCAGCAGGGTGTGATTATTCCCGCCTGCAATGTGCGCCATCTCAGCCTGAACCAGGCGGTGGTGAGTGCAGTGGAACAGGGCCGTTTCCATATCTGGGCGATCGATCGCGCCGATGAGGCGCTGCCGCTGCTGACCGGTAAAATCTGGAGCACCGAAGATGGCCTGGGCGATTGCCTGCTGAATACCATCCAGGAGCGCATCAGCCAGTTCAATCAGCCGGATGTTCCACCACGTCCCTGGGCGCTGCGCTGGCTTAACTGGTTCAACCACCGTTAATCCGATTTGCTCAGCGTACAACTGTTCGCTAATATTCGTGATTCACTAAAACAAGGCTTATTGAAAACATGGTAGATAAACGCGAATCCTATACCAAAGAAGATCTGATCCTGTCAGGTCGTGGTGAACTGTTTGGCGAAAATGGTCCGCCGCTTCCATCTGGCAACATGCTGATGATGGACCGCGTGGTCAAAATGACCGAAGACGGCGGCAAATATGACAAAGGCTTTGTTGAAGCGGAGCTGGATATCAATCCTGATCTCTGGTTCTTCGGCTGCCACTTTATCGGCGACCCGGTCATGCCAGGCTGCCTGGGCCTGGATGCGATGTGGCAGCTGGTCGGTTTCTATCTCGGCTGGCTGGGCGGCGAAGGCAAAGGCCGTGCGCTGGGCGTCGGCGAAGTGAAATTCACCGGTCAGGTTCTGCCGGACGCGAAGAAAGTGACCTATCGCATTCATTTCAAACGCGTGATTAACCGTAAACTGGTGATGGGCGTGGCAGATGGTGAAGTGCTGGTTGACGGCAACCTGATCTACACCGCCAGCGATCTTAAAGTCGGTCTGTTTAAAGATACGGCCGCTTTCTAAACGTTTCCCCGGAAACAAAAACCTCCGCGCATGGCGGAGGTTATTTCCCTTTTCAGTGACAGCCGGTTATGCAGCGACCGACCTGTCCTCCATGGCCTGTCGCCAACCTCCCAACCAGTGAGACTTAGCGTCAATCAACTGATACGGACACATCTCTTTTGAGCGTCCAGTAATGCCTGCCTGATAACCACGTGAATGGGCGCGTTCGAGGCGGTCTCGTTTCTGTCTCTTCATACTCCGTGTCCCTCATGTAAGGTCTGTGGAATCTGGTGGAAAGAAAAGTGGTGAATTAATGTTCAACCACCTTTAATGTTCTACCCCCTGCGCCCGCAAAGATCAATGCCCAATCTTCATACACATGTCATAAATGTGACCTTAATCGGTAAAATTAATGCCGAATTGTGATGCGTAATACAACACTATCCTTCTGATTCAGCTAATAAAAAAGCCCCTGGGCCTGGTCGGTAAATCGCGACCTTTGCTCAGGAGCTTAGCTTATTTATTCACATTAATCTTAATTTAACGCAACCACACTGTTGGCGATTTTCTGTGCCGTCTGCTGCCAGCCGACGGACAGCGTTCTGACCATCGCGTCATAGCCATCTTCGGTCTGCGGCAGTACCACGTTAAAGGCCTGTTTGGTCAGTTTGCCCTGATGTTCCAGCGTCCATTCGCCGCTGACGATCGCTTTGCCATCGTAGCGACCCTGGAAACCGGTCACGGTCACGTTCAGCGTGTCGTGCTGCGCGCCTAACGGTGACCCGGCCACCAGCCGACCCGGCAGCGCCTTACTGAGGTTGGTGATCAGCGTCTGCTGCAGCTGCTGGTCGAGCGGGCTGGCCCAGAGATTGTTGGCGGCGATGACATATTTGACATCGCTGGTCTGATAAACCAGACCGTTGCCCGCCAGATAGTCCGGCACCGTCACCTGCTGCACCCACAGCATCGGCTGTGCTTCGGTCAGCTGACTGCTGCTGACCTGCATGGAGGCTGCCCCGGAGGGCAGCTGATACCAGGTGTCTTTAACGCTGCTGCTGCACGCGCTCAACACCAGCGCGGCAGAAAGTATCAATCCTTTCTTCACTGTTTCGCCCTCTTCGGCTGGGGATCCTGTCCCGGTTTCGCCTCGAATACCAGCGCGTTGCTCTTGGTGTTAAGCGTTCTCAACACCGGCTGCAGCTCACGCAGTACCTGATCCAGTCGCTGCATATCGCCGACCAGCTTAGTGTAGGCCGGTGAACCGGGTTGCAGACCTTTCATACTGCGATTCAGTTCACGCAGCGTCTGCTGCAGATCCTCAGGCAGCGTTTTCATCGCCGGACTGCCGGTCACTTTATTGATGTTGTCGATGGTGCGCTGCAGATCACGCATCGTCTTCTGGCTCTCTTTCAGCGTGCCGGTGGCTTCATTGACCATGCCATTCAGCGGCAGGCTGTTGATCTTATCCAGCGCCGCCATCAGTTTCTGCTGAATCTGGCTCAGACCACCGCTGACCGTTGGGATCACCTCATAGCCCGAGACTTTCTGCGGTCCTTTGTAGGCTGGCGCATTGTCATAGAAGTCGAGGTCAACATAGAGCGCGCCCGAGAGCAGGTTGCCGGTTTTCAGCGTGGCACGCAGGCCGCGTTTCTTACCATCCTGCAGATGCTGTTCCAGATCGAAATTCTCACCCAGTCGGTTGATAAAACGATCCGGCTCGATACGGATCAGCACCGGCACGCGATAGTCGTTGTTGAGCGCCTGATCCAGCCCCGCTTTTCTCAGCGGCGCCTCTGCGACCGTCCCCAGACGAATGCCACGGAACTCAACCGGCGCGCCCGCCTGCAGGCCACGGATGGAGTCAGAGAAGAACATCACGTAGTCGACATGGTTGGTATAGAGCGAATCCTGGATGCTGCGCTGATCGTCAAACAGATGGTAGTCCGACTTATTCTTCGCCGGCTCACCCAGCTCCCAGCCGTCTGGCACATCAAAACTGACACCACCACTGAACAGCGTGGTCAGCGACCCCATTTCCACCCGCATGCCCGAAGCGGACATATCTACGGCAATGCCGCTGTCCTTCCAGAAGCGCACGTTAGTGGTGATCAGACGATCGTAAGGCGCTGCCACAAACAGCTGATAGGTCATCATGCGTTTCTCAGTGTCGAAAACGCTGGTTTCGACCGTGCCGACGCGATAGCCGCGGAACAGCACCGGATCGCCCGGATTAAGCTGACCAGCTTTCTTACTGTCCAGCACGATACGGATCCCTTTGGCATCCGGTGGCGCTAACGGCGGCGCATCCAGCAGCTTGAACTGCTCCGGAGCCTGATCTTTGGTGCCCGGCTGTAATTCGATATAGGCACCTGACAACAGGGTGCCAAGACCACTGATGCCTTCACGCCCGACCTGCGGTTTGACCACCCAGAAAACACTGTCGCTGTGCAGCAGCTTTTCCATGCCCGCATTCAGGCGCGCTTTAATTTCCACATGGTGAAGATCGTCGCTTAACACCGCGCTCTCCACCACACCGACATCGACGCTACGGCTTTTGATCGTGGTTTTACCCGCCACGATGCCCTCAGCGTTTTCGGTGATTAAGGTGACTTCCGGGCCCTGATGGCTGAAGTGATAGAAGAGGATCCATCCGCCAATCAATAGGGTAACGATGGGGACAATCCAGACCGGCGACCAGCGCTTGATCTGCTCCACCTTTGCATGGCCGTGATTAGTTTCCGTCAAGGCGCGACTCCTTCCTGTTATTTTCGCGTACACGATCCCAGGTTAATCGCGGGTCAAAGGTCATGGCCGCAATCATGGTAATAATCACCACCATCGCAAACAGTACCGCTCCCCACGCGGGATAAACATTCATTAACTGCCCCATGCGCACCAGCGCAGAGAGCACAGCAATCACAAACACGTCGATCATTGACCAGCGGCCAACAAACTCCACCACCTCATAGATTTTGTGCATCCTGTGGCTGTCGCGCTGGCCGCGTCCGCTGGCATCCCAGCAGAGCCAGCCAATCGCCACCATTTTCAGTGAAGGCACCATAATGCTGGCGATAAAGATAACCAGCGCCACCGGATAGGAACCCTCCCCCCACAGCAGAATGACGCCCGCCATGATATTGGAAGGATAGGCGGTGCCGAGTGTTTCCGTCACCATGATCGGCATCAGGTTGGCCGGAATGTAGATCAGCACTGAAGTCATCAGCAGCGCCAGCGTCCACTGCAGGCTGTGCTTCCGGCGCGCCTGGGCGGTGACACCGCAGCGCGGGCAGGTATGATCCGCTGCGGGCAGGATAGCCATACAACAGGGACAGGATCGCAGCCCCTGCTCTAATCCGCTGATGCCCGCTTCAGGCAGATGGGGCAAAGCGGGCTGGGGTAAAATCCTGTCCCACAATTCGCGGCGGTCAACGCACTGGAAAGCGCGCAGCTGTAGCAGACAGAATAACACCCAGGGCCAGAAACTGGTCTCAAGGCCGATCTCGCCATAGGCCATCAGCTTAACGAAACTGACCAGTACGCCAGCCATAAAGATTTCTGCCATGCCCCAGTTTCGGAGCCAGAACAGAATGCGGGCCAGGCCGACTCTGAGTGAGACAGGCAAAGGGATCGAATTGACCAGCAGCAGAATGGTGATCATGCAGAAGGCCGGGACCGCCTGTACAAACAGCAGGAACAACGTCGCCAGGCTGCTGTAATCCTCAGATACCATCACTTTCGGGATCTGAGCCAGCGTAATCTGGCTGGTCAGCCCGGCCACTTTCATGGAGACGAAAGGAAACAGATTGGCCAGCAGCAGCATAAAGAGGGCTGCCAGCGCATACCCCGTTGGCCGTTTACGCGGTTCGTGCCAGTTGGCCGTCAGCGTGGTGTGGCAGCGCGGGCATGAGGCTCGGCTGCCGACGGGAATATCCGGCAGCTTAATCATTAAATCGCATTGTGGACAGAGCATCCACGCGTTACTTTTCACTGCTGAACACATCCGATCACCCCGCCTTACGCGCCATTTTTCAGCGATTCAAGCTCTTCCCAGCGCGCAAAAGCGGTTTCCAGCTCCTGCTCGGTCTGAGCCAGCTCATCCAGCACCGGTTGTGTCTGGTCGTGTGCCTGACTGAAGAAGTCCGGATGACTCATCTTCGTCTGCAACTCACCGATGCGGGCTTCCAGCTGCTCCAGTTTTTGCGGCAACTGCTCCAGCTCACGCGTCAGATTGTAGCTGAGTTTATTCACGCTACGCTTAACATCGTTTTTTTCCGCAGCAGGCTTAGCGGAAGGCGTGGCGGCTTTTGCCGGTGCCGCAGCGCGGTGCTGTCGGTAGGCCGCGCGCTGCTGCTGAGCATCGTGATAGCCGCCGACGAAGGTACCAATCTCACCGTTGCCTTCAAAAATCCAGCACTCAGTGACCGTGTTGTCGACAAACTGACGGTCGTGGCTGACCAGTAATACGGTGCCCTGATAGCCGGCGATCAGCTCTTCCAGCAGCTCCAGCGTTTCAACGTCGAGGTCGTTGGTCGGTTCATCCAGAATCATCAGGTTGCTGGGACGCAGGAACAGGCGCGCCAGCAGCAGGCGGTTACGTTCACCGCCTGAAAGGGCACGCACCGGCGTCATGGCACGCTTGGGATGGAACAGGAAGTCCTGCAGATAGCCCAGCACATGCCGCGGTTTACCGTTGACCATCACCTCCTGCTTGCCTTCTGCCAGGTTATCCATCACGGTGCGATCCGGGTCCAGCTCGGCGCGATGCTGGTCGAAGTAAGCCACTTCCAGCCTGGTGCCGGAGTGCACACGTCCATGATCGGCTTTCAGCTGCTGCAGCATCAGCCGCAGCAGCGTGGTTTTACCGCAGCCGTTGGGACCGATCAGCGCAATCTTGTCGCCACGCAGCACCTGCGCAGAGAAATCTTTTACCAGCGTTTTGCCGTCCACCGCGTAGCCGACATTTTCCAGCTCAAAGACGATCTTACCGGAGCGGGAGGCTTCACCCACCTGCATGTTGGCTTTGCCCATCACTTCGCGGCGTTCTGAGTGCTCGCGACGCAGCGCTTTCAGCGCACGCACACGGCCCTCATTACGGGTACGACGCGCTTTGATGCCCTGACGGATCCAGACCTCTTCCTGCGCCAGTTTGCGGTCAAACTCCGCATTCTGCATCTCTTCAACGCGCAGCGCTTCCTCTTTACCTTCCAGGTAGAGATCGTAATTCCCTGGCCAGGAGACCAGCTTGCCTCGGTCGAGATCGACGATGCGCGTTGCCATATTGCGAATGAATGAACGGTCATGCGAAATAAAGACGATGCTGCCGCTGAAGTTCTTAAGGAACGTCTCCAGCCAGTCGATGGTTTCGATATCCAGGTGGTTGGTCGGTTCATCCAGCATCAGGACGCGCGGGTTGCTCACCAGCGCCCGGCCCAGCGCCGCTTTACGCAGCCAGCCACCCGAGAGCGAGGAGAGCTCGGTATCAGGCTTTAGGCCAATCTGCTCCAGCACATCATTGATGCGACTCTCCAGCTGCCACAGGTTCTGATGGTCAAGGATGCTCTGCAGGCGCGCCATCTCATTGAGGTTCTTATCGCTGGGATCCTCCATCACCACATGGGAGATGGCGTGATAGGCTTTCAGATGCTCGGCCTGCTCTTCCACGCCCTCGGCCACGAAGTCATAGACGGAACCGGTAATATTGCGCGGCGGATCCTGCTGCAGACGCGCCACCACCAGATCGGTTTCATAGATAATGCGACCATCATCCAGCGGCTGTTCGCCATTGATGATTTTCATCAGCGTGGATTTGCCCGCACCGTTGCGGCCCACCAGACAGACGCGCTCGTTCTCTTCGATATGCAGTTCGGTATTATCTAACAGCGGTGCATCGCTGAAAGAGAGATAGGCACCGTGGATACTGATTAATGACATGTAATCTTATTCCTTACCGGCATGAGTGATGAGCCAGCAGTTGTGAATCTGACGGTTACGTGCGAAGTCCTGCGACTGTGTTTTCTGGGTAATATCCTGCGCCTGCAGGCCCAGTGCTTTCAGGCCATCCATGTCCATTTTAAAACCGCGTTTGTTGTTGGAGAACATGATGGTGCCGCCGCGACGCAGCAGGCGCTTCAGGTTACGCATCAGCATCATATGATCGCGCTGAACGTCGAAGCTCTCTTCCATACGTTTTGAGTTGGAGAAAGTTGGGGGATCAATAAAGATCAGGTCAAAGTTCTCGTCACTCTCGTTCAGCCAGCTCAGACAGTCTGCCTGCATCAGACGGTGCTGACGCCCGGTCAGGCCGTTGAGGCGCAGGTTGCGCTCCGCCCACTCCAGATAGGTGCGCGACATATCAACAGTCGTCGTCGAACGTGCGCCCCCCAGACCGGCGTGTACGCTGGCAGAGCCGGTATAGGCAAACAGGTTGAGGAAATCTTTGCCCTGGCTCATCTGACCGAGCATTTTACGGGCGATGCGGTGATCAAGGAACAGACCGGTGTCAAGATAGTCGGTCAGATTCACCCAGAAGCGCGCATTAAACTCTTTGACTTCGAAGTAGTCACCTTTCTCATTGAGCTTCTGATACTGCGCTTTGCCTTTCTGACGTTCACGCGTTTTCATAATCAGACGATCGGCAGGCAGCTGCAGCACGCTCAGCGTCGCGCTGATCACGTCGAACAGACGCTGACGGGCTTTGTTGGGGTCGATGGTTTTCGGTGGCGCGTACTCCTGGATCACCACCCAGTCTGCATAGCGATCGACCGCAACGTTGTAGTCTGGCAGATCGGCATCGTAAATACGGTAGCACTCAATGCCTTCCTGACGCGCCCACTTCTCCAGCTTCTTAACGTTTTTACGCAGACGGTTAGCGTAATCTTCCGCAATCTGTCCGGCATTTTCGCTGCTGTTAACCGCCAGCTGATAGTTTTTCTGTACGCAATCCAGCGGGCCGTTCTTCGCTTTAAACTGGCGATCGGCACGCAGCTGCAGGCAGCTCAGCAGTTCTGGCGAGGCGCTGAACAGCGAGAGATTCCAGCCGCCGAAGTGCTGCTTCATCAGACGTCCGAGCTGGCTGTGCAGGGCAATCAGCGCGGGCTCGCTCTCCAGACGTTCACCGTAAGGCGGGTTGCTCAGCACCGTGCCGTGAACGGCCGCATCGACCGGATTGGTCAGTTTCAGCAGATCCTGCCGGGCAAACGTAAACAGCTCAAAGACACCAGCCCGGCGGGCGTTCGCCTGTGCCCACTCCAGTACCCGGCCATTGTTATCATAGCCGAAGAAGCGCGCCTGGGTGGCGGCGGTGCCAGCCCGCGCACGGCTCTGCGCCTCGGTTTTGACCGCCTGCCACAACGCCGCATCGAAGCGATTCCAGGCGGTAAAGCCCCAGTGTGTGCGCAGCAGGCCCGGTGCGCGATCGCTGGCGATCAGCGCAGCTTCAATCAGCAGCGTACCCGAACCGCACATCGGGTCGATCAGCGGTGTGGAAGGCTCCCAGCCGGAACGCAGGACGATCGCCGCCGCCAGATTCTCTTTCAGCGGCGCCTGGCCGGTCTGCTGACGATAGCCACGCTGATGCAGTGAACTGCCGCTGAGATCCAGCGCAAGGCTGGCGCGGTCGCCGTTCAGCCAGACGTTGATACGGATATCGGCCTGCTCGCGATCGACATCGGGGCGCTTCAGATTCTGCCGTGTAAAGCTGTCCACGATGGCATCTTTCACTTTCAGCGCACCGAACTGGCTGTTACGGATGGATTCGTTGGTGCCGCTGAAATGCACGACAAAGGTTTTGTCGTTGCTGAACAGGGCCGGCCAGTCCACGCTCTGCACACCCAGATAGAGATCCAGGTCGCTGTAGACACCGAACTCCCCCAGCGGCAACAGGATGCGTGATGCTAAACGGCTCCACATCAGGCTCTGGTACATGACGCGATCGTCGGCTTCGTAGTGAACGCCTCCCTGCACCACTTGCAAATCCTGCGCGCCCAGCGCGTCCAGCTCACTTTTTAACAGCTCTTCGAGCCCACGCGCCGTGCTGGCAAACAGAGAATTCATATCGTCACTTTTTAACTCTTGAGAAAATTGTCGCGCATTATAGCGAATCGGAGACCTATGTCATAAAGTTAGCTTCTTTTGTGTTGCGCGTCGGGTTTCAAGGAGAACACCATGATCACGCTTTCCCGCTTATTTATTCATCCGGTAAAGTCGATGCGGGGACTGGCGCTGTCGCATGCGCAGGTCTCTGACAGCGGGCTGGCCTTTGATCGACTGTTTATGGTGACGGAAACCGACGGCACCTTTATTACCGCGCGACAGTATCCGGAGATGGTGCGCTTTACGCCTGCGCTGTTACCGGATGGCCTGTCGCTGACCGCTCCCGATGGCAGTCACGCCCTGATCCGCTTCAGCGATTTCGCCGATGAAGCGCACCCCACCGAAGTCTGGGGCAACCGTTTTACCGCGCGCATCGCCCCTGCGGCGATTAATCAGTGGCTGAGTCAGTTCTTTCCGCGCGCGGTCGAGCTGCGCTGGATCGGCCCACAGCCCACCCGCCGGGTAAAAGCCTGGGATCATATTCCGCTCAGCTTCGCCGATGGCTTCCCGTTTTTGCTGGTCAACAGCGCCTCACTGCACGATCTGCAGCAGCGCTGCCCTGCCAGCGTGCGCGTTGAACAGTTCCGCCCGAATCTGGTCGTCAGCGGCGCGGCCGCCTGGGACGAAGACAGCTGGGCGGAGATTCAGATTGGCGACGTGATCTTTGAGGTGACGAAACCCTGCAGCCGCTGCGTGCTGACGACGGTGAGTCCTGAGAGCGGGCGCAAACATCACGATGGTCATCCGCTGGCGACGCTGCAGACGTTCCGCACGGCGCAGGATGAGAGCGGGGATATCGATTTTGGTCTGAACCTGATCGCGCGTAACAGCGGGGTGGTGCGGGCCGGTGATGAGCTGCAGATCCTGAAGCGTCATACAGCGCGCGCGTATGGCGCAGGCGTAGTGGTGGAAAAGTTACATACCGAACGTCAGGCGCCCCACGCCGTGACCATCACTTACAAGGGTCAGACGTTTACCGGCGATAATCAGCAGGTGCTGCTGGATCAGCTGGAGATGCAGGGTTTCCGCATCCCCTACTCCTGTCGGGCGGGACTCTGCGGCAGTTGCAGGCTGAATCTGGTTGCCGGTGAGGTAAAAGCACTGAAGCAGGGCGTGGTGCGTCAGGACGGCACGCTGCTGAGCTGCAGCTGTATCCCGGCGGGCGACATCGAACTGCGATAAATCAAACGGCGATAATCAGACCGCCCGGGCATAGCGCGGCGCGGCATCCTCATACCAGGGCTGCAGGCGATCGTTCATCACCTTGATGGCGTCGCCGAGCACCATATTTTTACCGGCCAGCATTAACTCCGGCTGCGCCAGCAGGCAGAGCGCGGCGTTATGACCACTCTCCACCACCAGCAACCGGGCCTGCTCGCCCTCGTCGGCCAGCGTGACCTGCACCATTTCACCGGCGCGCGGCTGCATCGCCGGGGCGTAGGCGGCAAAGTGCCAGCTTTTTGGCATCAGCGGTTTCAGGAAGCGGGCGGCGACCAGCGCATTCAGCACCAGCTCCGCACGATGGCTGCCGCTGAGTCTGCACTGCCGGCAGGTTTCGTCAAAGGTGTAATAGAGGGCGGCATCATCGACACAAAAGCCGGTGTCGCTGAAAGCATCCGGCGTCAGCATCTTGCGGGAATAGCGGGAACGAAAAAGCATACCGTCTGCCAGATCGAGCATCATTCGGTCGTGGCTGCTGTCGAAATACCAGCGCCAGTTATCGTCGGGTTTAATGTTCATCCTGTGCCCTGTATTTACCGCTGCGCCAGACATCGCGCAGAATTCAGCGAAAAAGAAATATAAGGAAAAAGCTGAAAAAGCGTGCAACAGGACAAAATATAAACGAGCCAGGAGGAGAAATAAACCCCCCGGCCCGTCATTGTGAGAATTGTCTTAGAGGTGGGTGACGATGTCTTTAATTAATCCTGGCCCCTGATAAATAAAGCCCGAATAAATCTGAACCAGCGTTGCGCCTGCGGCAATTTTTTCCCGTGCGGCGGTCAGTGAGTCAATGCCGCCCACGCCGATGATCGGCAGACGGTCCTGCAATTCCTGAGAGAGGCGCTGAATGACCGCGGTGCTGCGCGAGTGGACTGGCCGCCCGCTCAGCCCACCCTCTTCCTGCGCATGCCTGAGACCGCTCACCAGCGAACGATCCAGCGTGGTGTTGCAGGCAATCACGCCGTCAATCTGATGGCGAACTAAACTGTCCGCGACCTGAATTAACTCCTCTTCCGAGAGATCGGGCGCGATTTTTACGGCCACCGGAACATATTTAAGATGACGCTGCTCCAGCTCTTTTTGTTTCTGCTTAATGGACGCGAGCAGATCGTCGAGCGCCTCACCATATTGCAGTGAACGCAGGCCCGGGGTGTTGGGTGAGGAGATATTGATGGCGATATAACCAGCATGGGCATAGACCTTTTCCATGCAGATCAGATAATCCTCTTTTCCCTGCTCGACCGGCGTATCTTTATTTTTGCCGATATTGATTCCCAGCACACCGTTAAAACGCGCTTTCTTCACATTCTCAACCAGATGATCAACGCCCAGATTATTGAATCCCATCCGGTTAATAATGCCGCCAGCTTCAACCAGCCGGAACATTCGCGGCTTATCATTCCCCGCCTGCGCACGGGGTGTCACGGTGCCGACTTCGATGAAACCAAAGCCCATCGCCGCAAAGGCATCAATGCATTCGGCGTTCTTATCCAGACCCGCGGCCAGGCCAAGCGCATTTTTAAAGGTCAGCCCCATGCAGGTGACGGGACGTGACGGAAGATTCTGGCGATAGAACAGTTCCAGCGGCGTGCCGTTCATGAAACGCAGCTGCTGAAAGGTGAGTTCGTGCGCGCGCTCAGGGTCGAGTTTAAACAGCGCCGGTCGGACGATAGGATAAAACATGCACTCTCCTGAAAGACGGAAGCAATCGTTAAAGTCGGTGCACGGGAAATTGTGCGCCAGAATGGTAAAGTGCTCTGGCGCAAAAGTAAATCGAACTGCGGGGATAGTGAAACTTAACGTAAATTGCTTTGATCTTACGCGGCGGAATCGTTTACCGGCTGGCTTTTCACCTCAGAGGGAAACAGGTATTCCCGCAGGATGCCGTGACGATGCATGATGGCAAAGATACCGAAGCAGACAAAGGCTTCCGCGCCGACCATCGACCATGCCGCACCGATCGCCCCGAACTTCCACGCCAGGAAACAGCATAGCGGCACGTTAATCACGCCTGCGGCCATCATGACCCACATACGCTGGCGAGCCAGGCCATGAGGGATCAGGATCTGTAAGCCAGCCGGATAAGCGACGTTGCCGAACAGGAAGCAGAGCACAAAGACGCGCAGCACATCTGCCGACGGAATAAAGTCTTTACCCAGCAGGATAGAGACCACAAGGTCGGCAAAGACCCAGGTGAAGATCACGATCGACAGACTCAGCCCGAACGAGAGCATCAGGCTTTTTCGGGTCGCCGCTATCGCAGCACGTTTATCCCGGCCGAAGAGGTGGCTGACGCGCGGGAAGAAGGCGCTGCCGATCTGCTCGGGTACCGAGTTCGCTGCTTTACGCAGACGGTCTGCACCGTTATAGATCCCGACCATATAGGTCGATGTAAAGGAAGCGAGGATCACCACGTTGACGCTGTTGAACAGGTTTGCACCGGCAATGGCGATAAAGACATCCAGGCTGTCGGTGATACGCTGCTTAATTTCGCGCGGTTCGAAGCGATAGCGGCCAATGACCTTCATCTCCAGCACGAATTTCAGGGTAATTGCGGCGCTGATGATCGAAACCGTGCCCGGGATCAGCGCGGCCAGCCACGTATCCTGCGGCGATTTAACCAGCAGAAAGGTCAGAGGAATGGCGCAGAAGTTGCCGAAGGTGGCGATCATTGCCGTCTTGCCCAGCTTCTCAAAACCCTGCATCAGCCAGCCGAAGGAGAAGAGAGAACCAATCAGCGTGGTGCAGTTCGCCAGGATAATAAAGAACAGCGGATGCCAGGCAGGATTGAACCAGGTCGCGGTCAGCAGCGTGCCGCTGGTGAGCACCAGCAGCATCAGCTTGGCGTTGAACGTTGACCAGAAGAGCTGACTGACCCGCTCTTTATCATCACGATGGTGAGCAATATCTTTGGTTGTAAAGACATTGAATCCCCAGTCTGAGATGGTACTGCAATAGAGCACACAGGCGATGGCCAGCGCCAGCGTACCCATCTGCTCAACCCCCAGAACGCGGGCAAGATAAGGCAGCGTGGCCAGCGGAAACAGGAACGACGCGCCGCGATAAGCCAGCAGCGAGAAAATATTAATTACCAGACTTTTATCAAGAACTTTTGCCATGACGCAACAACCTTATACACATTGCATGTCTCACCTTCTCATTTCGCAAAGGCATAAACAATATTGCTTCACACTTTTCAGAATCAGGCTGATTTTCAGAATCAGGCGGCGCGTTTCAGCTCTTTTTTGACTTTATAGTGCTGCAGTGTAATAAACAGTTCAGGGCGGTTGAACAGTAGCCACTCTTTGAAGTTCTCTGTTTTCACATTCTGCCCCATAAAGCGGATGGCGTTAATCACATATTCCGGTACCGGCGTGCCGTTATAGAGCGATAAATAGATCATCAGGCGAAATGAGTGCACTAAATAGGCTTTTTCCAGCTGACTGCGCCACGCAGATTTCACCTGCGAACCGGTTAAGGTATTCCAGGCGTGCATAAAAGCATCATAACGCTGGTAAAAAAACTCATTACTTTTGGTACTGTTGGTGAGTGAGCCGTGACGAATGCGCTGCTTATAATAGACATGGCGACTGACCCAGGCCTGCTGACTTTTGATAAACGCGGACAGGGTAAAATTATGATCTTCATGCACGCGTTTCACAAAGCGTAATTTGTGCTGTTCAACAACCCGCTTACTGACGATATAACTCCAGGCCGCCGACGTGTATCTGCCGTTTCGCAGCAGGTGTAACAGGACCTCCTGCGGCTTTTGCTGACCAAAGATATCGTGCCGCACTTTTGGCGAAGTGACATCGATCTGACCGTCACGATAGACAGAGGAGTTGAAGCAGAACAGGTCCGTTTCAGGGTGCTTTTCCGCAACAATCGCCAGTTCAGTGACCAGGCCGTCCGTTACCACATCATCCGGGTCGCAGAAGAACAGGAACTGACCGCTGGCCGCCTCAATCCCCACATCACGGGCATGACCGGCACCGGCGTTTTCCGTTGTAATTATTTTCACCTGAGGCAGATGTGCATAATTCTGTTCAAGCAGAGCCAGCGTGCTGTCGGTGGAACCGTCATTCACAATGAGGATTTCATTGGGCGCTTTAACCTGGCGTAATAATGAATCGACACACTCAACAATATATTTCTCAACGTTGTAAGTGGGAATAATAACGGATAACAGGATGTCAGACATGTGCAATTCTCTGCTGTTAGAAAATGACAATACGATTCACCTGCCAGATGCAGGACCTGACCCGAGGCGAAACGTCGAAAAGAGTACGGCTCTGTTATTATGACTGACTGAATTGAGCCTGATTATCTTAAACCGGTTATCCAAAAAAAGACCAGCCGTAAAAAATCTTTTAACCCGTCACAGGCGGATCACTGTTAACCAAAGTGCATCTATAACTCAAAATAATGTTAAAAGCGTTGAGGTTCGATTTAAAATAGCCTGACAAGGCAGTTGTAACCAGATGGCGAAAAGCGTAAGCGAACATCTGAAAAGGTGAAAAAATTCACTATTCCTTCATTTTTATTACAGTATGCGTTCTGCGATTTATCTCAATATTCTCTCGTTATCTTCACACCGTTGCTGATTTCCGGCTGCCTGACTGGCCTCTTTTTTTCAGCCGCTTCGTTTTATTCGCTTTCTGCATCCGAAATAAAGCATTAAGCAATCAGACAAAAACGCGTTTTTTTCACCCGGGGCTGATTAAAAGCATCTCATATCAATGCTTTTAATGAATCCCCCGCCTGCCTGTGCCTGATTTAAGAATAATCGGAAGCGAAAAATTGCCTTTCAGACCCTGCCGCCTCTATTTCCACATTTCACCCTTGCTTTGCCGGATAAATCATTTAAGCCCACTCCACAGCTCTGACAGTATGAGGACATTAGTTCTCAACATTTGATAATCAATAACTTTTAGTTATAAGGAGTAATGATGCGAGTTATTACGCTGGCAGGCAGCCCACGATTCCCTTCCCGCTCAACCTCGCTACTGACAATCTGTCAGCACAGGCTTGAGGCCCTGGGCGTTGAGGTCATTCCCTGGAATATTCATAACTTCCAGCCGGACGATCTGATCAATGCGCGCTTCGATGCCCCTGCGCTGCTGGCGCTGCGTGAAGACCTGGCGTCGGCCGAGGGTCTGATCGTGGCAACCCCAATCTACAAAGCCTCATTTTCAGGTGCGCTGAAGACGCTGCTCGACCTGCTGCCTGAGCGCGCCCTGGAACATAAAGTGGTGTTACCGCTGGCCAGCGGCGGCAGTGCCGGCCATATGCTGGCGATGGACTATGCCCTGAAGCCGGTACTTAACGCATTAAAGGCACAGGAGATCCTGCATGGCGTCTACGCCGGGGATCACCAGATTCATCACTACGACCGTCAGCCCGAGCTGCAGGAAGCGCTGTCCCAGCGGCTGGATGAAGCCGTCGCCGATTTCTGGCAGGCACTGACCCGTCACCACTACCCCGTCGCGCAGGCGGTATAAGGAAGAGCGTCATGAAGCAGAGATTAGGAAAGTGGCTGGTCGCGGGGCTGTTACTGGCTGGCCTTCAGGTTCAGGCCGCCGAATCCGATCCGGCAGAGATTCGCATCGGTTATCAGAAGGGGTCTGTCAGCATGGTGCTGGCAAAGTCGCACCATCTGCTGGAGACACGTTTCCCCCATACGCAGATTAAGTGGATTGAGTTCCCGGCGGGGCCGCAGATGCTGGAAGCGCTGAACGTTAACAGCATCGATCTCGGCAGTACCGGCGATCTGCCGCCGCTGTTTGCGCAGGCCGCAGGCGCGGATCTGCTCTATGTCGGCTCGGAGCCGCCCAAACCCAAAGCTGAAGTGATTCTGGTGCCGAAAAGCAGCCCCCTGAAACAGGTCGCCGACCTGAAAGGGAAGAAAGTGGCATTCCAGAAGGGCTCCAGCTCTCACAACTTACTGCTGCGCGCCCTGCAGCAGGCGGGTCTGAGCTTTAAAGACATCACGCCGGTCTATCTGACGCCAGCCGATGCCCGCGCCGCCTTCCAGCAGGGTAACGTGGATGCCTGGGCGATCTGGGACCCCTACTACTCTTCAGTCCTGCTGCAGGGCAATTCGCGCCTGCTGACGGATGGCAGCTCACTCAACCTGACCGGCTCCTTCTATCTGGCGACCCGCAGCTATGCCGAGGCGCACGGTGCATTTATCCAGAAGGTGCTCAACACCTTCAGCGAGGCCGACGCGCTGACAATCAGCCAGCCGCAGCAGAGCATCACGCTGCTGGCGCAGGCGATGGGCCTGCCTGAACCGGTCATCGCCAGCTATCTCAGCCACCGGCCGCCGACCCGGATTTCACCGGTCAGTGCCGAAACCGCCGCGGCGCAGCAGCGCACCGCTGACCTTTTCTATGCCAATCATCTGTTGCCCGTAAAAGTGACGATCCAGGATCGACTCTGGCAACCGCATACCCTGACGAAATAAGGAGCAACAATGAGCGTATCCATTTTCTGGTTTCTGCCGACGCATGGCGACGGCCACTATCTTGGCACCGCCGAAGGCGCACGTCCGGTTGACCACGCCTATCTGCAACAGGTGGCCCAGGCCGCTGACCGTCTTGGCTTTGGTGGCGTCCTGATCCCCACCGGCCGCTCCTGCGAAGATGCGTGGCTGGTTGCCGCCTCGCTGATCCCGGTGACGCAGCGTCTGCGCTTCCTGGTGGCGCTGCGCCCTGGCGTAATTTCACCGACCCAGGCGGCGCGCCAGGCCGCGACCCTGGATCGCCTCTCGAACGGCCGGGCGTTGTTCAATCTGGTCACCGGCGGCGATCCGGAAGAGCTGGCCGGTGACGGGGTGTTCCTCGATCACCGCGAGCGTTATGCGGAGTCGGCAGAATTTACCCGCGTCTGGCGCCGGGTGCTGGAAGGCGAAACCGTCGATTACGAAGGCAAACATGTGAAGGTTCGCGGCGCGCGCCTGATGTTCAGGCCTGTTCAGCAGCCTCGGCCGCCGCTCTGGTTCGGCGGATCGTCTGAACCGGCGCAGGAGCTGGCGGCGGAACAGGTGGATGTCTACCTCACCTGGGGCGAACCCCCTGCCCAGGTCAAAGAGAAGATTGATCAGGTGCGTGCTAAAGCGGCGGCGCAGGGCCGGACGGTACGCTTCGGTATCCGGCTGCATGTGATTGTGCGGGAAACCAATGAAGAGGCCTGGCAGGCCGCCGACCGGCTGATTGCCAATGTCGATGACGCCACTATCGCGAAGGCGCAGGCGGCGTTCCAGCGGGCAGACTCTGTGGGTCAGCGCCGGATGGCCGCGCTGCATGGCGGCCGCCGCGACAAACTGGAGATCAGCCCGAACCTCTGGGCAGGCGTGGGACTGGTGCGCAGCGGCGCCGGCACGGCACTGGTTGGCGATGGCCCGACCGTCGCCGCCCGCATTAAGGAGTATGAAGCACTGGGCATCGAAACCTTTATCCTCTCCGGCTATCCGCATCTGGAAGAGGCTTACCGCGTCGGCGAACTGCTGTTCCCGCATCTTGATCTGCAGGTTCCGCTGGTGCCACAGCCGCGCGTGGTTCAGGCGCACGGTGAAGCGGTCGCCAACGATTTCACCCCTGAGAAAAAAGTCGCCCGCGGCTAAGGAGAGGAGAATGGCCAGAACCCGAAAACGCCTTGCCGATACGCTGGTGCCGTGGCTGCTGCCGATAGTGCTGGTCGTGGTGTGGCAGATCGCTTCGCAGACCGGCTGGTTATCGAACCGTATTCTGCCCGCGCCGGAGAAAATCGTGACCACCTTCTGGCAACTGACTGCCAGCGGTGAGCTCTGGCAGCATCTGGCCATCAGCAGCTGGCGGGCGCTGATTGGCTTCAGCATCGGCGGTTCGATTGGTCTGGTGCTCGGCCTGATTACCGGCACCTCCAGAACCGGTGAGCGCCTGCTGGACACCTCGGTACAGATGCTGCGCAATGTGCCGCACCTGGCCCTGATCCCGCTGGTGATCCTCTGGTTCGGCATTGATGAGTCGGCCAAAATTTTTCTGGTGGCGCTGGGTACGCTGTTCCCCATCTATCTCAACACCTATCACGGCATCCGTAATATCGATCGCGGGCTGGTCGAGATGGCGCGCAGCTACGGGCTTTCCGGCTGGAGCCTGTTTATTCAGGTGATCCTGCCCGGTGCGCTGCCCAACATCATGGTGGGGGTGCGTTTTGCGCTGGGGCTGATGTGGCTGACGCTGATTGTCGCCGAGACGATCTCGGCGAATGCGGGGATCGGCTATCTGGCCATGAACGCCCGTGAGTTTCTGCAGACCGACGTGGTCGTCGTCGCCATTATTCTTTATGCCCTGCTCGGCAAACTGGCAGATGTCGCCGCACTGCTGCTGGAACGTGTCTGGCTGCGCTGGCATCCCGCTTATCAACTGAAGGAGGAGAACGCATGAGCCAGACTTTCTCACCGGCCCGCCTGAACAGCGGCACGCCGGTTGGCGTGAACGGCGTCAGTAAACGCTACGGCAATCGCACCATTCTCAACAGCATCGACCTGCATATTCCTTCCGGTCAGTTTGTGGCGGTGGTGGGTCGCAGTGGCTGCGGCAAAAGTACCCTGCTGCGCCTGCTGGCCGGGCTGGAGCAGAGTACGGGCGGTGAACTGCTGGCGGGCAATGCGCCGCTGGCGTCGGCGCGTGACGATACCCGTCTGATGTTTCAGGATGCGCGACTGCTGCCGTGGAAAAAGGTGATCGACAATGTCGGGCTTGGCCTGCGCGGACGCGAATGGCGCAGCGCGGCGATGGCGGCGCTGTCGGCGGTAGGACTGGCGGATCGGGCCGACGAGTGGCCCGCCGCGCTCTCCGGCGGCCAGAAACAGCGCGTGGCCCTGGCCAGAGCCCTGATCCATCGGCCGGGTCTCTTGCTGCTGGATGAACCGCTGGGGGCACTGGATGCCCTGACGCGCATTGAAATGCAGGGGCTGATCGAGTCACTGTGGCAGCAGCACCACTTCACCGTGCTGCTGGTCACGCACGATGTCAGCGAAGCCGTCATGATGGCGGATCGTGTCCTGTTGATCGAAGAGGGTGAGATCGGGCTGGATCTGCAGGTGGATCTGCCACGCCCACGGCGACGTGGGTCGGCGCGGCTGGCCGAGCTGGAGGCGGAGGTGCTGGAACGGGTGATGCAGCGTACGGCGCCGGTATCGCCGGTACGTTACGCGCAGCAGCGCTAAAAAAAGGCGGAGGCCGTCTCAGACGCTCCGCCTTTCTGCTATCAGGCGTTCAGAGCCCGGCTGATTTTCTCGTAGAGGTCACCGGAGAGCTTATCCAGCGCCAGCAGCTGCTCCAGCGCCTGACGCATCAGCGCCTGACGCTCTTCATCGTAACGTTTCAGACGGATCAGCGGCTCCACCATCCGCGCCGCGACCTGCGGGTTGCGGCTGTTGAGATCGGTGAGCATCTCGACCAGGAACTTATAGCCGCTGCCATCCCGGGCATGGAACGCGGCCGGGTTAGCGGAGGCAAACGCACCAATCAGCGAGCGAACGCGGTTTGGATTGCTCATGGTAAAGGAGCGATGGTTCAGCAGATTACGCACGTTACGCATCACGTTCGCGGCCGGGCTGGTCGCCTGCAGCACAAACCACTTATCCATCACCAGACCATCCTGATGCCAGCGCTCATCATACGCCGCCAGCAGCGCGTCACGACACGGCAGCTGTGCCGCCACAGCCGTGGAAAGCGCCGCCAGCGCATCAGTCATGTTAGTTGCCTGCTCATACTGCGTCTGCACCAGCTTATCCGCCAGCTGCGCATCGCTGAAAGCCAGATAGGTCAGGCAGACATTTTTCAGGCTGCGCTGGCCGATCGCCTGATGTTCCACACGGTATTCAGGCTGCTGACAGGCGTTGTAGATAGCATAGAACTCATCGGCCAGTTCGCGGGCCAGCGTACGCTGCAGCGCATCACGCACCAGGGCAATTGCCTGCGGATCGATGGTATCGAACAGTTCGGCAATTTCGTTCTCTGACGGCAGCGTCAGGATCAGCGCGGTCAGCGCCGGGTCGCTGTCGGCATCGAGGAGCACCGCCCGGAAGGCGTCGGCCACATGTAGCGGCAGCGACAGATGCTGGCCCTGCTGATAGCGGGCGACATTCAGCCGGATATAGGTTGCCAGCAGGCTCTGCGCCGCATCCCAGCGGGAGAAGTCGTTGCGGGCGTGGCGCATCAGGAAGGTCAGCTGCGCATCACTCCATTTATAGTCGAGCTTCACCGGCGCAGAGAATTCACGCAGCAGCGATGGCACCGGCTGGAAGTAGACGTTGTCGAAGATAAAGGTCTGGAACTCCTCGGTGACATTCAGCACCGAAGAGACCGGATGCCCGTTATTCTGCAGCGGGATCACCTTGCCTTCGCCGTCATAGAGTTCGATATCCAGTGGAATATGCAGCGGCAGCTTCTCTTTCTGATCGGCGGTCGCCGGGGTGTGCTGCGTGACGTGCAGCGTATACTGCTCCAGCTCCGGGTTATAGTCGTCGCGCACCGTCAGCACAGGCGTCCCGGACTGGCTGTACCAGCGGCGGAACTGTGACAGGTCAACGTTAGAGGCATCTTCCATCGCCTGCACGAAATCATCACAGGTGGCGGCACTGCCGTCATGACGATCAAAGTAGAGCTTCATGCCCTTCTGGAAGTTCGCTTCGCCCAGCAGGGTATGCATCATGCGGATCACTTCCGATCCTTTCTCATACACCGTCAGGGTGTAGAAGTTGTTCATCTCCATAACCTGATCCGGACGGATCGGGTGCGCCATCGGGCTGGCATCTTCGGCGAACTGCGCACCGCGCACGATACGCACGTTGTCGATGCGGTTGACCGCGCGTGAACCCAGGTCGGAACTGAATTCCTGATCGCGGAACACCGTCAGCCCCTCTTTCAGGCTGAGCTGGAACCAGTCACGGCAGGTCACGCGGTTGCCGGTCCAGTTGTGGAAATATTCGTGGCCGATGACCGCTTCGATCCCCAGATAATCTTTATCCGTCGCCGTCTCCGCTTTCGCCAGCACATATTTGGCATTGAAGACGTTCAGCCCTTTGTTCTCCATTGCGCCCATATTGAAGAAGTCGACCGCCACAATCATAAAGATGTCGAGGTCATACTCCAGGCCGAAACGCTCTTCATCCCACTTCATGCTGTTTTTCAGTGAGGTCATCGCCCAGTCCGCACGATCCAGGTTGCCGCGATCGACGAAGATCTCCAGGGCCACATCACGGCCTGAACGGGTGGTGAAGCTGTCGCGCAGTACGTCGAAATCGCCGGCCACCAGCGCAAACAGGTAGCAGGGTTTCGGGAACGGATCTTCCCACTTCACCCAGCTGCGGCCCTGCTCATCGCGGCCGCTGTCGATCCGGTTGCCGTTGGAGAGCAGGAACGGATAGCGCTTACCGTCGGCATAAATCGTGGTGGTGAAGCGGGCCAGGACGTCCGGCCGATCGAGATACCAGGTAATATGACGGAAGCCCTCCGCCTCGCACTGGGTGCAGAGCGCCTCGCCCGATTTATAGAGCCCTTCCAGCGCGGTGTTCTGGTCCGGGTGAATTTCGTTGACGATTTTCAGGGTGAAGCTGTCCGGCAGCTGGCTGATGATCAGCGCGCCCTCTTCTTCCCGGAAGGCGGTCCAGGGCTGCCCGTCGATCTCCAGCGCAATCAGCGTTAAATCTTCGCCGTCCAGACGCAGCTCAGCCTGGCTGTCGCCCAGTCGTTTAACCTGGCTGATGGCCGTGACCAGCGTGGTCGACGCATCCAGCTCAAAGGTTAAATCGATGTCAGTAATGGTGTAATCGGGCGCACGATAGTCGTGGCGATACTTAATTTGGGGCTGTTGCGTCATATTGCGTCTCGCGTTGTTATAAGTTTACCGGCAAAGTCTAAGCTTGTTACTACAAGCTTGCCACGCACAAAGCACCGGAATGACTAAATGGCTACAGTTTGTTAACAAAGGCACAGATTGGCCTCGACCTCTCCGACTGAAATATGCTGTGATCGGCTTCAGATAGTGAATTATACTTCCGCGTCTTTATGACTGTGTACAACACCGGGCTCTGCGCCACCGAACAGGATGCTGAAACGCGCCATGACAGGACATGCTTCCCCGATACTGACCTCGCTGCTGGATACGGATGCCTACAAGCTCCATATGCAGCAGGCCGTTTTTCACCGTTATCATGACGTCACGGTGAAGGCGGAGTTTCGCTGCCGCGGCGACGAACAGCTGGGTCTCTACGCTGACGACATTCGTGACGCGATCACCACAATGCAAGACCTGGCGCTGACTGACGAAGAAGCGACCTGGCTGTCTCATCTTCCCTTTTTCCGTCAGGATTATCTTCACTGGCTGCGCCAGTTTCGTTATAACCCGGAGCAGGTTGAAGTACGCAATCACCACGGCATGCTGGATATCCGCATCCAGGGGCCGTGGC
Organism: Pantoea graminicola; assembly: GCF_048452665.1. Lineage (NCBI taxonomy): Bacteria > Pseudomonadati > Pseudomonadota > Gammaproteobacteria > Enterobacterales > Erwiniaceae > Pantoea > Pantoea graminicola. The sequence goes on along the minus strand of NZ_JBLWSJ010000001.1, from coordinate 526,028 downwards.
GTGAAGTGATTATGTGGGAGGTGCCGTTACTGGCGCTGATCAGCGAGATTGTGCATCGTCATCGCACGCCGCAGGTCACTACTCAGCAGGCTGTCGACCATCTGCACCAGAAACTCAGCGCCTTTAAAACCGAGGTCGCTGATCTCGATATGTCACGCTTCCGCCTGATGGATTTCGGCACCCGTCGCCGCTATTCGCAGGATGTGCAGGAGGCGATCGTCTCCACGCTGAAGCAGGATTTTCCGTGGCTGATTGGCACCAGTAACTATGATCTGGCCCGTCGTCTGTCGCTGACGCCGGTGGGCACCCAGGCGCATGAGTGGTTTCAGGCGTTTCAGCAGATCAGCCCGGTGCTGGCCAACAGCCAGCGTGCGGCGCTGCAGGCCTGGCTGGATGAGTATGATGACCAGCTGGGTATCGCCCTGACGGACTGTATTGCGATGGATGCCTTCCTGCGTGATTTCGGGCCGCACTTCGCCCGTCGCTATCAGGGCCTGCGCCACGACTCCGGCGATCCGGTCGAATGGGGAGAGAAAGCGCTCGCCCACTATCAGAAACTCGGTATCGATCCTCTCAGCAAAAACCTGGTTTTTTCAGACAACCTGAACCTCGACAAAGCGCTGGCGCTCTATCGTCATTTTGGTCAGCGAACCAACGTGGTGTTCGGCATCGGCACCCGCCTGACCTGCGACATTCCGGGCGTGACGCCGCTGAATATCGTGATCAAACTGGTGCAGTGCAACGGCAAGCCGGTCGCGAAACTCTCAGACAGTCCGGGTAAAACGATCTGCCAGGATAAAGCCTTTGTCCGCGCCCTGCGCAAAGCCTTTGATCTGCCACTGGTGAAAAAAGCGAGCTGAATCCCTCTTAATCGGGGCGTTGATGCGCCCCGCCTCTGCTGTAATAAATCCGCTTTCCCCCTGAATTTTGCTTGTTTCCTGAAGACTCGCAAGTAACATAGCAAAACCCCGGATGGGGCAACTTTTTACTCACTTCTTCTATATAGAGAGATATTTATGAGCGTAGTGCCTGTAGCGGATGTACTGCACGGTCGCGTCGCGGTTGACAGTGAAGTCACCGTACGTGGTTGGGTGCGTACCCGAAGAGATTCAAAAGCCGGTCTTTCCTTCATCGCCGTCTATGATGGCTCCTGCTTTAATCCCGTTCAGGCTGTCGTCAATAATTCTCTGAATAATTATCAGGATGAAGTGCTGCGTCTGACCACGGGCTGTTCCGTTATCGTCACCGGTAAAGTGGTGGCCTCGCCGGGTCAGGGCCAGGCTTTTGAGATTCAGGCGACCAGCCTGGAGGTGGTGGGCTGGGTCGAAGATCCCGACAGCTATCCGATGGCGGCGAAACGCCACAGCATCGAATACCTGCGCGAAGTGGCGCACCTGCGTCCGCGCACCAACCTGATCGGTGCGGTCGCCCGCGTTCGTCATACGCTGGCGCAGGCGCTGCATCGCTTCTTCCATGAGAACGGCTATTTCTGGGTCTCTACCCCGCTGATTACTGCCTCCGATACCGAAGGCGCCGGCGAAATGTTCCGTGTTTCCACGCTGGATCTGGAAAACCTGCCGCGTAACGATCAGGGCCATGTTGACTTCAGCGAAGATTTCTTTGGTAAAGAGGCGTTCCTGACCGTGTCGGGTCAGCTCAATGGCGAAACCTACGCCAGCGCCCTGTCGAAAATCTACACTTTCGGCCCGACGTTCCGTGCAGAGAACTCCAACACCAGCCGTCACCTGGCGGAATTCTGGATGCTGGAGCCGGAAATTGCGTTTGCCTCACTGGATGATGCGGCTGACCTGGCGGAAGCCATGCTGAAGTATGTCTTTAATGCGGTTCTGGAAGAGCGCGCCGATGATATGGCCTTCTTTGCAGAGCGCGTAGACAAGGAGGCGGTAGAACGCCTGCAGCGCTTCATCACCACCGATTTCGCGCAGGTCGACTACACCGATGCGGTCGAGATCCTGATGAACTGCGGCCAGAGCTTCGAAAACCCGGTTTCCTGGGGCATCGACCTCTCGTCTGAGCATGAACGCTATCTGGCTGAGAAACACTTCAAAGCACCGGTAGTGGTGAAAAACTATCCGAAAGACATCAAGGCGTTCTATATGCGTTTGAACGACGATGGCAAAACCGTGGCAGCGATGGATGTTCTGGCACCAGGCATCGGTGAGATCATCGGCGGTTCACAGCGTGAAGAGCGTCTGGATGTGCTGGATGCGCGTCTGGAAGAGATGGGCCTGAATAAAGAAGATTACTGGTGGTATCGTGACCTGCGTCGCTATGGCACCGTGCCACATTCTGGTTTCGGCTTGGGCTTTGAACGTTTAATCGCCTATGTTACCGGCGTACAAAATGTCAGGGACGTTATCCCCTTCCCGCGTACCCCACGCAACGCGAGCTTCTAAGATTCGGCATTAAATATAAGAAATTCATATATATAAAGAGGTCGGCACTGCCGGCCTTTTTTTATTTTTGTAAATTTTGAGTTGTCTCACAAAGTTCCGTATTTTTTACATTTTGTAATACATATTTTCCTTTTGAAACCAGATTACGAGTTTAGTAGCATTTTCGCGCTAGAATTACGGCGGGGGGGATGGAAAGATGCGTGCAGACACAGGAAGACACCAAACTTCGCTCAGGGTTCCGTAAAGATTTCCTGACGGCAGTGGCAGGTGTACAAATAACTCCAATGAGGGTAATGAATAATGATGAAGCGCAATATTCTTGCAGTGGTTATCCCTGCTCTGTTAGCCGCCGGCGCCGCCAATGCTGCCGAAATCTATAACAAAGACGGCAACAAACTGGACCTGTACGGTAAAGTCGACGCACGTCACACATTCTCGGACAACGCGGGCGATGACGGCGATAACTCTTATGTTCGCTTTGGCTTCAAAGGCGAAACCCAGATCAACGACCAGCTGACCGGTTACGGCCAGTGGGAATACAACCTTCAGGCCAACAAATCTGAAGGTGATGACGCAACTGACGGTACTAAAACCCGTCTGGGCTTTGCCGGTCTGAAATTCGGCGATGCCGGCTCAATCGACTACGGCCGTAACTACGGTCTGGTTTACGATGCAATCGGCTGGACCGATATGCTGCCAGTGTTCGGTGGTGACTGGGGCAGCTCAGACAACTTCATGAACGGCCGCAGCACCGGTCTGCTGACCTACCGCAACACCAACTTCTTCGGCCTGGTTGATGGCTGGGACTTCGCAGTTCAGTATCAGGGTAAAAATGACCGTACTGATACTACTCGTGCTAACGGCGACGGCTGGGGCGTATCAACCAGCTACACCTCACCAATCGGTGTTGGTATCGTAGGTGCTTACAGCAGCAGCGACCGTACTGATTCACAGGCAGCAGGTGTTACTGATGTCAATGGTAACGTAATCGGACAGGGCAAACGTGCTGAGAACTGGGCAACCGCGCTGAAATATGATGCGAACAACGTTTACCTGGCAGCAATGTATGGTGAAGGCCGTAACTCTTCATACTTTACCGCTACCATTCCTGGTACCACACCTAACACTACTGCTTCAGCGAATGCCACCATTAACAAAACTCAGACTATTGAGTTAGTTGCTCAGTACCAGTTCGACTTCGGTCTGCGTCCATCCCTGGCTTACGTACAGCAGAAAGGCAAAGATATCGAAGGTATCGGCGATGCTGACCTGTACAAATACTTCGACGTTGGCGCGACTTACTACTTCAACAAAAACATGTCTACCTACGTTGATTACAAAATCAACCAGCTGGATGATAACAACCGCCTGAATCTGAACACAGACGACGTGGTGGGTGTTGGTATCGTTTACCAGTTCTAATCCTGCTTCAGCATGTTGAAAAACGGGGCTCTGGCCCCGTTTTTTTATGGCTGCGATTTGAGATATCCGCGTTTTACACCACCTTCCCCCGTGCTTCTTCACGCTGGTTTGACCCTCTCGTCATCTGCAGCGCAAAATGCAGGAATTTGTCTCGCAAACGGTTGGCATTTGCCCGGCCGGGCGCTAACCTGAGAGTCCTCTTGCTTAAGTTCACGCTAATGGACCTGACACATGTTTGAATCGATCTCTGCTGCACCCGCCGATCCTATTCTTGGGCTGGCCGATCTGTTTCGTGCCGACGACCGCCCTGAAAAAATCAATCTGGGTATCGGCGTTTATAAAGACGAAACCGGCAAGACCCCGGTGCTGACCAGTGTTAAAAAGGCTGAGCAATACCTGCTGGAAAACGAAACCACAAAAAACTATCTCAGCATTGATGGTCTGGCGGATTTCGCCCGCTGCACGCAGGCCCTGCTGTTCGGCAACCAGAGCCCCCTGATTACCGCCAGCCGCGCGCGCACCGCGCAGACGCCGGGCGGTACAGGCGCACTGCGTGTTGCAGCCGATTTTCTTGCTACGCAGACCACGGTGAAGCGGGTCTGGATCAGCAATCCGACCTGGCCGAATCATCACAACGTGTTTCACGCTGCCGGTCTTGAAGTCTGCGACTATCACTATTACGACGCAGAGACCCATTCGCTGGACTTTGAAGGGATGATCGCGTCGCTGCAGCAGGTTCAGCCGGGTGATGTGGTGCTGTTCCACGGCTGCTGCCATAACCCGACCGGGATTGACCCGACGGCGGAGCAGTGGCAACAGCTGGCGCAGCTTTCACAGGCCAGGGGCTGGCTGCCGTTATTCGACTTCGCCTACCAGGGCTTTGCCCGTGGTCTGGAGGAAGATGCTGAAGGCCTGCGCATCTTTGCCGCCTCACATCAGGAGCTGATTGTCGCCAGCTCTTATTCCAAGAACTTTGGTCTCTACAACGAGCGTGTGGGTGCCATCACGCTGGTGGCCGCGGAGGCGGGCGTAGCCGATACCGCGTTCAGCCAGGTGAAATATACGATCCGCTCCAACTACTCTAACCCACCAGCGCATGGTGCGGCGGTGGTCGCCACGATCCTGGGCAATGACACGCTGCGCACGATCTGGGAGCAGGAGCTGTCGGATATGCGTCAGCGCATCCAGCGCATGCGCCAGCTGTTTGTGAACACCCTGGCGGAAAAAGGTGCACAGCGCGACTTCAGCTTTATCATCAGACAGAACGGTATGTTCTCGTTCAGCGGCCTAACCAAAGATCAGGTGATCCGCCTGCGGGAAGAGTTCGGGGTTTATGCCGTCAACTCAGGCCGCGTGAACGTGGCGGGCATGACGCCAGACAATATGTCGGCGCTGTGTGAAGCGATTGTCGCTGTGCTGTAACGCAGACGACGTAACGAAAAAATGGGCCGGATGGCCCATTTTTTTATGGCAGGAAAACCGCTGACGCTTTACTGCAGGAAAGGGTTGCTGATGCGTTCATGTCCCAGCGTAGAGACTGGGCCGTGACCAGGCAGGAACGTCACGTCATCGCCCAGCGGCAGCAGTTTGCTGCGGATAGCCGCGATTAACTGCTGGTGATCGCCCTGCGGGAAGTCAGTGCGCCCGATGCCGCCATTGAAAATGACGTCACCGGAGATCAGCAAGCGCCCCGGACGATCAAAGAACACAACATGCCCGGGCGAGTGTCCCGGACAGTGCAGCACCTCCAGCGTGGTCAGACCGACCTGCACGCTCTCGCCCTCTTCCAGCCAGCGATCGGGGGTAAAAGGCGCGCACTCTTCCAGTCCGAACATCCGGCTCTGCGTGGGCAACGCCTCCAGCCAGAAAGCATCGCGCTTTTGCGGCCCCACAATCTGAACATCATAGAAGGCGGCCAGCTCCACGGCGGCCCCGACATGATCCAGATGGCCATGCGTCAGGAGGATCTGAGCGGGTTTAAGACTAAGCTGTTCCAGCGTTTGCTTAATCAGTTCAGCATCGCCGCCGGGGTCGACCAGCGCGGCTTCACGCGTGGTCTCGCACCAGATAACGGAACAGTTCTGAGCAAACGCTGTAACAGGAATAATGTGGTAATTCATAACGCTCCATGACCGGCTCACGCAGCGTTGCCGGTGTCGTTACCAGTGCCTGATCGGCCCGGTGTCAATGTGCACAAAGTTACTGCGGGGATAATATCCTACACCACCGGCGCGCAGAGATAACGCCGCTTTGCGTACATTCGCTAACGAAATCCCTTCAATATGAAAATCCATCGCCTGACCTTTGGTGTGATAGCTATGCTTGGCTACCCCGGGACCACTTTCCCGCAGCATATTATTGGTGGCCAGAGAGCGATAACCCGACACCAGCTGAATGGGTTTACGCGTCCCCAGCAGGGCCTGCAGGCGAAAGATTTGGTCAAACAGATGGGGGTCAATACTTTTTACTTTGTTGGCGCGATAGTCCCGGAAGAAGTGATTTAATCGTGACAACTCATCCTTGTCGTAACTCTTACCATTAAAAAATTCAGTTTTAAGGGTTTCACCGGTGTGAAGGTTATTGAGCATCAACACACGCGGACGAGACGTTGAAAGTGAGGCCCTGGCAGAAGCTGGCAGGAGTGCCAGTCCGGCGGCGGCGCTACCGCATAACAGTAGTTTGCGACGAAAAGAATCAATAGTAGACATGTAGCGGATTACCTGAGAGTCAAGCCATAGTCATGTGCAAAAAGCGCACAGGCCGAACCATAACTTTCTCTCAGTGGAGCGTCAACCCATCCACCAGCAGTTTGCGAGGCGACCCGCACCAGGATCGCCTCTGGCTGCCTCTTCTCCCTGCACCGCTAACGATGCAAAATCAATCACTAGAGCAGCAATTTCTCTGCCCGGCTCAGCGCCTGGCTGCCCGAACGCGCCGTGTCATCATAATTGTAAATATCTGTACGGAACTGGGGTTTGCCGTCATCTGCGACCCACGCTGTCAGATAGTAAAGATTGACGGGAATGCGATGGCGAATCGGCACATAGCGGGTATCGCCCTCTTTCAGGGTGCTGGAAATGCGGGAATCATTCCAGCCTGCATCCTGCAGCAACAGACCCGCCAGTTCAGAGGCTTTATTGACCCGGACACAGCCTGAGCTCAGCGCACGAATATCGCGCTGGAAGAGGTTGTGGTTAGGCGTGTCGTGCAGATAGATCGCATCCGAGCTGGGCATATTGAATTTATAACGCCCCAGCGCATTGGCTTCACCCGGTGCCTGAATCAGCCGGTAAGGAAACGAGGAGGCGGTTACCATGCGCCAGTCGATCATGCTGGGGTCGATGACTTCAGCATCCGCACTCCAGCCCGACAGCAGGGTATAACCATGCTTGTAGAGGTAAGTTGGATCCTGCTTCACTTTAGGAATGATATCTTTGCGCACCAGCGTCGTCGGCACGTTCCACGGCGGATTGAGCACCACATTGTTCAGCGCGCTGCGCATCAACGGCGTTTTGCGATCGGGACGACCGACGATAACCCGCGATGAGAGAATTTTATTGCCGTTGTTGTAATAGATCAGCGAATAGTTGGGGATGTTGACCATGATGCCGTTATGCATATCGTCCGGCAGCAGACGCAGTCGCTGAATATTCAGCGCCAGCAACGACGCGCGCATCTGCGGAGAGACGTTGAGCCACTGCCGCGTTCTGGCCCCGATAGCGCCATCGCCATCCAGTCCCTGCCACTGCTGAAAACGTTTCACCGCCGCTACCAGCGTCTCATCGTAAATATTGGCCGTGTTGCCTTCGAGTGTCTGGCTGCGGACGTTACCTGGCGACTGCGGTGCAGGGGAAATCAGATTGCTGATCGGCGCAGCAGAAGGGCTGACCGCCACCGGCTGGTCGCTATGCGTTACCGGCGAGGGTGCGACGGGCACCGCATCGTCATCGGGTGCCGGTGCATTTACCTGCGCCGTTAACATGCCGCTGCGCTGCAATATTTCACGCAGTGCCGGTACATCATCGCTGACCTGACCCGGACGCAGCGTTTCACTGCTTTTCAGCTGTGGCCAGGGCTGTCTGTCGCTGAGCAGCGTCTTCAGCGCAGCGTGCATCAGCTTATACTGGGGATGCTGCGGCTGCAGTGAGGTTATAAAGTGGCTGGCCGCTCCGGCATTGACCGCATTCTGCCACTGATTGACTACCGCGACCGACGGCTGCGTCAGCCGGTAAGGAACATTGCTGTAGAGCCAGGTTTCCCCCTGGGTCGGAACACTGGAGACGAACTGCAGATAACCCAGCATCGCATCGGAAAGGGTTACATCCCGCGCAAAGCCGGTAATAGCCGGGTTAGTCAGACGCTCAATCCAGCGCGTGAACTGCGGCTGAACGCCAGACAGCGCCACCTCAGCCAGCTGCTGCTGAAATTTTTCTACTGCCTGGGCATCCTGCCAGAGCGGCTGCATATTGCGGGACGCATAGAGCGCCGCCAGCGGCGCCTGATAGAATGGCTGATCGGCGCCGGAAAAAGCCTGGCGGATACGTTGCTGACTTTCAGTGACGGAGAGTGCCGCATGCGTTTTGCCGGGCAGTGCAGCGATAATCGCGGCTTGTGGTAGCGTAAATGGAACAGCGGTTAGCGCCAGCGCTAACAATGATACAACGCGATGATGATTAACCTTTTTTACCAGCAACATCCCTGCCCCCTTATCTTCTCAACTACGCAGCGTTCCCTGTAACGACTGCGTTCGGGCTGCTACTCATAATGTTGAGTATACAAACAAAAACGGCATTTGCCTTCTGTGACAAATGCCGTAACCAGATTAACCAATGGTTCAGTTTTTGACTACGTCTCTGCCTGGGAATTTTCAGCAGTTAAATCAGGCAGCGCATCCGCGTCGCTGCCCGGCCGCACCGGTGAGGGATCGGCGGCAAAACCGCGCAGCCCGACCACATGGACGTGCTCGGTATTATTGAACACTTTACGCACCAGCTTATAGGTCGTGCCTTTCTCCGGGCTGATGTTTTCTGGCGCGGCAATCACCAGCTGCATCTCCAGTCGCTCGCACAGCTCGAACAGCGTGGCGATGGAGCGGGCATCCAGACGGGCTGCCTCATCGAGGAACAGCAGACGGCATGGCGATATATCTTTGCCGCGCAGACGACGTGACTCCTCCTCCCAGCTCTGTACTACCATCACCAGGATAGACATACCGGTACCGATCGCCTCACCGGTTGACAGCGCGCCGCTCTCTGCCCGCAGCCAGCCATCCGACCCACGGTTCACTTCCACTTCCATCTCCAGATAGTTGCGGTAGTCCAGCAGCTCTTCACCGATGGTCTGCGGCGTGCGCTGTCCCATGTCGATATGCGGATTCAGGCGCTGATAAAGTTTCGCCAGCGCCTCCGAGAAGGTCAGGCGGTTGCTGTTAAACAGATCCTGATGCTGTTCATGCTCTTCCGAGAGGGTGTCCAGCAGCATTGAATGGGTTTCACGCACGTTCACGTTGAGCCGCACGCTGCGAACCTGACCAAAGCTGACGGTCTGCAGGCCCTGGTTAAGCTGGCGGATACGGTTCTGCTCACGCTGGATGGTCTTACGGATGATATTCGCCGCACTGCGGGAGCTGATCGCCAGCGTCTGCTCACGCGCAGTCAGCTCTTCCGTCAGCCGGTTCAGCTCGATTTCCATCTGTTCGATCGCTTCCACCGGATCGTCCGTGCGAATAATATCCTGACGGATACGCTCGCGCAGATGCTGGTAGACCGCAATAAAGAACTGAATTTTACGTTCCGGACGTTTGGGATCTTCCGACAGCCGCAGCACATCCCGCAGATGTTCGTTGTCCGCCACCGCCAGACGCAGCGCACCCAGTGCTTTATCGGACATCGAACGCAGCTCATCGCCGCTCAGATAGGCCAGTTCGCGTCGATGCAGACGGCGCTCCACCCCATTCTCTTTGACCAGACGCAGCACGGTACACCAGCCCGCTTTCGCGCTGACCACCTGCTCACGTACCTGATGATAATTTCGCTCCAGCTGACGCAGTCGCTTCTGCAGGTTGTCCATCTCCGCTTCACAGAAGGTCAGCTGTTTTTCCAGCTGATTGCGGCGGGCACGGTTGTGGCTCAGGGCCGTGTAAAGCTCATCACGACGTACGCGTGCACGGGCTTCTGCGCTGCTATCGGCCTGAACGCCGATATCCTGCATCTCCTGCTGCAACTCCTTCAGCATGTCGCGTTTGGCATCCCAGGCGCTCTTCAGCGAGGCGAGCACCTGAGTGAACTGCGTCAGCTGGGCCTGATGTTCCCGCAGGCGATCGCGACAGCGGCTGCGTTCGCTTTCCGCCTGTTCCAGACGCTGGCGCAGCTTATCGCTGAGATCGTTGTTGCCGTTGAGCATGCCCGCAGAGTCTTCATAGCTGAAGTGTGCTCGGCGCTGTACCACTTCGGTCAGGGCAAAGGCCTGCTGACGTGCGCTGCGCTGCTGCTGCTGCGCCTGCTGATAATCGGCCTGAAGCTGCTCATGCTGCTCCGGATCGCTCTGCAATACGGCGAGGATCGGTTCAAGTTTCGCCAGCTTAGCGCCATGCTGATGCAGGAAGCGCGCCGCGTCCTGCGCGGCATCGACCTGCTCACGGATCTCTTCGCAGCGGTCGGCCAGGGTATCGTCCAGCAGCAGATTAACGCGAGGCAGCAGACGGTTTAACTGCGACACGCCCTCTTTCGCCTGCTCATACTGCTGACGCTGCTGCTGGTTGTTGCTTTCATGCTGATTCAGCGCCCGCTCCAGCTCGCCCCGCCGCGCGCCCAGCTGACGGATCTGCGCTTCCGGATCGTCATCAAAGGCGACAGCCAGATGTGAACCGATAAAGCGGCTGAAGGATTGATGCAGACGCTGGGTTTTCTGCACATCAAACGACAGCGTAGCGTAGCGTTCAGCCAGTTTGTCGCGCTCAAGGTGCAGCTGCTCAAGCTGATTCTCACGCGCTGCGCGGCCAAACAGCGGTATTTTCGGGAAGCGCGAGTAGCGCCACTGACGATCCGCGACCTTCACGACAACGGCATTCTGCAGCTCATCGACGCTGAAAACGCTGTCATCGAACGACTGCGGATCCCCTTCGATCAGATAGAGATCTTCCGGGCACTCTTCCAGCCCGTCCAGCATCTCGCGCACCTGCGAGAGATCGGGCACCACAATCGCATGACGCGACGGACCGTAAAGCGCCGAGAAGTAAGGCGCATCATCCAGTGTCACATCATCATAAATTTCAGAGAGCAGAACGCCGCCAAACCGTTCGGCCAGCTGGGTCAGACGCGCATCTTCCGCACCGCCTGGCTGGCTCAGTCGCTCAATCTGCTGCTCAATATCGCGTTTGCTGGCAGCCACTTCGTCGCGTTCGACGGTGGTTTCACGCTCACGCTCCAGCAGCTGCTGCATATATTCGGTGACATCCTGGCTGCTGCTGAGCGCCTGACCGGTCTGCTCACTGAGCTGCGTCAGGATCTCCTGCGCCGCCAGCCAGTGAGGGGCACGGGCGGTCAGGCTGGTGATGCGCTCACGCAGCTGCTCCAGCTCCTGACGCATCTTCATGCGCTGTTCACCGGCGTCCGACACGCTGCTGTTCAGCTGCTCGATCCGGGCTTCCAGCTCCTGCTGCAGATCCGCCAGCGCATCGGGTTCGTAGTGCTGTCCCTGACGCTTGCAGAACTCGGCCAGCAGACGCTCCGCCTCATGCTGCTCGCGCAGACGCTGTTCCAGTTCATTAAGACGCAGACGCAGCGACGAGAGCTGCTCGGCGTGGTGACGCTGATTGCTCGCATCGCGCAGCAGTTCGCGGCCGATCTGCCACGCATCCTGTCGCGTCACGTCACCGGCGATGCTGGTGACCAGCGCCAGCGCCTGCTCAAACTGACTGTGCGCCGCTTCCGCCACGCTCAGCTTCTGTTCCAGATGGAGCAGACGTTCTGTCGCCTCTTCCTCTTTAGCCTGGAAGCTCTCCTGCCACTCTGCCGCATTATCAATGTTCAGTTCGGGCAGCTGACAGAGCGTCCGGGCGCGCTCCAGCGCCTGCAAGGCCTGCTGATACTGGATAGCACGGGTCTGCTGCACATCGAGCGCCTGCTGGAAATCGGCCAGCTGGCTTTTCAGCTCATCCACTTCCAGCTCGGCTGCTTCGGCGCGGGCTTCGTTCTCTTCCTGAATTTCGCGCGCTTCGGCGACCACTTCGGTCTGCTCTTCCAGCCGCAGGGTCAGATCTTCGATATCCGCGTCGTAACGTTCAATCTTCTCCTGCTGACGCATCGCGGTCTGCACCAGGTTCAGGTGGTCGCTGGCGGCCTGATAATCGACTTCAAGATCGTTTTCTGCGCCGCTGTGCTCAGCCAGTTCGCGCGCCATCTCAACGTGACGATACTGTTCGGTTGCCAGCTGCTTGCGGCTGCTGAACAGCTCGTTGCGCAGCTGCAGCGCGCTGTCGAGGTGCCCCCGTCGCTCGTTGGCGTGACGCATATAGTCCGCTGAGACGTAGCTGGTCGCCTCGGAGATCAGGTGCTTGAAAAGATCGCGGTCAGACTGCGTCACGCGAATCGCTTCCAGCGTCATGCGGTTCTCGCGCAGCGCGGCTTCCATATCCTGGAACGCTTTGCGCACCCCGCTGTTTTCAGGCAGCAGGTAGTCACGCAGCGATCGAGTGATGGCGCTGGAGATCCCGCCATAGAGCGAGGCTTCAATCAGGCGATAGAACTTGCTGCGATCGCTGGCAGAGCGCAGACGACGCGGCACCACGCCGAGATCAAACATCATGGCGTGATAGTCAGTGACTGAGTTATAGGCGCGGAACTGCACGCCCTCCTGCGCCTCGACGCGCTCTTTGACCTCGTTCAGCGGCAGTACGCGCGCCTGACGGCTGTTAAGCACCTCCGTCAGCATGTCGGTCGGATTGGTGTCGGTGGGCAGGCCGTGAATACTGAAGGGCTTGATATCGACCTTTTTATCGCGTCCCGCCACCTGCTGCAGGCGGACGCCGACCACCACACGCTGATGACGTGAGTTAACCACATCCAGCATCGAGTAGCAGACCCCGGCGCGCAGTTTACCGTGCAGACCTTTGTCGCGGGAGCCGGAGGTGGCGCCCGCTTCGGTGGTATTACGGAAGTGCAGCAGCGTCAAATCGGGGATCAGCGCCGTCACGAAGGCGGCCATCGTGGTGGACTTGCCTGCACCGTTACCGCCGGACAGCGTGGTGACTAATTCATCAAGATCAAAGGTACGGGCAAAAAAGCCGTTCCAGTTGATCAGCGTAAGCGAACGAAATTTTCCGCGCTCAATCATGCCTGTTCTTCCTCTGCGTTCTCACTCGCGTCGCTTTCCTGCCCTTCACCTTCGTCGGTGTCGACCGCTGCTGTCGCGTTTTCCAGTAGCATGGCTTCGCCATCCCGAATCAGGCGAAGCTGCGCTTCACGCGCGTCATCGCCGCCGCGCACGTCGGCACCAAAACGAAACACCGATTCGGTGATGCGGAATTTGCTGCTGTCGTTGCCGAAAAACCACACCATGCCCAGGCGACGCAGGCGGCTCAGGGAAGCGCGCACTTTCTCCTGCAGTTTGGTGCGGTCCAGATCGGAGCCGGTCGAACGCTGATTGACCAGCTTCAGCAGACGGTTCTCGTCGGCCAGAGAGAGCAGTTCGTCATACAGCTCCTGCTGGGTGAAGATCCCCTCATTGGCCAGCCTTTCCGGGCTGAGATAGAGGTAGCAGAGGATCTTGCCGACCATCATATCCAGCTCAGAGAGTACCGAACGCGGGATCAGCGTGGTTGAACGCGGACGCAGATAGAAAAACCCTTCCGGAGCACGAATTAACTCAACGTGATAGCGGGTGTAAAACTCTTCGAGGTATGACTGGTAATCCATCAGAAAAGCGTGGTTATCCAGCTCTTCGATACCGATATGACGTCCGGCGCGTAACTGACTGTCCAGCGCTGGGAAAATCGGGTTGGCCAGTGCCTGTGCCAGTTTAACCGGCATCACTTGTTCAATATTTGTCGATGACATGTGCCTGCACCTTGGCTCCGTAATCATTGATGGCTTGCCATTCCACAGGCAAACCGGCTAAATCAGCTTCCGCTACGCCGAGACGCACCGCCTGGTCGACCACAATCCGCGCCAGATCGAAATGGCGGGCGCGTGGGTACTGAGCCAGGTAGTCACGCATCACTGACGCGAGGTTGAGCGGTTTCTGTTGCGCTTTATAGACCTGCAGCGCCTCTTCGATCATCGCTGCCAGCTGTTCGCGAATTTCATTGATCTCTTCGTACTCCATCTCCGGCGGCAGTTCGCCCATGACTTCATCATTCCGCAGCGTCAGCGCCTCGTCACGCATGTCATACAGGCGGTCGGCGTTGGCGTAGGTCAGTGCCCAGGGGGAATCGAAGTAGTTCTGCACCGAGACCCGCAGACGCTGCGCAAAGACGCGGTTTTTATCCATGTCGATGGCGGTACGGATAAATTTATGGACATGACGGTCATAGCCGATCCACAGGTCGATCGCCTGCTGGCCCCAGCTGGTGATACGGTCGAGCTTGCTTTGCAGATCAAACACCAGCTTATCGACGAAGCCCAGATCGGGACTGTCCAGCGTGGCATCCTGAATGCGCAGCAGATTTTCCTGAAGTTTGTCCCCTGCCGCTTCCAGCGTATCCTGCAGTTCACGCAGCGTGCCGGACGTTTCAGAGAGCAGCATTTCGCAGCTGGAGATAGCCGCGCGCCAGTCTTTGTTCAGCAGTTCGGCGATGTCGTTTTTCACCGCCTGCTGCTGTTCATCCATCAGACGCTGGGTCATATCAATGCTGTCGAAGATCTCCGCCACCGAATATTTCAGCGGCGCGAAAACGTTGCGGTGCCAGTGAAACTCATCACCATTTTCCTGAGCGGCATCGGCGGCCCGTTTCAGCTCACTGGCGACAATCGAAAGCTGCATCGACAGGCGCAGCGTTGAAAACTCACGCTGGCGGATGTAGTAGTCAGTGATGCCGATTGCCAGTGGCGTCAGACGATAGATGGCGTTGCCTTCGGTCAGCTCGCTGGTAAAACGGTTGAGCAGACGCTGTCGCACCATGTCGTTGATGGCGTTGTTGGCACGGACCAGCACAGTTTCATGGGTTTGTTCGAAAGCTTTACTGACGTGGCGAAAAGCATCGATCAGATCGCCCTCGCTCATTTCGCCATCCATTCGCTCACCGTTGAGGGTGGCGATAGCCAGCAAAAAGGCCAGACGTTCCACCGGCAGCGCAAGAGAAAAGTCATTTTTGCGCGCCCAGGAGACCAGTTCAGGTACCGTCTGGGAAAATTCACTCATAATTCGTCCTTCTGCCCGGGTTTACGCGCGGTTACGTGAATGTAACGCCCTAAGCTCAAAAAGGGTTCCTGACGGCAGTAACGCCGCTCCATCTCAATGATTTCATCGTCGCTTTTCGGCTCGCCTTTGGGCGGCTTCATATAGTCGCTGAACACCCGGATACCGGCGCGCTGCTCAATCACAAAGCCACACGCTTCAAGCCAGCGGTAGACCTGTTCGGGGTCGCGCGGATAATCAGGCGACAGCGTGCGCTTTTTGCGTTTGGTCAGATTCGTGCGCAGATAGCCGAAGTTTCCCAGCGTCAGGGTGCGCAGTGTCAGGCCGTGCAGATTGTAAAACATCAGCGACATAACGCCGCCCGGACGCAGCGAATCAAACAGCGCCTTCAGCACTGCCTCCGGTTCAGCGACCCACTCAAGCACAGCGTGGAACAATACCAGATCCACCGGCTTATCCAAATGTTCGCCCACCTGCTGAGCGCTGATTTGTCTGAATTGCATGTTGTGGCTCACACCCTGTGCTGCGGCATTTTCTTCGGCCCGGCGCAGCATTTCGCCAGAGAGATCGCACAACAGAACCTGATGCCCCTGCGCGGCGAGGCCACTGGAGACCTGCCCCACACCGCCGCCTGCATCCAGCACGGTGAGCGGGGATGAAGAGAGGCTGGGCACGATCTTTTCCAGCTCGTCCCAGAGGATGGCCTGGCGTATTCGCCCTTTCGTGGTGCCGTAAATATTTTGCGAAAATTTATCCGCGAGATCGTCAAAGTTACGATCCTGCATGGCATGCGCTCCGGTATGCTGCGGTGAGACTTGTGCTATTTTGTCACAGGCACCAGAAGAATGAACCTTTCATCCCCATCTTCCCTTCCGGGTGCTCTATTTTCGGACAACAGGACGCGTTTTTGATGTTATTTACCCTGAAAAAAGTCATTGGCGGGCTGCTTTTACCCCTGCCGCTGCTGCTTTCGCTGATGGCGCTGGGCATTTTACTGCTTTGGTTTACTGGCTGGCAGAAAAGCGGCAAAACCGTGATCTCCGTCAGCTGGCTGCTCATGCTGCTGCTGAGCCTGCAACCGCTGGCCGATCGTCTGCTGCTGCCGCTGGACAGCCGCTATCCGACCTGGAATGGTACAGCGAAGGTCGATTACATTGTGGTGCTCGGCGGGGGCTATACGTTTAACCCGGCCTGGGCACCCAGCTCGAACCTGCTCAATAACAGCCTGCCGCGCGTGGCGGAGGGCATCCGCCAGTGGCAGCGAAATCCGCAGGCCACCCTGATCTTTACCGGCGCCGCCGGTGGCACCAATCCCAGAAGCAGCGCCTGGGTGGCCGCGCAGGTGGCGGAGAGTCTGGGCGTTGCCCGCGAACATATTCAGATTCTCGATCAGCCGCGCGACACGGCGGATGAAGCCCGGGCGGTAAAAGAGGTGGTGGGTGGACGCCCATTCCTGCTGGTCACCTCCGCGAACCATATGCCGCGGGCCATCCGCTTTTTCCACGCGGTCGGGCTGCAGCCAATCGCCGCGCCCGCCAATCAGCTGGCGATTACGTCCCCCCTGAATGGATGGGAACGGGCTATTCCCTCGTCAATCTGGCTGAGTCACAGTGAACGGGCCGTCTATGAAACACTGGGCACGCTGCTGCAGCGGCTCAGAGGCGAAAACGTCGGCTCAACCGAGCCAGGGCAGTAGCTGCGCCCGCGCGTGGTCGAAACGGGCACGATCGAAAAGACCGGTCTGAATCATCTGATCGATGCAGTCCCAGAGCTGATAGAGCCATCGCCGCCAGAGAAAGCCCTCGGAAACCGGTGCCCGCTGCAAATAAGCGTGCAGCAGCGCCGTTTCGGCGGGCGAGCCGCCCAGGTGAATCAGATCATATTCACGCGGCGCCCAGAGGATCGTGCCCGGCTGCGTCATTGCAATTAACTGATCGCTGCGGCTGCTTTTCAGCATACTCTGCAGCCGTACGTTGCCGTGCACCATCACGCAGGGATCGTCGAAGTCGCGGAACAGATGCGCCAGCCGTGCCCGGCAGCGAAACAGCACCTGCCGATCCTCCAGCGTGAAGGCGGGCGGCCGCAGGTAGCCCAGCGTGGCCCACAATACCTCCACCCGCTGCGCATACCAGGCGGGCCAGCGATTCTGCTGCGTGCTGTCTACCGTTCCCACCAGGCCGTGACTGTCGAGGCGGTGCCAGGCCAGCAGCCCCTCGACCACCTGTTCGCAGAACTGATCCCAGCGTCCGGCATTCCGCGCAGGCGCTTCCGCCGTCACGCCATCCAGCCGCGCCAGCAGAAGCATTTCATGAACGGGTGGCCGCTGGCTCATCACCAGACCATAGACGGCGGGCACGGCGATCAGCCCGGCCTGCCCCAGCAGCGCCAGCTTTCTGGCTTCCATCGCCGCCCGGCCCTGATGACGAAAATATCTGGCCACCACGGGCATCGGACGCCCTTCCCGATCGTAGAGCGCATAAAGCCGGGTTGGCGGATGTTCGCTGATAACTTCGAGGCGGCTGATGGTTTCACCCAGCGCCAGCGTGAGTTCCGTTTTGAGTTGTTCCATACGGCATCCTCCTCAGATGAAGATCACACTATCCTGAAGGAAGGTCGGGCGTTTAGCGGCGGATCAAAAATTCTGCACTGAAGCGGGGAGACGGGCTCCCCGGTTTTCAGGATTGCATCGCCTCGCGGACGCGTTGCAGATCCTCTGGCGTATCAACGCCGACGCTGGGGATCGCTTTCGCTACGGCAACATGGATTTTTTCGCCATACCACAGCACACGCAGCTGCTCCAGCAGCTCAATCTGCTCCAGAGGACAGGGCGCCCAGGCGACGTAGCGCCGGATAAAACCGGCACGATAGGCGTAGATGCCAATGTGGCGCAGCAGCGTATCGCCGATCTGTTCGCGCGAGGCGGCGTAACGCTCACGATCCCAGGGAATGGTCGCCCGTGAGAAGTAGAGCGCGTAACCTTTCTCATCCATCACGACTTTCACCGCGTTAGGATTAAAGGCCTCTTCGGCATCGGTGATCGGTACGGCCAGCGTCGCCATGCCGGCCGACGATCCCGCCAGGTTGGTGGCCACCTGCCGCACAATCTCAGCCGGGATCATCGGCTCGTCGCCCTGAACGTTGACGATGATTTCATCGTCGGCAAACTGATATTTTTCGACCACTTCGGCCAGCCGCTCTGTGCCGGACTGGTGATCGACGCGCGTCATGCAGACTTCGCCGCCTGCCGCTTCCACTGCCTGCGCCACGTCAGGATGATCGGTCGCGACAATGACCCGGCTGGCGCCCGATTCGCGGGCACGCTCCATCACATGCACCACCATCGGTTTACCGTGAATGTCGAGCAGGGGCTTGCCAGGCAGGCGGGTTGAGGCATAACGCGCCGGGATGATGGCGGTAAAACTCATGGATGAATCTCTTCAACAGAGAGGGTGCGCGCTTCCGTTTCCAGCAGCACCGGAATGCCCTCTCTGACCGGGAAGGCCAGGCCGTCAGGTTTGCAGATCAGCTCCTGCTGAGCATTGTTGAAGTAGAGTTTGCCATTACAAACCGGGCAGGCAACGATTTCGAGTAAACGATGATCCATATGTCCTCCATCAGGGACCGAATGCTTGAGAGCTCAAGCATACCATAGCGTGACGCAGGCGGGATGGGGGAAAACGTCTTCGGCGGCGGCCGCCGTAAAAACGCTCACCTCAGCGTCCAGTGCGCGGGCCAGTGTTCTTTTAGTGAATCGGGCATCTGCAGGAGCGTGACGCTCTCCGCCCCCTGCCAGGCCGCAAAGCGTTCAATGGCCCGCCGGATGTCGGTGCCAAAGCGTGCCGTAACGCGCGTCTCCTCTTCAAGCCAGATGTTTTTAATCTCCAGCTGTCTGGCCTGGCGCACCATGCGGGCATCGAGCCGCCCTTTTATCTCGCCGCGATGAAGGAGAGGCAAAACGAAATAGCCAAATTTGCGCTTTTCAGCCGGGGTGTAACACTCGATACGGTAGTCAAAGCCAAACAGTTCCAGCGCGCGTTTCCGATCCCATACGACCGGATCAAACGGCGACAGCAGCGCACTGTGCGTCGCCTGCAGAGGCGTTTCCAGCAGCGGCACAAGGTCACGATGCAGCCACATCGCACCCAGCTTCTGGGTATTAACGGCGACCAGCTCGCCCGCCGCTTCGGCCTCCGCGATAAAAGCGTTCACGGGGGTCCGTTTCAGGCGATAGTAATCGGCCAGCCAGGCCGCGCGGAAAACCCCTAAGCTGCGGGCACTGTTCAGCAGCATCTGACGGGTTGCTTCGGCCTCGCTGATGCCATGTTTCGCATCCTGCCACTCTGGCATTACGCGGCTGCGCAGATCGTAGACGCGCTGGAAATTGCGGCGTTCGGCGACCATCAGTTCACCGGCGCTGAAGAGGTTTTCCAGATGACGCTTGTGCGGTTTCCATGCCCACCATCCCGCTGGCGTCTTAACCGTCCGGGTGAAGTCGGCGGCGCGCACCGGGCCGTTATCCCTGATCTGTTGCAGTAATTCCGCTATCTCCTGTTGATGTTCGGCAACCCACTGCGCATTATATTTCCACCCCAGACGTTCCGGTGACAACATACGATGACGCAGCAGCCTGTAATCAGACCGGGGAATAAAACAGGCTTCGTGTGCCCAGTACTCAAAAATCTCACCCTGGGCCAGCGCCTGTTCGAGCCAGGCCTGAGGATAGTCTCCCAGACGACTGAAGAGGACCAGATAGGGGCTGCGGGCCACCACATGAATCGTGTCAATTTGCAGCAGCGACATGCGGGAGATGCAGTCAATCAGATCCTGATAAACCGCACGCTTTGCCGGCGGACGCAGCAGGCCCTGCGCGGCGAGATGAAGGTGACGTGCCTGTTGTAACGAAAGTGAATGCGGGGTGTTCATCCTCTTCCTTATCAGGCGTTACCTGAATGGGTGACGCCGTCAGGGCTGACGGCGGCAGAGTTGTTCGATATCGTCCAGCAGCGGTGTGACGGCGTTGCCGGTTAAACGGGCATCGACCGGCAGATACCACCACTCTGGCTGAGCAAAGTCGCGGCATTTCACCGCATCTTTTTCAGTCATCAGCAACTGCTGGCTGGGCTGCACCAGTCGGGTCAGCTCTTCTTTACTGTAGGCGTGATGATCGGCAAAGGCGATCTCGGCCACCGGCGTTATGCCCTGCTGTTTCAGCGTGGTGAAGAAACGGGGAGGATGACCGATCCCGGCCATTGCCACCACTTCTCCGAGTTCTTCAGGCGGACGGGTTTCACCGGTCAGCAGGTTGGTGGCCAGGCCGGGCTGAAGCTGCATGGTGATCTCGCCAGGCTGCGCTTCGCCTCCGTTGACGATCACAGCATCGACCTGCCGCAGTCGGTCGGCACGTTCGCGCATCGGACCGGCAGGCAACCACCAGCCGTTCCCGAAGCGACGCACACCGTCCACCACCACAATTTCCCGATCGCGCTGCAAAGCATAATGCTGCAGGCCGTCGTCCGTAATAATCAAATCCAGCGGGCCCTGCGCCAGTAATGCCTCTATCGCCTGTCGCCGTTTCGGGGCAACCGCAACCGGGGCCGCAGTGCGCTGGGCGATCAGGACCGGTTCGTCCCCGGCCTGTTTCGTGCTGGTCTGCGCGGTGACCAGTAAAGGATAGTGTTCTGCCCTGCCGCCATAGCCTCGTGAGACGACGCCCACGCGCAGACCGCGCTGTTGCAACGCGTCGACCAGCCAGATCACGACCGGCGTTTTGCCATTGCCCCCTGCCGTTAAGTTTCCTACCACCACCACCGGCAGCGGCGCGCGCCAGCTTTTACGCCAGCCGCGCCGGTAACTAAGCCGTATCAGAGCCGTGATCGCCCCATAGAGCAGGCTGAAGGGCCACAGCAGCAGCCACAGCGGTGAGCGACCGCTCCAGATACGTTCAATCATTGGCCGAATTGCATCTTGTGCAGCTGGGCATAAGCACCGCGCTCTTCCAGCAGCGCCTGATGCGTGCCACGTTCGACAATCTGACCATCTTCGATCACC
Source organism: Pantoea graminicola (assembly GCF_048452665.1). Lineage (NCBI taxonomy): Bacteria > Pseudomonadati > Pseudomonadota > Gammaproteobacteria > Enterobacterales > Erwiniaceae > Pantoea > Pantoea graminicola. The sequence goes on along the minus strand of NZ_JBLWSJ010000001.1, from coordinate 504,786 downwards.
ACGATCTCATCCGCTTTTTCAATCGTGGAGAGCCGGTGCGCAATCACCAGGGAGGTGCGGTTCTTCTGCAACTCATCCAGTGCCGACTGGATGGCACGTTCCGACTCCGTATCCAGCGCAGAGGTAGCTTCATCCAGGATCAGGATAGGGCAATCACGCAGCAGCGCACGGGCAATCGCAATACGCTGACGCTGACCGCCGGACAACAGCACGCCATTCTCACCGATCACGGTGTCCAGACCTTTGTCCATCTTGTTGATGAAGTCCATGGCATGCGCCATAGTGGCCGCCCGCTCGATCTCTTCACGGCTGTATTGCTCACTGCGCGCATACGCGATGTTATTGGCGATGGTATCGTTGAAGAGATGGACATTCTGCGACACCAGGGCGACCTGATTACGCAGCGAGCGCAGGCTGTACTCACGCAGATCGTGACCGTCCAGCAGGATCTCTCCCGCCTGAATGTCATAAAAACGGGTCAGCAGGCTTGCCATCGTCGATTTACCGGAACCGGAACGGCCCACCAGCGCCACCGTCTTGCCTGCCGGCAGCGACAGGTTAATATTGCGCAGCGCCGGTATGTCGCGGCCCGGATAGGTAAAGGTCACATCGCGGAATTCGATATCCCCTTTCGCACGGGTTATTTCGCGCGTACCGTTGTCCACTTCCTGCTCGCTGTCCAGAATCGAGAACAGGGTCTGACAGGCCGCCATGCCACGCTGGAACTGCGCATTGACGTTGGTCAGGGATTTCAGTGGTCGCATCAGCGCGATCATTGAGGAGAAGACGACGGTGATCGTACCGGCGGTCAGGGTATCCATGACGCTGGGGAAGCTGGCGGCGTAGAGTACGAACGCCAGCGCCAGCGAAGCAATCAGCTGAATAACCGGATCGGAGATGGAGGATGCCGAAACCAGCTTCATACCCTGCTGACGCATACGGTTACTGACGCGGGAGAAACGTTCCGTTTCAATCTCCTGACCGCCAAAGATCAGCACCTCTTTATGCCCTTTCAGCATCTGTTCGGCGCTGGTCGTGACCTGTCCCATGGTGTTCTGCATGCTTTTGCTGATTGAGCGGAAGCGTTTAGAGACGGTGCGGATGGCAAATGAGACGATGGGCGCCAGAACAATCAGGATTAACGACAGCTGCCAGCTGTAGTAGAACATCATGATAAACAGGCCAATGATGGAGGCCCCTTCACGCACTACGGTGACCAGTGCGCCGGAAGAGGATGAGGCGACCTGCTCAGAGTCGTAAGTAATGCGTGACAGCAGGGTCCCGGTGGACTGCTGGTCAAAAAACGACACCGGCATGCCCATCATATGGCTGAACAGCCGACGGCGGATGTTCATCACGACATTGCCAGAGACCCAGGAGATGCAGTAGCTGGAGACATAACTGGTTACGCCGCGAACCAGCATCAGGCCAATTACCACTAACGGCATCCACAGCATCACCGACCTGTCTGCTTTACCAAAGCCATCGTCCAGTAACGGTTTCAACAGGGAGAGCATTAAGGCGTCGCCCGCAGCATTAATAATCAGGGCGACCGAGGCCACAATCAATCCCGCTTTATTAGGCGCGATCATCGGCCAGAGTCGGCGAAACGTCTGCCACGTAGAGAGATCTTTATCTTGATGCATTATTTATTCACGCTGTTGGAAATAGCCGGCCATTCTACCTGGATTCGCGTTTGACGCCAAACCACTGATGATACCAGCGGGGCATTAATTGTTCCCGCAGGCTAAAAATCTGCACTCTGCCCTGCGCTATCCGGAGCGTGATTTGCCCGGACTGCCCGGTATCCAGCCAGCGAAAACCGGCCCTTCTGTAGTTTTCCAGCACCCCTTTCGCTGGCATTCGCCAGGCATTGTAGCGCGCCAGAGAGGCAAGAGCGGTGTGGCCTGCCGTCTTACGCAGCAGCAGCGAAGTGGATGAAGTGCGGCTGCCGTGGTGCGGGACCTGCAGAATATCGACCTTCAGCGCCTGCTTCTCCAGCGCGACCAGCTGACGCTCCGCTTTCGCCTCAATATCCCCGGTCAGCATCAGCCGGACCCGGCCATCATCGACAATGATGACACAGGAGTCGTTATTATCGCCCGCCCCGGCAGCCGTCAGCGGCCAGACCACCCGGAAACTGAGCTGCTGCCACTGCCACCGGGTGCCGCGCACACAGGGCAGATGCGTCTTTTCTCCCAATGCACTTCTGATCTGCGCGCCTGGCCAGCGTTGCGTGATCGCCGCCAGCCCGCCGGTATGATCCAGATGTTTATGACTCAGGATGATCTGCTTTAACCGTAACTGCCTGCGATCCAGCCACGGAACGATAATCCGGCTGCCCGCATTATCATTCTCCCAGCGTGGGCCGGTGTCATACATCACGGCCTCATTGCCCTGGCTGATCACCAGGCTCAGGCCGTGGCCGATATCCAGCATGTCGATTCGCCAGCCCTGCTCTGCCGTGGGCTGGCGGCTCAGTATCATTGACAGCGCCAGCGCACCACTGCTGAACGGCAGAGAAAAGAAGAGCTGCGCACGCCAGAGAATCAGCCCGCCCCATACCATCACCGCAAACCAGGTGGTGCCATTCAGGGGCCACCATCCGTCGGGCAGTAGTGTCAGACAATAAAACAGGGCGCGCAGCGAGTAATCGGCGGCCTGCCAGAAGAAAGCCGACAGAGAAGCAAGCGGCATCAGTATGGCGAGCGTGACCAGCGGCATGGTGAGAAATGAGACAATCGGAATCGCAACAACATTCGCCACCAGCGCGGTCAGGCTGATGCCGTTAAAAATCGCCACCTGCAGCGGCACCATCAAAATCATCATGCCTGCCTGCAGATGCAGCAGTTGCAGGGGCAGCCAGCGCCGCTGAAAACGGAACGCTGCCGGCAGCGGAAACCATTGATACCAGATCAGCAGCATGCCGACAGCCAGCACCGAGAGCCAGAAGCTGTCGGAGAGTACCGTTAAAGGATCCGTCACCAGCAGCAGCGCAATACAGAACGTCCAGACCTGCCAGCTGTTCAGCTGAACGCCGGCAAACCGGGTGAGCGCCCACAGCGACAGAGCCAGCAGCGAGCGTTCAGCGGGAGGCTGTGCACCTGAAAGCCAGGTATAGAGAGCCGCAATCAGCCAGCTCACGACAAGAGGAAAGAGATAGCCGATGCAGCGGGCGGGCAGAAAAAATTGTACGCCGCGCGCCATCAGCCAGCCGGTGCTGGCGGCCAGCGCGATATGCATGCCGGATATCGCCATCAGATGCGCGGTGCCGGTTTCCCGCAGAAGCTGGCGCGTCTGCGGGCTCATCCCATCCCTGATGCCAAACGCCAGCGCCTCCAGCGTCGCCTGTGTGGAGGTAGCGCGATTTCTCTCACGCTGCTTCAGAATGAAACGCCAGCGGCCATCACAACGCTCATCGACCGCAAGCTGGCTGAGAATGCGGCCCTGTAGCGGCGTATTGTTAGCCAGTGCAAAACGCTGCGCATCGAAATCGCCCTCGTTAAGTCGGGCATGAATCGGTCGCAGAGTGAGCCGCATCTTCCAGCGCTGACCCGGGCAGTAATTTTCCAGGTCAGCGTCGAACCCGATCCAGGCAAAGCGAGGCGGAAAGATCATCTTCTCCTGTTCAGTTAACAGACGAACCCGAATCTGTTTACGCTCCGTGCGAACCTCACTGACCTGAACCGTAAAGGCTGCTGGACGTGCGGAGAGCCGCTCAATATCCCGCACCATCAGGCGGGCATCGTTGCAGGCCCATGCCACCAACAGCAGCGTGATAGCGACCAGACGAATAGATGGATAAGGAGAATGCTGCAATAGCAGGCCTGTAAGCAGCAGCGCCCCAATCACCTCTCCCGAAGGCAGGCTGGGCATCAGCAGTAAAGGGAGTGTGGCAGCGATTGCCAGTCGCGCCAGAACGGTCCATGTCAGCATAATCGCGTCCCATCATTCACTCCGGCTATTGTGCGCAAAGGCCAGAAAAGAAACAGGAGAGGATCGGGGAGGTTCGGGATGCCTCGCAAAAAAAGTGAGGTTGCGGATGACCGCGCGACGGCTATCAGGCCACAGGGTGGATCGCAGGCAAAAAAAAACGACATCCGGAGATGTCGTTTATCTGGTTCGGTATCAGCTTAGCCGTAGATGTTTGCGCGATCGCGCAGCTCTTTGCCTGGCTTAAAGTGGGGAACGTATTTACCTTCCAGATCCACTTTGTCACCCGTTTTCGGGTTACGTCCAGTACGCGGAGCACGATAGTGCAAAGAAAAACTGCCGAATCCCCGGATTTCGATACGTTCGCCCTGTGCCAGCGTAGTGGCCATGTGCTCCAGCATCTCTTTTACTGCATCCTCAACGACTTTCGCCGGTATATGAGTATGCTGTCCCGCCAGTCTTTCAATCAGTTCTGACTTGGTCATGTAACCTCCGGTTTATCCCTGTTGGAATGAATGACAGCTTTTACCGAAACCGGGTGGTTGCCCACCCGGTGCTTCAGGTCGATTACTCGCCTTTAGCCGCTTTGAACGCTTCAGCCATGGCGCTGGAGAAATTGCCTTCTTCCTGTTTGGTGTTAACAGTATTGATAGCTTCTTTCTCATCAGCCTGGTCTTTCGCACGGACAGACAGGCTTACGACACGGTTTTTACGATCAACGCCGGTGAACTTAGCTTCAACGTCGTCGCCAACGTTCAGAACCAGAGTTGCATCTTCAATGCGATCCAGTGAAGCTTCAGAAGCGCGCAGGTAACCCTCAACGCCGTCTGCTAATTCAACTGTAGCACCTTTAGCGTCAACTGCAGTCACTTTACCGGTGACGATGGCACCTTTCTTGTTCAGAGTGATGTAGTTGTTGAACGGATCTTCTGCCAGCTGTTTAACGCCCAGAGAGATACGCTCACGCTCTGCATCGACCTGCAGTACAACGGCAGCGATTTCGTCGCCTTTTTTGTACTCACGAACGGCTTCTTCGCCAGTCGCGTTCCAGGAGATGTCAGACAGGTGAACCAGACCGTCGATGCCGCCGTCCAGGCCGATGAAGATACCGAAGTCAGTGATTGACTTGATTTTACCTTCAACACGATCGCCTTTGTTGTGCGTCTCAGCGAACAGCTGCCATGGGTTAGATTTGCACTGCTTCAGACCCAGGGAGATACGACGACGCTCTTCGTCGATGTCCAGAACCATAACTTCAACCACGTCGCCTACGTTAACAACTTTAGACGGATGGATGTTTTTGTTGGTCCAGTCCATTTCAGAAACGTGTACCAGACCTTCAACGCCTTCTTCGATTTCTACGAAGCAGCCGTAATCAGTCAGGTTGGTCACACGACCGGTCAGGCGGGTGCCTTCCGGATAGCGTTTAGCGATAGCCACCCATGGATCTTCGCCCAGCTGCTTCAGACCCAGAGAAACACGGGTACGCTCGCGGTCGAACTTCAGCACCTTAACGGTGATTTCGTCGCCCACGTTGACGATTTCGCTAGGATGCTTAACGCGCTTCCATGCCATGTCAGTGATGTGCAGCAGGCCATCAACGCCGCCCAGATCAACGAATGCACCGTAGTCAGTGAGGTTCTTAACGATACCTTTAACTTCCATGCCTTCCTGCAGGTTTTCCAGCAGCTGATCGCGCTCTGCGCTGTTTTCGGATTCGATAACCGCACGACGTGAAACCACGACGTTGTTGCGTTTCTGATCCAGCTTGATCACTTTGAACTCAAGCTCTTTGCCTTCCAGGTGCAGCGTATCGCGCACCGGGCGCACATCTACCAGTGAACCTGGCAGGAACGCACGGATACCGTTGAGCTCAACTGTGAAGCCGCCTTTAACTTTGCCGTTGATAACACCGGTAACAGTTTCAGCGTCTTCGTAAGCTTTCTCCAGCGTGATCCATGCTTCATGGCGCTTCGCTTTCTCACGGGACAGCAGGGTTTCACCGAAGCCGTCTTCCACTGCATCCAGAGCAACATCAACTTCGTCGCCTACCTGGATTTCCAGTTCGCCGGCTGCGTTCTTGAACTGCTCTGCAGGAATTGCAGATTCAGATTTCAGACCCGCATCAACCAGAACGACATCTTTGTCAATAGAAACGACGATGCCACGAACGATAGAACCCGGGCGGGTTTCGATTGTTTTTAAGGATTCTTCAAATAGTTGAGCAAAAGATTCAGTCATATTGATAATCTTCAGGATTCTTCAATTTAACGTCCATCTGACTTCATGTCGGATGGGGTTGTTTCACATGCCCTGCACCGGGTCCGTGGTACGGGGTGATAAATTCAGTTAAGCCGGAATGCCCAGCTTTTCGCGGGCATAATGTAGTGCTTTTTCAATGACCTGGTCGATAGACATCGCGGTAGAGTCCAGCACCAGTGCATCAGCAGCAGCCACTAAAGGGGCAATTGCGCGATTGCGATCGCGGTCGTCGCGCTCTTTTATCTCGGCTAAAAGGCGGTCAAAGTTAACATTAAAGCCATTATCCTGCAACTGTAGCATACGGCGCTGAGCACGCTCTTCCGGGCTGGCATCGAGGAAAATTTTCACCGGCGCATCCGGAAAAACCACGGTGCCCATGTCACGACCATCTGCAATCAGGCCCGGCATTTCACGGAAACCACGCTGACGGCGCAACAGCGCCTCACGCACCCGCGGAAAAGCAGCTACGCGGGAAGCGGTATTGCTCACCTCCTGCGTGCGGATTTCACCGGTAACATCTTCGCCTTCGAGGATAACCTGCATTTCACCGTTTTGTGACACGAAACGCACATCAAGATGCGCTGCAATCGGCACCAGTGCTTCTTCAGACTCGATATCCACCTGATGATGCAGTGCGGCTAACGCCAGCACGCGGTAAATCGCACCGGAGTCCAGCAGATGCCACTGCAGCGATTCCGCCATGGCTTTGCACAGGGTTCCTTTTCCCGCTCCACTTGGCCCATCAATAGTTATGACCGGGGCAGTTACTGTCATTATTCCCTCCTGTTGCTGCGTGCCTTATGACCATCTGGTCACCAATAATGCATAGCATTATACGCTGCATAGCATGGCTTGGTTACCCTTTCGCACTGACAGGGTTCGAAATCTTAGTTAATTCAGAGGATCTCTGCGGAATGACAGCCAGATCAAACCGGGGGGATCCGGTGCGAAACCGCACCGGAGAGGAGATATCAGGCAGGCTGGCTGATTTTTGCCAGCTGAATAAAATAGTCCGGGAAGGTTTTAGCGGTGCAGCCGGGATCCAGAATGGTCACCGGCGTATCGGAGAGCGCCACCAGAGAGAAGCACATCGCCATACGGTGATCGTTGTAGGTACCGATATCGGCATGGATCAGCGTGGCCGGCGGCGTGATACGAATGTAGTCATGTCCCTCTTCAACCTCTGCCCCCACTTTGCGCAGCTCAGTGGCCATGGCGCTCAGTCGATCGGTCTCTTTAACCCGCCAGTTATAGATGTTACGCAACTGGGTTGTGCCTTCAGCAAACAGGGCGGTAGTCGCAATGGTCATGGCGGCATCCGGAATATGGTTCATGTCCATATCGATCGCCTGCAGTTTCCCCGCAGTACAGGCAATGTAATCATCGCCCCACTCGATGGTTGCGCCCATTTTTTCCAGCACGTCTGCAAACCGGATATCGCCCTGCACGCTCTGGCGACCAATCCCGGTGACCCGCACCGTGCCACCTTTGATGGCGGCTGCAGCCAGAAAATAGGAGGCGGAAGAGGCGTCGCCTTCAACCAGATAGTCACCTGGCGACTGGTACTGCTGCTGTCCCTTGATCAGGAAGCGCTGATAGTTCTGATTCTCCACAGTGACGCCGAAGCACTGCATCAGGTTCAGGGTGATATCAATGTAAGGTTTGGAAACCAGATCGCCTTTAATGGTGATACAGGTATCCTGCTGCGCCAGCGGTGCGGTCATCAGCAGTGCGGTCAGGAACTGGCTGGAGACACTGCCATCCACACTGACGTCACCGCCGGTGAACCCACCCCGTAAACGCAGCGGCGGATAGTTTTCGTTTTCCAGGTACTCGATGGTCGCGCCGCCCTGACGCAGGGCATCCACCAGATGGCCGATAGGACGCTCTTTCATGCGCGGTTCGCCGGTCAGCTCCAGATCGTGCTCGCCCAGACAGAGCGCCGCAGCCAGCGGACGCATTGCGGTGCCGGCATTCCCCAGGAACAGTGACAGCGGCTGTGCAGCATGCAGCGGCCCGGCATTACCTGTGACTTCACACACCGTGCGATCGCTGGAAAGCGTATAGCTCACGCCCAGCGCGGTCAGCGCATTCAGCATGTGCCGGACATCATCGCTGTCGAGTAAGTTGGTGAGACGCGTGGTGCCGTTAGCCAGCGCAGCCAGCAGCAAAGCACGATTGGAAACGCTCTTTGAGCCTGGCAGATTTACGGTGCCATTGACGCGGGCAATGGGCTGGAGAGTCAGGGAGTCCTGCATGTGAAACGAAATCCTCAAAAAATACAGAGACCTCGCCGTATGACGAGGTCTGGCATCAGCATAATTGCTGAGATCTTAATAATCAGCCGTGACGGCGTTCGAAATCAACCATGAAATCCGTCAGCGCTTTTACGCCTTCCAGCGGCATCGCATTATAAATAGAGGCGCGCATACCGCCTACGACACGGTGCCCTTTCAGCGCATGCAGGCCCGCCCTGAACGACTCTTCCAGGAAGAGCGCATCCAGAGAAGCATCAGCCAGCTGGAAAGGAATATTCATGCGGGAACGGTTCTCCGCCGCCACATCATTGCGATAGAAGCCGCTGTGGTCGATAACCCCATACAGCAGGTCAGATTTTGCCTGGTTGATGCGATCAATTTCGGCTACACCGCCCTTCTCTTTCAGCCACTTAAACACCAGCCCGGAGAGATACCATGCAAAAGTGGGCGGGGTGTTAAACATTGAATCGTTATCGGCCAGCACTTTGTAATCGAGAATAGAAGGCACGGAGGCGTGCGCCTGGCCCAGCAGGTCTTCGCGCACAATCACCAGGGTTAAGCCGGCTGGCCCTACATTTTTCTGTGCACCTGCGTAGATGACGCCATAGCGGCTGACGTCGATAGGGCGTGACAGAATGGTCGAAGAGAAATCAGCAACGACTGTTTTGCTGCCAAAGTCGGGCTGTTCATCAATGGCGATGCCATCAATGGTTTCATTCGGGCAGAAATGCAGGTAAGCGGCGTCTTCACTGACCGCCCACTCGCGCATCGGCAGAATGGCACGTTTGCCGTCGCGGGTCGTTTTGACATCCAGCGTGCGTGGAGAACAATATTTTTCCGCTTCTTTAATTGCGCTATGCGCCCAGTAGCCGCCGTCGGCATAGTCGGCGCGGGTCGCACTTCCCAGCAGGTTCCCCGGCACGGCGGCAAACTGCGCACGCGCCCCGCCATGACAGAATAAAACTTTGTAATTCGACGGTATTTTTAGCAGATCACGGAAGTCCTGTTCTGCCTCTTCAGCCACCTGAATAAACTCTTTGCTGCGGTGACTGATCTCCATTACAGAGGTACCCAGACCGCGCCAGTTCGTCAGCTCCTGTTCTGCACGACGAAGGACTTCAACCGGTAGCATCGCCGGGCCAGAGCTAAAATTATAAACCTGCGTCATTTCCCCTCACCACTGTCATATCGAACGGTTATGAATAATCATCCGGTTTTATCACTGCATTCTGATAGCTGCAATCATAAATCAGGGCGCGGTCACATTTTCTGAATCCGGCTCGCCGGAGGTTATGTTACCAATGCAAACCGGCACGGAATTTTGTGAGGCGTCATCCGGCCCCGTGAATCCGCATTTGGCTGGCAGGCGGGCCTGATGAAAACTAAGCCGGTAAAATTATCCGCCCTGATAGCGGTCAGTCAGCAAAGTCCGTATCATGGCGCGCTTTACGCACCCTATGACAACTGAGAGAGCGCCACAATGACGCAAACATTTATCCCGGGCAAAGATGCCGCACTGGAAGACTCCATTGCGCGTTTCCAGAACAAGCTGCAGGATCTTGGCTTTAATATTGAAGAAGCATCCTGGCTTAATCCTGTTCCCCATGTCTGGTCAGTGCATATCCGCGACCGCGATTGCCCGCTCTGTTTTACCAACGGCAAAGGGGCCAGCAAAAAAGCGGCGCTGGCGTCTGCGCTGGGCGAATATTTTGAGCGTCTCTCAACCAACTACTTTTTTGCTGACTTCTGGCTGGGAAAAGAGATCGCTAACGGCGATTTCGTGCACTATCCCAATGAGAAATGGTTCGCCGTCCCTGACGATGAGTCACTGCCTGAAGGGATTCTGGACCCGCGCCTGCGGGCGTTTTACGATCCTGACCAGGCGCTGACGGCGTCCGGCCTGATTGATCTGCAGTCTGGTCATACCGAGCGGGGGATCTGTGCCCTGCCCTTTACCCGTCAGTCCGACCAGCAGACCGTCTACATCCCGATGAACATTATCGGCAACCTCTATGTTTCAAACGGCATGTCAGCAGGTAACACGGCGAATGAAGCGCGTGTTCAGGGCCTGTCGGAAGTGTTTGAACGCTACATTAAAAATCGCATTATTGCTGAAGCCATCAGTCTGCCTGCCATCCCGGATGCCGTCATGCAGCGTTATCCTGACGTGACAGAAGCGATTGCCCGTCTGGAAGCAGAAGGCTTCCCGATTTTCGCCTATGACGCCTCGCTGGGCGGAAAATACCCGGTCATCTGCGTGGTGCTGTTCAACCCTGCCAATGGCACCTGTTTTGCCTCCTTTGGCGCGCACCCGGATTTTGGTGTGGCGCTGGAGCGTACCGTGACCGAACTGCTGCAGGGCCGCAGCCTCAAAGATCTGGACGTGTTTACGCCACCGACTTTTGACGACGAGGAGGTCGCTGAACATGCCAACCTCGAAACGCACTTCATCGATTCAAGCGGTCTGATCTCCTGGGATCTGTTCAAAGAGACGGCCGATTACGACTTTGTTGACTGGTCATTTGCGGGCAGCACCGAGCAGGAATTTGCCACACTGATGGCGATCTTTGCCGCTGAAGATCAGGAAGTCTACATCGCCGATTACGAGCATCTGGGCGTATACGCCTGCCGTATCATCGTACCGGGCATGTCAGACATCTATCCGGCGGAAGATCTGGTGCTGGCGAACAACAGCATGGGCGCGGGTATCCGTGAAACCCTGCTCTCCCTGCCTGACAGCAACTGGAATCCGGAAGAGTATCTGGACCTGATCGGTCAGCTTGACGATGAAGGCTTTGACGACTTCACGCGCGTGCGTGAGCTGCTGGGTCTGGCGACCGGTAAAGACAATGGCTGGTACACGCTGCGCGTGGGCGAGTTAAAAGCGATGCTGGCGCTGGCAGGCGGCGATCTGGATCAGGCGCTGATCTGGACTGAATGGACAATGGAATTCAACAGCTCAATCTTCACGCCTGAGCGGGCAAACTATTATCGTTGCCTGCAGACGCTGCTGTTACTGGCGATGGAAGATGAGCGCGATCCGCTGCAGTATCATCACGCTTTCCTGCGGATGTATGGTGAAAGTGCAATGGAGGCGGCTTCAGCGGCTATCAGTGGTGAGAGTCCATTCTATGGCCTTCAGCCAGTTGATGACACGCTGCAGGCATTCCCTGCGCATCAGTCCCTGCTTGCCGCCTACGAAAAACTGCAAGCGGCTAAACGTCAGTTCTGGAAAAACGCGTAATGCCTGACAGGGCAACCTGACACCATCAGCACGACATGGCACCGGATTTATCTGGTGCCATTATTCCCGCCTCTTTTTTTACTGAAACATTAGCGTCATTAAAATTCTTATTTATTACAGTGCATCATTTTATTTAACATGCAATCGTTTCAATCCTGACGCCCCCTCTTTCAGTAAAAGGTTCCGCCTCCAGCCTTTAAAATATTTTTTGTATTTTTAAAATTTATTTAATTCATTATTTTCAATAAATTAGATAGTTATTGCTTTTTCATCTCCGCTTTCCGCTGTCGATCATTTCGGCAAACATGATCTATATCAATTACCACCCACTACGCCTTTGTTAGTATTTTTTCAGACAACTTCAGGAGTAAGTTAGTGTGAAAACTGACAACCCTTTTAATCTTTTATTACCCGCCGCAATGGCGAAAGTGGCCGAAGAGGCCGGTATCTATAAAGCCACCAAGTCCCCCTTCACCACCTTCTTTCTGGCAATAAACGCCGGCGTATTTATCTCAATCGCGTTCGTATTTTACATTACAGCGACCACCGGCAGTGGCGCGATGCCCTATGGCCTGGCCAAACTGATTGGGGGTGTCTGTTTCTCCCTCGGCCTGATGCTGGTGGTGGTCTGCGGTGCCGACCTCTTCACCTCTACGGTGCTAATCGTGGTCGCCAAAGCCAGTGGACGCATCAGCTGGGGCCAGCTGGCCCGCAACTGGATTAACGTCTACGCCGGTAACCTTGCAGGCGCCCTCTTCTTTGTGGCGCTGATGTGGTTCGCCGGTCAGCACATGGTGGCAAACGGCGCATGGGGTCTGAACGTCCTGCAAACCGCCGATCACAAGATGCATCACACGTTTCTGGAAGCGGTCTGTTTAGGCACGCTGGCTAATCTGCTGGTCTGCCTCGCCGTCTGGATGAGTTATTCAGGCCGGACTCTGACCGATAAGCTGGTTGTGATGATTCTGCCTGTTGGCATGTTTGTCGCCAGCGGGTTCGAACACAGCATCGCCAATATGTTTCTTATCCCTTACGCCATTACCATCCGCGACTTCGCGACACCGGAGTTCTGGCAGGCTGCTGGCTCATCGGCAGCACAGTTTCCATCGCTTACCGTCAGTCACTTTATTCTCGACAATCTGATTCCTGTGACGATCGGCAACATCATCGGCGGCGGCGTGCTGGTTGGGCTGACCTACTGGGTTATCTATCTCCGCAAAGGCAGCCAGACACACTGATTCTGAATCTGACGGCACAGAACGAGAGCTGTGCCCGACCGTAAAGTCTCCTCATATAAGGCAGGTATATTATGACCGAACTTAATGCAAAACTGGCTTCAGCATGGGAAGGATTTGCTGAAGGCGAATGGCAGAATAGCGTCAACGTGCGCGACTTCATTCAGAAAAACTACACCCCTTATGAAGGTGATGAATCATTCCTGGCGGGCGCGACTGAAGCGACCACCCGACTGTGGGAAAGCGTGCTGGAAGGCATCAAAATTGAGAACCGCACTCACGCTCCTGTCGATTTTGACACCGACCTCGCCTCAACGATCACTTCCCACGACGCCGGTTACATCAACAAGTCATTGGAAAAAATCGTTGGTCTGCAGACTGAAGCACCATTGAAACGTGCCATCATTCCTTTTGGTGGCATCAAGATGGTTGAAGGCTCCTGCAAAGTCTATGGCCGTGAACTTGATCCTTCACTCAAAAAAATCTTCACCGAGTACCGTAAAACCCACAACCAGGGCGTCTTCGATGTCTACACTCCTGAAATTCTGCGCTGCCGTAAATCAGGTATTCTGACCGGTCTGCCTGACGCCTATGGCCGTGGCCGTATCATCGGCGACTATCGTCGTGTGGCGTTATACGGCATCGACTTCCTGATGGCCGATAAATTCGCTCAGTTCACCTCACTGCAGCAGGATTTAGAGAACGGCGTCAATCTGGAAGCCACTATCCGTCTGCGTGAAGAGATCTCCGATCAGCATCGTGCGCTGGCGCAGATCAAAGAGATGGCGGCAAAATATGGTCACGATATTTCCGGCCCGGCAACCAATGCGATGGAAGCCGTGCAGTGGACTTACTACGGCTACCTGGCCGCAGTGAAATCACAGAACGGTGCGGCGATGTCCTTCGGCCGCGTCTCGACTTTCCTCGATGTTTACATCGAACGTGACCTCAAAGCCGGTAAGCTGACAGAAGAGCAGGCACAGGAACTGATTGACCATCTGGTCATGAAACTGCGTATGGTGCGTTTCCTGCGTACGCCGGAATATGATGAGCTGTTCTCAGGCGACCCTATCTGGGCGACAGAATCCCTGGCCGGTATGGGCGTCGATGGCCGTACCCTGGTCTCAAAAAGCACGTTCCGCTTCCTGAACACCCTCTACACCATGGGGCCTTCACCTGAGCCGAACATGACCATTCTGTGGTCTGAAAAACTGCCGGTTAATTTCAAAAAATATGCCGCTAAGGTCTCTATCGACACCTCATCCCTGCAGTATGAGAACGATGACCTGATGCGCCCTGATTTCGATAACGATGACTACGCCATCGCCTGCTGCGTAAGCCCGATGGTCGTCGGCAAACAGATGCAGTTCTTTGGCGCCCGCGCCAACCTGGCAAAAACCCTGCTCTACGCAATCAACGGCGGCGTGGATGAGAAGCTGAAAATGCAGGTTGGACCAAAAGGTGACAAAATCAGCGACGACGTGCTGGATTTCGATACCGTCATGGCGCGTATGGACCACTTCATGGACTGGCTGGCCAAGCAGTATGTGACTTCACTGAACATCATTCACTACATGCATGATAAATACAGCTATGAAGCGTCACTGATGGCCTTACACGATCGCGATGTTTACCGCACCATGGCCTGCGGTATCGCCGGTCTCTCCGTGGCTGCAGACTCACTCTCTGCCATTAAATATGCCAAAGTGAAACCAGTACGTGACGAAGATGGCCTGGCTATCGACTTTGATATCGAAGGCGAATATCCGCAGTTCGGTAACAACGACCCACGGGTGGATGACCTGGCCTGTGATCTGGTTGAACGCTTCATGAAGAAAATTCAGCAGCTGACCACCTATCGCAATGCTGTTCCAACACAGTCTGTTCTGACCATTACCTCCAACGTGGTTTATGGTAAGAAAACCGGTAATACCCCGGACGGACGCCGCGCGGGTGCGCCATTTGGACCCGGTGCTAACCCGATGCATGGCCGCGACCAGAAAGGCGCCGTAGCCTCGCTGACATCCGTTGCCAGACTGCCGTTTGCTTATGCGAAAGATGGTATCTCCTACACCTTCTCTATCGTGCCAAACGCGCTGGGTAAAGATGACAACGTGCGTAAAACCAACCTTGCCGGTCTGATGGATGGTTACTTCCATCACGAAGCCAGCATCGAAGGCGGTCAGCACCTTAACGTCAACGTGATGAACCGTGAGATGCTGCTGGACGCGATGGAGCATCCGGAAAAATATCCACAGCTGACCATTCGCGTCTCCGGTTACGCTGTACGCTTTAACTCGCTGACCAAAGAGCAGCAGCAGGATGTGATTACCCGTACCTTCACACAGTCCCTGTAATCACCGTTCTGAGTGATAAAAGGCTCCTCGCGGAGCCTTTTATTTAAAAAGTCTGTTCTGGTCGTCATCTTTTCGGGGTGCCTACCAGAATCGATTTCCTGCCCTGAGCGCAACAGAGATTGCGCCGTCTGTCCCGGCAGACCTACTGGAGAAAACATCGCAATGTCAGTTAACGGTCGTATCCACTCATTTGAATCCTGCGGAACCGTCGATGGTCCCGGCATCCGTTTCATCACCTTCTTCCAGGGCTGCCTGATGCGCTGCCTCTACTGCCACAATCGCGATACCTGGGATACCCACGGCGGCAAAGAGATCAGCGTCGACGCGCTGATGGCCGACGTGCTCTCCTATCGCCACTTTATGAACGCCTCGGGTGGCGGCGTAACGGCATCAGGAGGAGAAGCGATTCTTCAGGCTGAATTTGTCCGCGACTGGTTCCGCGCCTGTAAAGCAGAAGGCATCCATACCTGCCTTGACACCAACGGCTTTGTCCGCCGTTACGACCCGGTGATCGATGAACTGCTCGACGTGACAGATTTAGTGATGCTCGACCTGAAGCAGATGAATGATGATGTCCATCAGATTCTGGTTGGCGTCTCCAATCACCGTACGCTGGACTTTGCCCGCTACCTGCAGAAAAAGGGAAAACGCACCTGGATCCGTTTTGTCGTGGTGCCAGGTTATTCCGATGATGATGACACGGCGCACCGTCTGGGCGAGTTCACGCGGGATATGGAAAACGTAGAGAAAATTGAGCTGCTGCCCTACCACGAACTGGGTAAACACAAATGGATCGCGATGGGTGAAGAGTACAAACTGGAGGGGGTCAAACCACCGAACAAAGAGACCATGGAGCGGGTAAAAAATATTCTCGCCAGCTATGGCCATGAAGTGATGTATTGACGTCTTAACCGCAAAAAGGGAGCCTGAGCTCCCTTTTTATGTTTCAGCCCTCAGGCATGCGCCACCGGTGTAGCATGCTGATCCGCTTTGCGCAGCAGCATCACCAGATAGATCAGCGACACCGCGGCGATCATCACAAACAGCAGGCGATCAGAATAGTTCTGCATCAGCACCGAGGTCATGGCCGGGCCGAGCAGGCTGCCCACGGTATAACTCATCAGTAACGCCTGGTTCATTGCGACCAGCTCGTGATGTGCCACGGTTTCACACGCCCAGGACATCGCCACCGGATAGAGCGTAAAGCCCGCCAGCCCCAGAACAAACAGGGCCGGAGCCATGGCGGCATTGCTTAACATCGCCATCGCGCCGAGGATGACCACAAAGACCTGCACACGCAGCACCAGCATACGGCCAAAGCGATCGGCCAGACGTCCTACCGGCCACTGTCCGACAATCCCTGAACTCACCAGCAGTGCCATCCAGTAACCAACATTCGCATCGCTCATGCCCTGATGTGACAGGTAGAGCGGCATCAGGCCATAGAGTGAGCCTAAAACGATGCCGGAAATAATGCAGCCATTGATACCCAGGCGTGAACTGCGGCGACGAAGCATCGGCCAGATACGCGTCGGGGCCGCTTCCGCCGCTTCACCACTGGCGGAAACCCGGGTAAAGACCAGCGGTAATACCGCGCACAGCACCAGCGCAGTGACCCAGGGGATCACGCTCAACAGCTCAGTAGAAAGCCTGCTGACCAGCAGCTGACCGGCAACGGTGCCCAGGTAATAAACAATCATATAAGCTGCCAGCAGCCGTCCACGATTACGGACGGTACCGCTGCAAAGCAGTGCGCTCTCCACCACCACCCACATCAGCGCACAGCCTGCGCCCGCCATAAAACGCAGCGTGCTCCATATCCAGAACCCCTGCATCATCGCCAGACACACCGTTGCCAGCGCAAAAAGCCCGGTCGCCAGGTAGTAGCTGCGATTAAAACCGTACCGACTGATCAGCCACCCCGCCAGCAGCGTACCGGCAAGATTTCCGGTGTAATAGGCGGAACTGACGATGCCGACCTGCCAGGTTGTCAGAAGATCATGGGTCAGCCACAGAGGAACCAGCGTATTCAGCACGGCGATGGCGACGGTCATTAACATCAGGCCGCAAAGCAGAAATATCACGGGGCGTGACCAGGTTGACATAGAGGATAAAAACCAGAGCAGATAAAGGAAATTGCGCGCAGTTTGCCATCCGCTTATTTAAAGTCAATGGGCGACATTTAAACGCAGCACATTTTGCTGCCCGACAATTTAATTTACTAATCTTCAGTGGGTTACAAACGTTATAACTATTGGGAGGTTAATTGCTATCTCTATGAAAAATGAGATTTTTAAGCGTTTGGGCGGGTCTGATATCGATAACGTTTATTTGTGATAAATTCTGGTCTGGCTCGACGGGTCACAGCGTTCCGTCCGCATAAAAAAACCCGGCCGGAGCCGGGTTTAGCGTGTCGGTATCGCTTAGCCGATCATGTCGACGCCGTTCATATAGGGGCGTAAAACCTCTGGCACCGCAATGCGGCCATCTTCCTGCTGATAGTTTTCCAGCACCGCGACCAGCGTACGGCCGACAGCCAGGCCTGAACCGTTCAGGGTATGCACCAGGCGTGGCTTCTTATCCTGCTTGCTGCGGCAACGCGCCTGCATGCGACGCGCCTGGAAATCGCCCATGTTTGAGCAGGATGAGATTTCACGGTAGGTATTCTGCGCCGGAAGCCAGACTTCCAGATCGTAGGTTTTGGTTGACCCGAAGCCCATGTCACCGGTGCAGAGCAGCACCTTACGATACGGCAGGTTCAGCAGCTGCAGCACTTTCTCAGCGTGACCGGTCAGCTCTTCCAGCGCCTCCATAGAGTACTCCGGGCTGACAATTTGCACCATTTCCACTTTGTCGAACTGATGCATACGGATCAGGCCGCGCGTGTCGCGACCGTAGGATCCCGCTTCAGAACGGAAGCATGGCGTATGCGCGGTCAGTTTAACCGGCAGGCTCTCCTCTTCGAGGATCTCGTCACGCGCCAGGTTAGTCAGCGGCACTTCTGCGGTAGGGATCAGCGCATAGTGGCTGCTGTCTGACTCTTCTTCCAGCGGACGGGTGTGGAACAGGTCTTCGCCAAACTTCGGCAGCTGGCCGGTACCATAGAGCGTTTCATGGTTTACCAGATAAGGCACGTAGGTTTCGAGGTAGCCATGCTGCTCAGTGTGCAGGTCGATCATGAACTGGCTCAGTGCGCGATGCAGACGGGCAATCTGACCCTGCATCACCACAAAGCGCGAGCCGGTCAGCTTCACGGCTGCCGCAAAATCCAGACCTTTGGCTGCTTCGCCCAGTTCAACATGATCTTTAACCGGGAAGCTGAATTCGCGCGGGGTACCCCAGCGGCTCACTTCCTGGTTTTCACTGTCATCTTTGCCCAGCGGCACTTCATCTGCCGGAATGTTCGGCAGCGCCAGCGCGAAGTCACGGATTTGATTCTGCAGTTCGTCCAGTTCTGCTTTTGCGCTATCCAGGCGTTCGCCCAGTGCGTTCACTTCCTGACGCAGCGGCTCGATGTCTTCCCCACGCGCTTTGGCCTGACCGATGGATTTGGATCGGGCATTACGCTCTGCCTGCAGATTTTCTGTTTCCACCTGCAACACCTTACGACGCTCTTCGAGCGAGCGCAGCGTGTCTACATCCAGTTTGTATCCCCGGCGTGCCAGTTTTTCTGCGACTGCGTCTGGCTCATTACGCAGCAGATTGGGATCGAGCATGCTTATCCTGTGTATTAAAAGTTGGTTAAAAGAAGGCGCGCACTCCGTGGAATGCGTTGAAAACATTGCTCACATTACCGTAACGTCTGTTTCAGCGGTAGCGTTTTGTCGGGCTATTTTGATCCTGCTCAGCCAGCCAGCTTAGCTTTTCGCCAATCTTACCCTCCAGTCCGCGCGTGGTCGGGGTGTAATAGCGCGCACCGGCCAGCTCCTGGGGAAAATAGACTTCGCCCGCGGCGTAGGCATGGGTTTCATCATGCGCGTAACGGTACTCTTTACCCAGCCCCATCTCTTTCATGAGCTTCGTCGGCGCATTGCGCAGATGTTCCGGCACATCGTAATCGGGATGGTCGCGCGCATCGCGCATCGCGGCCTTGAAGGCGGTGTAGACGGCGTTACTTTTCGGTGCGCAGGCCAGATAAACAATCGCCTGCGCAATCGCGCGCTCCCCTTCTGCCGGTCCCACGCGCGTGAAGCAATCCCAGGCCGCAATCGCCACCTGCATCCCGCGGGGATCGGCATTGCCAACATCTTCTGAAGCAATAGCCAGCAACCGTCGCGCGACATAGAGCGGGTCGCCGCCTGCGGTAATGATTCGTGCATACCAGTAAAGCGCCGCGTCGGGTGCGGAGCCACGCACCGATTTGTGCAGCGCCGAGATGAGATCGTAGAAACGGTCGCCCTTGTTATCAAAGCGCGCAGCGCGCTCACCCGACACTTCATTGAGCAACTGCGGCGTCAGCTGTCGCTGGCCGGTGGCGTCGGCTTCCGCCATGTCCGCCATCATCTCCAGCGTATTCAGCGCCCGGCGGGCATCGCCGTTGACCAGTTCAGCGATCATCCGGCGCGTATTCTCCGGCAGCACGATGTCACTGTCGCCATACCCACGGGTTTTGTCCTGCATCGCCTGATCCAGCACCTGCTCAATATCCGCCTGCGTCAGGGATTTAAGCAGGTAGACGCGAGCGCGCGACAGCAAAGCCGAGTTGAGTTCAAACGAGGGGTTTTCGGTGGTCGCACCAATAAAGGTGATTGTGCCATCTTCGATGTGCGGTAAAAAGGCATCCTGCTGGCTTTTGTTAAAACGATGCACCTCGTCCACAAACAGGATGGTGCGCCGCCCGGCATGTTTGTTCTGCCGGGCGCGTTCGATCGCCTCACGGATCTCTTTTACGCCAGAAGTCACCGCCGAGATGCGCTCCACATCGGCGTTACCGTAATGCGCGATGATCTCGGCCAGCGTGGTCTTGCCGGTCCCGGGCGGTCCCCACAGGATCATTGAGTGCAGGTGCCCTGCTTCAATCGCGCGCGGCAGAGGTTTGCCCGCGCCCAGCAGATGCTGCTGACCAATGTACTGTTTCAATGTTTCTGGCCGCATCCGCGCGGCCAGAGGTTTGAAATTTTCGGTGGAAAAATCCAGGGACAGGTTACTCACCGTGACCTCACTGACGTTGGTCGTCCACCGTGACGCCTTTAGGCGGTGTGAACGTAAATTTATCCGGGCTGATAGCCCCGTTCTGCTGGCTCTTCAGCTGGTAGTCGCTGCGCTGACCATCCTGTTCAATCGCGCTGAAGCGATTAATGGTGCCGCCAGGCGTAACCTGGATAGTGAACTGCTTCAGATTGCCGTCGCTGTTTTTCGGCGTCAGCTCGAAGTTGTCCCCCTGCTGTTTGATGTTGTACTGCTTCCAGTCGTTTGACTGGTTGCGGGCAATCAGCATAAACGGCGTGTTGCTGGTCGCATTCTGCAACAGGCTGACGGTCGCCTGCTCAACAAACGGATTGTAGAACCACAGCGATTTGCCGTCGGAGATGATGATGCTTTCATCTGGTGCAGTCATATGCCAGTTAAACAGGCTGGGACGTTTCACCCACAGTTCGCCTTCGCCATCCTGAACGTTAGCGCCGCTGCTGTCGGTCACTTTTTGCGTGAAGCTGGCATGGAAGCTGCTGACCTTGTTAAGACGCTGTTGCAGGTCACTGGAAGCATCAGCCAGAACGCTGGCTGAAGAAAAGGTGGCCAACAGGCCCAGAGCGATTACGCGTAGTTTCATCTGCTGCAATTCCTTATTTAAACGTTCCCATCGATTACTGCATTAAGCCTGGTCGCCGTTCCGCCATCAGAACAGAGGAAAAAACCGAAAGCTGATTAAAATATGGGGGTTAGCCCCCTGAAAACAATGAGCCAGTCGAAACTGGCTCATTGAATCATGTTTCAAAATATATCGCCTGCTACATATCGTGCGGCGGAGGCGACAGCACTTCACGGTTGCCGTTGTGGCCAGGTGCAGAGACGATACCCTGCGCTTCCATCTGCTCAATGATACGCGCCGCGCGGTTGTAACCGATGCGGAACTGACGCTGAACGCCTGAAATCGACGCCCGGCGTTTATCGATCACAAAGCTGACGGCCTGATCAAACAGCGGATCCAGCTCTTCATCACTGTCCATCCCCCCCGCGCTTTCGCTCTCTTCGCCTGCGGTAATGCTGTCGATATATTGTGGTCGGCCACGGGCTTTCCAGTCCTGCACCACGGCATGCACTTCCTGGTCACGCACAAATGCACCGTGAACGCGAATCGGCAGGGAGGAGTTCGGCGGCATATAGAGCATGTCACCCATGCCCAGCAGAGATTCGGCACCGCCCTGATCGAGAATGGTACGGGAGTCAATTTTGCTGGAGACGGTAAAGGCGATACGCGTCGGGATGTTCGCTTTGATCAACCCGGTAATCACATCCACCGAAGGACGCTGGGTCGCCAGCACAAGGTGGATACCGGCGGCTCGGGCTTTCTGTGCCAGACGCGCAATCAGCTCTTCAACCTTTTTGCCCACGGCCATGATCAGGTCAGCAAACTCATCGACCATCACCACGATGTAAGGCAGTTTTTCCAGCACCGGCGGCGTCATATCCATGCTGTCGCCCGGCTTCCAGAACGGATCGGGAATCGGACGACCCATCGCCTCTGCCTGCTCTACTTTTTCGTTGTAGCCCGCCAGATTACGCACGCCCAGGGCTGACATCAGCTTATAACGACGCTCCATCTCACCCACACTCCAGCGCAGCGCATTGGCCGCATCCTTCATGTCCGTGACGACTTCGGTCAGCAGATGCGGAATGCCTTCATAGACCGACAGCTCCAGCATTTTCGGGTCGATCATGATGAAGCGCACTTCTTCAGGCGTCGCCTTGTAGAGCATGCTGATAATCATAGCGTTGACGCCGACAGACTTACCGGAACCAGTAGTACCGGCGACGAGCAGGTGCGGCATTTTGGCCAGATCGGCGACGACCGGCTGCCCGGCAATATCTTTACCCAGCACCACAGAGAGCGGTGACGGGTTATCGCGGAATTTAGGGCAGTCCAGCACTTCACGCAGGTAGACGGTCTGACGATGTTTGTTCGGCAGTTCCAGACCCACATAAGGTTTTCCGGGGATCACCTCTACCACGCGCACGGCGACGGTGGAGAGTGAACGCGCCAGGTCACGCGACAGATTGGAGATACGCGCGGCTTTCACACCGGGTGCCAGATCCAGCTCGAACCGGGTGATGACCGGGCCGGGCGAGATACCGACGACTTCCGCCTTCACGCGATAATCGCCCAGTCGCGCTTCGACCAGACGGGCAGTCTGCTCCAGCGAGAACATATCCACCGGCTCTTCCTCTGCCGGAGGCGCGGTCAGCAGATCCAGCGAAGGCAGTGGTGTAGAGGGTTTCTCCAGCGGCTGTTCATGACGCATCAGGAACGGGTGAATCAGGCTGTCATGCAGTGACGGCTTCGCTTCTTCAACAGGTTCAGGCGCGGCTGGCGTGCCATAAGCCGGTGACGGGTATGCCGGTGCCGCAGGCGCGGCAGGTGCACCATACGCAGACGAAGACGCAGGCGTCGTATAGTCCGCTGCAGCGGGCGCGACCGGTGCCCGGTAAGCGGGTTCAGCCGGGGCACTGTAAGCGGGCTCCGCAGGGGCTAAACGGGTCGGCGCAGGCACCTGAGCCGCAGCCTGAGGTTCTGCAACCTCGCTCACCTGCTGCCAGGGCTCATGTGAAACCGCTGGCGCTTCCGGTTCCGGTGTCGCCGCGATTGTAAACAGCGGTTCGGTCGGGCCATCATCCACCAGATCTTTCATCGGTGAAAAATCAAACGCAGAGGCGGTATCGATATTGAGTACCGGCTCTTTCTTCACGTCAGGCTGATAGCGCTGCTGTTGCTGCTCAGCAAACTGACGCGCCAGCGCATCCTGCTGCTGTGCATCCTGCTCCTCTTCCTCATCCTGCTGCCAGCTGGTGCCGTAACGCTGCTGCTGTTCAGACTGGAAGGCCTGGCGCAGTTCAGCCTGCTGCTGCGCCTCTTCAGCCTCAGCAACCGAAGTCTGACTCTCTGCCGGTGCTGATTCACGCTCTTCCGCCCGGGCTTTCTCTTCTGCCATGCGCTGAGACGGCAGCTTGATACCGTACGAAGCCAGTTCGCGGCGGGTAGGCAGTTTGACCGGGTTAGGGCGTGGTAATGCTGGACCGATGCCCTGTTTAACCTGCGGATTAACCGGGGTTTCAGGGGCTAAGTCAAACACAGGCGCAGTTCGTGTGGCCGATGCGGCTGCGGCTGCGGCCGCTGTTGCGGTCGCGGCGGCAGGGACCGCAGTCGCATCCCGCCAGTTGCCCATCCGGGGCTCATCATCGTCATAAGCACTGAACGCTGGCGCGGCGGGTGCCTCGTCCGGCATTTCGAAATGATAAAGCGGCGGAGAGGTTGCCGGAGCAGATGCAGTCTGCGCTGCTGACGGCGCGCGGTAAGGTTCGGGTGCTTCCGCAGCCACTGGCGCAGTGTAAGGTTCGGGTGCGCTCGGTGCAGCCGCTGGAGCACTGTAAGACGCAGGCGCACTCTGCCCGGCGGCAGTCACAGGCTGCGAGGCAGGAATAGCGGCAGCAGGGGCAACCGGGGCTGGTGTGGTTGCCGCAACCGGCGCTGGCGCGGTATCCACAGCCGCAGGCGCAGGTGTGCCCGCAGCAGCCGGAGCGGCGACGGCAGGTGCGACGCCAGCCGCTTCGGTGGTCGCTGCGACGGCGGCGCTGGTTGCTGCGGCGGCTTTCGCCAGCAGCGGATCGGGCTGTGACGCCGCGCGCGGCGCAGAGAGCAGGACATCGTCGTCCTGATCCGCCCCGCTCATCTCAGGCAGATCGGCATATTCACGCGTATCGCGCTCGTCATCCTCTTCCTGCCACGGCTCATCGTGACGTGAGCGGTTACTGGCAAACGTCAGTACGCCCATCACCACGCCACCAATCCGCTCGGCAATGGTAAGCCATGACCAGCCGGTATAGAGCGTGATGCCCGCCGCCCAGACGCAGAGCAGCATCAGCGTGCCGCCCGCCGGGCTGAACCACGGGGCGATGGCATTACTGACCAGACTGCCAATCACGCCGCCGGAGGCGAAGTACCAGATATCATCGGCATTCAGCGCCGCCATACCACAGGTTGTCACCACCAGCGCAAGCACTCCAATTAAGCGAAGTCCGACCGCAAAGTAGTCGAAATAGTCCTGGTTATCGCGCTGCCGGAAAGCAATCCAGCACAGCCCCAGGATAACGGGCGGAATGGCATACGCCATCACACCAAAGATGAAGAGTAAGGTGTCGGCCAGCCAGGCACCGGGGCTGCCGCCGAGATTGTGAATGGGTTCATGCCAGGCCGTCTGCGACCAGCTCGGGTCGGAAGGATTAAAACTGACCAGAGAAACCATCAGGTAGATGGCAAACAGCGCCACCAGAATGAGCATCGCTTCCAGCAGACGGCGTCCACTGCTCAGCGACTGTAACGAAACGTCTTTATCTTCTGTATATTCCTGGCTCAAGAGGACTCTCCAGGTGCCTGTAAAGTAAGAAGCAACAGCGTCGGGCAAGCCCGACGCTGATCCTGTATGAATTCACAGGAGTGTACCGAAATCTCGCAGGTTTTGCACCTGCGCCGCATCAGCGGGTTTTGATCACCAGCCGATTGCTCTGTTTGACCTCTTCCATCACCACATAGGTTCGCGTGTCGTTTACGCCCGGCAGGCGCAGCAGGGTTTCACCCAGCAGCTTACGATAGGCAGACATATCAGGTACGCGCGTTTTCAGCAGGTAGTCGAAATCACCAGAAACGAGGTGACACTCTTGAGTTTCCTCAAGTTTTTGCACAGCGGCGTTAAATTGTTCAAACACATCCGGCGCGCCACGATTCAGAGTAATCTCAACGAATACCAGCAGAGAGGCATCCAGATAGTGCGGGTTCAACTGCGCAGTATAGCCAAGAATAAATCCCTGACGTTCGAGGCGGCGCACGCGCTCAAGGCATGGCGTAGGCGATAAGCCTACGCGTTTGGAAAGCTCTACGTTTGAAATGCGACCATCTTTCTGAAGTTCGTTCAGAATGTTCCTGTCAATTCTGTCGAGGTCTTTCCCGGGGCGTTTCTTATTGTCTACCATTATTATTGTC
The DNA here is from genome assembly GCF_048452665.1 of Pantoea graminicola. Lineage (NCBI taxonomy): Bacteria > Pseudomonadati > Pseudomonadota > Gammaproteobacteria > Enterobacterales > Erwiniaceae > Pantoea > Pantoea graminicola. The sequence continues at coordinate 479,305 of NZ_JBLWSJ010000001.1, read as the reverse complement.
TCTCTTAATTCCTTCCCTTTACCTGCCACGCCCTGAAAACGCTCATTGTTCGGGGCATTTCTGAAGTGAGCTAACAGAACCTGTGTGGTGAGACCTATCGATATGACGCATGTTGTCTGTCCACATCATGCGTCATTATCCATATCAGGCTGCTTTTATCCGGCGTTACGTGCAAAACAGGCGAGGAAAACCTGTTTTGTGCCGATAAATGTTATTCACTTCTGATAATGTTTTCGCAAATGCGCAGGCGATTGTCAAAGTAAAATCACCAAATTCAGGACAAGATGCCAGACAGACCGCTGGGTATCTGTTTTTAAATGAGTATTTTTCCACTCCTGCACCGCTTTAACCCGAGTTTTGCCCCCTATTGGCGCATTGGCCAGGCAAAAAGGTCACTCATCGTCTACGCCGTTTGCAGCTATCGTTAACAAAATTGGCTAAGCCTTGTCATTGCCGCCGGATATTCCCTACAATCGCAGGCTATGTCAGCCGAATGAAACTGAGGAACGCATGAGTACGGCCAAACACAGTAAGTTACTCATTCTGGGCTCCGGCCCAGCGGGTTATACCGCAGCCGTTTATGCTGCACGCGCCAACCTGAATCCGGTCTTGATCACGGGTCTGGAGAAAGGCGGACAGCTGACCACCACCACTGAGGTGGAAAACTGGCCGGGCGACCCGCACGATCTGACAGGTCCATCGCTGATGGAGCGTATGCACGAGCATGCCGAAAAATTTAATACTGAGATCATTTTTGATCATATCCACACCGTGGATCTGCAGAACCGTCCGTTCCGCCTGACGGGCGACAGCGGCGAGTACACCGCAGACGCCCTGATCATCGCGACCGGTGCGTCAGCGCGCTATCTGGGCCTGCCTTCTGAAGAGGCGTTCAAAGGCAAAGGCGTCTCCGCCTGTGCAACCTGTGACGGTTTCTTCTACCGCAATCAGAAAGTGGCGGTCATCGGTGGGGGTAACACGGCGGTTGAAGAGGCCCTTTATCTGGCGAACATCGCCGCTGAAGTGCATCTGATTCACCGTCGCGACAGCTTCCGCGCCGAGAAGATCCTGATCGACCGTCTGATGGAAAAAGTGCGTAACGGCAATATCGTGCTGCACACCCATCGCACGCTGGAAGAGGTAACCGGCGATCAGATGGGTGTAACCGGCCTGACGCTGCGTTCTACCCAGAACAGCGATGAGACGGAAGCACTGGAAGTAGCTGGTCTCTTTGTCGCTATCGGACACAGCCCGAACACGGCCATCTTTGAGGGCCAGCTGGCGCTGGAGAACGGTTACATCAAAGTACAGTCAGGTCTGCACGGCAATGCCACCCAGACCAGCATCCCCGGCGTCTTTGCGGCAGGCGATGTAATGGACCATATTTATCGCCAGGCGATCACGTCAGCGGGCACTGGCTGTATGGCTGCGTTAGACGCTGAGCGTTTTCTTGACGGACTGGTTAAAAACGATCAGTAAGTTGTTAACTCTCTGATCTCAAATGTTCCAGGCGACGGTTTTTCAGTCGCCTTTTTTATTGCCCTCATGCTAGATTCTTGCCTCTGAAGCGCGCGAGACGCGCTTGCTGTTTTCCCCCTCATCGACATTTATCATGGTCTTGCATGGACAAATCGCGGCAGCAGCATCTTACCCGCTGGCTTCGTCAGCAACGTCGTTTCGCCGGTCGCTGGTTGCGGCTTAATACGCTGCTGGGCATGGCAGGAGCCCTGCTGATTATCGCCCAGTCGGCCCTGCTGGCCTCGCTGCTGCAGGCCCTGATTATCGACGGGCAACCGCGCGAAACCCTGACGTTCAGCATCCTGCTGCTGCTGCTCTGCTTTGTGCTGCGCGCCCTGATCAACTATGCCCGCGAACTGACCGGATTCCGGGCCGGACAGGCCATCCGCCAGGCGTTACGCCAGCAGGTACTGGATCGGCTGACTGAGCTGGGCCCGGCATGGATTCAGGGAAAACCCGCCGGAAGCTGGGCAACGCTGCTGCTGGAGCAGATTGAAGAGATGCAGGAGTACTACGCGCGTTATCTGCCGCAGATGACCCTGGCGGCGCTGATCCCCTGCTGCATTCTTCTGACTGTTTTTCCGCTGAACTGGACAGCCGGTCTGATCCTGTTTGTTACCGCGCCGCTGATTCCGCTCTTCATGGCGCTGGTGGGAATGGGCGCAGCCGAGGCGAACCGCCGCAACTTCCTGGTGCTGGCCCGGCTGAGCGGAAACTTTCTCGATCGCCTGCGCGGCCGCGAAACGCTGCGGCTCTTTAATCGCGGCGCAGCCGAGCAGGCGGCCGTTGCCACGGCGACCACCGATTTTCGTCAGCGGACGATGGAGGTGCTGCGCCTCGCCTTTCTCTCCTCTGCGGTGCTGGAGTTCTTTGCCTCGTTAGCGATTGCGGTGGTGGCCGTCTACTTTGGCTTCTCCTATCTGGGCGAACTCCATTTCGGCGATTACGGCCAGGGCGTCACTCTGTTCGCCGGTTTTCTGGTACTGATCCTCGCCCCGGAGTTTTTCCAGCCGTTGCGCGATCTTGGCACGTTCTATCATGCTAAAGCGCAGGCGGTCGGCGGTGCCGATGCGCTTGAAGCTTTTATGCAGGCCACACCCGACGCCGCCCCGCAGGAGGGCCAGCAGCCCTTTTCCGCCAGTGACGCTGTCTCGGTGATCGCCACGGATCTGCGCGTCTGCGCCCCCGATGGCCAGCTGCTGTGTGGTCCCCTCACCTTCTCCATCGCCCCGTATGAACAGATTGCGCTGGTTGGCCAGAGCGGGGCCGGTAAAACCGCCCTGATGAACGCCCTGCTGGGTTTCCTGCCCTATCAGGGATCCCTGAGGGTCAATGGCACGGAACTGCGTGAAATACGGCGAACGGACTGGCATCAGCAGCTTAGCTGGGTGGGGCAGAATCCTCAGTTACCGGCCGCCACCCTGCGCGACAACATTCTGATGGGTGCCGCCTGTGAGCCCGACCGTTTTGACGCACTGCTTGAATCATGCGGCATTACCGAGTTTCTGCCCCGTCTCCCGCAGGGCATCGACACGCCGCCAGGCGAAGGGAGCCATCAGCTCTCTGTGGGCCAGGCGCAGCGCATCGCGGTTGCGCGCGCACTCTATAAGTCCGCCCATCTTTTACTGCTGGATGAACCTGCCGCCAGCCTGGATGCGCTGAGTGAACGTCATGTGATGATGGCGCTGAACCAGGCCGCAGCCCGTCAGACCACGCTGATGATTACCCATCAGATCGACACGCTGAGCCACGGGCAGACCCTCTGGGTCATGGAAGCAGGTAAACTGGTGCAGCAGGGAAGCTGGCAGCAACTCTCGCAACAGCCGGGTGCCTTCAGCGAGATGCTGAAGCATCGTCAACAGGAGCTCCAGTGATGTCCGCCCTGCGTCCTTTTCTTCGTCTCTGGCAGCGCCACCCGTTCCGCCTGGCGCTGGGTATCGTGCTGGCGATGGTGACCCTGCTGGCCAGCATCAGCCTGCTGACCCTTTCCGGCTGGTTTCTTGCCGCCTCATCCGTGGCGGGCGTTGCCGGACTCTATACCTTTAACTATATGCTGCCTGCGGCGGGCGTACGCGGAGCCGCGATCATTCGCACGGCCGCACGCTATGCCGAACGCCTGGTCAGCCACGACGCGACATTCCGGGTTCTGCAGCATCTGCGTGTTCATACGTTCGGTCGTCTGATGGCGCTCTCGCCGGGCCAGCTGTCGCTGTTCCGCCAGGCCGATCTGCTTAACCGCTTTGTGGCCGATGTCGATACGCTGGATCATCTCTATCTGCGTGTCATCTCGCCGCTGACGGGCGCCTTTGTGGTGATTGTGGTGGTGACGCTCGGGCTGAGCCTGATCGCTGTTCCGCTGGCACTGACGCTGGGCGGGATCATGCTCGCCACCCTGGTGCTGATGCCCGCGCTGTTTTATCACTTCGGCTCACCTGCCGGCACGGCAATTGCCCGTGGCCGCGCCCGCTGGCGTTTACAGCTGACGCAGTGGCTGTCGGCGCAGGCGGAACTGACGCTGTATGGCGCTTCGCAGCCGTGGCGTCAGCAGCTCGATGAGGATGAACAGCGCTGGCAGCAGGCTCAGCGCCAGCAACAGCATCTGCAGGCGGCGGCACAGAGTTTGCTGCTGCTGATCAGCGGCGTGACGGTCACTCTGCTGCTCTGGCTCAGCGCCGCGACCATCAGCGACCAGCAGCTACCCGGTTCGCTGATTGCGCTGGTGGTGTTTTGTTCGCTGGCAGCCTTCGAAGCACTGGCCCCGATCGCCGGGGCGTTTTTGCCGATGTCGCAGGTGATCGCGGCCGCGCAGCGGGTCAGTGAGGTGATCGATCAGCCCCCCACGATCGCTTTTCCGGCAGACTCAACGGCCGGGCCCGGCAGCCTGACCGTCCACATCGACCAGGTTGACTTCAGCTACCCCGGCCGTCCGGAGAAGGTGCTGAACCGCTGTAGCCTTGAGGTGGGTGCAGGCGAACGCATTGCGCTTCTGGGGCCGACCGGATGCGGGAAATCTACGCTGCTGGCGCTGTTAACCCGTGGCTGGGAGAGTCAGCACGGCGTAATCAGCCTTAACGATCGGCCCGTTGCAACCTGGTCAGAGTCTGAACTGCGTCAGCGTATCAGCGTGGTCACGCAGCGGGTTCACCTTTTCAGTCAGAGCCTGCGCGATAACCTCCTGCTGGCCTGCCCGGACGCCAGCGACGACCGGCTTATCCGCGCCCTGAATGATGTCGGCCTGCAGCGTCTGCATGAGACCCCGGAAGGGCTGAACGCCTGGATGGGCGAAGGCGGTCGCCCGCTTTCCGGCGGCGAACTGCGTCGTCTCGCGCTGGCACGCGCGCTGCTGCATGATGGCGATCTCTGGCTGCTGGATGAACCGACCGAAGGCCTGGATGCTACTACCGAGCAGCACATCCTCGCGCTTCTGCAGCAGTTAACGGCAGGTAAGACTGTGGTAATGGTTTCCCATCGGCTCAGCGGTCTGGAACAGATGGATCGTATCTGCGTGATGGATAATGGCGAAATTATCGAACAGGGCAGCCATGCCGAATTAATCTCAAAAGCAGGTCGCTACTGGCGTTTCCGGCAGCGTATTGCGTTATAGTCATAGCGAAACGCTGATGGGTAACATAACGCAATGAGACTGGTTCAACTGTCACGGGAATCTCTGCACTTCCCCCCTCCTGAAATGGCCCTGCGCGAGCCGAATGGTCTGCTGGCTATGGGGGGCGATCTCTCCCCTGCCCGGTTACTTAACGCCTATCAGCACGGCATCTTTCCTTGGTTTTCGTCCGGCGATCCAATTCTCTGGTGGTCACCCGATCCCCGCGCGGTGCTGCTGCCTGATCAGTTTCATCTCAGCCGCAGCATGAAACGGTTTCACAGCCGATCACCCTATCGCGTCACCATGAATCAGTCGTTTGCCGCCGTGATTGAGGGCTGTGCCAGCGGTCGCGATGAAGGCACCTGGATTACCTTTGAGATGAAACGCGCCTGGTTACGACTCTATGAACTGGGCCACGCACACTCCATCGAGGTCTGGGATGAGCAGCAGCTGGTCGGCGGCCTGTATGGCCTTGCGCTGGGACAAATCTTCTGCGGCGAATCGATGTTCAGCCGTCAGCAGAATGCTTCTAAAACCGCACTCTGGGTCTTTTGTCAGCATTTTATCCGACACCAGGGACAGCTGATCGACTGCCAGGTGCTCAATCCTCATACGGCCTCGCTGGGCGCACAGGAGATCCCGCGGGCTGACTATCTGCAGTATGTACAACGCCTTGCGAGCCAGCCGGTCAGCGAAGGCTGCTGGCAGACACAAACCCTTTTTTAGCCGTGTCGAGATGTTTTGCACACATAAAGGCGGTTAAGTGGTATAATGGTCAAGTTTGGTATGTCGTCCGCGCTTCGCATTCCTGAGCCGGAATTGCCAGGCTGGGAATCTCAACGCACTCTCGGAACTGTTTTCAATCGTGCGCGTGTAACGGTTGATACAGATTCTTAGCCCGCTAATCCCCTGCAGACGTCACATAAACACCCTAATTTTACCGGATGCGCGCCCTGGCGTGCACCCCAGCAAAGCGTTGGCAAAATCGCCGACGGTTCTTTACATAAATCGTTGGATTGGGCATTATCTTGCCGGTTCAACTGAAAGGTAGTACACCCAGAGGATTCGATGGCCAAAGAAGACAATATTGAAATGCAAGGTACCGTACTGGATACGTTACCTAACACCATGTTCCGCGTAGAACTTGAGAACGGACACGTGGTTACTGCTCACATCTCCGGTAAAATGCGCAAAAACTACATCCGCATCCTGACGGGTGACAAAGTGACCGTTGAGCTGACCCCGTACGACCTGAGCAAAGGCCGCATTGTCTTCCGTAGTCGCTAATTTGCATTAATCTCATCGCTTTGCGTTAAGCAGCGAAAAAAAGGCCGGATAATCATCCGGCCTTTTTCATCTCTGCAGCGGGGCTTAGTGCACAGTGCCTTCCGTTTTACGTTTTTCTGCGCTCAGGAAGTGATAGGTCAGTTCACCCTTCTCACGATCCAGCGCCACTGACACTGAGCCACCATCCACCAGTGAACCAAACAGCAGTTCGTTGGCTAACGGTTTTTTCAGGCTGTCCTGAACGGTGCGTGCCATCGGACGGGCGCCCATCGCTTTGTCATAGCCCTTCTCAGCCAGCCAGTCGCGCGCTTCATCGCTGACTTCCAGCGACACGCCTTTCGCATCCAGCTGCGCCTGCAGTTCGACAATAAACTTGTCGACCACCTGATGGATCACCTCTGGTGACAGGTGACTGAACCAGATGATGTTGTCGAGACGGTTGCGGAACTCTGGCGTAAAGATCTTTTTGATCTCTTCCATCGCGTCGCTGCTGTTGTCCTGATGAATCAGGCCGATCGATTTACGTTCGGTCTCGCGCACACCGGCGTTGGTGGTCATGACCAGCACCACGTTACGGAAGTCCGCTTTGCGACCGTTGTTATCGGTCAGCATACCGTTATCCATCACCTGCAGCAGCAGGTTAAAGACATCCGGATGCGCTTTCTCGATCTCATCCAGCAGCACGACCGCGTGCGGATGCTTAATCACGGCATCGGTCAGCAGACCGCCCTGATCAAAACCGACGTAGCCCGGAGGCGCACCGATCAGGCGGCTGACGGTGTGACGCTCCATGTACTCGGACATGTCGAAACGCAGCAGCTCAATGCCCAGTGCTTTCGCCAGCTGCACGGTGACTTCCGTTTTACCCACACCGGTCGGACCGGCGAACAGGAAGGAACCGACCGGCTTGCGATCCTGACCCAGACCGGCGCGGCTCATCTTGATCGCTTCGGTCAGCGCCTCGATAGCGTTGTCCTGGCCAAACACCAGCATTTTCAGGCGCTCGCCCAGATTTTTCAGCGTATCGCGGTCGGTTGCCGACACGCTCTGCTCCGGAATACGGGCAATACGCGCCACGACCGTTTCAATGTCAGAGACGTTGATGGTTTTCTTACGCTTGCTGGCTGGCATCAGGCGCGCACGGGCACCCGCCTCATCAATCACGTCAATCGCCTTGTCGGGCAGATGACGATCGTTGATATACTTCACCGCCAGCTCCACGGCGGCGCGCACCGCTTTCGCGGTATAACGCACATCGTGATGCGCTTCGTACTTGGTTTTCAGGCCGTTCAGGATCTGCACGGTCTCTTCGACAGAAGGTTCCGTGATGTCGATCTTCTGGAAACGACGGGCCAGCGCACGATCTTTTTCGAAGATGTTGCTGAACTCCTGATAGGTGGTGGAGCCCATTACCCGGATCTTGCCCGACGAGAGCAGCGGTTTGATCAGGTTAGCCGCATCGACCTGGCCGCCTGATGCCGCACCCGCACCGATGATAGTATGGATCTCATCGATAAACAGGATGCTGTGCTCGTCCTGCTCCAGCTGCTTCAGCAGCGCTTTGAAACGTTTTTCAAAGTCACCACGGTACTTGGTGCCCGCCAGCAGGGAACCAATATCCAGCGAGTAGATGGTGCACTCTTTCATCACTTCCGGAACGTCGCCCTGCTCGATACGCCAGGCGAGACCCTCTGCGATAGCGGTTTTACCCACACCCGATTCGCCTACCAGCAGGGGGTTATTTTTACGACGACGGCACAGGACCTGAATGGTACGTTCCAGCTCTTTATCGCGACCAATCAGTGGATCGATCCCACCGACGCGAGCAAGCTGATTAAGATTGGTGGTGAAGTTTTCCATACGCTCCTCCCCGCCTGCTTGCTCTTCGTTAACCGGATTTTCAGCGCCTGGCGCCTGGCCCGGTTCATCTTTGCGTGTACCGTGAGAGATAAAGTTCACCACATCAAGGCGGCTCACTTCATGTTTGCGTAACAGATAAGCCGCTTGCGACTCCTGCTCGCTGAAGATGGCGACCAGCACGTTTGCCCCGGACACTTCGCTGCGACCGGATGACTGGACATGGAAAACCGCACGCTGCAGGACGCGCTGGAAGCTGAGCGTGGGTTGGGTATCGCGCTCCTCTTCGCTGGCGGGCAGCACCGGTGTGGTCTGTTCGATGAAGGCTTCGAGTTCCTGCCGCAGAGCCACCATGTCCACCGTACAGGCTTCCAGTGCCTCTCTGGCCGACGGGTTACTGAGCAACGCCAGTAACAGATGCTCGACGGTCATAAACTCATGACGGTGCTCACGCGCTCTGGCGAAAGCCATATTTAAACTGAGTTCCAGTTCTTGATTGAGCATTAGGCACCTCCCCCAATTATCGCCCTTACCAGCTTCCTATATGGAGACGGGTTCAGGCTTTTTCCAGCGTACACAGCAACGGATGATGGTTTTCCCGCGCATAGTTGTTCACCTGGGCCGCTTTTGTTTCCGCGACTTCTGCAGTAAATACACCACAGATCGCTTTGCCGTGATAGTGAACTTTCAACATCAGTTGCGTTGCACGTTCAACATCATAAGAAAAGAACTTTTGTACAACGTCAATAACAAATTCCATAGGTGTATAATCGTCATTATTCAGAATGACTTTATACATTGAAGGTGGCTTTAATCCTTCGCGTACTTTATCTTCGGCCAGATGTTCAAAGTTAAGCCAGTCGTTTGTGTTTGCCATAGTGTTCCGTTGAGATTGTGCTTTAGCCTTTCTGAGGCTTCATGTTGCAAGTTTAACATGCCTGTCAAGCGGCAGATCGCTGCTGAAAATTTATTCAGAAATTTCCCTGCGCGACCTGCATCACAAAATTCGTAATAGCGTTAACTGCCTCAAATTTTGATGAATTTTTCCCCACCTGGCCCGGTGGTTTGCTTGACGCCAGCGGCGCTTACTCTACATTCTACCTGCACAGGCTGATTGAGTTTTAATCAAATGCGACTCACAGCGCTAAAGACCTCACCTACTTATAAAATGTCTTGCGAGGGAAGTAAAAGCATGGAAACGGGCACAGTTAAATGGTTCAACAATTCCAAAGGCTTTGGCTTTATCTGTCCGGTCGGCGGTGGCGAAGATATTTTTGCGCACTACTCCACCATTCAGATGGAGGGCTACCGAACGCTGAAGGCAGGCCAGCAGGTTCAGTTCGATGTGCATGAAGGCCCGAAAGGCAATCACGCCAGCCTCATCGTCCCGGTTGAGGCACAGGCCGTCGCCTGACCGCCGCCCGTCGCTGAACCCGATCCACAAATGCCAGCCAGTGCCGCTGGCATTTTCCTGTGCACCAGACATTAGTCTGCCTGCCCCTGCGCCAGCCCCACGACCCGTTCAAACATCTGCCGCAGCAGCGCCGGAATAGCCTGCGAGCCCCGTTCTGCGGCGGCGCTGGCGACGGCGATCGCCAGTTCTGGCTTCGAACTGCGATGGATAGCTTTAGTAATAATACGCCGGGAACTCATCGGAACGTTTAACGGCAGGTGCGCCATCTGATGATAGACAGCCTGAAACCCCTGGTGATAAAGAAAGTTCTCCATATCCAGGGCGGGCAGTTGTGTGAGAAAGCGGGGTTCGGGCTCACCGGGCTGCAGCTGCGCACGCGCCGTGCTGGCATACTTATTACCCGCCTGATCGCCATCCGTCAGGACATGCCAGGCTATGCCCATTCGCCGGGCAAATTTCAGCAGCGGCTTCAGGCCCGACTGCGCAAACTCGATCACTTTCACCCCTTCAGCGGCGAAGTTGTAGCCGCACTGCTGTGCCAGCTCATGCATGATCCAGACCTCGGTTTCGCCCTCGACCAGCAACCAGCAGCGGGCAAAAAGCGCGGCTGGCCGGTTCACCCGGATATGAAAACCGATGCGACGGCTCTCCTCTGCACTCAGCCCTTCCGGGCCGATGCGCCAGGCCGCGACGCGCGACGGACCGCGCACCAGCCGGCAGACGTGCTCCACCGGCACCTGCGACAGCAGTTCGGCGGAATTGGTAGTGGCGATTTTCTGCAGGGGTAACAGCCTCAGCAGGTTCCAGGCCACTGACAGCATAATCGGATGCAGCCGGGTTTCCGGATCTTCAATCAGCAGCAGCGGCCGGGCATCGGCGGCCAGCGGCACCTCTCCCCGCGCCGCTATCAACAGGGTAAACATCTGCAGCAGGATCAGCTGACGGCTGCGGGAATCGGTGCCGGCAATCAGCTGATTCAGATGATCCAGCGCCCGCCAGCCGTGCATGCCATCGCGCGTGTGCGATTCCCGGTCGCGCGGCGCGTTAACGGCCTCCGGCGACTGCACCAGAAAGTAGTGCTGCATCAGCTGCTGCATGGTTTTCAGCCCCTGCCGCAGCACCTCATCGCTGAGCTGTTGCGGATGGCGCTCCAGGTCACGCGCCAGACGCTCCATGCCCGCCAGCAACTCGGGATGGGCGGCGGTGACAGGCGCACGATTCCGCGTCCGTTTACTGAAGCGGGCGTCGCGCAGACGCAGCACCGGATAGCGCTTCAGCAACAGCGCAATCGCCGCCGCGCAGTTCTGCTCCGGTAAGCGCTGACCCTTCACGTCCACGAAACGGCGACGGGATTCGATGCCGCTCTCCCGCCAGGTCGCACTGACGCTGTAACAGAGCCAGCGCTGGCCCTGCGCATCCTGCTGCCAGAAGGGGGAGAAGATCGCGTCGGGATCGCGGCCATCGTCCCGGTAGTGAAACACCACCGACAGGCGGCGCATGGCGTCGGTGACGTCGCCCGGTGTGAAGTGAAAGTCGCCCTGAGTAAAGATGTAGGCCGGTTCATGGGGCGAAAGCAGCAGGCTCAGGGCATCCAGCAGGCTGGATTTCCCCCAGGCGTTTTCACCAATCAGCAGGTTGGTCCGGGTCAGGGGCAGTGAGAGCTTATTGATGCCGCGGAAACCGCGAATGTCGATATGTTCCAGAATCATAGGCGTCCTTCCTCCGGTTATAAAGAGCATGGTTGCCGTCAGCCAGCCGGTCAAGCAGTAACGGGGTTTACTCCGTTACGCTTTTTCGCTAGCGTGTGGCCTCTTTCCTCCACGGATGGCTTCTGCTATGTATTCCGGACTTCTGATTATTCTGCTGCCCCTGATCGCGGGCTGGCTGTTACCCTTCCGTCAGACGGCGATGCTGCGCCGCGTCAATCAGCTGCTGGGCTGGATGGTCTATGTCATCCTGTTCTTTATGGGCATCAGCCTGGCGTTTCTCGATAACCTCGGCAGCAATCTGCTGGCGATCTTTCACACCGCGCTGGTGGCGGCCTTCTGCATTCTGCTTTGCAACCTGCTGGCGCTGCGCGGTCTGGAAAAGTTTGTCCCCTGGCAGCATCTTCACCGACAGGAGAAGCTGCCCTCGCGGCTCAATATGGCGCTGGACTCCCTGAAACTCTGCGGCGTCGTGGTCATCGGTTTTCTGCTTGGCCTGACCCAGTGGCCCCTCCTGCATCACGCCGCAACGGCCAGCGAATATGCGCTGATTTTCCTGCTGTTCCTGGTGGGCATTCAGCTGCGCGGCAGCGGCATGACGCTGCGCCAGATTATCCTCAATCGCCGCGGTATGCTGGTGGCCAGCGTGGTGCTGGTCAGTGCGCTTATCGGCGGCGTGATCGCGGCGCTGCTACTGGGGATGCCGGTGAAAACCGGGCTGGCCTTATCCAGCGGCTTTGGCTGGTACTCGCTCTCCGGGATCCTGATGACCGAAGCCTTTGGCCCGGTCACCGGCAGCGCCGCTTTCTTTAACGATCTGATTCGGGAGCTGGTGGCGATCATGCTGATTCCGGCGCTGATTGGCCGTCATCGCTCCAGCGCGCTGGGCCTGTGCGGTGCCACCTCCATGGACTTTACCCTGCCGGTGCTGCAGCGGGCGGGCGGCAATGAGATTGTCCCGGCCGCCATCGTGCATGGCTTTGTGATGAGCCTGCTGGCGCCGATTCTTATCGCTCTCTTCTCCGCCTGACCGCAAGCCAGCCCCGCTACGGACGCTCCTTAAACCCGGGGGCGTCATCGGGCGGTCGGGATCAGCCGCTCCGCTTTCTTCTGGCGTCCGGCGGCTGATTGCCAGTAGCGCCTGCGGTTATCCGGCCAGCCCTGCCAGCGCATTTTTTCACGCCTGCTTTTCTGCCGTGTCGTCTACGCTTCTTTTTTCAGTTCTGGTCACGTCACGTTGCCGGACGGCTCGATAAAGGAGAAGCGCATGAAACAAACCGTAGCGGCACTGGTCGCTAAAACGCTGGAAAGCGCAGGTGTAAAACGCATCTGGGGCGTCACCGGGGACTCCCTGAACGGCCTGAGCGACAGCCTGAATCGCATGGGCACCATCGAATGGATGCCTACACGTCATGAAGAGGTCGCCGCCTTTGCGGCCGGTGCGGAAGCGCATATCAGCGGAGAACTGGCGGTCTGTGCCGGCTCCTGCGGGCCGGGTAACCTGCATCTGATCAACGGTTTGTTCGACTGCCACCGCAATCGCGTGCCGGTCCTGGCGATCGCGGCACACATCCCCTCCAGCGAGATCGGCAGCGGCTATTTCCAGGAAACGCATCCTCAGGAGCTGTTCCGTGAGTGCAGCCACTACTGTGAACTGGTGTCGAACCCGGAGCAGCTACCGCAGGTGCTGGGTATCGCGATGCGAAAGGCGATCCTGAATCGCGGGGTCTCTGTGGTGGTACTGCCAGGGGATATCGCCCTGCAGCTGGCGCCGGAAAGCGCCCGCGCGGAGTGGTATCCGCCGCAATTGCCGCAGGTCCTGCCCCAGCCCGCCGAACTGGCGCAGCTGGCCAAGACGCTGAACGAAGCCTCAGAGATTACTCTCCTGTGCGGCAGTGGCTGTGCCGGAGCGCATCAGGAAGTGGTCGCGCTGGCTGAGGCGCTGCAGGCACCGATCGTTCATGCGCTGCGCGGGAAAGAGCATATCGAATATGACAACCCCTATGATGTGGGCATGACCGGCCTGATCGGCTTCTCATCCGGCTTTCACGCCATGATGAACGCCAGCACGCTGGTGCTGCTGGGCACCCAGTTTCCCTATCGCGCCTTCTATCCGGAAAAGGCGCGGATTATCCAGATCGACATCAACCCTGGCAGCCTGGGGTCGCACTGTCACGTCGACCAGGCCTATGTCGGCGATGTGAAAAGCACGCTGCAGGCGCTGCTCCCTCAGCTGACGCCGAAAAGCGACAGCCGCCATCTCGACAGCGCGGTGAAGCACTACGGCGAGGCGCGTAAAAGTCTGGACGAGCTGGCGCAGCCCAACGATAAGCAGGCGATCCATCCGCAATATCTGGCCCAGCAGATCAGCCACTACGCCAGCGACGACGCCATTTTTACCTGCGACGTCGGCACCCCGACCGTCTGGGCGGCGCGCTATCTGAAGATGAACGGCAGACGCCGCCTACTGGGTTCGTTTAACCACGGCTCGATGGCGAATGCGATGCCGCAGGCGCTGGGGGCGCAGTCGATCGATCGCGATCGTCAGGTCGTCGCGCTGTGCGGCGACGGCGGCTTCAGTATGCTGATGGGCGATTTTATCTCGCTGGCGCAGCTGAACATGCCGGTGAAGATCGTGATCTTCAACAACAGCGTGCTGGGCTTCGTGGCGATGGAGATGAAGGCGGGCGGCTATCTGACCGACGGCACGGAGCTAAGTAATCCCGATTTCGCCGCTATCGCCAGGGCCTGTGGCATCCGGGGGATCCGCGTGGAAAAAGCGTCGGATCTCAACGGCGCGCTGGAAGAGGCCTTTGCCCATGACGGCCCGGTGCTGGTGGATGTCATCACCGCCAAAGAGGAGCTGGCGATGCCGCCGCAGATCAAGCTGGAGCAGGCCAAAGGCTTCAGCCTCTATATGCTGCGCGCCATTATGAATGGCCGTGGCGACGAGGTGGTAGAACTGGCGAAAACCAACTGGCTGCGGTAAAACAGAGAGGCCATCAGGGCGGGCGCGAGGCCCGCCTTTTTTTTCCGCCACGTTCAGGAGCATAAGGTGATCGATTTACGCAGTGATACCGTGACCCGGCCCAGCGCCGCCATGTTAAGCGCCATGATGTCTGCCGAAACCGGTGATGACGTCTATCGTGACGACCCTACCGTGAATGCGCTGGAGGCGGAAGCGGCACGGCTGAGCGGCAAAGCTGCCGCGCTGTTTTTTCCGACCGGCACCCAGGCCAACCTGGTGGCGCTGCTGAGTCACTGCGAACGGGGCGATGAATATATCGTGGGCCAGCAGGCGCACAACTACAAATATGAGGCGGGCGGTGCGGCGGTGCTGGGCAGCATTCAGCCACAGCCTGTGCTGGCCGCGGAGGATGGCACACTGCCGCTCGACGTGGTGGCGGCTGCCATCAAGCCGGACGATATTCACTTTGCCCGCACCCGTCTGCTGAGCCTGGAGAACACCCATCACGGCAAGGTCCTGCCGCTGGCCTATCTGGAGCAGGCGTGGGCTTTTACCCGCCAGCATCAGCTGGCGCTGCATATTGATGGCGCGCGCATTTTCAACGCGGTGGTCGCTCAGCAGACTACGCTGGCGGCGATCGCGCGTTACTGCGACACCCTGACCATCTGTCTCTCCAAGGGGCTCGGCACACCGGCTGGCTCCCTGCTGTGTGGCGACACGGCGCTGATTGAGCGCGCCCGTCGCTGGCGCAAAATGACCGGTGGCGGCATGCGCCAGGCGGGTATCCTGGCGGCCGCCGGTCTCTACGCGTTCGGGCACAATGTGGCGCGTCTGCAGGAGGATCATGACAATGCCGCCTGGCTGGGCGAGCAGTTACAGGCGCTGGGTGTCAGCGTCATCGATCAGCAGACCAACATGCTGTTTGTAGCGGTGCCGGAAGATCAGGTCAGCGCCCTGGGTGACTGGATGAAAGCGCACGGCGTGTTAATCAGTGTCGGCACCCGCACCCGGCTGGTCACTCATCTGGATGTGGACCGGGCGGCGCTGACGCAGGTTGTCGCCCACTGGAAGGCTTTCCTGCAGCAGCGCTAACCGCACTACTCCGCCGCGCCAAACTTCTCCAGCAGCGCGGCGGCGATCGCAGCAGTTTCTGCGTCCGGCAGACCGCGATAATCCGCAGGCCGGAAATGCATCTGAAACGCGGCGATCACCTTCTGCGCCTCACGCGCGCTCATCCCGGCGGAAGCCGGATAGCCATAGCGTTGCAGGCGCGCCAGTAAGGCGTCAGCCGGCACCGCGGCATGCGGATCCTGCCCGGCCAGATAAAAGGCGACCCGGCTGGCGTCGGGCCAGGCACCGATGCCGTGCTGCGCCAGCTGCTGCCAGGGAAACAGCGGTCCCGGATCCTGCTTGCGCTGCGGCGCTATATCACTGTGGCCGACAATGTTTTCCGCCCCGATACCGTAGCGCTGCGTAATGTCGCGCAGCAGCGCCTCCAGCGCGGCGATCTGCGCAGCGGTAAAGGGCTGCCACTCCAGACCCGTCAGGGTCCGGCGATAGCCCCGGTTGACCAGCTCAATGCCAATCGAGGTGTCATTGATGCGGGTGGCCCCGCGCCAGAAGCTGGGACCGGCGTGCCACGCGAGCTGCTGCTCCGGCACCAGCTGCCAGATGATCCCTTTTCCGGCGCGCTGCGGCGGATTACGCGGGATAAGATAGTGGGCGCTGACCTCACGATCGGTGAGAGTTGCCAGCGATGAGGAGAAATCCTCAGCGGTATAGTGAACCACAATCACTTTCACCCGCGGCCGCGCCCCCTGGGCCGGATAACGCTGATCGGCCCAGTAGCCTTCACGGGATTCCATTCCGGCGTGGCAGCCTGCCAGCAGCAGCGCCAGTATCAGCAGCAGGCCGCGTTTCAACGGATAATCACCGCCGTTCCGGTAACGCTGACCATCAGCATGCTGCCCTCTTTGCCCACCGTTTCGTAGTCGATATCAATACCGACCACCGCATTTGCGCCCAGCGATTTAGCCTGCTGCTCCAGCTCCTCAAAGGCGATCTCCCGCGCTTTGCGCAGCTCCTTCTCATAGGCACCGGAACGGCCACCGACCACGTCGCGGATGCCCGCAAAGAAATCGCGGAAGATATTGGCACCCAGAATCGCTTCACCGGTGACCACACCGCAATATTCGCTGATGCTGTGACCTTCCAGCGTGGGGGTTGTTGAAAATTTCATCCTATTCTCCTCGTTGAAAACCGGACCAGGGCTCTTTCGACTAAAAAGCACGACTATACTCTATGCTAAAAAGGGCACCTTGCCAGAGAACCATAAGGAAATCGAGATGAGAAACAATGCGTTTGCGCTCCTGATCCCAGCGGCGCTGCTGCTCAGCGCCTGTACGACCGTTGAGCCCGTGACAAAGGATAATGGCCCGCGTACCGCACCCTGCATCGAAGGCGGTCCTGACCAGGTGGCCCAGCAGTTTTACGATCTGCGTATCGCGCAGCCTGTCCAGGGGGTGCCTGACAGCAACACCCTGGCAAAATATCGCCCTTACCTGAGTGATGCGCTCTACCACTCGCTGCAGACCGCCAGCAGTGGCACCGTGGGCGCACAGTGGCGCAACGGCGATCTCTTCTCCAGCCTGTCACAGGGTCCGACGGCGGCCAGTGTGGCTGACGCCTCTACGATCCCGAACCGCGATGCGCGCAATATCCTGTTGCGGGTCGATCTGAGCCGTGACGGTAAAAAGTGGCAGGATGAAGTGCTGATGATCCACCAGGGCAGTTGCTGGGTCGTGGATGACGTGCGCTATATGGCTAATCCTGCTCACGCCACCGGCGGCAGCCTGAGCCAGATGCTTGAGCAGGCGAAAAAATAATCTCCGGCCTGACGCTCAGAAAAGCGCAGCTGCCCTCCGGCACTGCGCTTTTTTTGTGTCTGTCATCCGTCGGCGGCCCCGCCATGGCGTCAGACAGCGCACGATATTGTGCTAAACTTTAGGTGTTCAGGACTGTTTTACAAATTTTAACCCACCTTATTTGCATAACTATTCTGGTGACGTTAAAATCCGCGACACTAATAGCTATTCAAATCTGGCGCATGAGTATTCAACTAAACGCAATAAACTGCTTCTACGGTGCTCATCAGGCGCTGTTCGACATCAACCTTGAGTGTCCGCAAGGCGAAACGCTTGTGCTGCTGGGTCCCAGCGGTGCCGGGAAGAGCTCCCTGTTACGGGTGCTTAACCTGCTGGAGCAGCCCCGTTCAGGTCAGTTGCAGATTGCCGGCAATCAGTTTGATTTCAGCCAGAAACCCTCTGACGCCGCGATCCGCGAACTGCGGCAGAATGTCGGCATGGTGTTTCAGCAATACAATCTCTGGCCGCACCTCACCGTGCTGCAGAACCTGATCGAAGCGCCCTGCCGGGTCCTGGGTCTCAGTAAAGGTGAGGCCCGCGCCCGCGCCGACAAGCTGCTCGATCGTCTGCGTCTGACCCCTTACAGCGATCGTTTTCCGCTGCACCTCTCGGGTGGTCAGCAGCAGCGTGTGGCGATTGCCCGCGCACTGATGATGGAGCCGCAGGTGCTGCTGTTCGACGAGCCGACCGCCGCGCTGGACCCTGAAATTACCGCACAGATTGTCAGTATCATTCGCGAGCTGGCCCAGACCCGTATTACCCAGGTGATCGTAACCCATGAGGTGGAAGTGGCCCGCAAAACGGCCAGCCGCGTCGTCTATATGGAGAACGGTCATATTGTGGAACAGGGCGATGCCAGCCGTTTTACACAGCCGCAAACCGAGGCGTTTGCTCACTATCTTTCGCACTAAGTCAGGATGCTAAAAATGAAAAAAATGGTACTTGCTGCACTGCTTGCTGGTTTCAGCCTGAGCGCCACAGCGGCGCAGACGATTCGTTTTGCGACCGAAGCCTCCTATCCTCCTTTTGAGTTCGTGGACGCTGACAACAAGATTCAGGGTTTTGATGTCGATCTGGCCAATGCGCTCTGTAAAGAGATCGACGCCACCTGTACCTTCACCAACCAGGCGTTCGACAGCCTGATCCCAAGCCTGAAATTCCGCCGCTTCGATGCGGTGATGGCGGGCATGGATATCACCCCGGATCGCGAAAAGCAGGTGCTGTTCACTAAACCTTATTACGACAACTCGGCGCTGTTTGTGGCACAGAAAGGCAAAGTCGCCAGCGTTGACGCGCTGAAAGGCAAGCGTGTCGGTGTGCAGAACGGCACCACGCATCAGAAATACCTGACGGACAAACACAGCGAGATCACCATCGTTCCTTACGACAGCTATCAGAATGCGGTGCTGGATCTGAAAAATGGCCGTATCGACGCGGTATTTGGTGACACCGCCGTGGTCAACGAGTGGCTGAAGAAGAACCCTGCGCTGGCCGCCGTTGGCGACAAAGTGACGGATAAAGCCTACTTTGGCACCGGCCTGGGTATTGCGGTCCGTACCGGTAACACCGATCTGCAGACGAAATTCAATGGCGCGCTGGATAAGATCAAAGCCGACGGAACCTACAAAACCATCTACAGCAAATGGTTCCAGCAGTAATTCCTGATGAATGAAATGATGACCCTCGCAAGCGCCGCCGGTATGACCGTCGGCCTTGCTGTTTGTGCTCTCATCGCTGGCCTGGTGCTGGCGATGATTTTCGCTGGCTGGGAGTCGCTGCGCCTGAAACCGCTGGCGTGGGCAGGCACCGGACTGGTGACGCTGATCCGCGGCCTGCCGGAAATCCTGGTGGTGCTGTTTATCTATTTCGGTGCCTCGCAGCTTCTGCTCACGCTCTCCGACGGCTTCACGCTCAACTTCGGGCTGTTTCAGCTGCCGGTTCAGATGCAGATCGAAAACTTCGATGTCAGTCCCTTCCTGTGCGGTGTGATTGCGCTGGCGATGCTCTATGCGGCCTATGCTTCGCAGACCCTGCGCGGTGCCCTGAAAGCGGTGCCGGTGGGACAGTGGGAGTCGGGTCAGGCGCTGGGCATGAAGAAGTCGGCCATCTTTATGCGACTGATTATGCCGCAGATGTGGCGTCACGCCCTGCCCGGTCTGGGCAATCAGTGGCTGGTGCTGCTCAAGGATACCGCGCTGGTGTCGCTGATCAGCGTGAATGACCTGATGCTGCAGACCAAAAGTATCGCGACCCGCACCCAGGAGCCCTTTACCTGGTTTCTGGTGGCCGCTGCGATCTATTTAGTGATTACCCTGTTAAGCCAGGCGGTGCTGCGTCGCATCGAACTGCGCACGACGCGCTTTGAACGGGGGAACAGCTGATGCTCGCCTATCTGCCCGAACTCCTGAAAGGCCTGCACACCAGTCTGACGCTGACAGCCGCCTCGCTGATCGTCGCCCTGCTGCTTGCGCTGCTTTTCACCGTGGTACTGTCCCTGAAAACGCCGCTGTTTTCGCCGCTGGTCAAAGGCTTTATCACGCTGTTTACCGGCACGCCGCTGCTGGTGCAGATCTTCCTGATCTACTACGGGCCGGGACAATTCCCCTCGCTGCAGCAGGTGCCGTGGCTGTGGCACTTACTGTCGCAGCCGTGGCTCTGTGCCATGCTGGCACTGTCGCTCAACAGTGCCGCCTACACCACGCAGCTCTTTTACGGAGCCGTGCGCGCCATTCCGGCCGGACAGTGGCAGTCGTGCGCGGCGCTCGGCATGAGCCGCAAAGATACGCTGCGCATTCTGCTGCCCTATGCATTTAAACGCGCCCTCTCCTCCTACTCCAATGAGGTGGTGCTGGTGTTTAAGGGCACCTCGCTGGCCTACACCATCACACTGATGGAAGTCATGGGCCACGGTCAGCTGCTCTATGGCCGCACCTATGACATCACGGTCTATGCCGCAGCAGGTCTGATCTATCTCTGCGTTAACGGCTTGCTGACGCTGATGATGCGACTGATCGAGAAGCGCGCCCTGGCGTTTGAACGTCGTCACTGACAGGCGGGCGGGATCCCCCGCCCTTTTCGCCTGAAAAATCACACCAATTGCATAGAAATTCATTTTATGGCAGGGTATCGCCTTCTCTGGCTGACCTCATCACAGGACTCATAAAATGAAAAAATGGATTATCGCCGCCGCACTGGTTTCCCTTGCTATCAGCGCCCAGGCCGCCGAAAAAATTCGCTTTGCCGCTTCAGCGACCTATCCGCCTTTTGAATCGCTGGACCAGGAGAATAACCTGGTGGGATTCGACATCGATCTGGCCAAAGCCCTGTGTCAGCAGATGAAGGCGGAGTGCTCCTTTACCAACAACGCCTTCGACAGCCTGATCCCGTCACTCAAGTTCCGCCGTTATGACGCGGTGATCTCCGGCATGGATATTACCGCCGAGCGCAGCAAGCAGGTCGATTTTACCCAGCCCTATTACGCGAACTCCGCCATCGTGATTGCCCCCAAAGATAAATTCAGCAGCTTCGCTGACCTGAAAGGCAAGCGTATCGGCGTTGAGAACGGTACTACCCACCAGAAGTACCTGCAGGATAAGCATCCTGAAGTGAAAGTCGTGGCGTATGACAGCTATCAGAATGCGATTCTGGATATGAAGAGTGGCCGGCTGGATGGCGTATTTGGCGACAGCGCAGTCGTGAATCAGTGGCTGAAGAGCAACCCGGAGCTTGCCACAGTCGGCGATCATGTGACCGATGCAGACTATTTCGGCACCGGCCTGGGTATCGCCGTGCGCAAAGGCAACACCGCGCTGCTTAATGAGTTCAATCAGGCGCTGGCTGAGCTGAAAACCAGCGGTCGCTGGCAGCAGCTTAATCAGAAGTGGTTCCCGGAGTAATGTCAGGCCGCGCCCCATGCGGGCGCATGGCCGGCTCAGTGCTGACGGCGGGTTAACAGCGTCAGCACTTCAAAATGGGCGGTATGCGGAAACATATCGAACAGCTGCACCCTGGTTATCTCATAGGCGTCCAGCCGGGCAATGTCCTGCGCCATCGTCTGCGGATTGCAGCTCGAATAGAGCAGATAATCCGGGGCCATCTGGCTCAGATAGTGACACAGCGCCTCACCAATCCCGCGACGAGGCGGATTCACCAGCACCAGCTCAGGCACCGCATCACGCGTGGTCGCAAACGCTGTGGAGTCCAGCGCCGCAAACTGCACCTTTTCCAGCCCCAGCATCTCAGCGGA
Organism: Pantoea graminicola; assembly: GCF_048452665.1. Lineage (NCBI taxonomy): Bacteria > Pseudomonadati > Pseudomonadota > Gammaproteobacteria > Enterobacterales > Erwiniaceae > Pantoea > Pantoea graminicola. Next base: position 457,781 of record NZ_JBLWSJ010000001.1, on the reverse strand, counting down.
ACGCCGGGCGCATTTGATCGCCTCGGCGCTAATCTCAATACCGGTCAGCGTCATCTCCGGTGTCGCACAGTGCAGACCGAAACCGCCCACGCCGCAGAAGAGATCCCACATGCTGCTGACCGGCAGCGCCCGCACCCAGTCACGCGCGGTGGCATAGAGGGCGCTCGCCACCTGCGGGTTGGTCTGAAAGAAGCTCTGCGGCCGGATCCAGAGCGGCACGCCGTTGAAGTTCTCCGGCAGCGCCTGAGCGGGCGTCAGCGCAATCTCCTCATCCCCTTCCAGAATCGCCATATGCACCGGCTGAATATTGGCCGAGATCACCGTCAGCTGTGGCAGCTGCTGCTGCAGCCACGGCAGCGCGGCGCGCAGCTGGTCCAGTTTGGCGGCCGAACGCAGAACGAAGCGCAGCATCACGCCCCCCTGCTGACTTTCGGTGATCAGCAGGAACTTCAGTTCGCCGCGTCTGCGTGCCACGTTATAGGGTGTCAGCCCGGCCCGGGCGATAAACGGCTTCAGCGCCGCAAAAAGTGGCTGAAAGGAGGCGGGATAGAGCGGACATTCGCAGAGGTCAACGGCCTCGCCATCGGGCCGGACCAGACCCAGCACCGGCCGCTCGACGCTGCCGCTGACCACCATCTTGGCTTTATTGCGAAACGCCTGCTGCGGGGACGCCACCGGCGGCAGCCAGGCCGCGACCGGCTGCCCGGCCAGTAGCTGCGCCAGGATTGCCTGTTTGTCGCTCAGCTGCGTGGGATAGGGTTTTTCCAGCCACTGACAGGAGCGGCAACGGTTAGCGTCATAAAGTGCGCAGTGCATGGTAAAGCCTTAAAGATCGGGTCGGGCGGAGCGCGATTCTATCACCGCTTTCCGAAAAATGCGCGGCTGCTGGCGGGCAGAAACAGCAGCATCAGCACCAGCAGATCGGGGATTTTCTGCGCCAGCGTGTGGTGGATGATCTGGACGTTATTGTCGCCATGAATACTGAATATCTCCGGATAGATCCCACCCAGCGAGGCAAACAGCATGTAGATCAGCACAATCACCTGGGTCGCCACATAGCCCCAGCGTCCACGGTTACTGCCGCGCATCAGGGTAAAGGCGCAGCGCAGCTCAAACAGGAAGATCAGCTGGCTGGCAATAAAGATCAGGGTTGCGTCCCAGGACTGGGCGCTGCGGTGCACAAAGTTGGCGAGTTCGCTGTAGCCCAGCTCGTTTGCCAGCATCAGAACGCTCAGGCAGCGGGTCGCAATAATCGCAATGCCCGCTACCGTCACCGGCACCGGCGCGCTGTCCAGCGTAACGCTGCTTTTGAAGATGTCTGACATAGTCCCTGGCTCCACCGGATCAAAAAACGGGCCGGTTAAACCGGCCCGTTCATATAGTGGCAAAGGTTAGCCATTTCAGCCACGTTTAGCTTTCTGAATATCGCTTAAACGTTGCTTTTCTTCGTGTGCCATAAACCGCCAGGCGATAAAACCGACAAGGCCGACCACAAACAGGATCAGGGAAGCCAGGGCATTGATTTCCGGGTTAACGCCGCGTCGCACGGTGGCGAAGATTGCCATCGGCAGCGTGGTCGCCCCCGGCCCGGTGACAAAGCTGGCGATAACCAGATCGTCGAGCGACAGGGTAAACGCCAGCAGCCAGCCGGTGACAATCGCCGGGGCAATCATGGGCACCGTTATCACGAAAAAGACCTTCAGCGGGGTGGCACCCAGATCCATCGCCGCCTCCTCAATTGAGCGGTCCAGCTCACGCAGACGCGAGTTGATCACCACCGCCACATACGCCGTACAGAAGGTGACGTGCGCCAGCCAGATGGTCAGCATACCGCGTTCAGACGGCCAGCCAAAAGCGTTACCCATCGCGACAAACAGCAGCAGCAGCGACAGGCCGGTGATGACGTCGGGCATCACCAGCGGCGCGGTCAGCATAAAGGCAAAGCCGTTGTGCCCGCGAAAGCGGCCAAAGCGCACGATGATCACCGCCGCCAGTGTGCCGAGCACCACCGCCATCGTCGCGGAAAGCCCGGCGATGCTCAGGCTCAGCAGCACCGCATCGATCATCGCGCTGTCCTGGAACAGCACCTTATACCAGTGGAACGAGAAGCTCTCCCACACGGTCACCAGCGGTGAGCTGTTGAAGGAGTAGACCACCAGCAGCAGCATCGGCGCATAGAGAAACAGAAAACAGCAGGCCAGGATGGCGGTCCGCCAGGGTGAGCGGATGGTGGGCAGATTAGTCATGCCTTCTCTCCCATTTCACGGTTTTGATGCTTGTGGAACCAGATAATCGGCAGAATCAGGATGAGCAGAATGATCACCGCCAGCGCCGAGGCCACCGGCCAGTCGCGGTTGTTAAAGAACTCCTGCCACAGGATACGGCCAATCATGATACTGTCCGGCCCGCCCAGCAGTTCCGGGATCACGTACTCCCCCACCGCTGGAATAAACACCAGCATCGAGCCGGCAATAATACCGCCTTTGGTCAGCGGCACGATCACGCTGAAGAAGGTCTTCAGCGGGCGCGCACCCAGATCCAGCGACGCCTCCACCAGCGAGTAGTCGATGCGGGTCAGCGCGGTGTAGATCGGCAGCACCATAAACGGCAGATAGCAGTAGACGATACCGATGTAGACTGCGGTGTTGGTGTAGAGGATCACCAGCGGATGGTCGATCACGCCAAGCCACATCAGGAAGCGGTTCAGAATCCCGTTGTTATTCAGCAGCCCCATCCAGGCGTAGACGCGCACCAGAAAGGAGGTCCACGACGGCAGGATCACCAGCAGCAGCAGAATGGTACGCATCGACGGCTTGCTGTGCGCCACCGCCCAGGCGAGCGGATAGCCAATCAGCAGGCAGATTACCGTGGAGATCGCCGCCACTTTCAGCGACTGCAGATAGGCGTCGATATAGAGCGGATCGTCAGTCAGCGTCAGATAGTTGCCGAAATTCAGCACGATGCTGAACTGGTCGTCGGCCCAGCTCACCAGCTCGGTGTACGGGGGAATCGCTCGCGCAATGTCGGCGAAGCTGATTTTCAGCACCGTCAGAAACGGCAGCAGAAACAGCAGCACCAGCCAGACATAAGGCAGGGCGATGACCAGTTTGCGGCCATGCTGCATTTTAACCCGCGTGGCCCAGCGCTGCAGCGGCGTGCCAACCAGGCGGGCAGGCGCTTTGGCGCGTTGAAAAATCTGGCTCATAGCCGCTCCTTAAACCGTCAACACCACGCAGCTGTCGCTTTCCCAGCAGAGACGTACTTCATCTCCCCAGGTCGGCAACCCTTTGCGATAGCGATGCGCGTTCTGCAACTGTGCGCTGATCATCTGTCCGCTGTGCAGACGAACATGGTAGATGGAAAGATCGCCGAGATAGGCGATATGCACCACTTCACCCACCGCAAAGTTACAGCCGTCGGCAGGCACCTCTTCGCACAGCATCACTTTTTCCGGCCGCAGTGCGACATGCACCGGCACGTTATCCACCACGGAGACATCGGAATCGACCTTCAGCGGATGCATCAGGCCGGGACTGTCGATCACCAGGCCATCCGCCTGACGTTCGCGCAGTAAGCCTTCGAAGACGTTCACGGAGCCGATGAACTCCGCACTGTAGCGGCTGGTCGGATGCTCATAGATCTCCTCCGGCTCGCCAATCTGCACGAACTTACCGCGATTCATAATCGCGATGCGGCCTGCCATCGTCATCGCCTCTTCCTGGTCATGGGTCACCATCACGCAGGTAGCGCCGACGCGCTCCAGAATATCGACCACTTCGAGCTGCATCCGGTCACGCAGTTTTTTATCCAGCGCGCCCATGGGTTCATCCAGCAGCAGCAGCTTAGGGCGTTTCGCCAGGCTGCGGGCCAGCGCCACACGCTGACGCTGTCCGCCGGAGAGCTGATGCGGTTTACGTTTCGCATACTCCTGCATGTGCACCAGCGCCAGCATTTCGGCGACGCGGCTGGCGATCTCCCCTTTCGGCAGCCGATCCTGCTTCAGACCAAAGGCGATATTCTGCTCCACGGTCATGTGGGGAAACAGGGCGTAGGACTGAAACATCATGTTAATCGGGCGCTGATAGGGCGCCACATGCGACAGATCCTGACCATCCAGCACAATCTGACCGCTGGTGGGCGGTTCAAAACCGGCCAGCATGCGCAGCAGGGTCGATTTTCCGCAGCCCGAGGCACCCAGCAGCGCGAAAATCTCACCTTTGTAGATGGTCAGGCTGACATCATCCACAGCGTGCTGGCCGTCAAAGGATTTGGTCAGGTTGCGAATTTCCAGCAGGGGCGTTAATGCCTTTGCGGTTTTATGGTGAGGACGGGGAATAGCATCGTTCACAAAGGGTTCTCTCCGGAGCCAGGCGGAACATGGCGGCAAAATCCGCCGCTAAAAATGGCACAACAGAGGCCGACACTGCGCCTCTGTTGCTGATGCGTGACAGGTCAATCCGCTCGGGACGAACTACTTACCACTTTTTACTTTAGTCCATGCGCGCGTACGCACACGATCCAGTTTTGGATCCTGGACTTTCAGCACAAACAATTTCGACATCGCTTCCGGCGTCGGGAAGATACCCGGATTGTTGCGGATGTCGGCGTTGATCAGCGGCAGCGAGGCTTTGTTGCCGTTGGCATAGTTCATTTTGTTAGAGACATCAGCGATCACTTTCGGATCCATGATGTAGTTGAGCCAGGCGTAGGCACCGTCCAGATTTTTCGCATCTTTCGGGATCGCCATCATGTCGAAGAAGGCCAGCGCCCCCTCTTTCGGCACGCTGTAACCCAGATGCACACCGTTTTTCGCGGCATCGGCACGGTTTTTCGCCTGCAGAATATCGCCTGACCAGCCGATCGCTACGCAGATGTTGCCGTTCGCCAGATCGTTAATGTACTGCGACGAATGGAAATAGCGGATATTCGGACGCAGCTTCAGCAGCAGATCCGTGGCCGCACCAGAATACTCTTTCGCATCGGAAGTGTTCGGATCTTTGCCGAGATAGTTGAGCACCGTAGCAAAGATCTCCTCTGGCGCATCCAGGAAGGAGACACCACAGCTTTTCAGCTTCTCCAGGTTTTCCGGCTTCAGCACCAGATCCCAGCTGTTGACCGGTGCATCCGCGCCCAGCGCGGCTTTCACCTTGTCGATGTTGTAGCCGATGCCGGTGGTGCCCCACAGATAAGGAATGGCATATTTGTTACCCGGATCGTGCTGCGCGACTTTTTCCATCAGCGCCGGATCGAGGTTTTTGTAGTTCGGCAGTTTGCTCTTATCCAGCGGCTGGAAGACGCCAGACTGCAGCTGACGCGCCAGGAAGCTGGAGGATGGCACCACCACATCGTAGCCGGTGCTGCCCGCCATGAGTTTGCCTTCCAGCACTTCGTTGGAGTCAAACACATCGTAGACCACTTTAATACCGGACTGCTTTTCGAAGTTCGGCACCGTGTCTGGCGAGATATAGTCGGACCAGTTGTAGACATGCAGCGTTTTATCTTCCGCCATGCTGCTGGCCGAGGTGGCCATCAGCGCAGCAGCTACCACAGCTGACAGCCATTTCTGACGTGAGTTGAACATATTTTCCATCCTCCTGAGCGGGTCATTACAACGCTGCAAATCAGAGATCCCTGCATTGCGTTCTGTACAAGACGTCAGTGACACAATGAATCATTATTCAGCGGGAGTTTAATAGCAAAAACCTATAGCCGGGGCGAAGTTACGCGCCTGTTACAGCCCCGCAAGCATAGCCCCCCCGGTCTGGCTGTACCAGACCCCAGCGTAAAAAACGCCTGAAACCGATATTTTATGCATGTTTGAGCTATGAGGTTCGGCTTTGATGGCATAAACCACGACAAATATCTGGCATTAAAGGGCAAAATGCAGAATAAAAAAAGGCGACGGCGGGCGGCGGGTATAAAAAAGCCGTCTCGTGGACGGCTGAGTGGATGACAGTGTCAGGCTTAGTGCAGCACGGAATGGACGCTGGTCACCGGAACGTGCTCCTCTTCTTCGCCGACAATCAGCAGATTGTTGGCAAAGGCTTCCAGGATCACCATAGAGATCTGCTCTTCGCTCTGTTTCATAAAGTGCGAGAACTGACCAAAGGTCAATCCGGCAGTCGTGACCATAGACTGACAGACAATGAGCTTCGGCAGATTGTCATCCTGAATGTCGATAAACGCTTTTACCGTCAGTGAACTGGCGTTGATTTGCGACAAATCGCCGACCAGCGGGATCAGCGCCGTCGGTTTCACTTCCGCCAGCGCCGAAAAGAGAATGACGTTGTCGACCAGATCGATTTTGGCGTCAAACACCCCATCGAAGTTTTGCATGTGTGGCAGATGAAGTGCCTGACAGGCATCGCATTCGAACCAGGTGATATTTTGCTGATCCAGCCAGCGACGCAACAGGTCGATATCCGGAACGACAAGAGAATCCATCGTAAAATCTCAGTGGGGTGATAAACAGGCGACTTAGCTTACGGAAAAATGCACGACGATGCCACGAAAACTACTGAAAAGCGCGTGTCAGCCAGCGGTTTTAGGACGGAGCCCGGGGATGGCCTGCTGCTCAATATGCGCAATCATCAGGCCGGCGATGTTCAGCTCACAGCAGTGCTCAATGCCTTCCAGACCAGGCGAAGCGTTAACTTCCATCACCAGCGGGCCACGACGGGCGCGCAGAATATCGACGCCCGCCACTTCCAGCCCGAGCGTTGCCGCCGCCTGCACGGCGATCTGCCGCTCCTGCTGCGTGATCGTTACCGGATGCGCCGTGCCACCACGATGCAGGTTTGAGCGAAAATCGCCCTCTTTCGCCACCCGTTCGATGGCGGCCACCACCTGATTGCCGATCACCAGACAGCGGATATCGCGCCCTTCAGCTTCTTTGATAAATTCCTGCACCAGGATATGCGCATTCAGGCCGCGAAAGGCATCGATTACGCTCTCCGCCGCCTGGCGGGTTTCCGCCAGTACGACGCCGATGCCCTGCGTGCCTTCGACCAGTTTAACCACCAGCGGCGCCCCGCCCACCATCGCGATCAGATCGTGGGTGTCATCGGGTGAAGAGGCAAAGCCGGTGACCGGCATGTCGATCCCCTCCCGCGCCAGCAGCTGAAGCGAGCGCAGCTTATCGCGGGTACGGGTAATGGCGGCGGACTCATTAAGCGGATAGCTGCCGCACATCTCAAACTGCCGCAGCACCGCCGCACCATAAAAGGTAATGGCGTTACCGATACGCGGGATCACCGCATCAAAATGGGCCAGCGGTTCACCCCGGTAGTGAACCGCCGGAGAGGCCGGGTTGATATTCATATAACAGGAGAGCGGATCAATGATCTGCACAGCATGGCCGCGCGCCGCCGCCTCGTCACGCAGTCGCCGACTGGAGTAGAGCGTCTCATCGCGTGACAGAATGGCTATCTTCATCTCCGCTCTCCGTTTCAGACTTAACGTGTGGCCCAGCCTTGCTGATGCAGATAATCCAGCATGAACGGGCGCGTCTCTTTGATAATCAGGCGCTGGATCAGCTCGCTCCAGGTTTCGCTACGCTGGTTACTGTCGCGCTGCTGATAGTAGAGTTCGGTGCGGCTATCGTATTCTGCCAGCACCGCCGGATCCAGCGGATGATAGCGGTTCTCATGCACCAGCATCGCGTGCGGCATACGCGGTTTGACGTCCGGTTTTGACTCCGGATGACCCAGGCAGAAGCCAAACAGCGGCAGAACAAATTTTGGCAGACCCAGCAGTTCGGTTACTTCCGCGATACTGTTGCGGATCCCGCCGATAAAGACGCCACCCAGCTCCAGGGATTCGGCGGCGACCATCGCATTCTGCGCCATCAGCGCGGTGTCCACGCAGCCCAGCAGCAGCTGCTCGGCACGGCCCAGCTGCGCATCCGGACAGATCTGCAGGTGACGATTGAAGTCAGCGCAGAAGATCCAGAACTCCGCCGCGTCCGCCACCCAGGTCTGGCCGCCGGTCAGGGGCACCAGCTTGTCGCGCAGGGCCTTATCGGTGATACGGACGATGGAAGAACACTGTAAAAAACTGGAGGTGGAGGCCGATTGCGCCGCAGTAATGATCGCCTCACGCTGCGCGTCGCTGACCGGCTGGTCAGTAAACGCACGAATAGAACGGTGGCTACACAGTAAATCGATGGTCGGTGTCATAAAATCTCCAGCAATATTATCTTTTTTTATCAATCTGATTGAACAGCTGTGGAGCGATCGCTTTCGCGGTGCGCCACATTAACAGCCAGGCCGCGGGCAGCATCAGGAGCACGCCAGCCATAAACAGCACGGTGGCCAGCGTTCCGGCATCCATCTGACCGGGCAGCGGCAGCCAGTGATTGATCAGCAGCAGCGCGCCCAGGATGAGCAGGCCGCCAGCCGCCTCCAGCAGCAGCACAACACGCGGTAATCGGGCTACACTCTGCATCACAACCTCCTGCCTTCGCGGGTGACTGAGCGTCAATTATGGTCAACAACCCAAAAATTGCGCGGGATACGCCGCGCCGCGGGACGAAAAAGCATCAGATTCAGACGCTTCCTGATCGCACGGTCATAGCGAGCGGGCATCAGACTAACAGGCAATTCCTGCTTTCTTTAAGCGATACGAGCGGGCATCATGGTTGCCATTCTCTGTTTTGTTGTGTGATACCCATCACATAATAGCCGCTGTAAGGAGTTCTCAATGATTGCTGTAATTTTTGGCCGTCCCGGCTGTCCCTACTGTGTCCGTGCTCATGAACTGGCCGATAAACTGACGGCTGAACGTGATGATTTCAGCTACCAGTATGTTGATATTCAGGCGGAAGGCATCACCAAAGCCGATCTGGAAGCAAGCGCCGGTAAACCGGTCAGCACCGTGCCGCAGATTTTTGTGGATGAGAAGCATATCGGTGGCTATACCGAGTTTGCCGCCTGGACCAAAGAAAATCTGGGCTTTGTCGCGTAAGCCGTGATCTCAGAAACAGAAAAGGCGAGGCAGGAAATCCTGTCTCGCCTTTTTCTTTGGCCGCCGGAAATGAGCGGCAGCGATTAATGCAGTGACGCCATCACGATCTGCATCAGCCGTACCAGCAGAGCACCGCAGCCCGCCCAGAAGAGTGCACTCAGGCACCAGGCGAGCACAAAGAGTGGGCTGCTGTGAACAAACAGGCTGTTATTTAACAGCAGTGCGCCCAGCAACGTTCCCCACAACCCCATCATCAGCGTGCTTTTTAACGGGCTTTCCACCTGCAGCAGGGCCATTACAATGCCGGGTAACATAAAAAGCAGAAGTTCGGGCTGACCCCGAAGCGGGCCGGGACCGACCTGCCAGAAATGACAGGTAAAGACAAACACCAGACTGTACAGCACCACGCCGCACAGGCGGGTAGTCCAGAGATAAGAACGCTGCGGCATATCACCCCACTGAGTAAAAGTAATTCTGACAATAACCTGCTTGTTAACCCTGATGCGTTCAGATGGAAATAAAAAGAAACAGTTCGCCGTGGCAACGAAAAGAAAGAGCCAATGGCTGAGGATGATATTTGTGATTAGAATAGCGCCGCACTCAAGGTTCCCTTTGCAGTGCTGATACAACGGTTCCTCAACGGCCTGCTCACGATAGCGAAAAACAGGCCACTCTTCAACAGGTTACATGTAAACAAGAAGTTAAACAGTGAATATTAACGTCGCAGGATTGTTAAGCGGAAACGACATTTTGTTATTATTTGTCGTTTTAGCGCTCGGCCTCTGTCTGGGTAAGTTGCGCCTTGGTTCGGTTCAGCTGGGAAATTCAATTGGGGTATTAGTGGTTTCCCTGTTATTAGGCCAGCAGCACTTCACCATCAATACGGATGCCCTGAGTCTGGGCTTTATGCTGTTTATTTTTTGTGTAGGTGTGGAAGCCGGCCCTAACTTTTTTTCTATTTTCTTTCGCGACGGCAAAAACTATTTCATGCTCGCCATCGTCATGGTGGTCAGCGCGCTATTACTGGCGCTGGGACTGGGCAAACTTTTTGGCTGGGATATCGGCCTCACCGCGGGGATGCTGGCCGGGTCGATGACCTCTACGCCGGTGCTGGTCGGGGCGGGCGACACCCTGCGACAGAGCATCGGCGATCCGAAACAGCTCGGCATGATGCAGGATCAGCTGAGTCTCGGCTATGCCGTGACCTATCTGATCGGGCTGGTTAGCCTGATATTCGGCGCGCGCTACCTGCCCCGCCTGCAACATCAGGATCTCCCGACCTGCGCCCAGCAGATTGCCCGTGAGCGTGGCCTGGATGCCGACAGCCAGCGCAAAGTCTTCCTGCCGGTGATCCGCGCTTATCGTGTCGGCCCGGAGCTGGTGGCGTGGAGCGGCGGCAAAAACCTGCGCGAGCTGGGTATCTATCGTCAGACCGGCTGCTACATTGAGCGCATCCGCCGCAACGGGATTCTTGCCAGCCCCGACGGAGATGCGGTGTTGCAGCTCGGCGATGATATTTCGCTGGTCGGTTATCCCGATGCCCACGCCCGGCTTGACCCCAGCTTCCGCAACGGCAAAGAGGTGTTCGACCGCGACCTGCTGGATATGCGCATCGTCACCGAAGAGATCGTGGTGAAGAACCACAATGCGGTGAACAAGCGCCTGAGCAAGTTAAATCTCACCGATCACGGCTGCTTCCTGAACCGGGTTATCCGCAGTCAGATTGAGATGCCGATTGACGACAGCATCATGCTCAACAAAGGGGATGTGCTGCAGGTCAGCGGCGAGGCGCGACGGGTGAAAAGCGTGGCCGATCGCATCGGCTTTATCGCCATTCACAGTCAGATGACCGATCTGCTGGCCTTCTGCGCCTTCTTTATTGTCGGGCTGATGATTGGGCTGATTACGTTCCAGTTCAGCAACTTCAGTTTTGGTATCGGCAACGCGGCGGGCCTGCTGTTCGCCGGGATCATGCTCGGCTTCCTGCGCGCCAACCATCCGACCTTTGGCTATATTCCGCAGGGCGCCCTGACGATGGTTAAAGAGTTCGGCCTGATGGTATTTATGGCGGGCGTCGGCCTGAGTGCCGGCAGCGGCATTAATCACGGCATCAGCAGCGACGGTGCGCTGATGCTGCTGTGCGGGCTGCTGGTCAGCCTGGTGCCGGTGATCATCTGCTATCTGTTTGGGGCCTACGTGCTGCGGATGAACCGCGCCCTGCTGTTCGGCGCTATCATGGGCGCACGCACCTGCGCGCCCGCTATGGAGATCATCAGCGACACGGCGCGCAGTAATATTCCGGCGCTGGGCTATGCCGGAACCTATGCCATCGCCAACGTGTTACTGACGCTGGCAGGCACGCTGATTGTGATTATCTGGCCGATATTGCCCTTATAAAATTATTTTGACGGCGTCCAGAACTTTATTGTTAAGCCGCAGTCATAATAAGTGCCACTGCTTTTCTTTGAAAATCCCCAAATTGTGGAGCCCGCTGGTCTTTTTCCCGGCGGGTTTTTTTATGGCTTTTTTTCGCCGCCAGCCTGCGCTGACGCCGCCTGCTCCTCATCTTACTGTCTCTGAACCGTCATAAAACTTAAACCATTCCACAACTTCCCCCCAGATTAAGAGCCTTTCTATGGACGAACTGCGCCGTTAAAAGCAGGATGGATCGCTGTTTGATTAGCAATTTGTGCTGATTAATTGGGGGAGCGCGCTGTCGCCGATCGTTTTTGCCGTGGTTATCGGGCGGGCCGACGCCATGTCGTCCGCTGTCGTTAACCGCACTGCCTGCTGAGGAATTTATCCCGAAATGGAAGAGCTGAATCACGCCCTGTTTACTGCCATCAACGCCACACCAGCATCGCCTGCCTGGTTACTGCACCTGGCGACCTTTATTGCCAAAGATCTGATCGCTATCGTTCCGCTGTTAATCGTGGCGATGTGGCTCTGGGGCCCGCGCGATCAGGTCTCTTCACAGCGGGTGCTGGTCCTGAAAACCGGTATGGCGCTGATCTATGCGCTGGCAATCTCCTGGTGTGTCGGCCAGCTGTTACCGCATCCCCGCCCTTTCGCCATTGGTTTCGGTTATCAGTTCCTGCATCACGCTGCCGATGACTCCTATCCCAGCGATCACGGCACCACCATCTTTACCTTTGCGCTGGCCTTTATCTTCTGGCATCGCCTCTGGTCAGGTGTAGTGCTGATGGTGGTGGGTTGCGCGATCGCCTGGTCGCGGGTCTATCTGGGCGTGCACTGGCCAATGGATATGCTGGGCGGCTTCCTGGTGGGTCTGCTGAGCTGTCTGGCTTCGCATCTGGCGTGGCAGTTCTACGGCGAACGCCTGCTGGCGGTGATCAACCCGCTCTATCGGGCGCTGTTTGCCGTGCCGATTCGCAAAGGCTGGACGCAGAATTAAGAAAGGGACGCGATAGCGTCCCCCTGGATTGTCGGGAAAAGGGGCGTCATCTGGCGGTAAGGTGACGCCCGCACCGGAAATGGGATCAGGCTGGAAGGAGGCGAAAGTGCTGTTACTGTCGCAGGCCGCTTTCCTCATCTGACCCGATTACCTGCATAATAAACGCCTGCGCTGTTACCAGATTCTGATCGGGAAATTACACCGGTGCAGGGACGCCTCAGCGTCCCTGTTCACTTATGAGAACCACTTCCCGAACCAGCCGTTGAACTTCATCATCACGAAGTCAAACATCCGGCTGAAGAACCCCCCTTCCTGCACATCCTGCATCACCACCAGCGGCCGCTGTTCGATCGTCTTCCCATCCAGCTGGAAATCGATGGTGCCGACCACCTGATTTTTCTTCAGCGGCGCTTCCAGCTGCGGCGTAGTGAGTTTGTAGCTTGCCTTGAGGTTCTTCATCTGCCCTTTCGGGATGGTCAGCGCGGCATCTTTCGCCACGCCCAGATTGACCTGGCTGCGATCGCCGAACCAGACCCGCTGCTGCGCAAAAGGCGCATCGGCCTTAATCGGCGTCACGGTTTCATAGAAACGGAAGCCCCACGTCAGCAGCTTTTCGCTCTCCCGGAAGCGGATTGCATCGCTGGCGGTGCCCAGCACCACCGAGATCAGACGCATGTCGCCTTCGGTGGCCGACGCCACCAGGTTATTGCCCGCGCCGGAAGTATGCCCGGTTTTGACACCATCCACGTTGAGGTTGGTGCTCCACAGCAGGCGGTTACGGTTAATCTGGCGGATTTTGTTGAAAGTAAACTCTTTCTCTTTGTTCAGCGCATACTCTTCGGGCACATCGCGGATCAGGGCCTGCGCAATCAGCGCCATGTCGCGCGCGGTGCTGTATTGCCCCTCGGCATCCAGACCGTGCACCGTCATAAAGTGGGTATTCTGCAGCCCCATCGCCTTCACGTAGTTATTCATCAGGCCGATAAAGGAGTCCTGGCTGCCCGCCACATAGTCCGCCAGCGCGATACAGGCGTCATTGCCGGACTGGATCACGATACCTTTATTCAGCTCGTGTACCGGGATGCGATCGCCCGGCTTGAGGAACATCAGCGAAGAGCCGCGCAGCTTAGGGTTGCCGGTAGCCCAGGCATCCTGACCGACGGTGACCATATCATCCGGCTTGATTTTGCCCGCCTTGATCGCCTGACCGACGACGTAGCTGGTCATCATTTTCGTCAGGCTGGCGGGGTCGAGGCGCTGATCGGCGCTCGATTCGGTTAACACTTTGCCGCTGGCGTAGTCCATCAGGATCCACGCCTTCGCGTCGATGCCTGGCGCGGCGGGGGCCTGCTCAGCAAATACGCTGACGGGGGCAAGGATCAGTATGGAGGTGGCAGCGAGGTGCCGGAGGCGAGATGTAAAGCGAGTGTTTGTCATGGGTTTGGCCGGATTGTCCTTGTTGAAACGAAATTCCCGAGGCAGAAAATTCTCACTCAAACGCTAACCGTTGGCGGCGGCGAAAAAAACCGTCGAATCGTAAAGTTTTTTAAAGTTCGGTCGAATCAGCCTGACAGGGTCGCCGCTGCAGGGTACTCAGCCACCATAGTAGCGCCATCAGAACTGCGTGAAATTCCGATTTTTCGCAGAAGAGTTAAGCCCGTCACAATTTTCGGCTAACCTGAAAGCCACTCAGCCGAGGAGACCGACCATGGACTTAGCCCTTTTTGATCTCGATGAAACCCTGATTTGTGAAGACAGCACCAGTCTGTGGCTGCGCTGGCTGGTCTCACAGGGTTTCGCCCCCAGCGAACTGATCGATCAGGAACAGGCATTAATGAGTCACTATTATGCCGGTACGCTGTCGATTGAAGAGTATATGAACACAACCCTCTCCCCGCTGGCCGGTATGGCAACGCTGACCGTCGAAGGCTGGGTGCGCCGCTTTATCCATCGTGACATCCTGCCCCGCGTCTTCCCTGCCGCCCGTGAACGGATTGAGTGGCATCGCGCGCGCGGTGACAGAGTGATGATCATCTCCGCCAGCGGTGAACATCTGGTGGTGCCGATTGCGGAGAAACTGGGTGCCTGCGGCGCGCTGGCGATTGGCGTGGAGATCGTCGACGAACGCTACAGCGGCAACACTTACGGCACTATGACCTACAAACAGGGCAAAGTGACGCGGCTGGGCGACTGGAAAGCGCTGCAGCAGGATGAGATCTTCGATCGCACCTGGGCCTACAGCGATTCGATGAACGATCTGCCGCTGCTGGAGCAGGCCGACCACGCCCATGTCATCAACCCGGATGAACAACTGCATCAGGAAGCCGTTAACCGCGGATGGCAGGTCTGCCACTGGTCGCGCTGACCTGAAGTCTGCACTGGCAAACGGTCCGGGCAGGAAGCGCGCAAAACAGCCCGTCCTGCACGCAGGGAGGGTGAACACTGTCCGGCCCGGACTGACAGATAAAACAGGCGATTAGCCGCGTGACGCGCCAGCATCCTGCGCTAAACCCACCTTCAGCAGCTTACCATTGGCCTCATCGGTCAGCACATAGAGATACCCATCCGGCCCCTGTCGCACATCGCGGATCCGCGCCTTCTGATCGTCCAGCAGGCGCTGCTCCTCTACCACTTTTTCGCCGTTGAGCGTCAGCCTGATCAGGTTTTTCTCTTTTAACGCGCCGATAAACAGCGAGTTTTTCCACTGCGGAAAACGGGCGCTGTTGTAGAAGGCCATGCCGCTGATCGCGGGCGACACCTTCCAGTGCCAGAGAGGCTGTTCGGTGCCCGCAACGTGAGTGCCCTGCGACTCCGGCACCTTATCACCGCTGTAATCGATGCCGTAGGTTGCCAGTGGCCAGCCATAATTTTTTCCCCGGCCCATGATATTCACTTCATCGCCGCCGCGCGGGCCATGCTCACTCTCCCATATCATCCCGGTCCAGGGATTAAGCGCCAGCCCCTGCGGATTACGCAGGCCATACGCCCAGATCTCTGGCCGCGCACCACGCTGTTTCACAAACGGATTATCGTCCGGCACGCTGCCATCCGCGTTAAGCCGCAGTAGTTTGCCCTGCAGCTTATCGAGATCCTGCGCTGCGCTGCTGACGAAGTTGTCGCCAAAGGCGATCCAGAGGTAGCCCTGGGTATCAAATGCCAGCCGGGTGCCGATGTTATTGCCGCTGGAGAGCTGTGGCGTCTGACGGATCACCTCGCGGAAATCGTTAAGCCTGCGGTTATCCTGGCTCAGCGTGCCCACGCCGACCACCGCGCCCGCTTTGCCGTTGCTGTTCGCTTCGGTGTAGCTCAGCCAGACGTGACGACTGGTGGCGAAATCGGGTGCCAGCACCACATCCAGCAGGCCACTCTGCCGCTCTGCCCAGACCGCAGGCACGCCCCCGATCGGCTGCGACAGCCCCTCCTGCGGGTTCCAGCTGCGCAGCTGGCCGCTGCGTTCAGTAATCAGCAGGGTCTTATTATCGGGCAGGAAGGCAACCGACCATGGATGTTGTAACTTATCCTGCAATACCTCCACGTTGACGTCAGCAGCAAACAGCGGCGAGACGCAGAACAGCGTGCTGCCTAGCAGCAGGATAGTTGAAAGACGGGACATAGGGTTCTCCTGACGGGATAGCGTGCCCTTAAGCGTAGTCACGCGCCGTGCAGTGAACCTGAGGATTTACAAAAGATTAAACAGGAAGCCCGCTGCCGGTTGCAGCGGGCAAGAGGCACTATTCGAAGCAGGTGTCAGGGTTGTCAGACAGGGTGATGAACTGCTTGCCGCCCTGGGTCAGCGCCATAATGGTGCCGCTTTCGATATCGTAAACCCAGCCGTGCAGACGTAGCTTGCCGTTACGCAGCGCAACGGAAACCGAAGGATGGGTTTTCATGTTGTTGAGCTGAGCGATAACGTTCTCTTTAACCATCTCGTTCAGCTTCTTCTCTGGCGAGTCATACTCACGCTGCTCGACCACGGCTTTCGCCGCATCAGCGTAGCGCAGCCAGTGCTCAACGGCAGGCATGGTATCCATGCAGGCGCAGGAGGCGATAGCGTTCATCGCGCCGCAGTTGGAGTGACCGCAGATGATGATGTCAGACACGCCCAGCGCCACCACGGCATATTCGATCGTGGCCGAGACACCGCCTGGCTCGGGACCAAAAGAGGGAACGATGTTGCCCGCATTGCGGATAACGAACAGCTCTCCTGGCTCCTGCTGCGTGACCAGTTCAGGCACCAGACGGCTGTCTGAACAGGAGATGAACAGCGCTTTCGGATTTTGATTTGACGCCAGGCTTTTGAAAAGATCCTTCCTTTCAGGAAACACATTCTGCTGGAAATTCAGAAATCCGTTGATGATCTCTTTCATTATTTAGCTCTCACATTATCCATTTCATTACCTGAGGGGCATAGCCCCCTCAGTGGGGTTAGCCGGTTTATTATTAATGAAAACAAGTGAATATCAACCCGCGTTTTTCAGTAAGCGCGAAAACGCCACGGCGGTCAGCGTTTCGCTTATCCGCCGTTCAGAGGCTTTCGCGCCAATTTCTTTTTACAGCACCGCAGGTTACTGGACATGAGGGGATGCAATCCTGCCTCATCGCTCTCCCGGTCAGGTGACGGGCTTTTACGCGTTTTTTCACTACTTTACGCCGTGGAGGGTCGCAGGGGAACGTTTTATGCGCCACCCTGGCCCTGACAGCGTGGCTGGCTCAGACGGTCATGGGGGGCTGCGAAAAGAGGAGAATGCAGAGACGCACGGCCAGAGGCGTCGCGTGCACGGAGGAAAAGAGCCTGCCGGTTCCGCCGTTAGCCATACCGCTGCTGGTGCGCCTTCTTGCGGCGCAGGTAGTCCTCATCCTCACGCAGTCTGTCCCAGTAGCTTTTGAAAATCGCCGCCGCCGCCGCCTTCTCTTCGTTGACGCCGCGCGGCAGCTCCCTGCCGTCGGCATCATATTTTCGTCCCCCTTTATGGTTGCTGTAGCGGCGCGCTCGGGTGTAGCCCATCTGGATAAATTTGCGGGCCATATCCATGCCAACAAAATCATCCTGACGCCGGTACGCCTCAAACAGCGCCATGATCTTTTCTGCCGACGCTTCAGCAATGGGAACGGTACGAAATCGCCAGTGCGGCAGGATTTCGCTCTTATAGGGCTCGACCATCAGCACACCCTGCTCGCCACGCCCGACCTGATAACGTTCGGGATGCTGGCGGAAGTCGATCGTGCTGAAGTCCTGGTCATAATCAAAAGGTTTTATTGTCATCGTTTCAGTTTAGGATCAAGCGCGTCGCGCAGCCCGTCGCCGAGTAAATTAAATGCCAGAACAGTGAGGAAGATCGCCAGGCTGGGGAAAATGGCGACGTGCGGGGCGATCACCATGTCGGCCCGCGCCTCATTGAGCATCGCGCCCCACTCCGGCGTGGGCGGCTGCGCCCCCAGGCCGAGAAACGACAGGCTGGCCGCCGTAATAATCGAGGTGCCGACCCGCATGGTGAAATAGACCACGATCGGCGAGACGGTGCCGGGCAGGATATGGCGCATCAGAATGGTCCAGTCTGAGGCCCCGATACTGCGCGCCGACTCGATATAGGTCTGATGCTTCAGCACCAGCGTATTGCCGCGCACCAGACGGGCAAAGGCCGGGATACTGAAAATCGCGACCGCCACAATCACGTTGCTCATGCCGCTGCCCATGATTGCCACCACCGCAATCGCCAGCAGGATGCCGGGAAAGGCAAACAGCACGTCGCAGATGCGCATGGTGATGCGATCCCACCAGCCTTCGTAATAGCCTGCCAGCAGCCCGAACAGCGTGCCAATCAGCGCGCCGATCACCACCGAGAAGAAGCCGGCAATCAGGGAGATGCGCGTACCCACCAGCACCCGGCTGAAGATATCGCGCCCCAGTGAATCGACGCCAAACAGATGCATCAGCGACGGCCCGTCATTAAGCCGGTCATAATCGAAGTAGTTTTCTGCATCATAAGGGGCAATCCACGGCGCGATCACTGCCAGGACAATCAGCAGCAGGACAAAGGCTCCCGCCAGCATCGCCACCGGCTGACGCCTGAAGCGCCGCCAGAACTCACGCCACGGCGTACGCACCCGGTTCTCCGCGATGGGCGGCATCGTTTTCAGTGCCGCTTCACGTCGCCAGTTTTTCATCGCGACTCCTTAAAGCGAATAGCGGGGTTGATCACCGCATAGAGCATGTCGACAAACAGATTGATCAGAATAAACTCCAGCGAAAAGAGCAGCACTTCGGCCTGAATCACCGGATAGTCGCGCATCGCCACCGAGTCCACCAGCAGACGCCCCAGACCCGGCCAGTTAAACACCACTTCGACGACGATCGAGCCGCCCAGCAGAAAGCCGAACTGCAGCCCCATCATCGTCACCACCGGGATCATGGCGTTGCGCAGGCCATGTTTCACAACCACCAGCGACTCCCGGACCCCTTTGGCCCGGGCGGTACGCATATAATCTTCCTGCATCACCTCGACAAAGGCGGCGCGGGTAAAGCGCGCCATCACGGCCGCCACCGCCGCACCCAGGGTAATGGAGGGCAGGATGTAGTGCTGCCAGCTCTCCGCCCCGACGGTGGGCAGCCAGCCCAGCTCCACTGAGAAGACCTGCATCAGCAGCATCCCCAGCGCAAAGGCGGGAAAGGAGATGCCCGACACCGCCAGCGTCATGCCCAGCCGGTCAGGCCAGCGGTTACGCCAGACGGCGGAGATGATGCCGATAGCCATACCCAGGATCACAGCCCAGACCATGCTGGCCAGCGTCAGCCACAGAGTCGGCATAAAGCGTGTGGCGATCTCTTCGGCAACCGGCCGCTTCGAAACCATCGACTGACCAAAATCGCCCTGCAGCGCGTTCAGCATAAAGTGCCCGAACTGCTGCGGCAGCGGCAGATCCAGCCCCAGCTCCTGACGCACCAGCGCCACCACCGAGGCATCGGCTTCCGGTCCGGCAATCAGACGTGCCGGATCGCCCGGCAGCAGATGGACAAACAGGAACACCAGCACCGCCACAATCAGCAGCGTGGGGATCAGCCCTAAGAGCCGTTTGAGAAAATAGTTAAGCATGTAACATCCTGCAGCTGCGGCCAGCCACACGGGCTGGCCGGCTCCGTTACTTCAGAGTGGCCTCATCGAAATTGAATGAGGTATCGGGCATCACATAAAAACCACTGAGGTTTTTACTGTTGGCAGAAACCAGCTGTTCGACCACCAGCGGGATCCACGGATGGTCCTGCCAGATGGTGTCCTGTGCGTCTTTATAGAGGCGCGCTTTCTCTGCCCGGTCGGTGGTCTTCAGCGCATCGGCCAGATCTTTGTCGACCTTTGGATTGCTGTAAAACGCGGTATTAAAGATCGCCGGTGGCCAGGCCGCGGTCGCAAACAGCGGCGTCAGGGCCCAGTCCGCCTCACCGGTGGATGCAGACCAGCCGGTGTAGAACATCCGCACCCCGCTCTCTTTCTGGCCTTTGCCTTCCACTTCGGCGGCACGCTGACCTGCATCCATCGCCGTAACTTTTACCTTCACACCAATCTGCGCCAGCTGCTGCTGGGTGAACTGCAACACTTTCTGCGCGGTGCTGTGGTTATGGGACGACCAGAGCGTCGTTTCAAAGCCATTCGGATAGCCCGCCTCTTTCAGCAGCGCCCGGGCTTTGGCCGGATCGTAGCTGATGGCCGGATAGGTCTGGGCAAAATCGATGGCGGGCGGCACGATGCCGGTGGCCGGCGTGGCGTAACCGGAGAAGGCCACTTTCGCCAGCGCCTGACGGTTGATGGCGTACTCCAGCGCTTCACGGACCTTTGGATTGTCGAACGGTTTCTGCGTCACGTTCAGGCTGATGTAGCGCTGCATAATGGACGGCGTGGTCACCACATCGAGCTTGCTGTTGCTCTCCAGACGCTTCGCCTGCTCATAGGGCACCGGGAAAGCAAAGTTCGCCTCACCAGTCTGCAGCATCGCGGCACGGGTGTTGTTGTCCACCACCGGACGCCAGGTGATGCTGTCCAGCTTCGGATAGCCTTTCTTCCAGTAGCCATCCCACTTCTTCACCTTAACGAAATCGGTCTGGTTCCAGGTGTCGAAAATAAACGGGCCGGTGCCCACCGGGTGGAAACCGATCTCTTTGCCATATTTCTTCAGCGCGGCAGGCGAAATCATCGCCGCCGCCGGATGCGCCAGGTTGTTGATAAAGGCAGAGAATGGCGTCTTCAGCGTCACCTTCACCGTGGTCGGATCCACCACTTCCGTGCTGGCGATATTTTTAAACAGGTTATAGCGCTTGAGGTGATTGTCCGGGTTGCTGGCGCGGTCGAGGTTGACCTTCACCGCCTCCGCGTTGAAGTCGGTGCCATCCTGGAATTTCACGCCCGGGCGCAATTTTATGGTGTAGGTCAGGCCATCAGGGCTCGCCTGATAACTCTCTGCCAGCACATTGGTCAGCTTCATCTCTTTATCGAAGCCAAACAGTCCCTGATAGAAAGATTTCGCCACCGCCTGCGACAGCGTGTCGTTGGCATCATAGGGGTCGAGGGTGGTGAAGCTGGAGGCCACGGCAATCACCGCATCCTGTGCTGCCCAGGCGGGCAGGGTCATTGCGCTCAACACGCCAGCCGCCACTACCCCTTTACGCATCGTCATCTGCATCTTGTTCTCCTGTAATCCCTGTCGGGTTGGTCGCCGGGGCGACATCGTCACTGTTCAGGTCGCGCTGATAACATGGCGGGCGACGAAATGGCCCGGAGCCACCTCTATCAGCGGCGCCACTTCAGGTTCATCCCCTAACGCATGGATCGGGCTGGGGATCTCATCGACCAGTAAGGCTCGTTCACGACGCCGGTGAGCCGGATCGGCTACCGGCACGGCCGCCATGAGTTTTCGGGTATAGGGGTGCTGAGGCCGCTCAAACACCGCCTGACGCGGCCCCATCTCGACAATCTGACCGAGATACATCACCGCCACGCGATGGCTGATACGCTCCACCACCGCCATATCGTGAGAAATAAACAGGAAGGCGATGCCCAGCTCACGCTGCAAATCGAGCATCAGATTAATAATCTGCGCCTGAATCGACACGTCCAGCGCGGAAACAGACTCATCAGCGATCACCACTTTCGGGTTCAGCGCCAGCGCGCGGGCAATACAGATGCGCTGACGCTGTCCGCCGGAAAATTCATGCGGATAGCGCTGAGCGTGCTCCGGCAGCAGTCCGACCTTCTCCAGCAGCGCGGCGACACGCTGTTCGGCCTCGCGGCGCGGCATCACCTTGTGTACCAGCAGCGGCTCCATAATCGAAAAGCCAACCGTCAGCCGCGGATCGAGCGAGGCGTAGGGATCCTGAAAAATAAACTGAATATCGCGCCGCAGGTGTGCCAGCGCCGCCCCTGAGAGGTGGTCTATCCGCTGTCCATCAAATGTCAGGGTGCCGCCCTGGCTGGCCACCAGCTTCAGCAGCGATCGTCCGGTGGTCGATTTACCACAGCCCGACTCCCCCACCAGCGCCAGCGTCTCACCGGCATAGAGATCAAAACTGACTTTTTCCACGGCGTGAACCCGGCTTTTTACTCGATTCAGCAGGCCGCCGCGAATATCAAAACGGGTGACCAGATCGCGCACCTGCAGGATGGGCGGTTGCTGGCGACGGACGGTGTCCTGAGGGGGCTCATCCGCCGCGTTGCCGTGCAGCAGCGGGAATCGGGCTGGCAGAGGCTGGCCCTGCATTGAGCCAAGCTTTGGCACCGCCGCCAGCAGCGCCCGGGTATAGGGCTGCTGCGGGGCGCTGAACAGATCGGCGACCGGGGCACTTTCGACTACGTTGCCGCGATACATCACCTGCACCCGATCCGCCATTTCGGCCACCACGCCCATATCGTGCGTGATGAAAATCACGCCCATCTGCATCTCTTTCTGCAGTACGCGAATAAGTTGCAGAATCTGCGCCTGAATCGTCACGTCGAGCGCGGTCGTCGGCTCGTCGGCAATCAGCAGCGCCGGTTTGCAGCAGAGCGCCATCGCGATCATCACGCGCTGGCGCATCCCGCCCGACAGCTGATGCGGAAAACGGGACAGGACACGCTGCGCATCGGGAATGCGCACCAGGTCCAGCATCCGGCGCGCCTCCGCCAGCGCCCCGGCGTGACTCAGCCCCTGATGCAGCCGGATTGATTCGGCGATCTGCTCGCCCACAGAGAAGACCGGATTCAGCGAGGTCATCGGCTCCTGAAAAATCATCGCCATGTCTGCGCCACGCACCCGCCGCATCTGAGCGGTAGAAGCCCGCATCAGATCCAGCACCTCGCCGTTGCGACGGCGCAGCCGGACATCGCCGCTGACGCTTCCGCCCGCCTGCTCAATCAGGCGCATCAGCGCCAGCGAGGTCACTGATTTCCCGGAACCGGACTCCCCCACCAGCGCCAGCGTTTCGCCGCGAAACAGATCGAGCGACAGGTGACGCACCGCGTCCGTCACGCTGCTTTCGTGCCGGAAGCGCACACTGAGATCGCGCACTGCCAGCACCTGATCCGGTGCCAGCGGCGGTAACGTTTGCCTGTCGCTCATCTCAGCTCCTTAATTTTCGCGATAGATAGCGACGTCCGCCGCTTCGCCGACCCGCGCCACGGCCCGGTACATGCCTTCACTGTTAAACGGCAGCGCCACGTTGCCAGCGCGATCCACGGCTATCAGCCCGCCGCTGCCGCCCAGTTCCAGCACGCTGTCATGAATGACATTGACGCTGGCCTGCTGCAGCGAGCGTCCGGCGTAGCGCATCTGCGCGGCAACATCGTAGGCGGCCAGCGTACGCATAAAGACTTCGCCCGTGCCGGTACAGGAGACGGCCACGCTGTCGTTGCTGGCATAGCAACCCGCACCCGGCAGGGGCGAGTCGCCGACCCGTCCGGCCTGCTTATTGGTCATGCCGCCCGTCGAGGTGGCTGCGGCGAGATTGCCCGCCAGATCCAGCGCCACCGCGCCGACGGTGCCAAACTTGCGGTCCGGGTCGAGTGGGTCATCGCTGTGCGCGACGCCATCGTGATCCAGCACCGCAGCATCACTGTTCAGAGCGCGCTGTAACTGCTCCCGGCGCGCCGGCGTCGAGAAAAAGTCAGTCGCCACCGGCTCCAGTCCCTGTGCCAGGGCGAACTGCTCAGCGCCTTCGCCGATAAACAGCACATGCTCGCTGTGTTCCAGCACCGCGCGCGCCGCCAGCACCGGGTTACGCACCCGCGTGACGCCCGCGACCGCGCCCGCATTCTGCGTCCGGCCATCCATCACGCAGGCATCCAGTTCATGCGTGCCCTGATGCGTGAACACCGCGCCTTTTCCGGCGTTAAACAGCGGACACTCTTCAAGCAGACGCACCGCCTCAGTCACCGCATCAAGTGCGCTGCCGCCCTGCGCCAGGATCTGCTGCCCCTGGGTGACGATATCCTGTAACGCCTGACGAAATGCCTGCTCCTTTTCGGCGCTCATTGCTGAGCGCGTGATGGCACCTGCGCCCCCATGAATGGCGATCACTGCATTGACCATAAGGCTCTGTCCTGTGGTTGCATCCGGACGAAAAACACTGATTTAAAATGAGTTTCATCTTTTTTGGGTGGATTTTGACTATAGGAAGCCTGCTAAGTGTTGTAAAGCGGAAACTCTCCCCGGGGTTATAACCTTTTCTTACCATCCCGGTTATTTTTGCCATAACAACAGCGGCATCAGGCCGACACCGATGTGACTCAGCGGCCAATTCCCACCATAATAGGCAGCATCTGAAACCACCAGGCTGGACTGTTCATGGAAAGTTTTACCGCAGGTTTAATCTCCCTTGAGGAGGCGCAACAAAAAATGCTGTCACAGCTGACGCCCATCACTGACTCGCTCAGCGTGACGCTGGCGGAGGCCGCCGGCCGTATTACGGCCAGTGCCGTCACCTCCCCGATTGCTGTGCCACCCTTTGATAACTCCGCGATGGATGGTTACGCCGTCCGGCTGGCCGACGCCAGCAGCGGTCAGCCGCTCCCCGTGGCAGGAAAAGCCTTTGCCGGCGCTCCGTTCAGCGGTGAATGGCCAGCGGGCAGCGTGATCCGCATTATGACCGGCGCGCCGGTTCCCGCAGGCTGTGAAGCGGTGGTGATGCAGGAGCAGACCGAAACCGAGGGCAACGCGATTGTGATTACCGCCCCGGTGCGTCCGGGACAGAATATCCGCCTGACGGGTGACGATATTCAGCCCGGCAACGTGGTGCTGGCGGCGGGAACGCGCCTGGGCGCAGCAGAGCTGCCGCTGCTCGCCTCGCTCGGCATCGCCCAGGTCAGCGTGCTGCGAAAACTGCGGGTCGCGATTTTCTCCACCGGTGATGAACTCCGGCCGGTCGGTGAACCGCTGGCGGAAGGCCAGATTTACGACACCAACCGCTTTGCGGTGTCGCTGATGCTGCAGAAGCTGGGTTGCGACGTGATCGACATGGGCATCATCAAAGACGATCCCGCCGCGCTTCGCGCCGCGTTTAAAGAGGCGGATCGGCAGGCGGATGTGGTGATCAGCACCGGCGGCGTCTCCGTCGGTGAAGCGGATTTCACTAAAAGTATGCTGGAAGAGCTGGGCGCCATCAGCTTCTGGAAACTGGCGATCAAACCCGGTAAGCCCTTTGCCTTTGGCCGCCTCAGCAGCAGCTGGTTCTGCGGTCTGCCGGGCAATCCGGTCTCTGCCGCCGTCACCTTCTATCAGCTGGTGCAGCCGCTGCTTGCCACCCTCACCGGCCAGCAGAAACCGGCTCTGCCGCCGCGTCAGAAAGTACGGTGCATCTCGCGCCTGAAAAAATCACCGGGCCGGCTCGACTTCCAGCGCGGCATCCTGCGGCAGAACGCCCGGGGTGAACCGGAAGTGGAAACCACCGGCATGCAGGGTTCCCACGTCTTCAGCTCGTTCGCTCAGGCAAACTGCTTCATTGTGCTGGAACGGGAACGCGGCAACGTGGAACCGGGTGAGTGGGTAGAGGTGGAACCGTTCAACACCCTGCTGGAGGCGTAAATGCTGCCCGAATTAAGCGATGAGGAGATGCTGCGCTATAACCGGCAGATTGTCCTGCGCGGCTTCGATTTTGACGGGCAGGAGCGGCTGAAAGCGAGTCATGCCCTTATCGTCGGACTGGGTGGACTGGGCTGTGCCGCTGCGCCCTATCTGGCGGCGGCCGGTGTCGGCAACCTGACGCTGCTCGACTTTGACACCGTCTCGCACTCTAACCTGCAACGGCAGATCCTGCATCATGATGCCGATATCGGCCGTGCCAAAGTGGATTCAGCCGCGCAGAGTCTGGCCGCCATCAATCCCCACTGCCAGCTCAATCCGATCAACGGGCAGCTGGACGATGCGGCTCTGCTGGCGCTGGTTGCCCGACAGCAGGTGGTGCTGGACTGCACCGACAACGTTACGGTGCGCGAACAGCTTAACCGGCTCTGTCGTCAGCAGCAGGTTCCGCTGGTGTCCGGTGCGGCGATCAGGATGGAAGGTCAGATTAGCGTATTCAGCTGGCAGCCCGGCACCCCCTGCTATCGCTGCATCAGCCGCCTGTTTGGCGAGCAAACGCTGAGCTGCGTGGAAGCGGGGGTCATGGCGCCGCTGGTGGGTGTCGTCGGCGCGATGCAGGCGATGGAGGCGATTAAGGTGCTGACCGACTTTGGCTCACCCGCCACCAGCCGGTTGCTGATGTACGATGCCATGAGCGCGGAATTCCGCAGCATGAAGGTGGCGCAGGACGCGCACTGTGAAGTCTGTGGCAATGGGGCTTAACCTGCGTGGGCCCGGCCACAGGCGCAACTCAGGGATGGGATATGTCATCGCCCGCACTGCCCTTTTCAGCCAGCTCAATGTCCAAAGCCAGGGAAGCATACGCCTGAAGAAAAGCATAGCGGGCCAGGGATGGCGCTACTGCGTCTTTGCGGAAGGCGTATGCTTCCTGAAGCCCGCACAGGAGCAGCCGATTGCTCAGCCTGGGTCAACTAAACCGGGAAAAGCCTGTGCTGCCCCACTCATCAGCCAAAAAAAACGGGGTGGCCCGCGCCACCCCGTTTTCATCAGACGATGCCCTGACTCCGCAGGTAATCCTCATAATTACCGGTGAAGTCGATCACACGATCCTCTTTCAGCTCGATCACGCGGGTTGCCAGCGAGCTGACAAACTCACGGTCGTGCGAAACAAAGATCAGCGTGCCTTCATACATCTCCAGCGCCATATTGAGCGATTCAATCGACTCCATATCGAGGTGGTTGGTCGGCTCATCCATAATCAGGATGTTCGGTTTTTCCATCATCAGCTTACCGAACAGCATACGACCCTTTTCACCACCCGACAGCACTTTCGCCGGCTTCTTAATATCGTCCTGGGAAAACAGCAGACGCCCCAGAATACCGCGAATGGTCTGCTCATCATCGCCGGGCTGCTTCCACTGACTCATCCAGTCAAATACCGTCAGGTCATTAGCAAAATCGTCGGCGTGATCCTGAGCGTAATAACCAATACGCGCATTCTCTGACCATTTAATGCTGCCGCTCTCCGGCGTAAGCTGACCCACCAGCGTTTTCAGCAGTGTCGATTTACCAATACCGTTCGCCCCGATGATCGCCAGCTTTTCACCCACTTCCAGCAGCAGATTTAAATTTTTAAACAGCGGACCGTTATCAAACCCTTTGGTTATTCCTTCCACTTCCAGCGCATTACGGAACAATTTTTTGTCCTGCTCAAAGCGGATAAACGGGTTCTGACGACTGGAGGCTTTGACTTCATCCAGCTTAATTTTATCCATCTGTTTAGCGCGTGATGTCGCCTGACGTGATTTAGAGGCGTTGGCGCTAAAGCGGCTGACAAACGATTGCAGGTCGGCAATCTGCGCTTTTTTCTTGGCGTTATCGGCTAACAGACGTTCACGCGCCTGGGTCGCCGCGGTCATATATTCGTCATAATTACCGGAATAGACGCGCAGCTCGCCATAATCCAAATCGGCCATGTGCGTGCAGACCATATTAAGGAAGTGACGGTCATGCGAAATGATAATCATGGTGCTGTCACGCTCGTTCAGCACCTGCTCCAGCCAGCGAATGGTATCGATATCCAGGTTGTTCGTCGGTTCATCGAGTAACAAAATATCGGGATTCGAAAACAGCGCCTGCGCCAGAAGCACACGTAATTTAAAGCCCGGCGCAATTTCACTCATCGGGCCATAATGCTGCTCAACCGGAATGCCCACGCCGAGTAATAACTCACCGGCGCGAGACTCGGCACTGTAGCCATCCATCTCACCGTAAAGCGCCTCCAGATCGCCAACCTTATATCCCTCTTCTTCGCTCATCTCCGGCAGAGAATAGATACGGTCGCGCTCCTGCTTCACTTCCCATAATTCATGGTGACCCATGATAACGGTGTCGAGAACGCTGAACTCTTCGAAGGCGAACTGATCCTGACGCAGCTTACCAATGCGTTCATTGGGATCGTAAGAGACGTTGCCGCCTGTCGGCACCAGATCGCCACCCAAAATCTTCATGAAGGTGGATTTTCCGCTGCCGTTCGCACCGATTAAACCGTAACGATTACCGCCGCCAAATTTAACGGAGATATTTTCGAACAGTGGCTTGCTGCCAAACTGCATGGTGATATTGCTGCTAACTAACACGGCATTGACCTTTGTGAAGAAATGGATGAAAAAACGGCGGCTATTATGCCAGATGTGACGCAGCGCACGCCAGCGCCAGGCGTGGATTCCTCGCGGGGCGATTGATATCCCGGCAGAAATAAAAAAGCCGGGAGGCCATTGTGGCCCCCCGGCTCCCGCTTACAAGGATTGTGTCGATCAATCGATCAGGAAACTTTCCAGGGTTTTGCCGGAATCCAGCGCTTTTTTAATCGCTGCCGGGGTACGGCCCTGACCCGTCCAGGATTTCTGCTCACCGTTTTCGTCGGTGTAAGAATATTTAGCCGGACGCGGCGCACGCTTGGTACGTTTTTTTCCGCTTTCCAGCGCGCCTAATAATTCATTAGGGTCGATGCCGTCAGCCAGCAGCATTTCGCGATATTTCGACAGCTTTTCTTCTTTTTCGCGATTCTGCGTCTCTTCCGCTTCTGCTTCTTCACGGCGTTCAGTAACAACGACGGTTAATTTTTCCAGGATCTCTTCGAGATCGGTAAGTGGAAGTTCACGAGCCTGGGCACGTAATGTGCGAATATTGTTCAGAACCTTAAATGCGTCACTCATCACAATGTCCTTGATTAAGGGGGGTTAATAAAACTGTAGCGCCAAGACTACCTAATTCAAATAAAAAAATAAATTATTTTTACGCTACAGATAATTCTTAACTATTAATTGCGCTGAAACAGGACTATTAAAATCGCGCTGGCCTGACGTTTTATTAACGGCTAATTAACAACGAACTGCGTTTCTGCTCCGGGATTGAAAACGATTTCAGCCTCTTTATCCCGCCTGTGGGTCTTAAAACGGCGTGGCAAAAAGCGGGCTGCGCAGCCAGAATATTTCGTGCAACGGCCCGGCCTGCACCGATAAAAAAAGCGTAGCAAACGCGATCTCAGTCACAATACCTTACATATTATGCTTAAAAAACCGCCCCCGCTGCCGGTAAATAGCGCAAAAGAATTAACGCTGTGCGGTTTTTTTATAATACGACTTACCGCCTGTTAACTTTTTCCTGCCGCTGCGGTTTCCGGCAGGGTCAGATTATTCGCAGTTTGCTAAGCAGGACAATAACAGTCGCATCCGGTGCCGCAGAACGAATAGCGCCAGGCTTCCTCTTCACGGAGTCTTAAGGCGCACTGAACAAATCTTCAGGCAAATAAATTCAGAAAAGTGACAGGGTTCAAAATCCTGAATCGACACAGGCCGGTGACTTAAAAATAAATCCGGGCGGCAGAGACGGATAATAAACGGGTGCGTTACACGGCGTTATTTTTCGTCACCTGCCGGGGCAGTTGCACTGAGATGGCCCTTTATTCAACAGGTTAGATCAATACTCGCGTAAGAATAACCTGGAAAATCAGCGGGGAGAGTGAAGCGAAGGAGGTCGGGCGGTCAGGGCCTGTCAGCCGCGACCGCCAGAAGATTAATTCGCCTGCGTGGCCGGGCCAAAGACCGGGAACTGCGGCATATCAACGTTCTGATAGGTTTCCCAGCCGCCACCCAGGGCTTTATAGAGCGCCACAAGGTCGAGCGCGCTCTGCATCCGTGCCTGTGTCGCCTGCTCCTGCGCCTGGGCGAGTTGCCTTTGCGCATCCAGCACCTCCAGGAAGGTGGAGAGCCCCTGACGATAACTGTCGCTGGCAAGATCGAAGGTGCGCTGCAGGGCGCCGGTAGTCTCATCCAGCGCCGTAACACGCTGCTGATCGGCGCGGTAGCTCACCAGCGCGTTCTCCACATCCTGCAACGCCGTCAGAACCGTCTGCCGATATTCCAGCGCGGCGCTGGCCTGCTGCGCCCGCGCCAGCTTCACGCTCGATACCAGCTGTCCCCCCTGGAAGATGGGTATCGATAACGATGGACCGTAACTGTAGAAATGGCTGCTCCAGTTATCCAGATAACTGACGTCGGTGTTGCGGACCCCAAGCTGCCCGGTCAGCGACAGGCTCGGGAAAAGCTGCGCCACAGAAACCCCGATCTCCGCGGTTTGTGCATGCAAGGTCGCTTCAGCCTGACGAATATCGGGCCGACGCCGGGCCAGCGTGGCGGGAATGCCCACCGGCACAAACTGTGGCAGCGTCGGCAGGGCTTTCGGGGTCGCGAGCTCTGCATCCAGCGCTCCGGGCGTTTTCCCGAGCAATACCGCTAATCCATTCATCGCCTGCCGCGCCTGTGACTGATACTGCGGCAGTTGCGCCTGCAGCGAACTGAGCTGGGCACGCGCATTTTCTACATCAGTCAGCGGAGCCAGACCATTCTGCTGCTGACTCCGGGTCAGCTCGGTCGTCTGCTGTGCCACATCAATCTGCTGCTGCAGCGTCTGAATGGTGCTCTGCGCGCCGCGCAGCTGTAGCCAGGCGCGCGCCACTTCCGCCTCCAGTGAAACCAGCGCGTCGTTACGCTGCTCAATCGCCGCCTGCTGCTGAGCATTGGCAGCCTCAACCTGGCGGCGTACTTTGCCCCACAGATCGAGCTCCCAGCTGGCATCGAAACTGCCCTGGTAAAGGTTAACCGGCTGGGTTAATCCGTTAAGCTGGCTGGCCACACTGCTGTCCAGCTGGTCGGTTGCACCATTGGCCTCCAGTAATCCTTTCAGCCCGAGCTGCTGACGCGTCACCTTCGCTGAGCCGCCCAGGCTGGGGAACAGGCTGCCCTGCGCCTGTGTCAGCTGTTCACGCGCACCGGCAATGCGCAGTACCGTCTGTTGCAGGCTCAGGTTGCCCGCTATTGCCCGTTCGATCAGGCTGTCGAGCTGCGGATCGTTGAAGCTGCGCCACCAGCGGGTGTTGATCGCGCGGGTCTGCGGCTTCGACCCCTCCTGTGAATCCAAGCCGTGATAGCTTCCCGGCACCACCGGTTTCGGCGCCTGATAGTCCGGTCCGACGGCGCACCCCGCCAGCACCAGGGCGAGCAGAAGGCTCAGGGGTTTCAGGCGATGAGAGTAAAAAACCTTCATGTTAATGTGCTCCTGCACTGCCTTCGCTCTTAATCGGCGACAGCAGCCAACAAAATGGAATCAAAATCAGGGCGACAATACTCAGGCCTGAGAAGACATCGATATAAGCGAGAATGCGCGACTGGACGATCATCTCCTTATAGAGCTGACCGGTGGCCAGCGTAATCGGATCGCCCACCGCTGAAGTAAAGTCACGGATCGCCTGTGCCCAGTGCTGCAGCGTAATGTTGAACGGCTCGTTCAGTGGCGTCATGTTGTGCACCATGTGAGCCGACCGTACCTGTTCGCGCTCTGTAATTGCCGCCGTTGAGAGCGAGATCCCGATGGATCCTGCCACGTTACGGAACATGGTGAACAGCGCCGAGGCGTCAGCGTTGAGCCGCTGCGGGATGGTGATAAAGGCGATGGTCGTCAGCGGCACAAACAGGAAGCCCAGTCCGATAGACTGCGCGCTGCGCATCATCACCAGCGTAGTGAAATCCACATCCGGCGTCAGGGTCGAGGAGTAGAAAAACGCCATTGCCAGACAGCTGAAACCAAAGGCGATGATGTAGCGCGTCTGCACGACTGGCATCAGTTTCAGGACCAGCGGGATGGTCAGAACGATCAGTATCGCACCCGGCGAGAGCACCAGACCTGACCAGGTAGCGGTATACCCCAGATCCTGCTGCGCCAGCTGGGGCAGCACCACGGAGCTGCCATAAAGAATCATCGCCATACCCGCCATCAGCAGCCCGGCGACCCAGAAGTTGCGGTCCTTCATCACCAGGATATCAACCACCGGTTTGCGGGCATACATCAGCCAGTAGATCGCACCGACGATACCGACCAGCGCCAGCACCGCAAACAGAACGATAAAGTGTGAGCCGAACCAGTCCTCATCCTCGCCGCGATCCAGCATCACCTGCAGACAGCCCAGCCCCAGGGTAATCAGACCGATACCGATATAATCGATATTCAGTTTGCCTTTGGCCCATTTACGCTCCCACGGCGGATCTTCCAGCAGCTGATAAATCGCCAGCACCGTCAGCACGCCCACCGGAATGTTAATAAAGAATACCCAGCGCCAGCTGTAGTTGTCGGTGATCCAGCCGCCTAATGTCGGGCCGATGACCGGCGCAACGATAATGGCGATAGAGGAGAGACCAAAGGCCTTGCCGCGATCCTCCGCCTTAAAGTAGTCCAGCAGCACGGACTGCTGAACCGGCTGCAGACCGCCGCCGAAGAAGCCCTGCAGCACACGGAACAGAATGATCTGCCACAGTTCGGTGGCGATACCGCACAGGAAAGAGCAGATGGTGAACATCACGATGCAGATCAGGAAAAACTGTTTCCGGCCAAACAGTCGGCTGAAAAACGCAGAGATAGGCAGGACGATGCCGTTCGCCACCAGATAGGAGGTCAGCACCCAGGTTGACTCATCGTAACTGGAGGAGAGTGAACCGGCGATGTGCGGCAGCGCCACGTTAACGATGGTGGTGTCGAGGATCTCCATAAACACCGCCAGCGTCACCGTGATCGCCACTAACCACGGATTGCTGGCGGGTTTCCAGCTCTGCGCCGTACTCATTCCACTGTGACCTTAGGTTCGACAGAGAGGCCCAGCGGCAGCGGATGGTTCGGGTCCAGACCTTTGTCGATGACGATCTTGACCGGCACGCGCTGTACGATCTTCACGTAGTTGCCGGTAGCGTTTTCAGACGGGAAGGTGGAGAAGCGTGAACCGGACCCCATCTGGATGCTGTCGACATGCCCTTCCAGCTTCATGTCCGGCCAGGCATCCACGCTGATTTCCACTTTGTCGCCCGGATTCATGCGCTCCAGCTGCGACTCTTTAAAATTCGCGGTGATCCAGATATCGGGTGAAACCAGTGAAAACAGCGAGGAGCCCGCCTGCACCAGCGTACCCAGCTGGACGTTACGTTTGGTGATGAACCCATCATAGGGCGCACGCACCTGGGTGTAAGAGAGATTGAGATCGGCGGTGCTCAGCTGGGCTTTCGCCTGCTCAACCTGCTGCTGACGCGCTTCAACATTGGTCTGCTGCTGACGAATCTGCAGGGCAACCTGAGAGGCGACTTCGACCTGCGCTTTGGCGCTCTGGAGCTGCGCCTGCGCCGAACGTAACTGCGCAGAGGCGCTGTCGATATTGCGCTGGCTTGTGGCCCGGGGATCAACACCGCGCTGGCGACGGTAATCCGCCTGCGCGTTAAGCAGGTTAGCCTCAGCTTTCGCCTGCTCAGCCAGCGCCTGATCGCGCTGCGCCGGATACTGAACCCGCGACAGGGCCAGTTGCGCCTGCGCCTGATGCAGTTGCGCCACGGCCAGACCGAGCTGCGCCTGCGCCTGTTCACGCTGGGCACGGTTGTCGCTGGGATCGATCTCTACCAGCAGATCGCCCTTCTTCACCCGCTGGTTATCGTTCACCAGTAACTTCACGACGTAGCCAGACGCTTTAGGCGCAATGGTCACCGCATCGCCCTCAGTGAAAGCATCATCGGTGGTTTCCAGATTCCGGTTAGCAAACCAGAACCAGAAGCCGACAATCAGCATAATCACCACCACTACCGCCAGAATAATCAGCGGCTTTTTACCGGGGCGTTTACGCTCCGGCTGCTGGTCGTTGTCCTGATTATCGTCTGACTGAGAGTTGTTCTCCGTCTCGTTATCTGCGTCCTGCTGGTGTGGATCGCGTTGCTTGTTCTCGCTCATAGTTTCCATCACTGGCTAAGGCCCTGATTCCGGGCATAAAGGTCCTGTTAACCTTATATCGGAAACTGACAAAATCCAGCGCAACTTTACGAAACTTGAGAAATGGCGCACATCCTGCCACCTGTGCGGGGTGGCAGGACGTGTCAGTGCTAATTGAGCAGCCGCAGCAGCAGCCAGCCGCTGGCCATTGACCAGGCCAGCAGAGGAAGGGAAAAGAGATGGAAGTGCCACCAGACGGCCCGATCTTTCGCCATTCGCAGGGCGATCAGATTCGCGAGCGATCCCGGTAGCAGACCGAAACCACCAATGTTAACCGCCCAGGCAAGCAGATCCGTTGGCGGCACTTTTTGCAGTAGCAGAATGGTCGCGGGCACATTACTGATCACCTGCGACAGGCCAATCGCCAGCAGGTAGAGTTGTCCCTGACCAAAGTGTGACACCGCATCAAAATGAGCCTGCATCACCGGCAGGCGCGTCAGCAGGAAGACATCGATAAACATGGCGATAAACACCGCCAGCAGACTCCAGTCGATGCGCATCAGCACCGGACGGGCCATCACAAGGAAAGTGGCCAGAATCAGCAGCAGGATCCAGCCTGTGATTTCGAGCTCCAGTCCGGCGATAAACAGCAGATAGAGAGCCACGCTGACGATAAATAGCGGTTTCTGCCACTGGGGCTGTTCCGGGTTGTCATGTTTATCAATCGAACGCTTTGAAAAGCTGAACCAGGTCAACACCACCAGACTCAGCAGCAGCCAGACGGCCAGCGGCAGCATCTGCACGATAAACGCGATCACGCTGAGTTTGCCGTGGCTCCATAACAGGATATTCTGCGGATTGCCGACCGGTGTCAGCAGCGATCCGGCATTCACCGCCAGCGCTTCAAAGATGATCAGACGCGAAATCGGCAGATGCGAAAACTTGCGCAGCGTCAGCGTTAACGGCACCAGGATAAACAGCGCCACGTCGTTGGTCAGAAAGGTAGAGAGCAGCGCCGCCGCCAGCACCATAAACAGTGCCAGCGCCCGTTCGTGACGGAAACGTGCAATCAGCCGGCTTCCCAGCACATCAAAATAGCCGCTGGTTTCCAGCCCCTTAGTCAGAATTAACAGGCCGGTGAGCGTAATAATGGTGTGCCAGTCTACGGCGCCCGGCAGATCAGCCCAGCGAAAATCCGCCAGACATGCCAGAACAACACCAATCACGATTAATAAATGCAAAATTGAGTCATGCAAAAAAGATCGAAGCAGTTGAGGCATGATGAGGGTACGCCTTAGCGTTAGCGGGTTTCGGAGAATTTCTTAAATACAGCCAGAGTTTCATCACTGACGTGATGTTCAATACCTTCTGAATCGCGTCGGGCCGTTTCAGGGCTGATGCCCAACGCCAGCAGAAAACTTTCCACAATATGGTGACGGGCGCGACTCTCTTCCGCCAGCTTTTCGCCTTCACTGGTCAGAAAGACGCCGCGGTAAGGCACCTGCTCAACCAGCCCGGCGCTGCCAAGCCGTTTCAGCATTTTTGCTACGGTAGGCTGCGAAACGCCCAGACGGGCCGCCATATCAACCTGACGCGCTTCGCCAAATTCGCCAATTAAATCAGAGATTAACTCAACGTAGTCATCAATTAACTCGCGACGATGCGCTTCGCGCACCTGCCGAAACCCTTCGACATGCTCTTCAATATCTTTCAGTGGTCCTTTCGGCGCAGAAACCACGCTCTTAGCACGACGACTCATTAAGTTTCCTCATTATTATTTTCCGTACGACTGCGGCTGTACGGATTTAGCTGCGCTTATTGTAAACCAGCCGCAAAGAAGCTCAAATTTTTCGTCATTAGCCTTGGCTAAGGGATATAGCCAGTGCTATATTTGATGATAATGTAAGCAGCAAAACGACGATCCTGCGGGATCCCCGGTAACAATGGTGTTGAGCATGTCTCTCACCCCGGCTGCTGACGATTGCGTCGACAATGATTGGGAGGTGATTCTATGAGCACCCTGAAATGTTGCCTGGATTGCAGCAAATGCTTCCAGATGGAGAAGAAAACATCCACAGAGATGAAATCCTGGCTCTGCCTGCTGACGCGTTCCCCCTTTACACTGCGTCTGATGTTGATTGAAAAACTGCTGGGCCATAAGCCTGCCGACCCCCGCTGTCAGAATCTGATCTGGCGCGGCTAAGCATGATTCAGCGCCTTTCAGCCCCTGGCTGAGAGGCCCCTCTTCTTTCTCATTCTCAGATTTCTTTCTCAGTGCACAAGGTAACGCGTTCAGCGGCGGCACAGTCACGTCCAAAAAGTACGTTGAGGTAGCACAGGGAAAAAGCGGTGCGCGCCAGAGGCGGACATAAATTGCAGGCAATAAAAAACGGCCCGCAAGGGGCCGTTTTCTGGCAGGTCAGCTAAGATTAGAAGCTGTAACCTACGCCAGCAATCCAGGTACCCACGTCGACGCTGCGGATACGGCTCTGCTCGTAGCCCACATCCAGTGCAACGTTTTCGATTGGGTTGAACTGCAGGCCTGCGCCGTAAGAGAAGCCTACGTCGCTTGAATCAGTTTTAGCGCGTGATGCAGTATCGTTCTGCTGGAATTTACCGTAGCCGATACCTACAACACCGTAGATGCTTGCCCAGTCGTTCAGACGGTAAGCAGGACCACCCGTCACACCGTAGTACTGACCTTTGTTGTATACGCCAGCGTCAGTGCGATCTTTTTCGGTGTAGGTGAATGAACCGATCCAGCCCAGTGGGTTAGAACCGTCTTCGTAGCGGTATTTCAGGTTGAAGCCGTTAGCTTTGTTAGCCACGCCCTGATAGTCGCTCTGAGCATAACCACCAGTTACGGTGCTCTGTGCCATTGCTGAACCTGCAGATACTGCCAGTACACAGGCTAATGCTGAAAGACATGCAATTTTTTTCATAACCACCTCAAATGTGAAAGTACTTCTCTCCTGACAACGCTAAAAATATAACAAAAAATAGCGAGAAACTCTGCCCGGATTTTGTTGTCTAATAGAATGTTTGGTGTAACAGGAAGTTAATGCGACATCCTATGTCATTCATTTTTCTTATAAAATCCGTCATCTTCCTGCAACAATCATTTTGTGCTCATTTCGTGCTTTAAGTAAATTCCTAAAAAATCCTGACATTTCTTTACCTTGATGGCCCTGATCCTGACTAAAAATCGTACAGTTAACGCAAATTTAAAACGCAAAACTGTGATTTTTTGTTCGTTATTTCCTTTACACTGGCTCTCTCACTATGTCGATGACCAGGAAAAGTACACAGGATGTCTGCCTCTCCCGCTTCTAAAAATCTTACCCCGATAGTGATGCCTGTGGCCGTACTGCTGATCGCGATGCTGTCGCTTCAGGGTGGCGCGTCGCTGGCGAAAAGCCTCTTTCCCGCCGTCGGGGCCACCGGCATTACCGCGCTGCGTCTGACCTTTGGCACCCTGATTCTCTGCGTCATCTTCAAACCCTGGCGTCTGCACTTCCGGCGGGAACAGCGTCTGCCGCTGCTGATGTATGGCGTGGCATTAGGTGGAATGAACTTTATGTTCTATCTGGCGATCCGCACCGTGCCGCTGGGTGTTGCCGTCGGGCTGGAATTTACCGGCCCGCTGGCGCTGGCGCTGTTTGGGTCGCGCCGGCCGCTGGATTTCATCTGGGTGCTGCTCGCTGTGGCGGGTTTATGGTTTCTGCTGCCGTTTGGCTCCGACATGACGGCAATCGATCCGCTGGGCGCGGCGCTGGCCGTCGGCGCCGGTGCCTGCTGGGCGGTTTATATTCTGGCAGGTCAGCGGGCGGGCGCAGAGCATGGCCCGGCCACGGTCGCCCTCGGTTCACTGATCGCTTCGGTGATTTTTGTGCCGCTGGGCGTGTTTTTCGCAGAAAGTGGCCTCTGGCAGTGGGAAGTCATGCCGCTCGCCCTGCTGATTGCTCTGCTCTCCAGTGCCATCCCCTACTCTCTGGAGATGATTGCACTGACCCGCTTACCGGCGCGTATCTTTGGCACGCTGATGAGCCTGGAGCCGGCGATGGCCGCCTTTTCAGGTATGCTCTTTCTGGGTGAGACCCTGACTGCGCTGCAGTGGCTTGCCCTGCTGGCGATCATTGCCGCGTCGGCCGGATCAACGCTGACGATGCGACCCAAAAAGAGCCAGTTAAACAGCGTTGAATTATCAGACGATAAACCTCAATAACGCCTTTCAGCCCATCCCGCCGATGGGCTGAATAACAATCATGATTATCATGAGAATTATTCCCGCCTCTGCATCCTCAACGACTTTTTCTATTTGAAACAGACATTTACTCTTACGCGACAACTAAATATAACGCTTTGATTTGATTACATAAAACAGGCTATTATATTTTAACAAATAGTTAACCTTACGGATTCCGCGGCGTCCTGAGTAAAGAAATACGCTATTTCAGTCATCGTTGAAGCCGTTCCTGCAAAACCGAAAAGCGCTGCTATACTTATCCGGTACTTGATTAGGACAACCATCAAAGAGAGGACTGAAACGATGAGTACCGCTAAATTGGTTAAAACTAAATCTTCCGACCTGATTTACACCCGCAACGACGTGAGCGATGAAGAAAAGAAAGCCACGATTGCGGTGCTGAACCGTCTGGTTGTCGAATTTATCGATCTGTCATTGATCACTAAGCAGGCGCACTGGAACATGCGCGGTGCCAACTTTATCGGTGTGCATGAGATGCTGGATGGTTTCCGCACCACCATCACCGATCACCAGGATACCATTGCAGAACGTGTTGTTCAGCTGGGCGGCGTGGCACTGGGTACGACTCAGGTGGTTAACGACCAGACCCCGCTGAAAAGCTATCCGCTGAATATTCACAGCGTTCAGGATCACCTGAAAGCGCTGGCCGACCGCTACAGCGTCGTGGCTAACGACACCCGCAAAGCGATCGACGAAGTCAAAGATGAAGATACCGCTGACATCTTCACCGCGGCATCACGTGACCTGGATAAATTCCTGTGGTTCATCGAAGCCAACATTGAATAAGCGTAAGCAGAAGCTATCAGGCGGGGAAATCCGCCTTTTTTACGTCTGCGTTACCGCATTTTATGACCCTGTTAACAGTTTTTCCCTCCTCTGCTTCACAGCCTTAACATCTCAGGCAAACTACCGCTTGCACCAAAACAGTCACCTGCACCAAACTTGATCACCATAATGGTGCAAAGGCAGAATTAACTGCAAAATCGTGTCAGCTGTGTTGTTTAACTCTCTGATTTCGCGGATTTTGCAAAGTTGGCATAATTCTTTCATATGACAAGCCGCAAACGCAGGCCCTGCCGCCTGATCCTTATAAGGAAAAAATGATGAAGTCACTGTTTAACGTTTCTGTGGCCGCGCTGGCGCTGGCCTTCTCCCTCTCTTCGACTGCAGCAGAAAAGAAGCTGGTTGTTGCAACAGATACCGCTTTTGTTCCGTTTGAATTTAAACAGGGTGACAAATATGTCGGTTTCGATGTGGATCTGTGGGATGCCATTGCGAAAGAGCTGAAGCTCGATTACACCCTGAAGCCGATGGATTTCAGCGGCATCATCCCTGCACTGCAGACGCGCAATGTCGATCTGGCGCTGGCGGGCATCACCATCACCGAAGAGCGTAAAAAAGCAATCGCGTTCTCTGACGGCTACTACAAAAGTGGTCTGCAGGTGATGGTGCGTAACAACGAAAACGATATTAAAGGCATCAGCGATCTCGACGGCAAAGTAGTGGCAGTGAAAAGCGGCACCGGCTCGGTGGAATACGCGAAAGCCCATATCAAATCTAAAGATCTGCGTCAGTTCCCGAACATCGACAGCGCCTACATGGAGCTGGGTACAAACCGTGCCGACGCCGTGCTGCACGATACGCCTAACATCCTTTACTTCATCCACACCGCCGGTAAAGGTCGCTTTAAAGCAGTAGGCGACTCGATCGAAGCACAGCAGTACGGCATCGCCTTCCCGAAAGGCAGCGACGATTTACGTGAAAAGGTCAACGGCGCGCTGAAGACCCTGAAAGAGAACGGTACCTACAACACGCTTTATAAAAAATGGTTCGGCACCGAACCTAAATAATAAATGTCTGTATCCGGCTTTCGGCAGGGAAAGTTTTTCCCTGCTTTTTTCCATTGCAACCTATCTGGAGTGACACCATGGAGTTTGACTGGAGCGTCATCTGGCCCGCCATGCCAGCGCTGCTTGAAGGCGCCAAACTGACCTTAATTATCTCAATCATTGGCCTGATTGGTGGACTGATCATCGGACTGATCGCCGGTTTTGCGCGCGCTTACGGTGGCTGGATTGCCAACAATATCGCCCTGGTCTTTATCGAAATTATCCGCGGTACGCCTATCGTGGTGCAGGTAATGTTCATCTACTTTGCGCTGCCGATGGCGTTCCCCGACCTGCGTATCGACCCCTTCACCGCGGCCGTGGTGACTATCATGATCAACTCCGGCGCCTATATT
Source organism: Pantoea graminicola (assembly GCF_048452665.1). Lineage (NCBI taxonomy): Bacteria > Pseudomonadati > Pseudomonadota > Gammaproteobacteria > Enterobacterales > Erwiniaceae > Pantoea > Pantoea graminicola. The sequence goes on along the minus strand of NZ_JBLWSJ010000001.1, from coordinate 417,557 downwards.
GCCGAGATTACCCGTGGTGCGGTGCTGTCGATCAATAAGGGCTTCCGTGAAGCCGGACTGGCGCTGGGCCTGTCGGGCCGCGAAACGCTGCGTTACGTGATTATGCCGCTGGCGCTGCGCCGTATGCTGCCGCCGCTGGGCAACCAGTGGATTGTCAGCATCAAAGATACCTCGCTGTTCATCGTTATCGGTGTGGCTGAACTGACGCGTCAGGGTCAGGAGATCATTGCCGGCAACTTCCGCGCACTGGAGATCTGGAGCGCCGTAGCGATTATCTATCTGGTGATTACGCTGGTGCTGAGCTTTGTGCTGCGCCGCATTGAGAAAAGGGTGAAAATCCTGTGATTGAGTTTAAAAACGTTTCCAAGCACTTTGGCCAGACCCAGGTGCTGCACAATATCGATCTGAAGATTAACCAGGGCGAAGTGGTGGTGATTATCGGCCCATCCGGTTCCGGTAAATCAACCCTGCTGCGCTGCATCAATAAGCTGGAAGAGATCACCAGCGGTGACCTGATTGTTGATGGTCTGCACGTTAACGATCCGAAGGTAGACGATCGCCTGATCCGTCAGGAAGCGGGCATGGTGTTCCAGCAGTTTCACCTGTTCCCTCAGATGAGCGCCCTGGATAACGTCGCGTTTGGCCCGATTCGGGTGCGCGGCGCCAGCAAAGAGGCGGCACGCCAGCTGGCGCGTGAGCTGCTGGGCAAAGTGGGTCTCGCCGAGCGGGCGCACCACTTCCCGTCTGAACTTTCTGGCGGTCAGCAGCAGCGTGTGGCGATTGCCCGTGCGCTGGCGGTAAAGCCGAAGATGATGCTGTTCGATGAGCCGACCTCTGCGCTGGACCCGGAGCTGCGCCATGAAGTACTGAAGGTGATGCAGGATCTGGCGGAAGAAGGCATGACGATGGTGATTGTGACGCACGAAGTGGGCTTTGCACAGAAAGTAGCCTCGCGCCTGCTCTTCATCGACAAAGGACGGATTGCGGAAGATGGCGACCCCGACAGCCTGATCAGTAATCCGCCCAGCGAACGTCTGCGCGAATTCCTGCAGCACGTCTCCTGATCATAACGGGCCGCTTAGCGGCCCGTTTTGTTGAGTGGCTCAATTGCCCGGCACGGCACTTATACCGGGCCTGCACCGGCTACCCGCCCTGCCTTCACTGGCGACGCAGCAGTTTGCTGCGCGCGGCGGCAGGCATAAAACTCCACGCCAGGAAGCGGCTCTGCTTCTGTCCCTGCGCCATATTCACTACCCGCAGTTCAGCCACATCGTGCGCCTGTAGTTGTTTCTCCAGCGCCGCTAAGTTCTCTTTGCGCGACACCAGCGAGGTAAACCAGCCAATCTGGCGACCCAGCGCAACGCTCTCGGCAATCATCTTACCGATAAACGCCTTTTCGCCACCGGGATACCACAGCTCATTGTGCTGCCCGCCAAAGTTCAGCGGCGCGCTCTTATCCAGACCGAGATTGCGCACCTTACGCTGCGTCCCCATCGCCGCCTCTTCTGCCGACGCATGGAACGGCGGGTTACACATTACCGCGCTGAAAAATTCATTCTTACTGACCACCCCGGCCAGAATCGCGTCGCTGTTTTTCTGCCGGCGCAAGCGGATCTGCCGTGTCAGGCGCGGATTGGCCGCGACAATGCGGTTTGCGGCTTTAATGGCGGCCTCGTCAATATCGGTGCCGGTGAAGCGCCAGCCATATTCCGCCGCGCCGATCAGCGGATAGATGCAGTTGGCCCCGCAGCCGATATCCAGTATGTCTGCGGCAGGGATCACCCCGTTATTGTCCAGCGCCAGCAGATCGGCAAGATAGTGCAGATAGTCGGCACGGCCTGGCACCGGCGGACAGAGTGAACCGGGTGCGAGCTGCCAGTCGATATCGTAAAAAAGCTTAATCAGCGCCTGATTCAGCAGCATCACCGCGTCCGGATCCGCAAAATCCACGGACTGCACGCCGTAACCGTTAGGCCGCACTTTCGCCGCCAGCGGCGGATGAGCAGCGGTTAACGCGGCAAAATCGTATTCACCCTGATGGCGATTGCGGGCGTGGAAAGGCGACGTGCGGGCTGACTTTTTCATACGTTCTCTCAGTTATTCAGGCGCGCGTACAATACGCTGTAGGCGACGGAAAATAAACCCGCACCATCCGCTAACCGCTTTCTGTTTTCGTGGGCGATGCTGTCGGGCTAAGATAAATAAAATCCTCTGCCGGAGACGTTATGACCACCAAGCGCTATTCCTATCAACCCCGTGCCGGGCACGGTCTGCCGCACGATCCCCTGAATGCGATTATCGGGCCACGACCGATAGGCTGGATCAGTTCGATCAGTGCCAGCGGCCAGCGCAATCTGGCCCCTTACAGCTTCTTTAACTGCTTTAATTATCAGCCGCCGATTATCGGTTTCGCCAGCAGCGGCTGGAAGGATAGCGTCAGGAATATCGCAGAAACGAAAGAGTTTGTCTGGAACCTGGCGACCCGCTCGCTGGCTGAAGCGATGAATGAAACCTCAGCGTCACTGCCTGCCGACCAGGATGAGTTTGCCTTTGCCGGCTTAACGCCGCTGGCGGCTTCTCAGGTCGCTGCCAGCCTGGTAGCCGAAAGCCCCGTGAACTTCGAGTGCCGCCTGACACAGCTGATTCAGCTGCAGGATGCCAGCGGCAATCCGCTCGACAGCTGGCTGGTGCTGGGTGAAGCGGTGGCGATCCACATCGATGAGTCGCTGCTGGAAGAGGGGATCTACCAGACGGCCAGAGCCGAGCCGGTTCTGCGCGCGGGCGGCCCCAGCGCCTATTACGGCATCAGCGAGGCGCAGCGCTTTGATCTGGTCCGCCCGGACGCGCGCCCTAAGTAATCCTCGTGCCACAAGCGCATCGGCCCGATGCGCTTCTCCTGCCCTCTTTCCAGTGATGTCTGACACTGGCGGCCCCGCTTCCGGCTGCCAGTCAGCATGCTTATCCTGAACGTGGACCGCCCACGATTCAGCGCGATTCCGCCTGTGCCAGCATGGCGTGGATCAGCGCCTTCAGCACTTTCTGGAGTTGCGCCGCCCGTGCCTGCTGCCAGGCGTAAGGCGGCCTCTCATCCATGTAGTTGAGCTGCGCCAGCTCCAGCTGTACGGCCTCGATCCGCTGTTGCGGCTGGCCGTAAGCGCGGGTGATATAGCCGCCCTTAAAGCGTCCGTTGATCACCCAGCTGTACGCCTGCTGCGCTGCACATACTGCCTCAATGGCCGCGCTCATTTCAGGCTTGCAACTGGCGCCATCGTTGGTGCCCATGTTGAGGTCGGGCAGCCGTCCCTCAAACAGCCGGGGAATTTCGCTGGCGATAGAGTGCGCGTCAAACAGCAGCGCGTAGCCGTGCTGCGCCTTAAGCCGCGCCAGCTCCTGCTGAATCTGCTGATGGTAAGGCTGCCAGATCCCGTCGATGTAGCCCTGCCGCGTGGTGGCATCCGGCGTTTTGCCTGGCGCAAAGGTCGGCGTGCCGTCGAACAGCGTCTCCGGAAACAGGCCGGTGGTGGCGCTGCTGTAGAGCGGCTGGTTGTCGGGCGGACGGTTAAGGTCGACCACAAAGCGGGAGTAGTGACCGATCAAGACGCTGGCGCCCAGATCGCGGACAAAATCGTAGAGCAGCGGAATATGCCAGTCGGTGTCGGGTAAGCCGCGCGCGGCCTCACTTAATCCCGCCTCCACCTCCGGCGTCAGCCGGGTGCCGGCGTGGGGGATACTGACCAGCAGCGGCAGCGTGCCCTGGGTAAAATCAAAGGGATTCATTGCATTTCTCCACGATAGACAACGGTACAGGGCAGTTCACCGCCCAGCCAGTAAACCAGTTCCGCCGGACGGGCCAGCGGCCAGTGAACGAAGTTTGCCACCTTGCCCCTTTCCAGCGAGCCGTGACTCTCTGCGAGCCCCAGCGCCTTTGCGCCCCACAGGGTCACGCCCGCCAGCGCCTCTTCCGGCGTCATGCCAAACAGGGTGCAGCCCATGTTCAGCATCAGGCGCAGCGACAGCGCAGGTGAGGTTCCGGGGTTGGCATCGCTGGCCAGCGCCATCGGCACGCCGTGGCGCCGGAAGAGATCGACCGGCGGACGCTGCGTCTCGCGCAGCAGATAAAAGGCACCGGGCAGCAGCACCGCGACAGTGCCATGCTGCGCCATCGCCCGCGCGTCCTCTTCGGTGGCATATTCAAGATGGTCCGCCGAGAGTGCACCATAGCGGGCCGCCAGCGCCGCCCCGCCCAGAGCGGAGAGCTGTTCCGCATGGAGCTTCACCGGCATCCCCAGCGCCACTGCCCGATCAAACACCCGCGCCACCTGCTGCGGCGAAAAAGCGAGGTGCTCGCAGAACGCATCTACCGCGTCCGCCAGCCCCAGCGCCTGCACCCTGGGCAGCAGAGTGTCGCAGATAATATCGACCCAGCCCTCCGGATCGTGCCTGAACTCCGGCGGAAAGGCGTGGGCCGCCAGACAGGAGGCCCGGACATCGGCGGGCACGCTCTCGCCGAGCTGACGAATCGCCCGCAGCATCCGCAGTTCGCTCTCTTCATCCAGCCCGTAGCCGGATTTGATCTCAACGGTAGTGACCCCTTCTGCCAGCAGGCGATCGAGACGCCAGCGGGCCGACGCCACCAGCGCCTCTTCGGTGGCGGCACGGGTGGCGCGCACGGTCGAGAGGATGCCGCCGCCCTGTGCGGCGATCTCCGCATAGCTGACGCCATTCAGGCGCTGCTCAAACTCCTGGCTGCGGTCACCGCCAAAGACCAGGTGAGTGTGGCAATCCACCAGCCCCGGCGTCACGATGCCGCCCGGCAGACGATGGTGCCGCTCGGCGACGAAGGCGGGCATCTCCGCCTCCGGCCCGACCCACACCAGCCTGCCCGCCCGCACCGCCAGCGCCCCCGCTGGTATCAGATGGTACTTCCCGTCACGCATGGTAACCAGGTCGGCCCCGGTCCACACCGTCTCTACGTGCATCTCATTTCCCATCGCGCGCTCCCGCCTCCGCCGTTTACAGGCTGCCTCAAAGTATGTATATGTATATACAACCACATCCAGTGAGGATCAACCATGGCGACTTTTTTTGCTTCCCGCGCCCTGCTGGCGACGGGATGGCAGCAGCAGGTACGGATCACGGTCAGTGAGACCGGTTTTATCGACGCGATCACGCCGGACAGCCACGCGGACCAGGCGATCCGGCTCGACGGCGAAGTGATCCCGGCGATCGCCAACCTGCACTCTCACGCCTTCCAGCGCGCTATGGCGGGCCTGGCGGAAGTCGCGGGCGATCCACAGGACAGCTTCTGGACCTGGCGGGATCGGATGTACCGCATGGTAGAGCGCCTGACGCCAGCGCAGGTGGGGGACATTGCCGCCCTGCTCTACATCGAAATGCTGAAAGGCGGCTACACCCAGGTGGCGGAGTTTCACTATCTGCATCACGACCCCGAGGGGACGCCTTACAGCGACGACAGGATGCTGCAACAGCTGATCGACGCGGCCGGGATCGCCGGCATCGGTCAGACGCTGCTGCCGGTGCTCTACAGCTACAGCGGTTTTGGCAGCCAGCCCGCGACGGCCGGTCAGAAACGCTTTATCCAGCAGACCGATCGTTATCTGCAACAGCAGGCGAGGCTGGAGAAGTGGCAGCAGCAGCGACCGCTGCTGAATCGCGGCCTCTGTTTCCATTCGCTGCGCGCGGTAAGTGAAAGTCAGATGCGGGAGGTGCTGGCGGCCAGCGATCCCGCGCTGCCGGTGCATATTCATGTGGCTGAGCAACAGAAAGAGGTCAACGATTCGCTGGCGTGGAGCGGCGAGCGTCCGGTCGCCTGGCTGCTGAACCGCTTTGCGGTGGATGCGCGCTGGTGCCTGATCCACGCCACCCATCTGGATGAGGATGAACGCACCCGCCTCGCCCGCAGCGGCGCGGTGGCGGGTCTCTGTCCGACCACCGAAGCCAACCTCGGTGACGGCATCTTTCCGGCGGTGGCCTATATCGCGCAGGGCGGACGCTGGGGCATCGGTTCCGACAGCCACGTCTCGCTGAGTGCGCAGGAGGAGCTGCGCTGGCTGGAGTATGCCCAGCGGCTGCGCGACCAGCGCCGCAACCGGATTACCCTGCCCGGCCAGCCGTCGGTAGGTGATCTGCTGTGGCAGCAGGCGGCCGCAGGCGGTGCGCAGGCGTGCGGGATCCGGCAGGGCACGCTGGCGGTGGGACAGCGCGCCGACTGGCTGGTGCTGCGGGATGCGGCCTGGCTCGGCAGCGTGGATTCCCGGGCGGTGCTGAACCGCTGGCTTTTTGCCGGGCAGCGCGACCAGATTCGGGATGTCTATGTGGCGGGCAAGGCGGTGATCAAAGAGGGGGTTCATCCGCAGCAGGCGGCATGTGCGGCGCGCTTTGCTCAGGCAATGGCGGTGCTGCGATGATCGCCCGCTTTGCCTATCCGGCGCTGAAGGTCAGCCGCTGGCGTAACGGCGGCGGCGAGACCCGCGAAATCGTCACTTTTCCGCCAGGTGAGGAACGCTTCGGCTGGCGCGCCAGCATCGCCACCCTCGCGCAGGATGGCCCCTTCTCCGCCTTTCCGGGCATCGATCGGGTCATTACCCTGCTGCACGGCGACCCGGTGTTACTGACCGCACCCGATGTGCAGCAGCTGCTGCTCCCTCACCAGCCCTGGGCGTTTGCCGGTGAACTGGCTTTAACGGCTCAGCTGCAGGGCGGCGTCAGCGAAGATTTTAATATCATGACGCGGCGGGATGCGTGGCAGGCCAGCGTGGAGGTGGTCACCACCTCCGTACACAGTCTCCACGGGGTCGCCTGGGTGCTGGCTGGCAGATGGCAGACGGCGGCTGGGGAAAAGCTGACCGCGCAGCAGGGCCTGTGGTGGGTGGATGAAGAGACCCGCCTCAGCCCGTGCGAAGCGGATGCCAGACTGCTGTTTACCCGCCTCAGCCGTGTCCCCTGAAGCGCCCCAGCAGCTTGTAGCGTGAGCCGGGATAGAGCAGCCGCGCATAGGTCACGATGCGGGTGTCGCTCCACGTCTGACGCCGGATCAGCAGGCAGGGTTCGTGCTCATCCAGCGACAGGTGTTTACGCTGACGCGCATCGGGCAATACGGCTTCAACAATGTGCTCGCCTGCGGTCAGGGGGGCGACCCGCATCAGATAGGTGTAAGGGGTCATCTGCTGATAATCCTGCGTCAGGTAGTCGGGGGCGACCAGCGGATTGACCAGACGATCCTCCAGTTGCACCGGCAGATCGTTTTCATAGTGCACAATCAGCGAGTGATAGAGCATCTGCCCGGTGGTCATGCCCAGCACGGCGGCCTGCTCAGGATCGGCTTTGGTCTGGCCGATAGCGAGAATTTTACAGCTGTGCTGGTGACCACGCTGGGCGATCTCATCGGCGATATTGTGCACCTCCAGCATCGCGGTATATCCCTTCATCTCCGCCACAAAGGTCCCGACGCCCTGCATCCGCACCAGAAAGCCTTCGCTGGTGAGTTCCCGCAGCGCCCGGTTAATGGTCATCCGGCTGACGCCCAGCTCATTGACCAGTTCGCTCTCTGACGGCACGCGCTGATTCGCCTTCCATAATCCTTCGCGGATCTGACTGATAATCGCCTGCTTGACCCGCTGATAGATCGGCGCGGGTTCGTCGCTCATCGCCGCCGCCAGTTGTGCCAGTGCCGTCTGCTCAACCATGTGCTGTTCCTTATGCTGATAATACGTTCAGTTTACTGTCTCATAGCATGAATGTATATACATCCAGTAGCGGGCGCTGTGCCTTTTTCAGGGCAGCGTCTGCCTCCTTATCGTGCAGCGCCAGCAAGGCGATCCTCCCTTTCCCCGCCGCTGCCGGGCGATCCATTTTTGTGATCGGTCTGGCATGCCTCTTGCTTCATCTGTTTAATTGTATAGACAAGCATAGACAGGAATGACGGCTTATGATTCACTCGCATTATCCCGCTGGTCAGGGCAAGGAGAGCAGCTCAGCCACGCCAGCACACACGTACAGACAGGAGCAGACTATGTCAGGTTCGTTTCAGGCATTACGCCTGGTGCCAGGCGAGGTGGATCTCGCCACATTACGCGCTATCTATCAGGGTCAGGTCACACTGACACTCGATGAGGGCGCGCGTCAGGCGATTGCCGCAGCCCAGCAGACCGTAGAGACGATTGTTGCCTCCGGCAACGTGGTGTATGGCATCAACACGGGTTTTGGCAAACTGGCGCAGACGCAGATCCCGGCCAGTCGTCTGGCGGAGCTGCAGCGTAATCTGGTGCTGTCACACAGCGTCGGCCTGGGCGACCTGCTGCCCGACAATGTCACCCGACTGGTGGTGGCGACCAAAATTATCAGCCTGGCGCGCGGCCACTCTGGCGTGCGCATCGAGCTGGTCGAGGCGCTGCTGGCGCTGTTTAACGCGGGTGTGATGCCCTGCATCCCGGAGAAGGGATCGGTGGGCGCGTCTGGCGATCTGGCACCGCTGGCGCACATGTCGCTGATGCTGCTGGGGGAAGGTCAGGTCCGCCACAATGGCGAACTGATCCCGGCAACCCAGGGGCTGGCCAGCGTCGGGCTGTCGCCATTTGTGCTCGGCCCGAAAGAGGGACTGGCCCTGCTCAACGGCACCCAGGTCTCGACCGCGCTGGCGCTGCGCGGCCTGTTTGAGGGCGAGAATCTGTTTGCCGCGGGCCTGATGGCCGGTGCCCTGTCGCTGGAAGCGATTAAAGGTTCGCTGAAACCGTTCGACGCCCGCATCCATCAGGCGCGCGGTCAGCAGGGGCAGATTGCCGTGGCGGCGGCGGTCAGCGCCCTGATCGAAGGCAGCGAGATCCTCTCTTCACATACCCATTGCGGCCGGGTTCAGGATCCCTACTCCATCCGTTGCGTGCCGCAGGTGATGGGTGCCTGCCTGGACAATATATGCCACGCGGCGCGGATCCTGGAAATTGAGGCCAACGCCGCCTCTGACAATCCCCTGGTCTTCAGCGACAGCGGCGATGTGATCTCCGGCGGCAACTTCCATGCCGAGCCGGTGGCCTTTGCCGCAGATATCCTGGCGCTGGCAATTGCTGAAGTGGGCGCCATCTCTGAGCGGCGACTGGCGCTGCTGCTGGATAGCGGCCTGTCAGGCCTGCCGCCCTTCCTGGTGCGGGATGGCGGCGTCAACTCCGGCTTTATGATCGCGCAGGTGACCGCCGCCGCGCTGGCCTCGGAAAACAAATCGCTGGCGCATCCCGGCAGCGTCGACAGCCTGCCCACCTCCGCGAACCAGGAGGACCACGTTTCGATGGCCACCTACGCCGCGCGCCGTCTCGGCAGCATGTGCTTCAACAGTGCGGCGGTTGTCGGCATCGAGGCGATGGCCGCCGCACAGGGCATTGAATTTAACCGGCCGCTGCAAAGCTCCTCGCTGATTGAGCAGGCGCTGGCCACCCTCCGCGAGCAGGTCGCTTTTCTGGAGGCGGACCGCCTGATGGCACCCGATATTGAGGCGATGCGTCAGTGGGCAAGCCGCGCTGACTGGCCTCAGGCACTGACCGCGCTGCTGCCGAGCATGCGCACGACTTCTTAATTAAAGGAATCTTTCATGAGCGAAACCCTTTCTCAGGCTGTAGCGCGCGAGATTCGTGCGCCGCACGGCACCACGCTGCACTGCGCCAACTGGCTGATCGAAGCGGCTTACCGCATGATTCAGAACAACCTCGATCCCGACGTCGCCGAGCGGCCGGAAGATCTGGTGGTTTATGGCGGCATCGGTAAGGCCGCGCGTAACCAGGCCTGTTTCAAACAGATCCTGCGCTCGCTGCAGGTTCTGCAGCCCGACGAGACGCTGCTGATCCAGAGCGGCAAGCCGGTCGGCATCTTCCGCACCCATGCGGATGCCCCGCGCGTGCTGCTGGCCAACTCCAACCTGGTGCCCCACTGGGCAACCTGGGATCACTTCCATGCGCTCGATAAAGCGGGCCTGATGATGTATGGCCAGATGACGGCCGGCTCCTGGATCTACATCGGCGCGCAGGGCATCGTGCAGGGCACCTATGAAACCTTTGTCGAGGCGGGACGTCAGCACTACAACAACGACCTCAGCGGACGCTGGATCCTCACCGCCGGACTGGGCGGCATGGGTGGCGCGCAGCCGCTGGCGGGCGTGCTGGCCGGGGCCTGTGTGCTGGCGATCGAATGTCAGGAGTCGCGCATCGATTTCCGCCTGCGAACCCGCTATGTCGACTACAAGGCCACGACGCTGGACGAGGCGCTGGCGATGATCGGCGAGGCGACCGCGGCGAAGAAAGCCATCTCGGTCGGCCTGCTGGGGAACGCGGCGGAGATCCTGCCGGAGCTGGTGAAACGCGCGCAGGCGGGCGGGCCGAAGCCGGACATCGTGACCGACCAGACCTCGGCGCATGACCCGATCAACGGCTATCTGCCGATTGGCTGGGATCTGGCGCGCTGGCAGCAGGAGCGCGTTTCTCAGCCGAAAGCGGTCGAGAAGGCGGCGCGCGCCTCGATGGCGGTCCACGTTCAGGCGATGCTCGACTTCTGTCATATGGGCATCCCGACCGTGGATTACGGCAACAATATCCGTCAGGTGGCGCTGGATGAGGGTGTCAGCAACGCCTTCGATTTTCCTGGCTTTGTTCCGGCCTATATCCGTCCGCTGTTCTGTGAAGGTAAAGGCCCGTTCCGCTGGGTCGCACTGTCGGGCGACCCGGAAGATATCTACAAGACCGATGCAAAACTCAAAGAGCTGTTCCCGCACCACAAAACGCTGCATCGCTGGCTCGATATGGCGCAGGAGCGCATCGCTTTCCAGGGGCTGCCTGCCCGTATCTGCTGGCTGGGGCTGGGTGAGCGGCATCTGGCCGGTCTGGCCTTCAACGAAATGGTGCGCAACGGCGAACTCAAAGCGCCGGTGGTGATTGGCCGCGACCATCTCGACTGTGGTTCTGTCGCCTCACCGAACCGCGAAACCGAAGCGATGAAAGATGGCTCGGATGCGGTCTCTGACTGGCCGCTGCTGAATGCGCTGCTGAACACCGCTGGTGGCGCGACCTGGGTCAGCCTGCATCATGGTGGCGGGGTCGGCATGGGCTTCTCGCAGCACGCCGGGGTGGTGATCGTCTGCGACGGCAGCAAAGAGGCAGATGCGCGTCTGAGTCGGGTGCTGTGGAACGACCCGGCCACCGGGGTAATGCGTCACGCCGATGCCGGCTATGAACTGGCGCAGCAGTGCGCGTCAGAGCATGGCCTGAACCTGCCGATGCTGAAATAGCTGTTTACGGGGTAAGCAGCCGCTTACCCCGCTTCTGATCCCCGTCGCCGTTTCGCCCGCCTCTGACATCGCTTTCTTATTACTTATTCCATTTTGGTTTAGCCTATAGCCCGATTTCATCCCGACGGCGATAGACGCCGCGCCACCCGATCTCTAAAGTGAAATCTTCTCATTCTGTATGGAGCGCGACTCTGCATGACCCTTTCCCCTGCCCTGCTTGAAGATGCCCTGCGCTGGCGCCGTGATTTTCATCGCCAGCCTGAACTCGGTTACCAGGAACATGGCACCAGCCAGTTTATTGCAGAAGAGCTGGCGCGGGCCGGATTGCAGGTGTTTCGTGGTCTGGCGGGCACCGGGGTGATCGGCACGCTGGAAAACGGCCCCGGCCCGGTGATCGGGCTGCGTGCGGATATGGATGCGCTGCCGATTACGGAAAAAGGGGACGCCGGATGGCGCTCCGCGACGCCGGGCGTGATGCACGCCTGCGGACACGACGGCCACAGCGCGATTCTGCTGGCTGCCGCCCGGCAGCTGGCCGCCACGCGCCGCTTCAGCGGCACGGTGCATTTCATCTTTCAGCCCGCCGAAGAGAATCTGGGCGGCGCACGCAAAATGGTGGAAGAGGGCCTGTTTCAGCGCTTCCCGATGGATGCCATCTATGCAATGCACAACTGGCCGGGGCTGCCGCTGGGATCGCTGGCGGTCAATCCTGGCGCGATGATGGCGTCGCTGGATTCGTTTGAAATCACCCTGCACGGCAAAAGCTGCCACGCGGCGATGCCGGAGAGTGGAGCCGACCCGATGGTGGTGGCAGCCGAGCTGATTCTGGCGCTGCAGACCATCCCGTCCCGCCGTCTGTCGCCGCTCGCCTCGGCGGTGGTCAGCGTGACGCAGATCCACGGTGGCGAAGCGATTAACGTGATCCCGGAACAGATTGTGCTGCGCGGCACGGTGCGCTGTCTGCAGACCAGCGTACGGGAAAAGGTGCGCGGGCTGATTGATGAGTTCGTGGGGACCCTGCCGTGCCCGTTTGGCGTCAGGGGTGACATTCACTGGCTGCCGGGTTATCCGGTCACCGCCAACCATGTTGCCCCGGCGGAACAGGTGCGCGACGTGGCGCTGGCGACGCTGGGCGCGGAGCAGGTTCACTGGCAGGTAAATCCGTCGATGGCGTCTGAAGATTTTGCCTGCATGATGGAAGCCTGTCCCGGTGCCTACTTCTGGCTGGGTGCGGATGGTGACACGCCCTCCGCACCGCTGCACAACGCCCGCTATGACTTCAACGATGCGCTGCTGCCGATCGGCATCCGCTTCTGGCAGAACCTGGTCGAGCAGGCGCTGCCCGTCGCCTGATTCAGTAACCGGCGGCGCGAATCCGCTGCTCTGCCGCGTCCAGCGAGTCACACTCACCGCTGGCGCGCAGACAGCAGGCGAGCTGCAGTCGCAGCGACGCAGGCACCGGACGCTGCTGGTTCAGCACCTCTTCGATCCAGCGCGCGGTCACCGCCGCCGATTTATCGGCCGGCAGCTCCACGGCCACCTCCGGCTGACGCTCCACCCACACTTCCGCTTCCGCGCCTGCGCCCTGGATCATGCTGATCGCCGGGCAGCGCAGCGGATTAGCATAGACTTCCCCTTCGGTGCCGTTGAGTAACAGCGCCGGGGCATCGATGTCACTGAAGAATTTCGCCACGCGCGGCACATACTCCGGATGCGAAACGCTCGACAGGCGCAGCGCCGCACGCTCCGCAAACGGGGTCGCCAGCTTTGCCAGCGTATGCGCGCTGTTGCGCACCCCCATCCGCCAGCGCAGCGACAGCTGTTTCGCCATCGGCGGGCAGAGGTGATCGATGGTGATAAAGGCCAGCCCCTGCTCCAGTTTCGCCTGCGCTGCCGCCGCCGTCGTCACCGGGGCGATCCCCAGCGCCGCAAAGACCGCTTCGCTGGTGATGCGCGTTGCATCGTCGCTGACGCCGTGCACCAGCACCGGAAACCCGAGTTTCGCCAGCAGCAGCGCCAGCAGCGGCGTCAGGTTGCCCTGTCGGCGCGCGCCGTTGTAGCTGGGAATGACAATCGGCATCGGCCGGTTTTCCGGCGCCCGCAGCGACATCATCTGCGCCTGCATCGCCTGGTAAAAGCCGCGCATCTCCGCTTCGCCTTCGCCTTTAATGCGCAGCGCAATCAAAATAGCGCCCAGCTCCAGGTCCGGCACGTCGCCCGCCAGCATCGCGCTATAGAGCGCCACAGCAGTATCAAAGTCGATGTCGCGGGCATGATTTTTACCGCGGCCCACCTCTTTAATAATTTTATTCAGTTCCATCTCTCGCTTCCGGTTAAGTGCGCTCAGCGCCGCGTGGGGCGTCGTTTACGCACGGTATTTTTTGGCACCACACTGGCCGGTATCGCGGCCGGCTCCGGCGTTGCCGGCTGCTCAATCGGAAAGACCGGCAGCGCGGCCAACAACCGGCTGCCGTAGGGTTTGCTCAGCAACCGGCGGTCATAAATCACGATCTCACCATAGCATTGATGGCTGCGGATCAGGCGTCCGACCTGCTGGATCAGGGTAAATGAGGCGCTGGGTAAGCTCTGCACCTCAAACGGATAGCGCTTCAGGCTCTTCAGCCACTCGCCTTCGGTCAAAATTACCGGACTGTCCACCGGGGGAAAAGCGATTTTATGGATATGTACCTGACTCAGCAGATCGCCTTTCAGATCCAGCCCTTCCGCAAAGGACTGCAGGCCAATCAGAATGCTGGTTTCTCCCCCGGCAACGCGCTGACGGTGCAGCTCAACCAGGCGGCTGCGCGGCTGATCGCCCTGCACCAGCATCGAGAGCCGCAGATCGGTCAGGCAGGTGACAAACTGCTGCATCGCCCGGTTGCTGGCAAACAGCACCAGCACCCCTTTATGCTTTTTCTCTGCCATCTGCTGGCGGAAGAAGGCGGCCATCTCGGCGATATGTTCGGCTTCATGGCTCATCAGCGGCTCATAGCGCATCTGCGGGATCACCAGCCTGCCCTGCTCTACGTGATTAAACGGGGAGTCCAGCGCCACAAAACGGTCGCCCGCCTTTTCGCTGAGGCCCGACATCTCCTGCAACCGGTTAAAACTGTTGAGCGAACGCAGCGTGGCGGATGTGACCACGACATGGGCGATTTTGCGCCACAGCATCTTCTCCAGCTGGTCGCTGACGCGGATACCGGCGCAGTGAAACAGCAGATGCGCCTGGCCTTCGCGCAGTTCGCGGGTGATCCATTTCGACACCGGCGCACCGGAGGCTTTCTCCATCGACGCCAGCCGCCACAGCTTACTGACGGATTCGAACCAGCCATACTGACGGTTGAGCTGCAGCAGATTACGATGCAGCCGCACCATATCCACCTTACCCGTCTGCTCGCTCAGCGCATTGATCAGCCCTTCGCTCAGGCCACGCAGCGCGTCGCTGAGTTTGAACAGCCGGGCGCAGAGATCGAGCAGCTCCTGCGGCAGCGCGCCCAGCACGAAGCGGAACTCCCCCGGCTGGTTATGCGGCGGCAGCAAGGGGTTCAGCGCCTGGGCGGTAAGCGTCATCAGTTCGCGCAGCTCGTCGCAGTGGGCTTTCAGCCGCTCCGGGTTGGCCAGCGGCGGCGGGGATTTGGGCCGCATCTGCGTCATAATGCTCTCCACCAGCTTCACGAAGAGGTCGAGCTGCAGGCTGCTCCAGCCGGGGGTGATATCGGCGCTTATCTCCAGCGCATCGCGGGCCACCTCGGGCAGATGATGTCCTTCATCCAGCACCAGCATCAGATTTTTAGCGGGCGGCAGCACCGACTCATTTTCCATTGCCGCCATCACCAGCGCATGGTTCGCCACCACCACATCCACCTGCTCGATCTCGCGCCGCGCCACGAAAAACGGGCATTCGCGATACCAGCGACAGTGCGCGCCGAGGCAGCTCGCTTTATCGGTCGAGAGCCGCTGCCACAGGCTGTCGCTGACGTTCTCGTCGCTGTGATCGCGCAGGCCATCCCACTGATAGCGATCCAGCGATTTCTGCAGCCGGCCACACTGGGTCTGCTCCTCTTTGGTGCTGCTGACGGCGTCATCGTCCAGCCAGAGCAGCAGATCGCCCTGCTGGTCATCATCTGCCGCCAGCGCGGCCAGATTGCGCGGACAGACGTAGCGCCGGCGACCAAAGGCGGCGGTAAAAGTCAGGTCAGGGATAATTTTTTTCAGCAGCGGCAGATCTTTGGTGAAGATCTGATCCTGCAGCGCCACGTTAGCGGTGCTGATGACCAGCCGCTTCTCCTGGGCGCGGCTGGCCGCAATGCCCGGGATCAGGTAAGAGAGGGTTTTTCCCACGCCAGTCGGCGCTTCAATCGCCAGATGGCGCGCGTCGTCACCTGACAGGCATTTCGCCACTTCGGCGATCATCTGCCGTTGCGGCGCACGCGGAATGAAGTCAGGCACCTGCTGCTGAAGCGCTTTATACCACTCCGCTATCTGGCTTTTTATTGCGGCTGTCAGGGCCATGATTAGCGTTACCACACCGGAAAAAATGGCCTGTATTTTTACACAGTATCCTGGCGGCGTCAGCTTTCGGGCCGGATTTTTCGTGCGCTGTCGGAAATTTCAGCGGAAGTCAGGGAGCCGCAGCGCGCTCCCGCCGTGCTATGTCAGTACTTTATACATCAGGGTAGTAGCGTCCAGCACACCCGCGGTGGATTCCGCATAAAACGGAATCGATCCCGCCACCTGCCAGCCCAGCGAGCGATAGAGATCGCTGGCCACATCGCCGCTGCGGGTGTCGAGCACCAGCAGCGTTTTGCCCTCTGCGCGCGCCTGCTGTTCGGCACGCTGCATCAGCGCCCGGGCAATGCCCTGACGGCGCGCCTGCGGGTGCACCAGCAGTTTGCCGATCTCCGCCCGGTGGCGGCCATTCGGCATGGCACTGTGGTTTATCATCACCGTGCCCAGGAGCGTCTCCTGCTGACGGGCGACGAATAGCTGACTCTCTCCGGCGGCCAGGGCGGGGATGCGCTGCTGCCAGAAGTGTCTGATCGCCTCCTGGTCGGCGGCATCCGTAAACCCCACGCTGGCACCCTCCGCCACGCACGCCTGCAGGAGCGCACTGAGGTCACTGAGCTGCTGCTGCGCCTGCGTGGCGCTGAAGCGGGTGTAATCGATCATGGTCTGGCCACCACCAGCAGATAACGAGCCCCGTCGGTGAGGTGCGCCTCAAAGGCGGATTTTCCCGTCAGGTGAAACCGCAGGCAGTCACCGGGCTGCAGCGTCCACTGCTGCAGCCCCATCGAGATGGTCAGGCCGCCCTCGCGCAGCCAGATATGCTGCTCCAGTCCCTGAACGGGCGGCGTGTCATAATCGATCCGCGCGCCGGGCCGTAACTTGCCCTCTACCAGTTCGCATCTAAAATAGAGGGCAGGCGGTGAAACATCGCGGCGGACAAATCCGCTGGCGGCATCCTGCCACACCGGCTGCTGTTCCGCTCTGACCAGCAGAGTGGACTCCTCCTCGACTTCACTCAGCAGACGCGACATCGTGAGTCCATAAGCCGCACACAGCCGGTTAAGCAGTGCCGCCGTGGGGCTGGTCTCGCTTCGCTCAATACGCGATAATGACGCGCGGCTGATGCCCGTGGCGACAGAAAGTTCATCTAATGACCAGCCGCGTTGCAGTCGTAATTCTGACAGCCTCACCGCCAGTCGCTGCTCAGTATTCAGCTCCGACATGGGTTATTCTCATAGGTGGGAAATATTCTCATATTTGAGATGTAGCCTGGAAATGCCGTATCAGTCAAGTTGTACATAGCGAAATGTATTGTACAACTTAAATTGCTTCGTTATGGTAATTGCACTCAGACCAATCGAAAGAGGATTTTATGACCTTATACAGTATCGGTGACGTCGCCGAGCGCTGTGGCATAAACCCAGTCACCTTACGCGCCTGGCAGCGTCGTTATGGCTTACTGAAGCCGCAGCGCACCGAAGGCGGACATCGTCAGTTTGATGAAGAAGATGTTCAGCGCATTGAAGAGATCATGCGCTGGATTGAAAGCGGCGTGCCCGTCGGCAAGGTCAAGGCACTGCTGGAAGGTGGCGATGTGGATGCGCATGATGGCTGGACGACATTACAGGATGAGCTCATCAGCGTCCTGCGTCACGTCAGGCCCGCTAAACTTCGTAACAAAATTGCCGCGATTGGCCGCGAACATCCGATTGATGCGCTGATCGACCACGTTTTTATGCCGGTGCGCCAGAAGCTGAGTCTGGACCAGAACACCGCCCGCACCATGTGCAGTCTGCTGGATGGGTTACTGATTGACTATGTGGCCTTCTGCCTGACCGGCAGCCGCAAAAAGTCAGGCAAAGATGCGCTGATAATCGGCTGGGGTATCGAAGATCGGACCCGTATCTGGCTGGAAGGGTGGCGTCTCTCCCAGCACGGCTGGCGGATTGATGTGCTGGCTGAACCGCTGGATGTGCCGCGTCCTGAACTCTTTCCTGGCATGAATATGTTTGTCTTTACCGGTAAAAAACTGACCCGACGCCAGCAGGAACAGCTGACACACTGGCAGGAACAGGGTTACGCTGTACGTCTGCACGAACCTGCCTGATAACAAAAACGCACGCCGGGCGCTTTGCCTGCTGCCTTGCGCGCGCTATTATCCCCGCCTCACTGTTCACAAGCTCAGGTTTTAACCATGAATGTCAAAAAAGCCTTTTTCGCCACGCTCTTTTTTATCATGGCCGTCGGCGGCACCAGCGGTCTGATGCTGGTGGGATACTCCCTTATCGTTCACTCACGCTAAGCCAGCGTTGCAGGCGTTCAAACAGACGATCGCTGACGATAGCCAGCAGCGCCACCAGCAGCGCCCCCTGAATCACGTAGGCCGTGTTAAACCCGCTTAACCCGATAATCACCGGTGAGCCGAGACTTTTGGCCCCCACCGTCGAGGCGATGGCCGCGGTTCCGATGTTAATGATCACCGACGTGCGTATACCGGCGATGATCACCGGCGCAGCCAGCGCCAGTTCAACCTGCCACAACCGCTGCCAGGCACTCATCCCGACCCCGGTTGCGATCTCCCGGCTGCTCTCCGGCACACTGTCGATGCCCGCCAGCGTGCCCTGTAAAATCGGCAGCAGGCCATAGAGCAGCAGTGCCACCACCGCAGGCCACGCGCCAAAGCCCATCACCGGTACCGCAATCGCCAGCACCGCCACCGGCGGAATCGTCTGTCCGGCGGCCACAATCGTCTCTGTCAGCGGCCGGAAGGCGCGCCCTGCCCGTCGCGTCACCAGTACGCCGCTGCCGACGCCAGTCACGATCGCCAGCAGGCTGGCGGCGATCACCAGAAACAGATGCGCCAGGGTGAGCTGCCAGAAGCTCTCCTGCTGATAGAGCGGCCGCGCCAGATCGGGAAACCAGCGGTGAAACAGCGGCCCGCTCCAGGGCATCAGGCTCAGCAGCGCGACATAGAGCAGCACCAGCCACAGCAGCGGATCCCTTAACCTGCGCATGGGGCTGCCCCGTGCCGTTGCAGCAGATCGCTGAAGTGGAGAACGCCCAGCGGTTGCTGCTGCGCGTCGACCACCGGCAGCTGGTCGGTTCGCCGGGCGATAAACTGTGAAAGGGCCTCCCGCAGCGTCAGCCCGGCCGCAATCGGTTCGCCCGCCAGCCACTCCCCGTGACGCACAGCCTGGCTGACCTGCTCCAGCGACAGCAGCCGCACCCCGATTTCGCTGCGGCCAAAGAAGTCACGCACAAACGCATTTATGGGCTGCGTCAGCAGCTCCACCGGCCTGCCCTGCTGAACGATCTCGCCGTTATCCATCAGCACCAGGCGATCAGCCAGCGTCAGCGCTTCGTCGATATCATGGGTCACCAGCACAATCGTGCGGCCCGAAAGCCGGTGAATGCGCAGCATCTCCTGTTGCAGCATGCCGCGGGTGACCGGGTCGAGCGCCCCGAACGGCTCATCCATCAGCAGGACTTCCGGGTCCGCCGCCAGCGCACGCGCTACCCCAACCCGCTGCTGCTGTCCGCCGGAGAGCTGATGCGGATAGCGGTCGAGCAGTTGTGTGTCCAGGTTCAGCAGGCCCAGCAGCGTCGCGATGCGCGCATTGATCTGCGCAGCCGGCCAGCCCAGCAGAACCGGCACCGTGGCGATATTCTTCCGCACCGTCCAGTGCGGAAACAGGCCGGTCGACTGGATGGCGTAGCCCATGCGGCGACGCAGCGCGCGGGCATCCAGCTGGCGAATCGACTCACCGGCAAAGCGGATATCTCCGCTGTCAAACTCCACCAGCCGGTTAATCATCTTCAGGGTGGTCGATTTGCCGGAGCCGGAGGTGCCGAGCAGTACGCAGAACTCACCGGCGGCCACCTGCAATGTCAGATCTTTCACCGCCGCTTTGCCGTTAAACGCGCGTGATACGCCCCTGAATTCAATCATCTCTTCTCTCCAGCAGTGAGATCAGCAGGCGGAACAGCGCATCGACTGTCACCGCCAGCGCAATCACAGGGATTACGCCCAGCAGCACCAGATCCAGCGCACTGCTTAGCAGCCCCTGAAAAATAATCGCACCGAAGCCGCCTGCGCCAATCAGCGCCGCCACCACGGCCATCCCCAGCGTCTGCACTACCACTACCCGCAGCCCCGCCAGCCAGACCGGCAGCGCCAGCGGTACATCCACCGCACGGAACTGCTGCCAGCCGCTCATCCCCATGCCACGCGCGCTCTCGCGCACCTGCTGCGGCACCTGCTGCAGGCCGACAACCACGCTGCGCACCAGCGGCAACAGCGCGTAGAGCACCAGCGCGATCAGCGCCGGAGCCATGCCGATGCCACTGATGCCCCACGCGCCCAGCCAGGGAAAGTGCTGAGCCAGTCCGGCCAGTGGCGCGATCAGCAGGCCAAACAGCGCAACTGAGGGCACCGTCTGAATCACATTCAGGACGCCAAACACGCTGCCCTGCCAGCCCGGACGCCGGAACAGCGCCACGCCCAGCGGCAGCGCGATCAGCAGCGCAGGCAGCACCGTACCCGCCAGCAGAGTGAGATGGCGGCTGAGGGCCGCATCAAACACGGCCTGGCGATTGGTGTACTCCCTGAGCAAAGAGAGATCGGCCAGCTGACCGCTGAACAGCAACAGCAGCGGCAGCAGCCAGACCTGCAGATTAAGCAGCAGCTGAGCCAGCCGGTGACGGGTTAATTGCCGCACCAGATCGGTGATCAGCAGCAATAGCGTGGCGGCGCTGCACCACAGGCCGCTGGCGAAGCTGGTGCGCGCCAGGCGACTGCCCTGCTGACTGAGCAGCGTGGCCTGATGACCGCCCAGCCAGATAAGGAGTGCCAGCATCACCTCTGCGGCCAGCAGCGCCAGCATCAGCGTACTGCGACCGGGCCGACGCCACAGCAGCAGCCAGAGCGCCGCCAGCGGCAACAGCAGTAGCCCGAAGCGGCTGATCTGCCAGAGCCTCAGCGGTTCGCCCGCCACCAGCCGGTTCGGGGCAACGTTGAGAAACGGCAGCACGATCAGCGCCAGACTCAGCAGGGTCAGCAGCAGCCAGGCCACCGGCTGCTGCACCGGACGGCGTATCGCTTCCCGCGCTATCGGCATCGGTTACAGGATCTTCTGCTGCTGCAGCCACTCAGTCGCAACGCTGCTGGCATCCTGGCCGTCGACCGCGATTTTCGCGTTGAGCTGTTGCAGCGTCTTCTCATCCAGCGCGCTGAACACCGGCTTCAGCCACCCCTCAATGCCGGGATAGGCTTTCAGCACCGATTCACGGATAACCGGCGTCGGCGCATAGATCGGCTGAACGCCTTTGGGATCGCTGAGCGTCTGCAGGCCCAGCGCCGCTACCGGCCCGTCTGTCCCATAGGCCATCGCCGCATTGACCCCGGATGTCTGCTGCGCCGCCGCGCTGATGGTGACTGCGGTGTCACCGCCCGCCAGCGACAGCAGCTGATCCTGTTTCAGGTTAAAGCCGTACGCTTTTTCAAAGGCGGGTAGAGCATCACTGCGCTCAATAAATTCTGCCGACGCCGCCAGCTTAAAGGTGCCACCTTTTTTCAGCCAGGCACTGAGATCGGCCAGCGAGGAGAGCTGATTTTTTTCCGCCAGTTCTTTGCGCACGGCGATGGTCCAGGTGTTATTGGCCGGTGCCGGGGTCAGCCACACCAGGTGATTCTTCTCTGCATCGAGCTTCTTCACTTTCTCGTAGCCGGCGGTAGCACTCTTCCAGGCGCTGTCTTTCTCGTCGTTGAAGAAGAAGGCGCCGTTGCCGGTATATTCCGGATAGATATCAAGTTCGCCCGCCGTTATGGCACCGCGTACCACCTGTGTCGAACCGAGCTGGATTTTATTGACGGTTTTGACCCCATGCTTTTCCAGCACCTGCAGGATCACATTGCCCAGCAGCGACCCTTCGGTATCAATTTTTGAGCCGACCCGCACAGGATCTGCCGCCTGTGCCATTCCCATACTGAGCAGCAAAGCGCTGACGCCGATCCAGCCCCGGGTTCTGATCATGATCTTTTCCTTATCGCGTTTTCGTGTGTCGTTTTTGCGCCGCGCAGGGCGTTATGCGTTCAGGCTGCTCTTCTGCCGCGCAGCCGCAGGCTGACAGACCCGGCAGCGGAGAGTTTCTGCCTTAAAAGCGTAGCCTGGCCTGTGGGTGATGCGGCGGACTTTCTCGAAGCAGAACAGCATTCTGAGATGAGAATCTTATTTCATATAGCTGAAATGAATTTACTTCTGGACGTCTGAATGGCTATCCTTCCAGACCTGGTATAAATAATCAAAGATGCAGAACATCATGTCAGACCTGATCTCTTCCGCCCATGTGGCGACGGCAGGCCGTGCGCCTGCGGGTGAAACGCAGTGGATCCGCAATGCAGCAGATGTCTCCCGTTTGGTGAACAGCGGCGACAGCGCCCGTAATAACGCCCGTATCGTTATCGCGATTGCGCTGGGGGGCGTGTTTCTCGATGCCTACGACCTGGGTGCGCTGGCCTTTGGCATGAAAGACATTACGCGCGAATTTAACCTGACGCCCTCCGGCACCGGCATGGTCGCCTCGGCCATTACCTTCGGCGCCATCATCGGCGCCCTGATCGGCGGCTATCTCACGGATAAAATTGGCCGTTATCGGGTGTTTATGACCGATATGTTCTTTTTTGTCGTGGCGGCTTTCGCCTGTGCGTTCGCGCCCAACGAGTATGTGCTGGCGGCTGCGCGTTTTGTCATGGGGCTGGGCGTCGGCATCGATCTGCCGGTGGCGATGGCCTTTCTGGCGGAGTTTTCAAGACTGCGCGGCAAGGGGAACAAAGCGGCCAGCGTGGCGATGTGGTGTCCCACCTGGTATGCGGCGATCAGCATCTCCTACCTGCTGGTGCTGCTGCTCTATGCCGTGCTGCCGGAAAGCCACACCGACTGGCTCTGGCGGCTGATCCTGGGGTTTGGTGCCGTCCCGGCGATTATCATCATCGCCATCCGCAGCCGTTACATGAGCGAATCGCCGGTCTGGGCCGCGAACCAGGGCGACCTGAACGGCGCGGCGGCGATTCTGCGCAGTGCCTGGAACATCAACGCGCAGGTGGCCACCGACGCCGGGCTGACGCCTGCTACGCCGGTGCGCAAGGCAGGCTGGCGCAACTATGGCGCGCTCCTGAAGGGGGTTTATCGCCGCCGGACACTGCTGGCGACCATCACCTCTGTCGCCTCCTCGTTTGCCTATAACGCCGTCGCTTTTGGCCTGCCGGTGATCATCTCCAGTTTCCTTGCGCAGTCGATGCTGACCACAATTCTGGTCTCGCTGGCGCTGAACCTGCTGTTTGCCTTTGTCGGCGGCATTCTGGCCGTGCGGCTGGTGCCGCGCCTGGGGGCGTGGAAAATGTCGGTGGCAGGTTATGGCTGTCAGTGTGTGGCGCTGCTCGGGCTGGCGCTGATTGGCCGCCCGGAAGGGGGACAGGAGGCGGCGCTGGCTATCGCGATGCTGGCGCTGTTCCTGTTTGGTCAGGGATTCGGACCGGGGTCACACACCATGACCTTTGCTTCGCTGAGCTACCCGACCTCGCTGCGCGGCGTGGGCGTCGGCTTCAATCAGACGCTGATGCGCGGCAGTTCGACCGTTTCACTGTTTCTGTTTCCCGTGCTGGTTGCGGCGCTCGGCACCGGCGTCTTCTGGGTGATCTTCCTGGCACCGCTGGCCGGTCTGCTGGCCCTGCTGGCGATCCGCTGGGAACCCTCGGGCTACGATGTGGATGCGGAAGATTTCAGGCCGTTGTGATGGTCAGGGCGGAAAGGCAGTCAGGACACTTAGCGGCTTTAACGTGAGGGGCATCCCGGTACGTTGTTAAGCGTCGCGGGCCAGGGATGGCAACGTCGCGGAGAAAGCAGGATCCCGCGCAGACAGAGAAACCGCACCGCAGTGCGGTTTTTTTATGCCGTCACGGCCGGAAAAGGAAACTGCGCCAGATAGTCCGGGATGCGCGGAAACGTATGGATAAACCACGGCGTAAACTGCTGTGGCTGCTGCTGCATCTGCTGCTCAATCAGCGCCATCGGGCGATAGTCCCAGGCATCCGCCTCCTGCGGATTCAGCTCAGGCAGGCTGTCGCAGACGGCAAAAAAGACGTGACCATATTCATGTTCGGTCAGGCCATTGCTCAGCTTCAGGTTGTAGCTCAGTTCAAATACCGGCGTCAGCGTCAGCACCATCCCCATCTCCTCCCGCAGACGGCGCTCGGCGGCGTCACGGGTCGACTCATGCGGATAGGGATGGCCGCAGCAGGTATTACTCCATAGCCCGCCACAGTGATATTTATCACTGGCGCGCCGCTGCAGCAGGAGCTCCTGCCGGGAATTGAAGACGTAGACCGTCACCGCACGGTGCAGTAATCCTTTTTCATGCACTTCCAGCTTTTCCATTTTGCCGGTGGGACGATCGAGGTGGTCAACGAGGATAACTTCAATAGCAGACATGGCGTTTCCTTGAGATTAATCCCATCTATTCTGGCACAAGATTAGCGGTTTGGGCGCTCTGCAGAGGATTTTTTGCCTGGGTCGGACGATGGTAAGCAGATGAAGCAGAGAGAAAATCAGGCCAGCGAGGCTGGCCTGAAGAGGGATTACAACCGGAAACTCTGAACGACCCGCTCCAGCTGAGTGCTCTGCGCTTCCATCGCCTGCGCCGCGGCGGAAACCTGCTCCACCAGCACGGCGTTCTGCTGGGTGGTGCCATCAAGCTGCGTAATCGCCACGTTAACCTGTTCGATACCCATGCTCTGCTCACGGCTGGCGGACATGATTTCGCTCATCAGCGTCGTGACGCTGCTCACGCCCTGCATCAGCTCATCCATGGTCTGCCCCGCCTGCTCAACCAGCGCGCTGCCGGTGTCGATGTTGGCCACCGATTCCTCGATTAACTTTTTAATCTCACGCGCCGAATTGGCTGAGCGCTGCGCCAGGTTGCGCACTTCCGATGCCACGACGGCAAAACCGCGCCCCTGTTCACCGGCCCGGGCGGCTTCAACCGCAGCGTTCAGGGCCAGGATGTTGGTCTGGAACGCGATGCTGTCGATGACGCTGATGATATCGACCACTTTGCGTGACGAGTGATGAATTTCACCCATCGTGCTGACGACCTGACGAACCACTTCGGTGCCACGCGCCGCCACCTGTGAGGCATCGCCTGCCAGCTGGTTAGCGTGAGTCGCGTTGTCGGCGTTCTGACGCACGGTGCCGGTCAGCTGCTCCATTGAGGCGGCCGTTTCTACAATCGAACTGGCCTGATCTTCCGTACGGGAGGAGAGATTAGCGTTGCCGCTGGCTATCTCACGCGAAGCCGCAGTGATCGCCAGTGCGCTGTCACCCACCTGCTGCATCAGCCCCTGCAGGTAGCTGATGAACTGGTTAAAACTCTGCGCCACGGCGTTAAATTCCGGGCTGTTGCTGGCGGGCAGACGCTGGGTCAGATCGGCCCCGCCGGTCGAGAGTGCTTCAATATTGCGATTCAGCACGCCAAGACGTTTCATCATCGCCCGGACAAAGCCCAGTGATACCAGCAGCAGGATCACCGCCAGCGGGATCTGCACCAGTCCCAGGCGGGTCAGCATGTTGTGCGACTGCGCTTTCAGCAGGCTGGTCGGCAGACTACTGGCGAGATACCAGGGGCTGCCAGGGATAGCCTGTACAAACAGCGTCTGCTCGCCTTCGCTGCTGTCAAAGGTGGTTTCCAGCGGCTGGCTGCCAACGCCATTCAGCAGGGCTTTCAGTGGGGCCGCCATAGGCATCTGCACGTCAGCCAGATTTTCCAGCTTCGGTGCAGCATTCACCAGCGCGCCGTTACCCACGACTTTGCCATCCGCCTCAACGATCAGCACGTTGCCATGAATCGTTTCGCCCATCTGTTTCGCCAGCTGGTTAAAGAAACCCAGGGTCACGTCGATGGTTGCCACACCCCATGCTGAGCCATTGCGGTAAATGGCCATAGCGCAGTTGGTGCGGGGCTGCGGGCTGGCGGCATCCTGATAGGCTTTAGCCCAGGCGCACTGCCCTTTGGCCGCTGCCAGACCATCTTTATACCAGGGTTGTTCCCAGTATTTGTCGGCGGCATCGGAGTTCCAGTAGGTGTTAACCTGCAGTTCGTTGCTGGCATTACGGGCAAAGAAGCTGCTGTCTTTCTCTTTAGCCGGATCGCGACGATTCGGCAGTGGCCAGATACCGCCACCAAACACGTTGCTGTCCTGATACTGGTTTACCAGCGTCGGTAACAGGGTATCGATAGTGGCGCTGTCCATCACCGCTGCAGCTTCGGTGATGGCCCTTTGCTGCGCCTGAACGCGGTTCATCTGTTCGACGATGCCGGAGGCGAGCGAATCAACCTGATAGCGAACCAGACGGCTTTCGCTGTCGACCAGCTGCGGCGCGACGAACTGATTGATGACCCAAACTGTAACGAGTAAAAGCGCAACAAAGAATGCGATCATTGTTGCGGTAAAGCGGGATTGTGTTGTTTTAAACATCTATGTTCCCCTGAACCTGGTGTGGCGCGATTGCCTGATCCGGGTTAACGGCTTGTTAAAGAGGAACTTGAGATGAGCGGGATCACATATTTGAGAAACAATTGATCTGCATGAGGATTTAATTTCATTGCGCGACTATCACCACCTGGCAGGCGCAGGGGTAAGGTGAAACGTCGCGCAATAACCGGCCTACTCTTCCGGATTGACGACCTGATGGCGCGGGCGGAAAATATGATTACTGCCCTCGGCGGTTAACCGTTCCCGTAACTTCTGACCACCATGCTCGTCGGCCTGCGCAAACTGCCGTTCCGCTTCCGTAATCGGCGTGGTCCAGAGTAAGGTGGGTCGATCACCCTCGCGCTTGGGCAGGGCAAACTGCGCCTGTTCGCTGGCCAGTTCATTCGCCAGCAGGAAGCTTTCAAAGCCAACGGGCGCCACTTCCGATGCCAGCGTGTGACCCTCGCCAAGCCATGTCAGCCGTGCCCACGGCAGATGCACAAACTCCGCCAGCGCACTCGCCATCTGCACCGCGTTGCTTTCGGTCATAACCTCGCCGTCCACCGCCATGCCCAGCTCGATGCGACGATACTGCGGGGCCAGCTCATCAAACAGAAAGTCGACCTGTGGCATGGGGCGGATGCTCATGCCGATCGTCAGGAAATACCAGACGCCCTGATGCCAGTGCTGGGAGATCGCCATCGGTGGCCAGCTCCCCTGGTCGATCGCGTAATACTTCACCGACTCGCCGAATCGGGCCTGATAGCAGGCCATCAGATCCTGCTGGACCCTGTCCCACTCGCTGCCGTCGTGCCACTCGCGCCAGAACTGGCGCTGATGTTCCGCACGGGCGTAGTAGTCATTGGTGGAGGCCGAACCCAGCGGCGCCGTGAGGCGATTCTTTTTAATGCAGCCTGCGGAGAAGCTCACCTGCTTCTCCTGGTAGAGGCTCCAGCCTGGGATCACCGCCAGTAGCTGGCCGTAATACCACAGCGCCGCACCAT
Source organism: Pantoea graminicola (assembly GCF_048452665.1). NCBI lineage: Bacteria > Pseudomonadati > Pseudomonadota > Gammaproteobacteria > Enterobacterales > Erwiniaceae > Pantoea > Pantoea graminicola. Next base: position 390,238 of record NZ_JBLWSJ010000001.1, on the reverse strand, counting down.
CATCGCTGGGCTCCCACAGCACCTGCAGACCGGCCGGGTCCAGCTCGGGTTCCGCTTCCAGATTACGGCAATATTCGGCGCTGAGCAGCGGCGCAATGCCCTGCTCCATCGCCTCACGATCTTCCTGCGCCGGCGCCGGCAGCAGATTGCGCAGCCAGCAGCCCCGCACCGCATACTGACTGCGGAACAGGTCGGTTGGCCAGATATAGAAATAGGCGGTGCGCGCATCCTGCTCAACGATAGCGGTCAGGGTGCGCTGCTGATTGTGGACTTCAGCAATCAGGGATTTGTACGTCATAGTGCCTCGACAAAGCCTGGAGGAATCCATTTTCCCCGAGATTAGAGCAGGATCCTGGCTGGCGCTATCTGAGACAAGGGTAAAAATCTCAAAGTGTGGGCGGTTAGGGGTAACCCACGGGGATCGGCCCGGCCAAAGCCGCGTTCTCCGATGTTCTGCCCCTGCGCGACGAAACGGCAACCCTCTGTGATTGAAAATCATCAGTACATCCTCACCCCTATTCAGACGATGATCAAAAGCAGAGCAGCATTTATTGATCGCCGCAGGTGTAATGACGCAGGAAACGAATGCTGACATCATCAGAAAAAGAATGAGGATCAAGAGACGGGTCTGGCTGTCCCTGACCTCGGGCCTTTATTTATCGGGATCACGCGAGCTGCTTTTTAAAACGGAAATATTCACAAAAATTCAGGCGTGCATTTTTTTATCGCCTGCGTCCAAACACAGACAATTACCAGGAGACTTCGGAAAGCAGGTTCCTATAATGGCCCCACCCATTAAATAAAAAGGAACCGCAATGCTTTTATTATTCATTCTGATATTGATCGTCGTGATTTTATTTTCGTTAAAAAAGCACGCAGCCTTTAAGAAAAGCAGAGCGCTACCCCGGAGAGATAAACGATAACCGTGATGGCAAAGGCCACGGCCCCCAGCGGAGCCACATCATTATAAAAACAACAAAATCAGAGAGTTAAAAACCAACCAGGTTTTATTTTCAACCATCACAGACGCTCAGCCCCACGATGAGAAAGATAAATTTATCGGAAAATTTTATTTAAAAAAATTAAATAAAAAGTAATGGCGATTTTATTTACAACCAGAATCGATGAACCTATGGTGGATACTGACAGGAAGGCCTGTTTAATTTAATCACTCTCCCGCTGGCATGGAGCCTTACATGACAATTCACGCTTACCCGCCTGAAAACAGTTTTCTCGAAGAGGGCATCCGCTCTTACCTGAATAGCCTTCCCGTCCGGAAAAACCGGTTAGAGGAGTCTCTTTTTTTATTGCTGAATAAAAACAGCATCAGTGAAATCATCGTCAACAGAGTGATTGAAAACACCCCTTACTACAGAGTGTTTATCCTGACCTGCGAAAAATTTATGCCGCTGGCGCTCTATTATCTGAATGCCCATCCCGGCAAGGTTTCGATTTTAAGCCGGGATGAGAACCAGTCAGAGGAGCGCGCTTCGGCCGGCTTTACAACCTCTATCACTCATCTGAAAGAGGTCACCTCCATTACACCGGGCGAATATCGCGCGCTGACGCTGACGCTGAGCGAAAAAAGCCTGTGCAGACAGACGGAAAGAACGCGAAAAAAGGTGTTTTATTACCACCGTTCAAGTGCCCTGCAAAAAATGGGATTGAAAAGAATCAACGCGCTTTTTATCTGAGAGGCGGAAGACTGAATAAATGAATGAACTCTATCCCGGCAGTGCGAAAGCGTTAGCCTGCGATTATATCCTCTCTGTTAAAAAGATTGCCCTGGCCCATCAGCAGGGTGCTGATGTCGGTGCCGGAAAGAAAGAGATCGATCTGCTGCTGAAAAAACTCCGGAAAACGATAAATATCTCCTCCCCTCTCAGCCTTTATATCTGGACAAAGATGGAGGCTGAACTCAGGAAGCTGATTGTGATCACCTGCGATCCCGGTTATCTGTCGATCATACGTCACGCGAGATACCGCTCGAGGATATACAGAGATTATGCGTTAAGAAAAGTTCAGGGCGCGCTCTGAGTGTGTCTGGTAATTCCCCGGCCTGCCGGATAACTTTCTGAAAAGATTCCGCGGCTGTTCAGCGCGCGTCGGCACGACTCTCCAGCTCAAGGTTTCTTAAATCTCCGGCATCTTTTTTGTCGGCCGGTCGCGCATCCTCCCGGCGGTAAACCTGAAATCTGCGGCCTCTGACGTGCGGCCGAATAAGCTGACACGTATGCCAGCCTGGAAAAAATAACTGTTTAAAAAGCGTGTATTTATTGATCCTGCTGATAGCCGTTGAATTTCCTCAGCAAAAAAATCCGTTCAATAGAATTTAAGTTAATTAATCATTCCTCACCAGAACAAACAGAATCCGTGCATTTTATCTGCGATAAAATTTAATTTAACTTAATAATAACCTGCTCGATTTCAGAGATTCTCCGTTTTAGCGTTGAAAACAGCGTCAATGCCGGCGCGATAAGGAGAAACCTATGAAGAACGTCAATCCGTTAAAAAAAAATCATGCTGATTTGCGATGACATCTATTTTACTTCGGGTTTTACTGCACTCGCAGAACGGGAAGGGATAGCGTGTCAGCAGGTGACCACTGAACAGTATGCCGCGGGCCTGGTTTTTACAGGCACCGTGCTAATCGACCTTGTTTCATGGTGCAGGTCCGGCCGTGTTGAATCATCCTCGCTGGCCTGGCCCGGTAACTATCCTCCCGATGCCGGATTTATCATCTCCTGTCCGGGACAGAAAAACATCATGGATTTAATCTGCGAGGGCTGTTTTAAACTGGAGAGGAAAAGCACGCCGGGCGAGATCAGCCGATTATTTGCCGCAGATTCGCTGCCTCAGCCACCCTGTGCCTGTAAACCGCTGACCTTACGGGAGAGTGAAATCCTGACCCTGCGGCTGTCCGGGATGAGCACCCGGAAAATCGCCCTGACGCTCCGAATACATGTGAAGACGGTCTATGCGCATCTCTACAATATTCTGATGAAGTCCGGCTGTAAGAGCCTGATCGGTTTTTATGCGCTCGCCCTGCCGCTCAGCGAAATGCTCTGTCGGCTAAGCGCCGGGCAGAACGGGGAAGAAACGGCCATGGAAACACGCCGCTAAAGCCCTGACGGGATTACACTATGGCCTGATCGCCCTGCGCAGCACTGGCAGGGCGATACGTCCCCGCCATGTCGCCGCTCAGGCGCCGATCCGCATCGGCGCAGGGTGATGCGGTCACGCATCGCGCGCCGGAGAGAGGCCGTCATCTGACACGCCGGATGCCCGGCTCGGCTATGCAGGGTTGCGCCCCATCCTCACCATCGCGCGATACCAGGCCCCGCGCTGAATCGACCAGCGCAATCCCACCGCGATCGCATTAATCTTCTGATCGATGAGCGTCTGCTGCAGACGACCGATCTCGCGTCCGGACATCGCCTGCGCCCAGGCGGGCATCAGCCCGAAACCTGACTTCAGCATGATTTTCATCACCGGTTTCGCCTGCCAGCTCGGCGCAGGAGCGTTCATCAGCAGCCGCGTGACTTCTGCGGTGCGCTCGTCAAAGCGCAGCTCAGGCCGCATCTGTTGCAGATAGTCCGCCACATCGACGACGCTTTTGGGCACCCGCTCCGCTCCCAGGGCTTCGGCAATCAGCGCCGCTTCCTGATAATAGCGATCCTGCTCAGCACGGGTGAGGTGCGGATTTTTATAGCGCAGATGGGCCGCCAGAAAACGGCTGGTCTCCGCGACATGAACCCAGGTCAGCAGATGGGGATCGCTGGCCGCATAGGGCTTCCCCATACTGTCCACGCCGCTGACTTTAAGGTGGATGCGTTTTACCCGCGCGATCAGCGTCTGCGCATCCTGTTGGTTACCGTAGGTCGTCACCGCAATAAACTGACTGGTGCGGCGCAGACGGCCCATCATATCTTCGCGGAAGTTGGAGTGATCCCAGACGCCCGCCAGCGCCGCCGGATGCAGCATCTGCAGCAGCAGCGCGCTGATCCCCCCGCACATCATGGCGGTGAAATCGCCGTGGACGCGCCAGATCACGCTGTCCGGGCCAAACAGGCCGGGATCGCCAGGCGGCTGAGAAAGGTCAAATTCATTCATCGACAGGCCATTAAGGCGGAAGACCTGCTGCTGAATGCGGTCACGCAGATTCATAATGGTGGCTCTGATAGTGGATAGGATGCGGCGCGCGGCAGCAGGACGCTGACAACACGCCGCATCCCCCTCTCCCCGGATTCAGGGAAAGGGCTGACGGTTAGAGATAGTTGAACTGCCCATTCTGGGTACGAACGGAGTCGAGCCCAATCATCACGTTAAACCGGCCGGGTTCTGCAACGTGCTGCATCTGCTGATTCCAGAACTTCAGCGCATCGACATCGATCTTAAAGGTCACCGTCTGTGATTCACCGGCTTTCAGCATGATGCGTTTAAAGCCACGCAGCTCCTGCACCGGGCGGCTCATTGAAGCAACCGGATCGTTGAGGTACATCTGCACCACCGTCGCCCCGTCGCGCTGACCGCTGTTGGTCACCGTCACGCTGGCCTCAATGCTGCCGTCGTGCGCCATCGTCGGGGAGGACATTTTAACCGGTGACACGGTGAAGCGGGTGTAGCTCAGGCCGTAACCAAATGGATAGAGCGGGCCATTGACCGCGTCATAGTAGTGCGACGTATATTTGTTCGGCTTCGCAAAGTTATAAGGGCGGCCGGTTGGCAGATGGTTGTAATAGATCGGAATCTGACCCACCGAACGCGGGAAGGAGACCGGCAGCTTGCCCGATGGGTTGTAGTCGCCGAACAGCACATCGGCGATGGCGTTACCGCCCTCGGTGCCGCTGAACCAGGTTTCCAGCACGGCATCGGCCATCCGGTCCTCATTCACTATCGACAGTGGGCGTCCGTTCATCAGCACAATCACCAGCGGTTTACCGGTGGCTTTCAGCGCGGCTAACAGCTTCTGCTGATTCGGCGGAATGATCAGATCGCTGCGGCTGGAGGCCTCATGCGCCATGCCCTGCGCTTCGCCCACGGCAGCCACGATGACGTCGGCCTGCTTCGCTTTGGCAACCGCCTCATCGATCATCTGCTGCGGTGAACGGGTGTCGATCGACACCGCCGGTTCATACAGGTTCAGGAAATCCTGAATCCCCTTATTGTCAGAGACGTTAGCCCCTTTCTCATAGAGCAGCGTCGCTTTGCCTTCGGTGGCGTTGCGCATCCCCTGCAGCAGCGAAACGGACTGCTTCGCCACGCCCGCGGCGGACCAGCTGCCCATGATGTCACGCTGGCTGTCTGCCAGTGGGCCGATCAGCGCAATGGTGCCCGATTTTTTCAGCGGCAGCGTCTCCAGCCGGTTTTTCAGCAGCACGATGCTCTTACGCGCCACGTCGCGCGCTTCAGCCCGGTGCAGGCGGCTTTCCGCGTTGGTGTCCTGCGGGTCGCTCTCTTTCGGCCCTAAGTGGCTGTAAGGATCGTTGAACAGGCCCATGTCATATTTGACGTTAAGCACATGGCGCGCCGCGTCATCGATTTCCGCCATGCTGACGTCGCCGCGCTTCACCAGATCCGGCAGATATTTACTGTAATATTCGTCGCTCATGCTCATATCGACGCCCGACTTCAGGGCGATCCGCACCGCTTCCTGCGGATCGCTGGCGACGCCATGCTTGATCAGCTCTTTAATCGCGCCATGATCGCTGATGGTAATGCCTTTGAACTTCCACTTATCGCGCAGCAGATCTTTCAGTAACCAGCTATCTGCGGTGGCTGGCACCCCGTTGATGGAGTTGAGCGCCACCATTACCCCGCCGCTGCCCGCATCCAGCGAGGCTTTATAAGGCGGCAGATAGTCCTGAAACATGCGCTGCGGACTCATATCCACCGTGTTGTAGTCGCGGCCACCTTCCACCGCACCATAGAGGGCGAAGTGTTTTACGCTGGTCATCACGCTGTAGCGATCGGCGGCGCTCTTACCCTGCATCGCCTGCACCATGCTGCGCCCCATTTCGCTGGTGAGCCAGGTATCCTCACCGAAGCCTTCGGAGCCACGGCCCCAGCGCGGTTCACGGCTGACATCCACCATCGGTGCCCAGGTCATGTTCAGGCCATCATCGGCCGCCTCATAGGCAGACACGCGCCCCACCTCTTTTACGGCATCCAGATCCCAGCTGGAGGCCAGGGCTAACGGGATCGGAAAAATGGTGCGCTGACCGTGAATGACATCGAAAGCGAAAAAGAGTGGGATCTTCAGGCGGCTGAGCTGCATCGCCTGATCCTGCATGGCCCGGATATCCTGACGGGTTACGGTATTAAAGATCGCGCCAACCTGACTCTTCTGAATCATGTCGCGAATGGCTTCTTTCGGATTATCAGGTCCGACACTGATTAAACGCAGCTGGCCGATCTTCTCGTCCAGCGTCATTTTTTTAAGCAGTTGAGTGACAAAGGCATCCCGCGCCTGTTCGGTCATCGGGTGGTTACCTGGCACTGTCTCAGCCAGTGCGGGTTGCATCGCGAGGGAGACAGCGAGACTAACAGAGTAAATCCATTTCATCAGGTTGGGTTCTCTTAAGTAACTGCGCAATATCGAATAAACAGGCGGCAGTGTGCCACAAGATGAGAATAGCAGGTAGCTGCTGCTGTCACACTGCGTTCAGGTGAGCAGCCGTGCTACAGTTAAGTCGCACTGATAAGACAAGGGAATTGCTCATGATACCAACCTCTGCCCTGCTTTCTGATCTGCGCCGCCTCGTCGGCCCGGCCCATCTCCTGACTGAACCTGAACAGACCGCCCGTTATCGCAAAGGCTTTCGCTCTGGCGACGGCGAGGCGCTGGCCGTGGTGTTTCCTGGTACCCTGCTGGAGCTCTGGCGGGTGCTGCAAACGCTGGTGAAAGCCGATGTTATCATTCTGATGCAGGCGGCGAACACCGGCCTCACCGAAGGTTCCACACCGCACGGCAACGACTACGATCGCCCGCTGGTGATTATCAGCACCCTGCGGCTCGACAAACTGCAGCTGATCGACAATGGCCAGCAGGTGCTGGCGTTCCCCGGCAGTACCCTCTATCAGCTGGAAAAAACGCTCAAGCCGCTGGGACGCGAACCGCATTCGGTCATTGGCTCCTCCTGCATCGGCGCCTCGGTGCTGGGTGGCATCTGCAACAACTCCGGTGGCTCGCTGATTAAGCGCGGTCCGGCCTACAGCGAAATGGCGCTGTTTGCGCAGATTGACGCCAGTGGAAAACTGAAGCTGGTGAACCATCTCGGCATCGATCTGGGCAGCTCGCCGGAGGAGATTCTGGGGCGGCTGGATGACGATCGCTGGCAGCCTGGCGACGTTCAGCATGATGGCCGTCACGCCTCCGATCACGACTACGCCGATCGGGTGCGTGAGGTCGATGCCGACACGCCCGCCCGCTACAACGCGGATGCGCGGCGTCTGTTCGAGGCGTCCGGCTGTGCCGGAAAGCTGGCGGTCTTTGCCGTGCGACTTGATACCTTCGCCAGCGAACCCCAACAGCAGGTCTTCTACATCGGCACCAATGATCCCGGCGTTCTTACCGAGCTTCGCCGTCACATACTGGCCCATTTTACCCATCTGCCCGTGGCTGGCGAATATATGCATCGTGACATCTACGATATTGCGGAGGTTTACGGAAAAGATACCTTCCTGATGATCGACAAGCTGGGCACCGACAAAATGCCGCTGTTTTTCACGCTGAAGGGACGGGTCGATGCCTGGCTGAGTAAATTCGCCTTCATTAAGCCCCACTTCAGCGACCGGCTGCTGCAGCGGCTGAGCAGGATGTTCCCGGCCCATCTGCCCAGACGCATGAAGCAGTATCGCGACAAATATGAACACCATCTGATGCTGAAGATGTCTGGCGAGGGTGTGGCGGAAGCGCGTAACTATCTGCGTGACTACTTCCGTGAGGGCGGTGGCGAGTTCTTTGAGTGTGAAGGCAAAGAGGGCGCGCACGCCTTTCTGCATCGATTTGCGGCGGCGGGCGCGGCAGTACGCTACCACGCCGTGCATGCCGATGAGGTGGAGGATATTCTGGCGCTGGATATCGCCCTGCGTCGAAATGACCCTGACTGGTTTGAAAATCTGCCTGACGCGATCCGCGCCTCGCTCAGCCATCGACTCTACTATGGTCACTTCTTCTGTCACGTATTCCATCAGGATTATATCGTCAGAAAAGGGGTCGATGTGCCTGCGCTGAAAGCGCAGATGCTGGCGATTCTGCAGGCGCGCGGCGCGGAGTATCCCGCTGAACACAACGTCGGTCATCTCTATCAGGCTAAACCGCAACTGGCCGCCTTCTATCGCCAGCTCGATCCGACCAACAGTTTCAATCCTGGCATCGGCAAAACCAGCAAACAGAAAGGCTGGGCGGTGAAACAGGGTTAACTGCGTTTCCGGTCAGCCTGCTTTTCTGAGCAGGCTGATCGTCCGGGCATCGGGTTCCTCCGATGTTATTATTGTCGTCGTTAATGGCCATAATTTTCATCAAAAAATTAATTTTCCTTCCCAGATTGCACCTGCTTTATTTTCTCTGATCGTGTTCTGCGCAACCCCTCACAAAACATCACCCCCGCAATTGATAATTCGCGCCGCGAAAAATAAATTACCGACAGAAAATAGCCACAGCATGTTAATTATGAATTTTTCCAGGGAGGGATAAAGATGCGTAAAATTAATTACGCGCTCGCGTTAATGGAAATAACGGCGGCAACGCTTGCGCTGACCGCAATAAATGCTTTACCGGCTTATGCTTCCGGATTTATTGAAGATGCGTCGCTGAAAGGCAATGTTTTTTACTGGCAGCGACAGCGGGATCGCAAAGAGACCGACCCCGCCAGCGATGCACACGGGGAATATCGGGCCAATCTGCATCACGCCTCGCTCAACAGTAATCTCGACTATACGTCCGGCTATGCCGGCGGCTGGATCGGACTGGACTTTGCCCTGTTTGGTGCCGCAGAGCTCTCCAGCAGCGGCCCCGCAGCACCCAACGAAATTGGCTTCAGCAAGGCACGAACGCGCTGGGAAGAGAAATGGAATGGCGACAGCAGCGGCGCCGCCATTTATAAAGCGGCGCTCAAATTAAACTATCACGACTACTGGTTACGTGCCGGTTATATTCAGCCAACCGGTCAGTCACTGATTGCGTCGCACTGGAGTTTTTTACCCGGCACTTATCGGGGCGTCGAAACAGGTGCGCGGTATGATTTTCAGGCGGCGGGAGAATTATCGCTCTCCTGGATATGGAGCGACAAATATAAAGCCCCCTGGTATCGGGATTTATATGATTTCCGCGAGGCAGATGGTAAAACGGGTATTCGCTACCTGCATTCGTTCGGCATGAAATATGACTTCAAAAATAGTCTTGTTCTGGAAGGGGCATTTGGTCAGGCTGCAGATTATATGGATCAATATTTCGCTAAAGCGTCCTGGTCAGCCACACCGGGCGGCCATGCCCTTAATACCAGCTATCAGTTTTATGGTGCACATGACCACGTTACCGGTGGGGCAGCGAATGTCCGCGATGTCTATGATGGTCTGGCCTGGCTGCAGGCGCTTACGTTCGGTTATAACGTCGGCCCGGTTGATCTGCGCCTCGAAGGCACCTGGGTCAAAGCCGAAGGCAATCAGGGTTTCTTTCTGCAGCGCATGACGCCTGCCTATGCCAGCTCGAATGGACGACTGGATATCTGGTGGGATGCCCGCTCAGACTGGAACGCCAATGGCGAGAAAGCGATCTTTGCCGGGGCGATGCTCGATCTCACTCCCTGGCAGCTGGCTGGCTGGAAAGTGGGAACATCTTATGTCTGGGGCTGGGATGCCAGACCCTCTACGCTGCCCACCGTTGATCAGAGCCAGCGGCTGAAGGAGTCCGCCTGGAACCTCGATCTGATCTATCAAATTCAGCAGGGCCGCGCGAAGGATACACAGTTCAGACTCCACTACACCCGCTACGACAATCACAGCGACCTGCCCAGTTACAGTGGCGGTTACGGCAATATGTTCCAGGACGAAAAGGACATCAAGTTTATGGTTATTGCGCCGTTTACGGTGTTCTGACGCCCTGCATACACGGACCTTTTTCAGCAGCAAGGATGAATCACTATGTTTAAGTTAAGCCTTATCGCGTTTACCCTGCTCGGCGTGGCCACGACAGGCCACGCCAGCCCGTCCGATCAGCAGGTGGTGGATCAGATCAGCAAATTTGGCGTGACCTATCAGGTCACTGACAACCAGGCCGCCCTGCATGGCACCGACTGTGCCGCCCTGGGCGCCGACTACGCCGCCTGTAACCGCGCCACGATCACCCTCACCAATCATGGCCCCGCGCTGAACAGTCGGCACTGGGCGATCTACATGAGCAACGTTCATCAGACGCTGCGGGTCGACAACGAGCAGTTTAAAATGACCCATCTGGTCGGCGACTTAACCCGGCTGGAGCCGACAGAGAAGTTCACCGGCATCGGCGCGGGCGAATCGGTGCAGATCCCCATCGTTAACGAGTACTGGCAGCTTTTCATAACCGATGTCATGCCGCGCTGGTATGTCACGGCTGGCGAGGCCACGCCAAAAATTATTGCCAGCACCGATCATGAGGATCTCAGTCGTTTTGTCTTGCCGCTGGGCGATCACTGGCGGCGCAGCGCCGATGATCACAATATCCTGATGCAGCCTGCCAGCCGTTTTGATCGCAACAACGATGTCGTTACCCTTCCCGCTTCCGCGCTGCGCGGTCAAATAACCCCCACCCCGCTCGATGTGAAACTGCGCCCGCAGAATGCCGATCTCAGCCGGGGCGTCAGGCTGTCGCTGAGCGGACTAAGCAGCGAAACTGTGGAGGCGGTAAAACAGCGCCTGACGCTGCTCGGGCTGAAAACGTCGCCAGAGGGGTTCGCCATCACAACGCAGGTTAAGCCAGGGCATTTCAGCGGCGTGCTGGCGAAATCGGGCGCCTACGATCTGGATATTACCCCCCGTCGTGCCAGCATAACGGGCTACGATGCGGCCGGTGCTTTCTATGGCCTGATGTCACTGTTTTCGCTGATACCCGGTGAAGATGCACCCCGTATTGCCAGCCTGGAAGCGCACGATGCGCCGCGCTTTGCTTATCGCGGCGCATTGCTGGATGTTGCCCGGCATTTTCACAGTAAACAGGCGGTCATGCGGCTGCTGGATCAGATGGCGGCATGGAAGATGAACCGCTTTCATTTTCACCTGAGTGATGATGAGGGCTGGCGGATTGACATTCCTGGCTTACCCGAACTGACCGGGGTGGGTGCAAAACGCTGTCATGACCTGACCGAACAGCGCTGTCTGCTGCCGCAGCTCGGTTCCGGTCCGTTCAGCGATAACAGTGGCAGCGGCTATTTCAGTCGTGACGACTACATCGCGATAGTGAAGTATGCGCAGGCCCGGCATATTGAGGTGATCCCGGAAATTGATATGCCCGCCCATGCCCGCGCCGCCGTGATCGCCATGGAAGCCCGCTACCAGCGGCTGACGGCAGAGGGCAAACCTGAAGAGGCCACACGCTATCGTCTGATGGACCCGACCGATGATTCGCAGACCACCTCTGTTCAGTTCTATGACCGCACCAGCTACCTGAATCCCTGTCTTGAGAGTTCACAGCGTTTCGTCGATAAAGTGATCGGTGAAATCCAGGCCATGCACCAGGAGGCGGGACAACCGCTCACCGTCTGGCATTTTGGCGGGGATGAGGCGAAGAATATCCGGCTGGGTGCGGGCTACTCGGACAAAAACGATCCGAAACCGGGCACCGGCCTGCGCGACCAGCGTCACGAAGATCTGCCGTGGCAGAAATCACAGGTCTGCCAGGCCCTTGTGAAAAGCGGCAAAGTGGAAAATCTGGCCCATCTGCCGGGCTATTTTGCCCTGGCCGTCAGCGATATCGTGAACCGGCACGGCATTGGCAAAATGCAGGCCTGGCAGGATGGCTTAAAAGAGGTCAGCCATGCCGCCGCCTTTGCAACGCCGCGTGTGGCGGTCAATTTCTGGGATACGCTCTACTGGGGCGGTTATGACAGTGCCAGTGACTGGTCTCAGAAAGGCTATGACGTGGTGATCTCCAGCCCTGATTACCTCTATCTGGATTTTCCGTATGAGGTGAATCCGCTTGAGCGCGGCTACTACTGGGGCACCCGCTTCAACGATGAACGCAAAATCTTTGGCTTCGCGCCCGACAACCTGCCGCAGAATGCGGAAACTTCTGTCGACCGTGACGGCAACGCGTTCAGCGCCAAATCGGTAAAGCCCTGGAGCGGGGCCTATGGGGTCTCGGCGCAGCTGTGGAGCGAAACCGTGCGTACGGATGCCCAGATGGAATATATGCTCTACCCTCGCCTTTTTGCGGTCGCAGAACGTAGCTGGCATCGGGCCAGCTGGGAGCGGGATTATCAGGTGGGTCAGGAGTACACGGGCGGCAGTACGCATCTCGTCGATCAGCAGGCACGTCTGCGTGACTGGCAGCGATTTGCCAATCTGCTGGGGCAGCGCGAACTGATGAAACTGGACAAAGCGGGCATCGATTATCGCCTGCCGTTGCCGGGTGCAAAAATCGTCGATGGCATTCTGTCGATGAACGTGGCCTTACCTGGCGTGACGCTGGAGTACAGCCTGGACAACGGCGTTAACTGGCAGCGTTACGATGCCCGCCAGCCCCCCCAGGTCAGCGGGAGCGTATCCGTTCGTTCGGTAAGCCGCGACGGCCAGCGTAGCAGCCGCGTCGAAACGCTCTAGAGAGCCAGGAGGCAGGCGGCTAAGAAGCCTCTGCCTGAAAAATAACATGGCCGACAGACGTCGGCCATGTTACTGCTAAACCAGCTTCTCTTCGGGTTCCGCACCCGGCATCTGACGACGCTCAATAATCATCGTCTGCGGAGTCGAGAGCAGGATGCCCTCCTTGCGCAGTCGCGTCAGAATGTCGAACAGCAGGTCGCTTTTGGCACCGGAGATCTGCCGCTGACCCGCCACGTTGCCGGTGACGCTCAGTACAATCCCCTGCTGTGTCAGATCTTTAAACGACACAGAGGGTTCCGGCGTCTCCAGAATACGTTCGTTTTCGTTATACACTTCCAGCAGAATATCGCGCACCTTGCCCGGATCGGTGTTAAGCGGGAAGGTCAGCGTAATCGTTACCACCCCCTGTGCGTTACCCATCGTCGCATTGCGCACGTTCTGCGAAATAAACTGTGAGTTCGGCACGATCACCGTGGATTTATCGCCCAGCTGAATTTCCGTGGCGCGCACGTTAATCCGGCGAATATCCCCTTCGATACCGCTGATGCTGACCAGATCGCCCACCTTTACCGGCCGCTCGGTTAACAGGATCAGCCCCGAGATAAAGTTCTTCACAATCTCCTGTAAACCAAAACCGATACCGACTGACAATGCACTGACGATCCAGGCCAGCTTGTTCCACTGCAGTCCCATAATCGACAGGGTCAGCAGGATGATCAGTACATAGCCGATGTTGCTGAATAGCGTTACCAGCGACACCCGCATACCCACATCCATCGTGGTTTTCGGCAGAAAATCAGTATCGAGCCAGCGGCGCACCGAACGCAGCACATAGATGCCGACGATCAGGCAGATCAGCGCATTGACCATGTGCGCCGGCACGATATTCATCGACTCCAGGCCTTTACCGCCCCAGAATTCAATCACTTTCTGCAGCAGCTCAATCGGCGTGGAGGAGGCAAAGGTCCCGTTAACCAGCGCCAGCGCCACGACCAGCACCAGGAACGTTTTCCCGATGGCTGTCAGCAGCGTCGCCGCCTGCTGAAGGTGACGTTCATTGATGTTCAGCGAATTCTGAATGCGACGACCGGTCGCATTACTGGTCGAGAAGAAACTCTCACAGCCATCATTCAGCAGGTGGCTGAGGAAGTAGAACGAGCCAAACAGCAGGCCGCACCAGATCACCTCGTAACTCAGGAAGCGCGCCAGGGTCACGTAGCCGATCAGCAGCGACACCAGAATAGCGATTGCCGTCAGCGTCAGGCCCATCTGAATCAGCCCGACCAGCGTAGAGCGCGCCTCTGGCGGGGTGCCCGCCAGCGTCATACGACGGCGCACGCGGTTAACCCGCACACTGATCGCCAGCGCAGTAGTGCCAATTAGCAGCGCGGTCAGGCCGTTGGCAAAAATCGTGGTGTTCAGGCTGGTGCCGACACTGTAGTTAAAGGCTTCCACCGTCTGGAAGATAAAGACCAGCACGGCGGTAATCGGTGGAAAGGGCTTTAACGCCATCGCCACCTCATTGGAGATGGTCGGCAGCCGCCAGCTGGGGCGACGCGTAGAGAGAAAAGCGCGGCCCAGTCCGGCGATCAGGCCGCAGAAGACGCTGAGCTGCACCAGCCGATCGACAAAATCCTGCACGTTTTCAGAAACCTCATCGCGGCGCGTAAAGGCCAGCGCGATAAAGTTAAAGGTCAGCACCACCGCCGCCAGCGTGGTCAGGGCTATCGCGGCCGCCAGGAAGCTGCGGCGCAGTTTGCCCTCCGGCAGTTTGTGAATGCTGACCCAGGCGAGAAACTCCTCCCCGTAGCGGCGGCCCACCGTCATCACCAGCAGCGCCGCCAGCAGCCACATGACGCTGCCCACGCGCCAGCCTGGCTCCCAGGAGAGCGCGGCGGTGTCCTGCAGCTCCTGCAGGAATTCAGCGATTTTTTCGCCGTCGAGATCCTGACTGTTGAGCAGCGGTGACCAGAAGCGCGCGCCCAGGATCGTACCGGAGTTCAGCGCCAGCTGGCTTTTCAGCTGATCACGACGCAGGTTGACAATCTGCGAAGAGAGCGTCAGCGCCCCATTTTTGATGCCTTCGGCCTGCTTAATCTGGTCGTCGAGCTTACTTTTCTGACTCTCCAGCGCATTACGCTTACGCGTCACTTCCGGCGTCTCTTTGACGCCGCTGTCGGCTTTAGGCGCGGGGCCCAGCACCTGCAATTGCGCCTCCACCTGCTGCCGATCCGGCACCAGCGCCTGACCCAGCGTATCAGCATTACCCGACAGCTCCAGCGCCATTTCATTCAGCTGAGTCAGCTTGTTTTCACCGGCATCACCCGACACCTGGCTTTTGATTTTATCGAGGATTTTCTGCATTTTCGGCAGTTCTACGGCGGCATTCAGCTTCGGCGCAGCATCCTGTTCCTGAGCAGCAGTGGCCGTATCATCCGCGGCCAGCGTCAGCGCCGGGGTGAACGCCACCAGCACCAGCATCAACAATGCAAAAAGGGATCGTATAAACATATGAGTAAGATTCCGGCAGCTTAAATCAGGCGATCGTCCCTCGCCATTCGCGCGTAGTTTAGGGCTTTACAAGGGATGGCAATATAGGAATAACGGGTATTTTTCAGGCGCATTCCGGGCGGACAGCGGCCTGAAGCGGAACATCGGCTGCGGCCCGGCCGGGTCTGGCGGCTGGTTAGCGCCGCCAGTCAAAGCGGCGCGCGTGGCGCCGCAATCCGGCTGTTATTCTACGTCAGTCGTGCCGCCACCGTTGCTGGCCACCTAGCCCGACTTCTGTTTTTTATACGCCAGCGCGGCGGCAGGCACCGGTGCCGCTTTGCCGGTTTCCAGCCAGCTGCGCAGACGGCTGGCGTCAGCGAAGTGGGTATATTTGCCAAACGCGTCCAGCACCACCAGCGCCACCGGACGATTGTTGATCATCGTGCGCATCACCAGACAGTGGCCCGCCTGATCGGTGTAGCCGGTCTTGGTCAGCTGAATGTGCCAGTCATTTTTATAGACCAGATGGTTGGTGTTGCGGAACGGCAGCGCATAGTTCGGATGGGCAAACACCGCCGTCTCCTCTTTGGTGGTGCTGAGCGCGCCGAGCAGCGGATACTCCCGCGTCGCCTTGAGCAGTTTAACCAGATCCTGGGCACTGGAGACGTTCTGCGTCGACAGGCCGGTCGGTTCGACATAGTGGGTCTGCTTCATGCCCAGTGCGCGTGCCTTAGCGTTCATCGCCCGGATAAAGGCGTTGTAGCCGCCCGGATAGGCGTGCGCCAGGCTGGCGGCGGCGCGGTTTTCAGAGGACATCAGCGCCAGCAGCAGCATATTGCGGCGGCTGATCTGGCTGTTGAGCTTCACGCGTGAAAAGATGCCCCGCATTTCCGGCGTCTGGCTGATATCGACGGTTAACATCTCATTCATCGGCAGATGCGCATCCAGCACCACCATCGCCGTCATCAGTTTGGTGATCGACGCAATGGGCCTGACCCGGTCCGGGTGGCTGGAAAAGAGCACTTTATTGGTGGTGAGGTCGACAATCATCGCACTGCCAGAAGCGATCTGCGGCTGAGCAATAGGCGCAAGTTGCGACAGCGACGTGGTCGCCTGCGCCGGAAGTGACACAATCTGCCCTGAAGCGAGCAGCGCCAGCGAAAGCAGGGTGGAACGAATTTTTGCAGGCATCGTAGAAAAAAACCCGGTTATGATTATGTACTGTGTCAGTCCGACACAGGCCGCCCGCTCCCGTCACGTCAGTGCGCGGGCTGGCTGCGGTATCATACGCTTAAGGTTAAGAAATTTCCTGGCGAGATTGTTTCCGGGCGTAAAAAGCACGCTGCCGCCAGAGGGCGGCAGCGGTCGGTCAGAACAGATGCGGTCCATAGCCCCACAGCACGACGGTCAGTGCCAGCAACACCTCAAATACCAGCACGCCGATCGCCAGCGTCGAGCCGGAGAAACGCAGGCTCTCTTCACGGTCGATATTGAGGAACAGCGGGATGCCGATATAGAGCAGATAGCCGGTGTAGAGCAGTGCCAGTGCACCCGCCAGCACACAGAGCCAGACCAGCGGATAAAGCGCCACCAGCCCGCTGAGAAACAGCGGTGTGGCCACATAGCCCGCAAATACCGTACAGCGCGGCACGCCAGGCCGCTGCGGATAGTCGCGTGCCATCCAGTGGATCACGCGTCCCATCACAGCCACGCCGCCCAGAATAATCAGATAGAACAGGATGCCCAGCCCGATCCCGGTGGCCAGATTCAGTTGCACATATTGCCCATCGCCCAGATTCCAGCCCAGCTGCGTGGTTCCGATAAAGGCGCAGATCACCGGGATCGCCGCCATCAGCAGGACATGGTGGGTGTAGTGATGCGAAACGCTTTCGTTCTCTTGCTTGATATGACGCATTTCCAGGTTCGGATGCGCCAGAAGTCCCCAGACATGGTTCATACAGTCACTCCTCTGATGCAGTGGGCCGCCCGATGAAGCATGCGTCTTAAGGGCAGCGTCTTCTCAAGTATAATCGGCAGCAAAATTTTCGTGGCGACCGGACAAAAAAACAGCATAAATAAACGCAGCCGTGGGTGCGGGCGGAAGCGAAACGAAATCGCGTATAGACTTGAACAAACAGCCACTGAACAGGGAGTGTCATTTTGCATCTGGACATCAACGCATTAATTACGCAGTACGGTTATCTGGCACTTTTGATTGGCTGTATCGCCGAGGGGGAGACATTCACCCTGCTGGGCGGCGTTGCCGCGCACGAGGGATTACTGCACTACACGGGCGTCGTGCTGGCGGCGATGGGCGGCGGAATCATCGGCGATCAGCTGCTCTACTGGATCGGCCGTCGCTGGGGCACCCGGATCCTGCGCCGGTTTAAAAAGCATCAGGATAAAGTGGTGAAAGCTAACCGCCTGATTAAACGCCGCCCCAGCCTGTTTGTGATTGGCGTGCGCTTTATGTATGGCTTCCGGCTGATTGGACCGGTCATTATCGGCGCCAGCCGCCTCAACCCGATGAAGTTTTTTATTCTTAACGTCATCGGTGCGGCAATCTGGGCGCTGATCTTCGTGACGCTGGGCTATTTCGCGGGCGGCATTATCGCGCCGTGGCTGCACAAGCTCGACCAGCACTTCAAGCATCTGCTCTGGCTGATTGCGGCGGTGGTGTTTGCCTTTGTCTTGCGCTGGGTGATCCGCCGCTGGCATACCCGTCGCGCCGACCAGTAACCGCGGCTGCGGCCTTCCCTCCTCATTCCTGCAGAATCCGCCACAGGGCCGGACGTTTCAGGCGTCCGGCCTGCTTTCCCCTCTTCCTTTGCAGCCCCCGGCGTTAACCCTCTGTGCGCAAACGAAGCCGCATCGACGGCCTCGGCTATAGTTAAAGGGACACTGACAGGGAGATTAGGATGAGTAAGGTAAAACGTAAGATTGAAGAGCACGGTGTAATCGGCGATCTGCGCACCTGTGCGCTGGTTGCCAGTGATGGCACCATTGATTACCTCTGCTGGCCGGAACTGGACAGCCCCTCGGTCTTCGCTGCGCTGCTCGACGGCGAGGATGCCGGACTTTTCTCCCTGGCACCCGACTGGCCCGATGCGCGGCGCCAGCAGCTCTACCTGCCCGATACCAATATTCTGCAGACCCGCTGGCTTGATGAAAAAGGCGTGGCTGAGATCACCGATTACATGCCGATTTGCGATGACAGGAGTAAGCTGCCGCGCCTCATCCGCCGGGTGAAGATGGTTCGCGGCAGTGCAACCTTTCGCCTGCGCTGTTCTCCCCGCCACGACTACGCCCGCGCAGAGACACGGGCGGAAGCGCACAACGGCTGTATCGATTTTCACGCCGAGGGGCAGCCGTCGCTGCGGCTGGCGGCCAGCGTGGTGATGACGCTGGAGGAGGATGGCGCGTCAGCCCTGTTCACGCTGCAGGCGGGTGAACATGCGCAGTTTGAATTTGGCAGCGTGGACGATGCGCATATCGAGGCGCTGGCCACCGAACACTGCTTTGAAGAGACGCTCAGATACTGGCGACACTGGAGCGGACAGAGTACTTATCAGGGCCGCTGGCGCGAGATGGTGCAGCGTTCGGCGCTGGTGCTGAAACTCCTGACCTCACATCAGCATGGCTCTATTGCAGCCGCGGCGACCTTTGGCCTGCCGGAGGAGCTGGGCGGTGAGCGCAACTGGGACTATCGCGCCTCCTGGATCCGTGACGCCTCCTTCAGCATGTATGCCCTGATGCGTCTGGGCTACGTCGATGAAGCCAAACATTTTACCGAATGGGTGGGCCGTTGCGTCGCTAACAGCCATCATGATGAGATGCGTCTGCAGGTGATGTACCGGCTGGACAGCGGCACGGAGCTGCATGAGATGGAGCTGCTCAATCTCTCTGGCTATGCCGACTCACGGCCGGTGCGCATCGGCAATGACGCCTGGCAGCAGACCCAGCTGGATATCTATGGCGAGCTGATGGATGCGGTCTATCTGGCGAACAAATATGGCGAGGCGATCTCCCAGCGCGGCTGGGAGTATGTCGTTAGCATGATCGACTGGCTGAGCGAAAACTGGGATCAGCCCGATGCCGGGATCTGGGAGATGCGCGGCGAGCCGCAGCATTTCCTTCATTCACGCCTGATGTGCTGGGTGGCGATGGACCGCGCGCTGCGCCTGGGCATGAAGCGATCGCTGCCGATGCCTTATGAGCGCTGGGATCGGGCCCGCCGGGCGATCCGGGAAGATATCTGGGCGAACTTCTGGAACGCCGAACGCGGCCACTTCGTTTCGACCCGGCACGGGGACTACCTCGACGCCTCGATGCTGCTGATGCCGCTGGTGCGCTTCGTCGGCGCCACCGATCCGGACTGGATTGCTACCCTGGATGCGATCAAAACCCAGCTGGTCAGCGACGGCATGGTGCGACGCTACAATATCCATGAGACGCCCGCCGATGGCCTGAATGGCACCGAAGGCTCCTTTGGTGCCTGCTCCTTCTGGTATGTCGAGTGCCTGGCGCGCGCGGGCCGGGTGCAGGAGGCGCATTTCGAATTTGAGAAACTGCTGAGTTACGCCAATCCGCTGGGCCTTTACGCAGAGGAGTTCGACAGTCACGGTCATGCGCTGGGAAATACCCCGCAGGCGCTGACCCATCTGGCGCTGATCAGTGCCGCCTTTTTCCTGAACCGGAAACTCAGCGGTGAACAGACGCAGTGGCAACCTTAGCCCCCCCGGCCACGCCGGAAAGCCCCATTTTATGCGTCCGGTTTTCCGGAAATGGGCTAACATCCGCCGTGAATTTACGTAAAGTATTGCAGGCAGGTTAAAATCCCGATTCACAACGTCAGATTAATGAACATATAATGCGCAGCAGGTCACATTGGCCGGCATAGATTCGACACACTGAACAGCCTGAAATATGGCGATAAAGAATTGTAAAATATGAAAATCATTCGCGCTTTCGCTTCAATCGCACTGGCTCTGGCGGCGTTCAGCCAGTCCGCCTTTGCTGTGGTTTACCCGTTACCGCCGGCCAACAGCCGTCTGATCGGGGAAAATATTGAAATTACTGTCCCTGAAGACAGCAAGCTGCCGCTGGAAGCTTTTGCGGCGCAATACCAGATGGGCCTCAGCAACATGCTGGAAGCCAATCCGGGCGTTGACGTTTATCTGCCTAAGGCTGGCAGTAAAATGATCATCCCACAGCAGCTGATCCTGCCCGACGCACCGCGCGAAGGCATCGTGATTAACAGCGCGGAGATGCGTCTTTATTACTATCCGAAAGGCAGCAAAACCGTTGTGGTCCTGCCGATTGGTATCGGTGAGCTGGGTAAAGATACCCCGATCAACTGGACCACTACCGTAGAACGCAAGAAAGATGGCCCGACCTGGACACCAACCAAAGGCATGCATGCGGACTACGCGGCACGCGGTGAAACGCTGCCAGCGGTCTTCCCGGCCGGCCCGGATAACCCGATGGGCCTCTACGCCCTCTACATCGGCCGCCTCTATGCGATTCACGGCACCAACGCCAACTTCGGTATCGGCCTGCGCGTCAGCCACGGCTGTGTGCGTCTGCGCGCCGACGACATCAAATGGCTGTTCCAGAACGTGCCGGTTGGCACGCGCGTTCAGTTCGTCGACCAGCCGGTGAAAGCGACCGTAGAGCCAGACGGTTCGCGTTATCTCGAAGTGCACAACCCGCTGTCGACCACCGAAGAGCAGTTTAACTCCCGTGAGCTGGTGCCGATTACGCTGACCCAGGCCGTGAGCAAAGTGCTGGTTGATGCCAGCGTCAACCAGGATCAGGTCAATGGCGCGATTCAGAGCCGTACCGGTATGCCAGTGAAAGTGAACGGTGTGGAAAACAACATCCAGACCGCGCCGGTTCAGGTACCGGAAAACTCACAGGCGCAGCCACAGGAAGAGCCGATGACCCCGGTGACACCACAGGGTGCGAACAGCGATGCGGCCCAGCCGCAGCAGCCAGCCGACACCGCGGCACCGGCGGCACCGGTCACCCAGGCCGCACCGGCAACCCCGGCGAACAGCAACTCGTAATAGCCTCTCTGCCTCCGGAAGCCAGCGCCCGTCGCTGGCTTTTTTTTGCCTGAATTAAGGCAATTTCTGCGTATTTTCTCCGCCCGCCCATCATTTTTCTGTCATATAAAGCGCGTATCACACTGCTTTGATCGGGTGCAATCGGCATCCGGCATCAGTGACCTGAGGTACACCATGAGCGAAAACAGTCTCTCCTCCTCATCCGCCCGCGGCCGCCCCGACTTCAGCGGCAAAAACAGCCGCTTCAGCAAACCGCTGTTTTTCCTTCTGCTGATCGCCGGACTGGCCTTTGCCGGACTGAACCTGGTCAATGACGTGGAAGAGACCAATATGCCGGTGACCAGCTACCTGCCCTTTTTTCTGCTGGGGCTGGCGCTGCTGATTGCGCTCGGCTTCGAGTTCGTCAACGGTTTTCACGACACCGCTAACGCGGTCGCCACGGTGATCTACACCCATTCGCTGACGCCGGGCGCGGCGGTGATCTGGTCCGGCTTCTGTAACTTTATGGGGGTACTGCTCTCCAGCGGCGTGGTGGCGTTCGGCATCATCTCGCTGCTGCCGGTTGAGCTGATCCTGCAGGCCAGCAGCGGCAATGGCTTCGCGATGGTCTATGCCTTGCTCTTTTCCGCCATTATCTGGAACCTCGGCACCTGGTATTTCGGCCTGCCCTCCTCCTCCTCCCATACGCTGATTGGCTCAATTATCGGCGTCGGCGTCGCCAACGCGATGCTGCACGGGCGCAGCGGAGTGAGCGGTGTGGACTGGGATCAGGCCCTCAAGGTCGGCTATGCGCTGCTACTGTCGCCGGTGGTCGGTTTTGTCTGCGCCGGACTGCTGCTCTGGGTCATGAAGCTCTTTATCCGCAATCGCCAGCTCTATCAGGCACCGGAAAGCGATCAGCCACCGCCGGTCTGGATCCGCGGGCTGCTGATCCTGACCTGTACCGGGGTCTCATTTGCGCACGGCTCCAACGACGGGCAGAAAGGGATGGGGCTGATTATGCTGATCCTGGTCGGCACCATGCCGATCGCCTACGCCCTGAACCGATCGCTGCCCGCCGATCAGATCCCGCGCGTGGCCGCGCTGACGGAAGTAACGGCCCACCAGCTGCTGCAGCTGCAACCGGCTGCCACGCCGTCGCCGGTGGCCCGTGACGTGCTGACCGGTTTTGTCGGCAGTAACCGGATGAATGCCAGCGTGCTACCGGCGCTGGCGGAGACGCTCAGCGAGGTGGGCGATCAGATCCGTCGCTACGGCTCTATGGACAATATTCCGGCGCAGGCGGTGACCAACACCCGCAACCAGATGTATCTCGCCTCAGAGTCGATCAAACATCTGCAGACGGCGAAGGTGGCTCTGCCGCCGGAGACGGCGCGGAACCTCAAAGCGGTGAAAACGGAACTCGACAGCGCCACCCGCTTTATCCCGATGTGGGTGAAAGTGGTGGTGGCGATTGCGCTGGGGCTGGGAACAATGGTGGGCTGGCGCCGGATTGTAGTGACGGTGGGAGAACGGATCGGGAAAACGCATCTGAGCTATGCCCAGGGTGCCAGCGCCGAGCTGGTGGCGATGGCTACCATTGGTGCAGCCGATGGCTTTGGCCTGCCAGTCTCCACCACCCATGTGCTCTCATCCGGCGTGGCGGGAACGATGGCGGCGAACCGCTCCGGCCTGCAGTTTTCGACGCTGCGTAACCTGGCCGTCGCCTGGGTCTTAACGCTGCCGGTATCTGTGCTGCTCTCCGCCCTGCTCTACTGGCTCTTTACCCATTTCTGACCGGCCGCTGGCTCGCCGCTCAGCCGGCGGCGAGCCGCTGCTGCTGCCAGAGCCGCAGCGTGATCAGCAGCGCGCCCAGCACCATCATGGCGGCGGCCAGATAGACCGACTGCATCCCCCAGTGCCCGATCAGCACGCCCGCCACCGGGCCGGTTAATCCCAGACCCAGATCGAGAAAGGCGGAATAGGTGCCCAGCGCCGAGCCCTGGTCCTGCCGTTCGACCCGCTTAACCGCCTCCACGCCCAGCGCAGGAAAGACAAGCGAAAACCCGCTACCGGTGAGAAACGCGCCTGCGCCCACCAGCCAGACGCTGTCCGCCTGCCAGATCAGCATCAGCCCCAGCGCCTCCAGCAGGAAAGAGCAGAGCGAAACGCGCAGGCCACCAAAGCGGATGATAAAGCGACCAAACCCCAGTCGCACCAGCACAAAGCCCAGACTGAAGAGCGTCAGCGCATAGGCGGCCCCCTGCCAGCCGCGACTGGCGAAATAGAGCGTAATAAAGGTCGCGATCACGCCAAAGCCAATCGTGCCAAACCCCAGCGCCAGGCCATAAAGCCAGACGCGGGAGAAGACGCGATGAAACGGGATGCGCTCACCGACGCTGACCGTGACTGCCGGTTTGCGGCTGGCCATCAGATAGCCGCCCAGCCCCATCAGCGCAATCAGCCCGGCAAACCCGCTCATGCCTGCGGCGCTGTTCAGCAGCACGCCCAGCGGCGCGCCCACGGCCATCGCCAGATAGGTTGCGACACCATTCCAGGAGATGACGCGCGCCGTCTGCAGCGGCCCGACAATATTCATCCCCCACAGCGTGGAGCCGGTGCTGCTGAAGCTCTCCCCCACCCCGAGAAACAGCCGGCCAATGGCCAGCAGCGCCAGACTCAGCCACGGCCAGCTGCTCATCAGCGCGGCCAGAATGGTCAGCACCCCGCTCATACCGCAGCAGAGCAGCCCCAGCATCACCACCCGCTTCGGCCCCAGGCGATCGGCCAGGCGACCCGACTGAGGACGACTGAGCAGCGTGGCAAAATACTGAATGCTGATAATCAGCCCGGCGATGAAAGAGCTGAAGCCCAGGTGATTTTTAACGAAGCCCGGCAGCACCGCCAGCGGCAGCCCTACAGAGAGATAACAGAAGAAGGTGAAGATGATGACAGAAAGGATACGTTTGTTGAGCTGGCTGTTGCTCAACCCGGCAGTGTCAGACATAGCAGCCCTGGAGGGTCAGGAAGTTTGGCCCACTATACCGTCAGGCGATCGGTGGGTCGCCAGATTTTTTTTCACAAACCGTGAACGTTCGCGTGACGATCGATCGCCTGCGCGATGTCGCCCGAGTTCTTTAACGCCCGGATTTCACTGAATAAGCCGTCTGCTTCGCCATAAGCTTTGCGCAGATAGCCAAGCCACTGCTTGATGCGTGCCACATGATAGAGGCCGGTGTCGCCCTGCTTCTCCAGGCGGCTGTATTTCTGCAACAGACGCACCACGTCAGGCCAGGCCATCGGCGGTTCGTTATATTTCACCACCCGGCTCAGGTTCGGGATGTTCAGTGCGCCACGGCCAATCATCACCGCATCGCAGCCGGTCACCGCCATACAGTTTTGCGCGCTTTGCCAGTCCCATATCTCGCCGTTGGCAATCACCGGAATCCGCAGCCGCTGACGAATTTCGCCAATCGCCTGCCAGTTGATCGCCTCTGCGCGATAGCCCTCTTCTTTGGTTCGTCCGTGTACCGTCAGTTCGCTGGCACCGGCCTGCTGAACCGCATCGGCAATCTCCAGACTGCGGGCGCTGGAGTCCCAGCCGAGCCGCACTTTTACCGTCACCGGCAAATCCGCAGGCACCGCTTCGCGCATCGCTTTCGCGCCGCGATAAATCAGATCGGGATCTTTCAGCAGCGTTGCGCCGCCTCCGCTGCCGTTGACCAGCTTAGAGGGACAGCCGCAGTTGAGGTCGACACCCCAGGAGCCCAGCGCCACCGCGCGTGCGGCGTTCTCGGCCAGCCAGTCGGGATGCTGCCCCAGTAACTGCATACGCACCCGCGTGCCGGAGGGCGTGCGGCTGGCGTGATGCAGTTCGGGGCAGAGGCGATAAAAGGATTTTACCGGCAGCAGCTGATCGACCACGCGCAGAAACTCTGTGATACAGAGATCGTAGTCATTCACTTCCGACAACAGCTGGCGTACCAGTGAATCCAGTACGCCCTCCATCGGAGCCAGTAAAACCCGCATTATCAGACGTTCCCGGTGCGCTTCGGAGCGGGACGACGCGGACGGGACGCGGGCTTATCGCCCTGCGGAGCAGGCTGACCCTGACGACGCGCCTGTGGGCGGCGTTCGCCGGATGAGCGTGGTGCGCCTGCCCCCTGCCCGCCCTGGCCGCGACCCCGGCCGCCGCCTGCACCACCGCGTGACTGCTGCTGACGGCCGTTGATGATCGGTTCCGCTTTAATGCTCGGATCCGGCTCAAAACCGGCAATCGCCAGGCGTGGGATCTCGCGCTTCAGCAGACGCTCGATATCACGCAGCAGTTTGTGCTCATCCACGCAGACCAGCGACAGTGCTGAACCGGTGGCCGCCGCACGGCCGGTACGGCCAATACGGTGAACGTAATCTTCGGCCACGTTCGGCAGCTCGTAGTTCACGACGTGCGGCAGCTCTTCGATATCCAGGCCGCGCGCGGCGATATCGGTGGCGACCAGGACGCGAATGGCGCCTGACTTAAAGTCGGCCAGCGCGCGGGTACGGGCACCCTGGCTTTTGTTGCCGTGGATGGCGGCGGCGGTAATACCATCTTTGCCCAGCTGCTCGGCAAGGTGGTTAGCGCCATGTTTGGTACGGGTAAAGACCAGTACCTGCTGCCAGTTGCCTTCGCCAATCAGTTGCGACAGCAGTTCCCGCTTACGCTTCTTATCCACGAAGTGTACCTGCTGGGCCACCTGCTCAGAGGCGGTGTTGCGACGAGCCACTTCCACCATCTCCGGGTTAGTCAGCAGTTTTTCCGCCAGACCTTTGATCTCGTCGGAGAAGGTAGCAGAGAACAGCAGGTTCTGACGTTTGGCTGGCAGGCGCGCCAGCACGCGGCGGATGTCGTGGATGAAGCCCATATCGAGCATCCGGTCCGCTTCATCCAGCACCAGCACTTCGACCTGCGACAGGTCAACCGCATTCTGGTGGGCCAGATCCAGCAGACGGCCTGGGGTCGCCACCAGCACATCAACGCCGCCGCGCAGTTTTACCATCTGCGGGTTGATGCTGACGCCGCCAAACACCACCATTGAGCGCAGTGTGAGGTATTTGCTGTAATCGCTGACGTTTTCGCCAACCTGCGCGGCCAGCTCACGGGTCGGGGTCAGGATCAGGGCACGCACCGGACGACGGCCGCGCACGGGTTTCGCGCTGGCAGAGAGTTTCTGTAAAAGGGGTAAGGTAAAACCGGCTGTTTTACCGGTGCCGGTCTGGGCACTCGCCAGCAGATCGCGGCCAGCCAGCACCACAGGAATCGCCTGGCGCTGGATAGGTGTCGGTTCGCTGTAGCCTTGTTCGGCAACCGCGCGCAAAATATCGGCACTCAGGCCGAGAGAGTCAAAAGACATTACGTGGTTTACTCCGGTCCGCTCTGACCGTGATTCACGGTGTAGTTTTCAGAGGGATAGTGACGGCAGCTGGGGCTGACGCGTGAAAAGGGCACAAACTACGATGCGTAAGCGGCCGAGTGTAGCAGCTTTAAATGAAGTGTGCGAGATAGCTCACATTTACTGACAACTTAAGGCGCTGAAAACAGGAAGGCCACCTCGCGGTGGCCTTCAGCTTAGCTACGTTTGTTTTCGATTCGCCGCGCCGGCTCTTTCGCCAGCAGCGAGACCAGCGCCGGGCCCAGCAACATCACCACCCCGAGAGACGCCAGCAGCAGGTTGTTGTGGTAGATCCGCGACACCAGAAACAGTGTCATCATGGCGGCGCCAAAGTAGTAAGTGGTGGTCGCTTCTTCAAAATAATCACCCAGCGTCCGTAAACGTGCGATGCGCTGTGTTACCAGCATGGCAACAAACACCACTGCATACATCGCCACCAGCACACTGCAGACATCCACCAGCGCTTTATGCTGCCAGCCCCAGATGAGTGCCGCGACGACCAGCAGATGCATCACGATATGCATCAACGTCTGACCCGTAATGATTTGAATACGATTAGACCATTTCATTCATTTCTCCTGGCAGACCCAACAGGTCGCCCAAGTGCTACCGGCACAAGCCGGAAACGGTTTCCTCAATGTAAAACAATTTTCGGATAACGCCCTAAATATCGCGCGCCTTCCCCCTCCATTTGTGACAAAGACTACACTTTGTTTCTGTTGATGATGAAAAGGAGCGCGTCGCGAGTATGCCACAAAACCAGCAAGGATTTTCAATAAAAGTCCTGACGATCAATACACACAAGGGTTTCACCCCTTTTAATCGCCGCTTCATCCTGCCGGAATTACGCGAAGCCGTTCGCGCCACGGCGGCGGATGTGGTCTTTCTGCAGGAGGTGATGGGCACCCACGCTATTCATTCGCTTAATCATGAAGCGTGGCCCGCCTCCTCCCATTACGAGTTTCTGGCTGACACCATGTGGAACGACTATGCCTACGGGCGCAATGCCGTCTATCCCGAGGGCCATCACGGCAATGCGGTGCTGTCGCGCTTCCCGATTACTGAGTATGAGAACCGCGATATTTCGGTCGCGGGCAGCGAGAATCGCGGCATGCTGCACTGTCAGATCGCCCTGCCCGAGCCGCACGGCACGCTGCACGTTATCTGCGTGCATCTGGGTCTGAAGGAGGCCCATCGTCACGCGCAGATGAAAAAAATCTGTGAAATGGTGACCTCTCTGCCGCCCGATGCCCCGGTCGTTGTGGCGGGCGATTTCAACGACTGGCAGCGACGTGCTAACGCCATTTTAAAACAGGGCGCAGGCCTGAAAGAGGTATTCAGCATGAAGACCGGACGCCCGGCGCGCACCTTCCCGGCACGCTTCCCTATCCTGCGGCTCGACCGCATCTATGTCCGCAACGCCACCGTCAGTCATCCGTGGGCGCTGCCGCGTAAACCCTGGTCACACCTTTCCGATCACGCGCCGCTGGCGGTGGAGATTCACCTATGAATTTTAACTGGCAGGACGGCAACCGGCTGCTGTTGCTGGAGAATGGCGAAGCGTTTTTCCCACGGGTCTTTGGTGCGATCCAGCGGGCGGAGCGTACGGTGCTCATCGAAACCTTTATCCTGTTCGAGGATGAGGTGGGCAACGCCCTGCACCGTGAACTGCTGGCGGCGGCCCAGCGGGGTGTCCGGGTCGAGGTGATGGTCGACGGTTACGGCTCCGCCGAGCTCTCCGATCAGTTCGTGAACAGCCTGACCAGCGTGGGCGTGCGCTTTATCTATTACGATCCACGTCCGCTGGTGATGGGGATGCGCACCAACGTGTTTCGCCGTCTGCACCGCAAAACCGTGGTGGTGGATGACGTGGTGGCCTTTGTCGGCGGCATCAACTTCTCCGCCGAGCACAACACCGATTATGGCCCGGAGGCGAAGCAGGATTACGCGGTGCAGGTCAAAGGACCGGTGGTGGGCGATATCGCCCGCTATCTGCAGCAGGCGATCGGCAGCGAACAGCCTACCCGCCGCTGGTGGGGCGGGCGCTCTCATCGTCCGGCGGTGAACGCCACACCCGGCGATGCGCAGGTGCTCTACGTCTATCGCGACAACGACGAGCATCGCGATGACATCGAAAAGCATTACATGGAGATGCTGCGCAAGGCGAAACGGGAGGTGATTATCGCCAACGCCTACTTTTTCCCCGGCTACCGGCTGCTGAGGGAGATGCGCAATGCCGCGCAGCGCGGCGTCCGCGTGAAGCTGATCGTTCAGGGCGAGCCGGATATGCCGATTGTAAAGGTGGGCGCAGAACTGCTCTACAACTATCTGGTGGATGGCGGCGTGGAGGTCTATGAATATATCCGTCGTCCGCTGCACGGCAAAGTGGCGGTCTGCGACGATCACTGGGCCACCGTTGGCTCCAGCAACCTCGATCCGCTCAGCCTGTCGCTGAACCTGGAGGCTAACCTGATCATCCACGATCGCCTCTTTAACCAGACGCTGCGTGACAATCTGGATGCGCTGATAACCCACGACTGTCAGCGTGTGCAGGAAGATCGCCTGCCGCCACGTAACTGGTGGCAACTGAGTAAAAGCGTGGTGGTGTTCCACTTTCTGCGTCATTTCCCGGCCATCGCGGGCTGGCTGCCTGCGCATACCCCGCGTCTGGCGCAGGT
Organism: Pantoea graminicola; assembly: GCF_048452665.1. Taxonomy (NCBI): domain Bacteria; kingdom Pseudomonadati; phylum Pseudomonadota; class Gammaproteobacteria; order Enterobacterales; family Erwiniaceae; genus Pantoea; species Pantoea graminicola. The sequence goes on along the minus strand of NZ_JBLWSJ010000001.1, from coordinate 360,796 downwards.
CGCCGCGCCGGTTCAGCCTGAAATAGAAACTCAGGATCGCATTGAAGCTGACAACCCGGGAGCGAAATCCTGATGGCAAAAAAACATCCACGCTGGCAACTCGCCAAAAAAATCCTCACCGTGCTGTTCTTCATCGCGGTCGTGGTACTGCTGGTGGTCTACGCCCGCAAAGTGAACTGGGAAGATGTTTATGACGTCATCGTAAACTACAACCGCTTTGTGGTACTGACAGCCGCCGGACTGGTAGTGCTGAGTTACCTGGTTTATGGCTGCTATGACCTGATTGGCCGCGCCTACTGCGGTCACAAACTGGCGAAGCGACAGGTGATGCTGGTGTCGTTTATCTGTTACGCCTTTAACCTGACGCTGAGTACCTGGGTGGGCGGCGTCGCCATGCGCTACCGGCTCTACTCCCGGCTGGGGCTCGACAGCGGCACCATCACCCGCATCTTCTCCCTGAGTATCGCCACTAACTGGCTCGGCTATATTCTGCTGGCGGGCGTGGTGTTCAGCGCGGGTATGGTGTCGATCCCCGGCGGCTGGTTCATCGGCGAAACCACGCTGCGTCTTATCGGCGTCATCCTGCTGGTGCTGGTGGCGGTCTATCTCTGGGCCTGCGCCTTCTCGAAGCAGCGCCGCTGGACGATAAAAGGCCAGACGCTGCAGCTGCCCTCGCTGCGCATGGCGCTGCTGCAGTTCGCCGTCTCCTGTGCCAACTGGATGGTGATGGGCGCGATTATCTGGCTGCTGCTGGGGCGTGACGTCGGGTATCCGATGGTGCTGGGCGTGCTGCTGATCAGCAGTATTGCGGGGGTGATCATTCATATTCCGGCCGGCATCGGCGTACTGGAAGCGGTCTTCCTCGCCCTGCTCAGCGGTCAGCACGCCTCGCACGGCACCATTATTGCGGCGCTGCTGGCCTATCGCGTGCTCTACTTTATTCTGCCGCTGCTGCTGGCGCTGGTGCTCTATCTGGGGCTGGAGAGTCGGGCAAAACATCTGCGTCAGAAGAACGAGCAGAAGCTGCAGAAGTCGTAATAAAAAAAGGAGGCGCAGCCGCTGCGCCTCCTTTTGTGCATTATCCGCTTAGCGGCGGTTGCCGAAGATCCGCAGCAGCATCAGGAACAGGTTGATGAAGTCGAGATAGAGCGTCAGCGCGCCCATAATCGAGTAGCGACGCAGGTTTTCCGTGTCGCGGGCATCGATCTGCTCACCGATATTTTTCAGCTTCTGCGTGTCATAGGCGGTCAGGCCCACAAACACCACCACTCCGATATAGGTAATCGCCCACATCAGCGCCGGGCTTTTCAGCCAGAAGTTCACCAGCGACGCCAGCAGGATACCAATCAGCGCCATAAACAGCAGGCTGCCCAGACGGGTCAGGTCGCGTTTAGTGGTGTAGCCGTAGAAGGTCATCGCACCAAACATCCCCGCCGTGACGAAGAAGGTGCTGGCGATAGAGGAGTAGGTGTAAACCAGGAAGATGCTCGCCATCGTCAGGCCGGTCAGCGCCGAATAGAGCATAAACAGTCCGGTGGCCACTGCCCCGCTCAGACGATGCACCATGCCGGAAAGGACAAACACCAGCGCCAGCTGCGCGATAATCAGCCCGAAAAAGGTGATGCGGTTAGCGAACACCAGCTCCATCACCGCTGGCGTACGGGCCGCAAACCAGGAGACAAATGCCGTCAGTAACAGGCCGCATGTCATCCAGCCATAGACCTGAGCCATATAGGCCTGCAGCCCGCGCGAGGCGGGTTGAACGATAGAATCATTTCGTGGATATCGGTCCATGATGCACCTCTTGTTAAAATGGGAACGCGCTTCCCGCAGGAAGCCGGTTTAATGCGGGGCCGCCAGGGTCAGCCTCCACGGTCTGTACGACCGGAAGCGGCTGAGCGCGGAACAGAACGGCGGCCATCTGCCGCGCCTGCCGGCACCATCTCTAAGTGTGGCACAGCTCAGCTCAACTGCGCCACAACCTGCCGCTTAGCGCCGCGACAGACACTGCTGATAACGACTGTCGACGCGCTGCGCAAACCACGCCGTGGTGAGGTTACGGGTGATTTTCGGGCTTTCGAGCTTAATGCCCGGCAGCATTTCGCGCGGTAACCGGCGGCCGGCCATCTTATCCGCCAGGGTAAAGACCTGTTTCCACAGCGTGCTGTCGCTGAAACTTTCCTTATCCCCTTTTTCCAGATCGCGTCGGATCGCGCTGTTGCTCATATCAATCTGCTTCGACAGCGTCCGCACCGCCAGCTCCGTGCTGCCCGCCGCGTCCGATCCATAGAGGATCAGATCGCCATCCAGCGCCAGCTTCATCCCGGTCGCGCGCGCCACCGCTGCCTGAAACGCCGCGTTGCGGCTTGCATACCAGCCCGCGTTGAAATCAGCGAAGCGATAGAGCGGCTGAGTATAGTCCGCCGGGTAGCCAAGCAGATGCATCGTGCCGAAGTAGATCCCGCCGTGGCGGGTAAAGACTTCCCGCCGGATGGTGCCATCGACGGGCCACGGATAGCCTCTGGCATGTGCTTCGGCAAAGGCAATGCTGACCTGCATCGGCCCGCCAGTGTGGATCGGGTTGAGATGACCAAACAGCGTCTGGCCCATCGGCACCATATCGATCAGGTCGTCAAAAATCGCGCTCAGCTCTTTTTCACTGCGCACGTTATCCAGCCGGGTGGCATAGCTCTCGCCGGTCGGCGATTTAATCTGCAGCGCGGTGCGCACCAGGAAGGCGGGGACGTGTACTTTTGCCGCCCGGCGGTCGATCTCACCCCAGGCGATCTTTGACAGGCCCGGCACGGCGGCTTCGGCGCTGAAGTTGCTCTCCTGATCCGCGACGGCGATCACCGCACAGAGATTGCTGACGCTGGGATCGATCTGCTGCGTGCGGAAGGTGGTGTAGATGTCGTCGCGCCACGCCGCTTTATTGCTGACGTGCGGTGGCAGCAGCCGCTGGATCTGCGCTTTGACATCGTCGGGCTGCCGGACCGGGGCCTCAGGCGTTTTTTTGCTGCTACAGCCTGCCAGCACCAGTGCGGCGACCAGCGTCAGACGTTGCAGTATCGGAGTGAATGACATACCTGTCCTCAGAATTGACGAAAGCCCTACTCTATCATCGCCCGCACTGCGCAGGCAGGAGAGAACTGAACTAAGGTTAGCTTTTTTAACGGTAAAGGAACTTACGATGTTTAAACTCTGGCCAGTTGCGGCGTTCAGCCTGATATTAACCGGCTGTGGCGCCAATAATACGCCCGCGCAGGTGCACTCACCGGGTGCGCCCACCTCCTCCTCGCTGAAGGTGCTGGAAAGCGGTGCCAGCGTGCTGCAGTCGCGCCCGCCGATTGACGCTATCAATACCTACCTCGACGGCTTCCATTTTTACAACGGCGATAAGAACGGTCAGATGGAGGCGCACCACTATGTTACCGTCCTGAACGACGACGTGATGCAGGCGGTGATCTATGACGGCAACACGCGCGACGCGCGGCTGATGGGGGTCGAATACATCATCAGCGAACGGCTGTTTAACACGCTGCCGCCCGACGAGAAGAAGCTGTGGCACAGCCACCAGTATGAGGTGAAATCGGGCACGCTGATTGCACCCGGCTTACCGCAGGCCGCCGACCACGCCCTGATGACGCGCATCGTGAACACTTACGGCAAAACCTGGCACACCTGGCACACCGATCGCGACAAAACGCTGCCAATCGGCATTCCGGCGCTGATGATGGGCTTTACCGCGGATGGGCAGATGGACTCGCGACTGCTGGCCGATCGCGATCGCCGGTTTGACGTTGATACTAAACAGATCCGAGCCGGGCGGGCGGATATCGTCGCGCATCCGGCGGCAGCGGGCGCCAACGCCTGGCAGCAGGGTCAGGTGATTCAGCTTAAGCGCACAGAGGGCGGCGGTGAGCACAGCCACGGCCAGACCGGATTTGGCCCGGCGGAGCAGCTGAAACAGCCTTAAACAGGCTGGCGGGATCGTCAGCGGGCCGCACGCGCGTCCCGCTGAGCCTGACAGCCTACTCCCAGCGCCGTGCGGCCTGGTGATCGCTGTCGCGGGCGTCCACCCAGCGGTCGCCCTGCTCTGTGGCTTCGCGCTTCCAGAACGGCGCGCGGGTCTTCAGGTAATCCATGATGAACTCTGCGGCAGAAAAGGCGCTGCCGCGATGGGCGCTGGTGACGCCCACCAGCACGATTTCATCGCCGGGAAACAGCTCGCCAACGCGATGGATCACCGTCACGCGCTGCAACGGCCAGCGTTCACGCGCCGCGTCGACGATCTCCTGCAGCGCTTTCTCGGTCATGCCGGGATAGTGCTCCAGGGTCAGCGCGGCGACGTTATCGCCCAGATTATGATTGCGGACTTTACCGGTGAAGGTCACGACCGCCCCATCCTCATCACAGGCCGCCAGCCAGCGATAGGCTTCTGCCATCTCGAAAGGCGCGGGGCCAACCCGAATCTGCGTCTCCATCTCAGCCTCCGGTCACGGGCGGGAAAAAGGCGACTTCATCCCCGTCATGCAGCGGATGGGTCATCGGCACCAGCGTCTGATTCACGGCAGCCAGCAGTTTGCCCGGCTCCAGTGCCAGCGCCCAGCGGTCGTCCCGATCGGCCAGTGCCGCGCGCAGCGTGGCCACATCCGGATAGTCCGCAGCCACCTCAAGCGACGCGGTGCCGGTCAGCTCACGCACCTGGGCAAAAAACAGTACGTTAATCATGCGTCACCGCCTGAAAATCGCCGCTTTTGCCGCCGCTTTTGCTGATTAAACGCAGCTGGTCGATAACGATGTCCTTCTGCACCGCTTTGCACATGTCGTAGATGGTCAGTGCGGCCACCGAGGCGGCCGTCAGCGCTTCCATCTCCACGCCGGTCTTGCCGGTCAGACGGCAGAGGGAGGTGATGCGCACCCGGTTGTGAACCGGTTCCGCTTCCAGATTGACCTCCACCTTGCTCAGCATCAGCGGATGGCAGAGCGGGATCAGCTCCCAGGTGCGCTTCGCGGCCTGGATACCGGCGATGCGCGCGGTGGCAAAGACATCCCCTTTGTGATGACTGCCTTCGATAATCATCTGCAGCGTGTCCGGCTGCATCAGCACCAGCACTTCGGCCCGCGCTTCGCGGACGGTTTCGGCTTTGGCGGAGACATCCACCATATGCGCTTCGCCCGCCGCGTTAATGTGTGTGAGTTGAGACATGCTTACCGTTCTTACCGTTTCTTCAGATGGGAGACAAAGTTGCAGGGCGCAGTGCGCGCATCGAGCTGATCCGCGATAATCCGCTCCCAGGCTGTGCGGCAGGCGCTGGTGGAGCCCGGCACGGCCAGGATCAGCGTCCCGTTAGCCAGACCGGCAACGGCGCGTGACTGCAGCGTCGAACCGCCAATCTCCTCATAGGAGATCATCCGAAAGAGTTCGCCGAACCCGTCAATTTCGCGATCAAACAGCGGCTGCAGCGCTTCCGGCGTGCTGTTTTTCAGGTTAAAGCCGGTTCCGCCATTGATGATCACCACCTGCACATCTTCACTGGCGATCCAGCGCGACACCGTGGCGCGAATGCGATAGAGATTTTCCGGCACGATGGCGTGGTCGACCACCTCATGGCCCGCTTCTGCGGCGGCGGCGCGCAGATAGTCGCCGGAGGTGTCGTTACTGGCGTCACGTCGATCGGACACCGTCATCACCGCAATCTGTACGGTCTGAAATTCGCTGGCGGATTTACCCATACTTCCTCCTGAAATTAGCCACCAATATAAGAGAGATTCTGTGTGATGCCGGTGTTGCCCTGATGCAGGAAGTGCGTCTGCTTTTTCTGCCCCAGGCTGCTGGTGATCCGCGCCTGCAGTTCGGCCTGCTGATCGTCAGATGCCAGCAGATCGCGCAGCGGCACGCCGCCATCGCCAAACAGGCAAAGGTGGAGATTGCCCTGCGCCGACACGCGCAGGCGATTGCAGCTGGCACAGAAATCTTTGGCGTAAGGCATGATCAGGCCGATTTCGCCGACATAGTCGGGGTGATAAAAGACCTGCGCCGGGCCGTCACTGCGGCCGCTTTCGCGACGCTGCCAGCCCTGCGCGATCAGCTGATCGCGGATCACGGTGCCGGAAACGTGCTGATCGCGGAACAGCGTGCCGCCGTCGCCGGTCTCCATCAGCTCGATAAAGCGCAGCTGGATCGGCCGGGTGCGGATCCAGTCAAGGAAAGTGGCGAGATTACGGCTGTTGAGATCACGCATCAGCACGCTGTTGACTTTGACCTGGCGGAAGCCAGCGTCCAGCGCCGCATCAATACCGCTCATTACCTGATGGAACTTATCCTGACCGGTGATGGCGTGAAACTGACGGGCGTCCAGACTGTCGACGCTGACGTTGAGCGCGGTCAGCCCCGCCTCGCGCCACTGCTTCACATCACGCGCCAGCCGGTAACCGTTGGTAGTGACCGCAATCTGACGAATCGCGGCGTTTTCACGTACGGCCGCAATGATGTCGGTGAAGTCGCGACGCAGCGACGGCTCACCGCCGGTCAGCCGCACTTTTTCCGTGCCGGCGGCGGCAAAGGCGCGCGTGACACGACGGATTTCATCCAGTGAGAGAAAGCTTTTGTTACGAATTCCCTGCGGTTTATAGCCGTCAGGGAGACAGTAGGTACAGCGGAAATTACAGACATCCGTGACCGACAGGCGCAGGTAATAGAACTTACGCGCGTATGCATCAGTAAATTGTGACACCAGAACACCTTTCCAGATTGGGAGATGCAGTCATTTCTTCCTGCACCCTGGCAGCTCTAAGGCTACGGCCTGAATCCCCTATCCGCAGACGTAGGCATTCAGGCTTGAGTGTACGCTGACCCCTTGATCAGCGCGGTAATCATGATGGTAGCGTGATTTACGCCACTCTTCCATGTGCTGTTTTCGCTATATAATCTTATACATAGCGAATTTTCACCGCATTTTCGCGACAGGATACGTTAAAATACCCGCCAGATTTTGACGCAAGTCATGCGCGCGGGCTTAGCGTTTAGAGCCTCGCCACGCGAACAGATTTTAAGGAGAAGTATGAATCGCACACTGGCCGATCTTGATCGCGTTGTGGCGCTGGGTGGCGGACACGGTTTAGGCCGCGTGATGTCTGCCCTTTCCCCGCTGGGCTCGCGTCTGACCGGTATCGTTACCACTACCGACAACGGCGGTTCAACCGGCCGTATCCGACGCTCCGAGGGCGGCATCGCCTGGGGCGACATGCGCAACTGTCTCAATCAGCTGATCGCCGAACCCAGCGTCGCGTCGGCGATGTTCGAGTATCGCTTTTCCGGGAATGGCGAGCTGGCCGGACACAACCTCGGCAACCTGATGCTGCGGGCGCTGGATCAGCTGAGCGTGCGTCCGCTGGAGGCGATTAACATCATCCGTAATCTGCTGAAGGTGGATGCTTTTTTAATCCCGATGTCGGAGCAGCCGGTAGACCTGGTGGCGATGGATGCCGAAGGCAATATGGTTTACGGCGAGACGGCGATTGACGAGATGAAGCAGCCGCCGCAGGAGCTGATGCTGCATCCCACTGTGCAGCCCACACGGGAGGCGCTGCAGGCCATCGGTGAAGCGGATCTGATCCTGATCGGGCCAGGGAGCTTTTATACCAGCCTGATGCCGATCCTGCTGATGGAGGAGATGGCGCAGGCGCTGCGCCGCACGCCCGCGACCATGGTGTTCATCGGCAATCTGGGCCGCGAACTCAGCCCGGCCGCCGCCAGCCTGACGGTCGCTGACAAGCTGCAGATGATGGAGCGTTATATCGGCAAGCGGGTGATTGATGCCGTGGTGGTCGGTCCCTCGGTGGCAACTCAGGGCATTGAAAACCGCCTGATTGTCCGTGAACCGCTGGAGGCCGCCGACATCCGCTATCGTCACGACCGCCAGCTGTTACGGGTGGCGCTGGAACACGCCATTCAGGGGTTTTGACAGCACTACGAGGCCGCAATAAACAGCGTGCGCAGCTCATGCAGCTGATCGCGCACGCTGGCCGCCTGCTCGAACTCCAGGTTCTGCGCATGCTGCTGCATCTGCCCTTCCAGTTCGTGGATCTTCTTCTGCAACGCCTGCGGCGTTAACGTCAGCAGATCGGCCTGGGCCTGTGCTTCGCCAGGACGGGCCGGCTTCGCTTTACCCCGGGTTTTCACTACGTTGTTGCCGAGTTCCAGAATATCGGTGATCTTCTTGTTCAGGCCCTGCGGAACGATACTATGCTTCTCATTGTGCAGCTGCTGTTTCTCACGGCGGCGTTCGGTTTCTTCAATCGCACGCGCCATCGACGGCGTAATTTTATCACCGTAGAGAATCGCCTTACCGTTGATGTTACGCGCCGCACGACCAATGGTCTGGATCAGCGAGCGCTCAGAGCGCAGGAAGCCCTCTTTGTCCGCGTCCAGAATCGCCACCAGCGACACTTCCGGCATATCCAGCCCCTCACGCAGTAAGTTGATGCCCACCAGCACATCAAACTCTCCCAGGCGAAGGTCGCGGATAATCTCCATACGCTCGACGGTGTCGATATCGGAGTGCAGATAGCGCACTTTCTCGCCGTGCTCGGTCAGATACTCGGTGAGATCTTCCGCCATGCGCTTGGTCAGCACCGTCACCAGAATACGCTCGTTGATCGCCACACGCTGGCGGATCTCCGACAGCAGATCGTCAACCTGCGTGCCTACCGGGCGCACTTCGATGATCGGATCCAGCAGGCCGGTCGGACGCACTACCTGATCCACCACCTCGTTACCCGACTTCTCCAGCTCATATTTGCCGGGCGTCGCCGAAACATAGATGGTCTGCGGGGCCAGCGCCTCAAACTCTTCAAACTTCATCGGACGGTTATCCAGCGCCGACGGCAGGCGGAAACCATACTCCACCAGCGTCTCTTTACGCGCCCGGTCGCCTTTGTACATGCCGCCAATCTGCGGGATGGTGACGTGGGACTCATCCACCACCAGCAGGCCATCGGCAGGCAGGTAGTCAAACAGCGTCGGGGGCGCTTCGCCCGGCCCGCGCGCGGACAGGTAGCGCGAATAGTTTTCGATGCCTGAGCAGTAACCCAGCTCGCTCATCATCTCCAGGTCAAACTGGGTTCGCTGCGTAATCCGCTGCTCTTCCAGCAGTTTGTTGTTCTCCAGCAGCACCCGGCGACGATCCGCCAGTTCCACTTTGATCTCCTCCATCGCCTGCAGGATACGTTCGCGCGGCGTCACGTAGTGCGTCTTGGGGTAGATCGTGAAGCGGGGAACCACCGAATCGACCTGGCCGGTCAGCGGATCAAACAGCGACAGCCGCTCCACCTCCTCGTCGAACAGCTCAACCCGCAGGGCGATATCGTCCGATTCCGCCGGGAAGATGTCGATCACTTCGCCCCGCACCCGGAAGGTGCCGCGCTGGAACGCCTGGTCGTTGCGGGTGTACTGCAGCTCGGAGAGGCGACGCAGGATGCTGCGCTGGTCGATGATCATGCCGCGGGTCAGGTGCAGCATCATTTTCAGATAGAGATCGGGATCGCCCAGACCATAAATCGCTGAAACCGAGGCTACTACGATGACATCGCGCCGCTCCAGCAGCGCCTTGGTCGCCGAGAGACGCATCTGTTCGATGTGCTCGTTCACCGACGCATCTTTTTCGATGAAGGTGTCGGAGCTGGGCACGTAGGCTTCCGGCTGATAGTAGTCGTAGTAGGAAACGAAAAACTCCACGGCATTTTCCGGGAAAAACTCTTTCATCTCGCCATAGAGCTGGGCCGCCAGTGTCTTGTTAGGCGCCAGCACCATCGTCGGCCGGTTAAGATCGGCAATCACGTTGGCGACGGTGAAGGTCTTACCGGAGCCGGTCACCCCCAACAGGGTCTGATGGGCCAGTCCATCCTCCAGCCCCTCTTCCAGGCGACGGATCGCCTCGGGCTGATCGCCCGAAGGTTTAAAGGCGGAATTCAATTTAAAGGCTTTACTCATGAATGCAGTTCCTGCTGGAGAAGTCGGCGGGCAGGCACTTATTTTACTCTGCTATGGTGATTTTGCCAGAAAAAAATACTGGATATAAAAACAGTAATAATGCAGTGTAGAGGCGAGAGGCACAATTTCTGCCGCTTCGATACCCAACCTGAACCGGCGTAAAGGGTGTTGCGCAATGTTATCCCCAGGCGAGGATCAGATTTAACATTTGTCAATAGAGCGTCACAAAATTACAGTTCGGTTAACTGACAGAAAATTCGCAGGCTTGTTTTTTGATAAGCAACTGATTTTATTAGATTAAGCTTATAAGGCCAGATTCTCGTCATTATGTTACCAGGCCCCGTATTTCCTCGCTTCCAACTGGTTTTCATGACCTAATGCACAAGGTTATCCACAGGAATGGTGGATAAGTGATGGCAGCCCCGCCGCCATCAGCTGTGTATAATTTTTCCCTCTCCTCCCGTCACCCCGAAAATAATTTTTTTTGCGTTAAATTTCGCACCAGGCAGTGACGGATAATTCTGCAATTTTACGCTGTCGCGCGGCCCGTCACGCAAAATTTCGCCGATCCACTAAGATTCTTAATCAGATGTCCTGCTTCTTTACCGCCCGTCTGCACCAGAAACAGTGCTTCGCAGCACTGCAAAAGTGCAGGCGCGTGATTGCCGTGGGGAATTGATAAGTTTTTCTCATATTTTCTCCCGCAGGCAGGCCAGCGCAGCCACAAAACAGGGCCATTTTCAGACCTGGCCTGGTAATTGCAGCACTCCATCGCGTCACCGGATGTTGTGCGCACTGAGTGGCAATGGCGAGACCACCGTTGCTGATGACTGGGTTGCCAGACGACAGAGAGCGGAAGCAATCAGGCTAATGATCGGGAAGGAGAGTGTCAGATGCTGAGTTTACGTTCGGTCAATCAATTTTACGGTCAGAACCATATTCTATGGGATGTGGACCTGGATCTGTCGCCTGGCACCTGCACCGGCATTCTGGGCCGGCCCGGCATGGGTAAAACCACGCTGGTGAACTGCATCATGGGCAGACTGCCGATTAACAGCGGCTCCATCTCCTGGAAAGAGGATGGTTCGCCGCCGGAAGATCTGCTGCTGCAACCGGCTGAACAGCGGGCCCAGATGGGCATTGGTTATGTTCCGCAGGGGCGTCATATTTTTACCCAGATGAGCGTGGAAGATAACCTGCTGATTGCGCTGCTGGCCGGTGCCAGCCAGCAGGATCGCCACCGCGCCATACCCGAAATGGTCTTCGATCTCTTTCCGGCGCTCTACTCACTGCGTCAGCAGCGCAGCGGCGATCTGCCCATCGATCAGCAGCAGCAGCTGGCCCTGGCGCGCGCGCTGGTGCTGCAACCCAAGCTGCTGATTCTGGATGAGCCGACCGACGGCATGTCGCCGTGGCTGGAAGAGGAGATGGGTAACCTGATCCGTCGGCTTAACCTCGATTACGGGCTGACCATCCTGCTACTGGAACAGCGTCTGTCGCTGATCCGGCGGGTAGCCGACTATTTTCTGCTGCTGCACCGTGGCCGCAATGTGGCGCAGGGCAGCATGGCGCAGCTTGACGATTACACTGTCGATAAGTGGCTGACCGTGGCCTGACGGGCGGGAGCCGGACCGCGCAGCACAGCCTGACATACAGGCTGTGCTGCGCGGTAAGGATGACGATGAAGCCCTGGCCCGGCGCTTATTCCGGCAGCGTCAGATAGTGACCACAGTCAGCCTGCTGCGCCGCCTCGGTAAACCAGGGAAGTGTGCCCAGGCAGGGTGCAGGCAGACGGTTTTTCAGGCTGGTGAGATACTCCTCATAGCGCCTGCCCGGTGGCTCGACGGTGTTGGCGATCCAGCCCACCAGCGGCAGGCCGCACGCCTGTATCGCCTCTGCGGTCAGCAGGGCGTGGTTGATGCAGCCCAGCTTAATCCCCACCACCAGGATGACCGGCAGCCGTTCGCTGACCACCCAGTCGGCATAGGTGTGCGTTTCGGACAGCGGGGTGTACCAGCCGCCTGCCCCCTCGACCAGAATCCAGTCCGCCAGCGGCTCCAGCGCCGCCAGCCCCGCCGAGAGAGCCAGATGGGTGATCGGCCTGCCCTCTTCGGCGCTGACGATGTGCGGCGAGGTCGGCTCCATAAACGCCAGAGGATTGACCTGCTGATAGGTCAGCGGCACGTTGCTGTAGCGCTGCAGCGCCAGCGCATCGCTGTTGCGGATCCCTTCCGGCGTCAGCTCACAGCCCGAGGCCACCGGCTTATAGCCCGCACAGCGGTAGCCTGCGGCGGCGGCGGCCTGCAGCAACGCGCCGCTGGCGACCGTTTTGCCGACTTCGGTGTCAGTCCCGGTGATAAACAGGCGTTTCATGATGCACTTACTCCATAGATTAAATGGTAACTCAGGCGATAGCCGTGCCGATCGCGCGGCCAGTGCGCCTCCAGCTGGCTGAGCCGTTGCCGGGTCAGGATCTGTCCGTCGCGCCCCTGATGCAGATGGGTTGCCCCGATCCCCTTCAGGGAGCGCATCGCGCTGAGCGCGTCGGGAAAGTGCAGCGTCACCCGCTCCGAGGAACAGCCGAGTTGCTGAGCATGACAGGCCGCGGCAATCTGCGACTCGCTGAGAAAGCGGTTGGCGTGCGGCATGGCATCCAGATGTGACCAGGCCTCATGCACCTCCTGCAGCGAACCATCGCCCAGGGTGGAGAACAGCAGCGTGCCGCCGGGCCGGAGTACCCGCCGGAACTGGCGCAGTGCGCCGGGCAGATCGTCACTCCACTGCACCGCCAGATTGCTCCACACCAGGTCCGTCGAGTTATCCGCCAGCGGCAGCGCGTCGATGTCCCCGACCAGATAGTGCTGCGCGGCATCGTTATCCCGTGCCTGTTGCAGCATCTGTACAGAGAGATCCAGCGCCGTCACCTGTTTGCCGCGTTCACGCCACAGCTGGCTATACCAGCCGGTGCCGCAGCCGGCATCCAGCAGCTGCAGGCCGCTCTGCGCGGGCGCACGCGCCAGCAGCGCATCTCCGCTGAGACGCTGCAGCGCGGCGTGAGCATCGTATCCTCCTGCCGCCCGGCCAAAGGCGCGCGCCACCGCCTGTTTATCAACCCGCAGCGTCATGCAGTGCCTCCAGTAAACGATCGATATCGTCCGGGCGATGCGCCGCCGTCAGGGTGATGCGAAGCCGCGCGGTGCCCGGCGGCACGGTAGGCGGCCGGATCGCACTGACCCAGCAGCCCGCCTCCGCCAGCCGCTGTGAGAGCGCCAGCGCCTCGCTGTTTTCCCCTACCAGCAGTGGCTGAATCGCACTGGCTGACGCCATCAGTTGCCACGGCAGCGACGCCGCCCCGCGCCGGAAATGTGCAATGTTCTGCTGTAACTGCTGGCGCAGCGCCTCGCCCTGCTGAATTTCGCGCAGCGCCGCCTGCAACGCGACCGCCTGGGCTGCGGGCATCGCCGTTGAGTAGATGAGATGGCGGCTGAACTGTAAAAAGTAGTCGGCGGTGTCACCATCGCAGAGCAGCGCGGCCCCGCTGACGCCAAACGCTTTGCCAAAGGTGATCACCAGCAGTTCCGGTTTAACGCCCTGCTGCCAGCAGCTGCCGCGCCCCTGCTCGCCCACCACGCCGATGCCATGCGCATCATCCACCAGCAGCCAGCCTCTGGCCTGCTGCGTCTGTTGCGCCAGGGCGGCCAGCGGCGCGCTGTCGCCATCCATGCTGAAGATGCCTTCCGTCACCACCAGCGTTTCCCCGGCGCAGGGGGCGGCGAGTCGGGCCGCCAGGCTCTCCGGCGCGTTATGAGTGAAACGTCGCAGCTGAGCCGGGCTGTGGCTGGCGGCGTCGAGCAGCGAGGCGTGGCTGAGCCTGTCCGCCAGAATACGGTCGTCCTTCTCCCCCAGCAGATGGATTACCGCCTGATTTGCCGCAAAACCGGAGATGAACAGCAGCGCCCGGTCATAGCCGAGCCACGCCGCCAGCTCCGCCTCCAGATCGGCGTGCTGGCGGTGATAACCGGTGACATGCCCCGAGGCGCCCGCGCCCGCGCCCGCCAGCGCCGCGCCCTGCTGCCAGGCGGCGATCACCGCCGGATGCCGGGTTAAACCGAGGTAGTCATTGCTGGAGAAGTGGAGATAGTCGCGGCCACCGCTCCGCAGCGTGCGGGTAGACTGCTGATCAATGATCCGACGCTGCCGCCAGCCGTCGGCCGCACGGCGCTGCTCCAGCGCCTGCCGGAGTCGTTGCTGCCAGCTCATTACAGCGCCGCGTTGTAGAACTGTTCAGTGTCGGCATGGAAAAGCTGCTCGCTGAGTGCCTGCGCCTGCTGCTGATCGCCATGATGGGTGTGCGTATGTTCCGGGTTAAGTCCCAGCTTGCGGAACAGCACGCGGTCTTTATCCTCTTCCGGGTTCGGCGTGGTCAGCAGTTTGCAGCCGTAGAAAATCGAGTTGGCCCCGGCCATAAAGCACATCGCCTGGGTCTGCTCGCTCATCTGCTCACGGCCCGCCGACAGACGGACGTGCGAGGTCGGCATCATGATGCGCGCCACCGCAATAGTGCGGATAAAATCGAACGGCTCCACATCCTCGTTATCGGCCAGCGGCGTGCCTTTGACCTTGACCAGCATGTTGATCGGCACGCTCTCCGGCGGCGTCGGCAGATTGGCTAACTGCACCAGCAGCCCGGCGCGGTCGTTTACGGTTTCGCCCAGGCCGACAATGCCGCCTGAACAGACCTTAATCCCGGCGTCGCGCACTTTGCCCAGCGTATCCAGACGCTCCTGATAGCTGCGGGTGGTGATGATGGAGCCATAGAACTCCGGCGAGGTGTCGAGATTATGGTTGTAAAAATCCAGGCCCGCGCCCGCCAGTCGCTGCGCCTGCTGCTCGCTGAGCGTGCCCAGCGTCATACAGGTTTCCATCCCCATCGCTTTTACGCCTTCCACCATCTTTTCCAGAAAGGGCATGTCGCGCTCGTGAGGATTTTTCCACGCCGCCCCCATGCAGAAACGGGTCGATCCGGCGGCTTTCGCCTGACGCGCAGAGGCCAGGACCTCCTCCACCTCCATCAGACGTTCCGACTCCAGGCCGGTCTTGTAACGCGCGCTCTGCGGGCAATATTTGCAGTCTTCCGGACAGGCGCCGGTTTTGATCGACAACAGGGTACTGACCTGCACCTGGCGCGGATCGAAGTGCTCACGATGCACCTGCTGCGCTTTAAACATCAGTTCAAGAAAAGGTGCATCAAACAGGGCTTGCGCCTGTGCAATTGTCCAGCGTTGAGCCATTACTTACTCCAGAAAAGGGTGTCATCCCGACGAAAAGCAGGGTTATACTTGTAAACTATATTTTTTTATTTTGGTTTACAACTCCGATGACTACCGCCGTTTTTTCCGCAGACGATGCCCGTTTTGACCGCCAGCATATCTGGCATCCTTACACCTCAATGCAGGATCCGCTGCCCTGCTATCCGGTGGTCGCTGCACACGGTTTTCAGCTGCAGCTGGCCGATGGGCGCGAACTGGTGGACGGTATGTCCTCGTGGTGGGCGGCGATCCACGGCTACAACCATCCGCGTCTGAACCGGGCGCTGACGGAGCAGGCTTCACAGATGTCGCACGTCATGTTTGGCGGCATTACCCACCCGGCGGCGGTGGCGCTCTGTCGTCAGCTGGTGGCGATGACGGCCGATCCGCTGGAGTGCGTCTTTCTGGCTGATTCCGGCTCGGTGGCGGTGGAAGTCTCGATGAAGATGGCGCTGCAGTACTGGCTGGGACGGGGCGAAACCCGCCAGCAGTTTCTGACGCTGAAACGCGGCTATCACGGCGATACCTTTGCCGCGATGTCAGTGTGCGATCCTGAGAACTCGATGCACAGTCTGTGGCGCGGCTATCTGCCCGAACATCACTTTGCGGCGGCACCGGCCTGCGGCTTTGATGAGGCGTGGAACCCGGCCGATTTCGACGATTTCGCCCGGCTTATCGAAACGCATCACCGGCAGCTGGCGGCGGTGATCCTGGAGCCGATCGTGCAGGGCGCAGGCGGCATGCGTCTCTATCATCCGCGCTACCTGCAGCAGGTGCGTGAGGCGTGTGACCGCTATGGCGTGCTGCTGATTGCCGATGAGATCGCCACCGGTTTTGGCCGCACCGGCAAACTGTTTGCCTGTGAACATGCGGGCATCACGCCGGATATCCTCTGTGTTGGCAAAGCGCTGACCGGCGGCATGATGACGCTCTCCGCTACCCTGACCACCCGCGAGGTGGCCGACACCATCAGCCGCAGCGCAGCCGGGTGCTTTATGCATGGCCCGACCTTTATGGGCAATCCGCTGGCCTGCGCGGTGGCGGCAGAGAGCCTGACGATGCTGGCCGAGGGGCACTGGCAGCAGCAGGTGGCGGGTATCGAACAGCAGCTGCGGGCCGAACTGCTGCCGCTGCGCAGCTCACCGCAGGTGGCGGATGTGCGCGTGCTGGGCGCGATTGGCGTGGTAGAGACGCATCAGCCGGTCAATATGGCGGCGCTGCAGCAGTTCTTTGTGGAGCAGGGTGTCTGGATCCGGCCGTTTGGCCGGCTCATCTACCTGATGCCGCCCTATATCATTACGCCGCAGGCGCTGAGTCAGCTGCTGCAGGCGATTGGCGGCGCGCTGGCGCATCCGCAACATTTTAGCGGCTGAGGCGGGTGGCCCCCTGGCATAGGTGGCGCTTTTGGTTATGATGAAAGACTATTCATCGACAATCGAGGAGATGTGATGCGCATTGTGAGTCAGGATTTTAATGACGGCGAGAAGATGCCTGAAAAGCATGTTTTCAACGGCATGGGGTATCAGGGCGAGAATATCTCTCCCCATCTGGCCTGGGAAGAGGCCCCCGAAGGCACCCGAAGTTTTGTCGTGACCTGCTACGATCCTGACGCGCCGACCGGCTCCGGCTGGTGGCACTGGGTGGTAGCAAACATTCCGGCCAGCACCACGTCACTGCCGCAGGGTGCCGGTTCCGGCAAAGCCTCACTGCCCGCAGGCGCGATCCAGACCCGTACCGATTTCGGTCAGGCGGGCTACGGTGGCGCCGCGCCGCCACAGGGCGAAACCCATCGCTACATCTTCACCGTGCATGCGCTGGATGTGGAGACAATTGAGGTAGATGAGGGCGCCAGCGGCGCGATGGTCGGCTTTAACGTGCATTTCCACGCGCTGGCAAGTGCCTCGCTGACCGTGAACTATCAGTAGTGCAGTACGCCTCTCCCGCCCGGGAGAGGCGTCTTTCGTGGCGGGTTACGCCTGCAGTGCGTGGATCACCACCCACATCGGCCCCTGCCCTACCGCATAACGGCCCAGCGGCTGCAACAGCCCTTTGGGTTCGCTAATCGCATAGACTTCGATGTGATGAGATTTCTGCCCGGCGGCCACCAGAAAACGTCCTCTGTGATCGATATTAAAGCCGCGCGGCTGGGTTTCGGTCGGCTGGAACCCTTCCAGGGTCAGCTCATCGCCCGCTTCGCTGACGCTGAAGATCGCCAGCGTGCTGCTGGTGCGATCGCAGGCGTAGAGGAAGCGGCCATCGGGCGTCAGATGAATATCGGCGGCCCAGCGCGTGCCGCTAAAGTCCGGCGGCATCATATCCAGCGTCTGCACGCTTTCGGCTTCGCCTTCACCATTATTCAATGCCCAGACCTCAACCGTGCTGTCGAGTTCGTTAACGCAGTAGGCGTAGTGGCCGCCCGGATGGAACTGCATATGGCGCGGACCGGCACCTTCCACCGTCGTCACCTGCGCCTGCGGGCGCGGTGTCAGCTGACCCGCCTCATTCAGCGCAAACAGGCAGATGCGATCCTGCTTCAGTGCCGGAACATAGAGCGTCGTGTTGTCGTTATCGATATTGGCGGAGTGACAGCCGTCAAGGCCGTTAATAACCTGCAGCGGTGCCTGCGGAATGCCCTCTTCATCGATCGGGCTGACGCTGACGCAGGCATCATTGTAAGAGCCGCAGAACAGAAACCGGCCCTGATGATCGGTGGAGATGTGAGTCGGGCTGCCGGGCAGCGGCGCCTGGCCCGCCTCGGTCAGCGTGCCATCGGCGGCGATACGAAACGCCAGCACGCGGAAATTGGGACGCACACCGACATAGAGAAAATCGCGTTTCGGACTCACCACCATCGGCTGAACCTGGCCGGCGACATCTGTCACCTGAAGCAACGTCAGCCCGCCCTCATCATTCATCTGCCAGACGTGAATCTGCTGGCTCTCGGGACTGGCGGTGTAGACAACCTGTTTCATGCATTCTCCTTTTTTGCTGCCTGTTCATGATCTGTGACTCACTGTAGCGCGTTTTACGGCCCTACGCTGAAATCATTTGTGTCCGGTTTTTTGTCTCCGGGCCGTGGTCAGGTGTAGACTTTACCCCCTGCAAACCCGGAAAAATGGAAGGATTAATGCGCTACCGTGTCATTGCCCTCGACCTCGACGGCACGCTGCTGACCCCAGCTAAAACGATTCTGCCGCAGTCTGTTGACGCCCTGCACCAGGCACGCCAGGCAGGCGTGCATGTCGCCATCGTAACCGGACGCCATCACTGCGCCATTCACCCTTTTTACCAGGCATTACAACTGGATACACCCGCAATCTGCTGTAATGGCACCTACCTGTATGATTACCAGGCGAAAAAGGTGCTGGCCGCCGATCCGCTGGAACCGGCGCAGGCTTTACAGGTGATTGAGATGCTGGATCGTCAGCAGATTCACGGGCTGCTCTATGTGGATGACGCGATGCTCTATCAGACCCCGACCGGTCATGTGACGCGCACCCTGAAATGGGCCGAATCCCTGCCGCCCCACCAGCGCCCGCTGTTCCGTCAGGTGCCCGACCTGGCGCAGGCCGCGCGTGACGCCGGTGCGATCTGGAAGTTTGCCCTGTCGCACGAAAACATCCCCGAACTGCAGCAGTTCGCCCGCACGGTTGAAGCGGAGCTGGGCCTGGCGTGTGAGTGGTCCTGGCACGATCAGGTGGATATCGCGAAGGGGGGTAACAGCAAAGGCAGACGGCTGGCGCAGTGGGTCGAATCACTGGGCCTTACCATGGATGATGTGATTGCGTTCGGCGATAACTATAACGATCTCAGCATGCTGGAAACGGCCGGGCTCGGCGTAGCGATGGGCAATGCCGATGAGGCGATCCGGGCGCGGGCGAAAGTGGTGATAGGCACCAACCTGGAACCCGGTATTGCCGATACCCTCTATCGGTACGTGCTGTAATCAGGGCGTCACCGAGACGCTCTTTATCTGGGCATACAGCCACTGATCGGGCCGGATGCCCAGCTCATCACGCGCCCACGGCGTGATGCGCGCCCAGAGTTCACTGATGCCGATGCGCAGCTTCACCTCGACCTGATCCCCGACCTCCAGCAGCTCCACCACCTGCGCCGGTAAGATGTTACGGATCGAGCTGTGCTGCGGCGGTTGCAGCGCCAGCGAAACGTCGGCTGATGCGATGCGGATACGCAGCGGCGTTTTGACCGGCTGGTTCACCCGGCTGACCCAGATGTGCTGATCGCCCAGCGACAGTGCTGTCATCGGATAGTCGGGATGCTGTTCCAGCACCTGCACCCGCAGCACGCTGGTCAGCTCGCTCACCGGCAGCCACGGCCGCATCGCGCTGCTGCTCCAGACCCGCTCCAGCGGACCAAAAGCTTTGACTTTGCCCGCATCCAGCACCAGCACGTTATCGGCCAGCTGCAGGATCTCCTCCAGGCTGTGCGAAACGTAGAGCATGGGGATGTCGACCTGCTTCGCCAGCTTCTGCAGATAGGGCATCAGTTCCCGTTTACGCGGCAGATCCAGCGACGCCAGCGGCTCATCCAGCAGCAACATATCCGGGGCGGTCAGCAGTGCACGGCCAATCGCCACCCGCTGTTTTTCCCCGCCCGACAGCGACCGGGGAAAGCGAGCCAGCAGCGCCTCCAGGCCCAGCAGCGACACCAGATTATCGAACTGCGCTTTCATCCCCGATGCCATGCCATATTGCAGGTTGCCCCGCACCCGATAGTGCGGAAACAGCCGCGCATCCTGGAACACATAGCCGATGCGCCGCTTCTCCGGTGGCAGCGAGATCTGCTGCTCCGCGTCGAACAGCAGACGATCTTTCAGCTGGATGCGTCCGTGCTGCGGCTGCGTCAGGCCGCTGATGGCGTTGATCAGCGAGGTTTTCCCGGCGCCGGAGACACCAAAGATGGCGGTGATCCCCCTGGCCGGGATCTGCAGGTCTACCGCCAGCTGGTGTTCGCCCTGCTGCTGAGTAAAGTTAAGTGATAGCATCAGTTCCCCATCCGCTTGCGGCTCTGCCGTGCCAGCCATTCCGACGCCAGCAGCGAGGCGAGCGCCAGCACGATAGCGATAACGCAGAGCCGCGCCGCCGCCCCTTCCGCGCCGGGCGTTTCGATCAGGGTATACATCGCCAGCGGCAGCGTGCGCGTCTCGCCGGGAATATTCGAGACAAAGGTGATGGTGGCGCCGAACTCGCCCAGCGATCGGGCAAAAGCCAGCACCGTGCCGACGATCACGCCCGGCAGAGTCAGCGGCAGCGTGATGGTCAGGAAGACCCGCCAGCGGCCGGCGCCCAGCGTGCGTGCCGCCTGCTCCAGCCGGCTATCCACCGCCTCCAGCGCCAGACGGATGGCGCGCACCATCAACGGAAACGCAATCACGGCCGACGCCAGTGCGGCTCCGCGCCAGCTGAACGCAAAGCTGAACCCGAACCAGTCGTAGAGCTTTTCTCCGATGATGCCGCGGCGGCCCAGGGTAATCAGCAGCAGATAGCCCACCACCACCGGCGGCAGCACCAGCGGCAGGTGGATCAGGCTGTCGAGCAGCGCCTTACCGGGAAAACGGCAGCGCACCAGAATCCACGCCATCAGGATGCCAAACGGCAGACTGCCAAGCACGGCTATGCCAGAGACTTTAAGGCTAAGCACTACCGCCTGCCATTCGGGATCGCTGAGTATCATTTCGTCGGTGTAAATCCGTAATGTTTGAAGATCGCCGCGGCCTGCGGCCCTTTCAGGTAATCATAAAACGCTTTTACGCTGGCCGTGTCGCGATCGTTCACAATCGCCAGCGGATATTCCACGGGCTTGTGGCTGGAGGCCGGAAAATGCCCCACCACCGCCACCTTATCACTGGCGATCGCGTCGGAGCCGTAGACGATGCCGTAAGGGGTTTCATTACGCTCGACCAGCGCCAGCGCCGCCCGCACATTGTTTGCAGGCGCTAACAGGGGTGCCACCACCGGCCAGGCCCCCAGCGTCTGCAGCGCCTCTTTCGCATAGATCCCCGCCGGAACGTGGTCCGGATCGCCGACCGCCAGACGTTCGCCGTGCAGCAGGGTTTTCCAGTCGGTCTGTGCGTCCAGCGTGACCGCGCGGGCGGCGGCACGGCGAGGGGCAACCAGCACCAGATCGTTGCCCAGCAGGGTAAAGCGACTGCGGGTAATCACGCTTTTTTTCGCCACCGCATCGTCCATCCACTGCTGATCGGCAGAGATAAAGAGATCGGCAGGCGCACCCTGCTCAATCTGGCGCGCCAGCGTTGACGAGGAGGCGAAAGAGGTGACGACTTTCACCCCTTTTTCCTGCTGATAGCGGCTGGCAATGTCCCGAACGGCGTTGGTCAGGGAAGCCGCCGCAAACAGGGTAATGTTATCGGCTGCCACAGCCTGCCCGGCCAGCGAAACGGTCACCAGCGCCGCAAGGCCCCAGCGATGAAAAGATAATGACATGATGCTCTCCAGCTATTCGTTGTGTAGCGGATGATACAACGCCGGTTCGGGCAGCGTCATGAAATTATCGGCAGAAGAGAGAGAAGATTGAGCAGAAGCGAGGGGAAGAAACGACCACGCCCGCACAGACGGCGGGCGTGGCAGAGATTAATTATGCGAACGGGCGGAAGATTTTTCGCGGTGCCCCACTTTCGAGAAGATGTTGAACACTTCACCCAGGCCATAAATCATACCCAGCATCAGTGCCATCACCACAGGGACCATCAGGATCGCCACGGCGAGGCTTTTCAGTAATTCCAGCATGGAGAGTCTCACTCTGCGAACAAAGAAGTGATTGTAACGGGTCAGTAAAATTTTGCGCAGCCCTTTTCGTGCTTTTACTTTGGTCACAAAACGCCGCTATCATCGGCCTCTGCCTTTACCCTTTGCCGGAGCTGTCATGGAAGCCGAACTGTCCCTTCACATCCGTTTACATCAGAAACTTTTTGCCGATCCGCGACGTATTGCGCTGCTCAAACAGATTCAGCAGACCGGATCGATTAGTCAGGGCGCGAAGCTGGCCGGCATCAGCTACAAAAGTGCCTGGGATGCGATCAATGAGATGAACCAGATGGCGGATGAAACCCTGGTCGAGCGGGCCACCGGCGGTAAAGGCGGCGGCGGTGCCACCCTGACCCGCTATGGAGAGCGTCTGATTCAGCTTTTCCAGCTAATGGAGCAGATTCAGCAGAAAGCCTTTGATGCCCTGCAGCAGGACACGCTGCCGCTCGACAGTCTGCTGGCCGCCATCGCCCGTTTCTCGCTGCAGACCAGCGCCCGCAATCAGCTCTTTGGCACCGTGATCAGCAACGATGCCCGCCAGGTGGTGCAGCATCTGATTATTCAGCTGGCCGATGGCGTCACCCGGCTCAGCGTGGCGCTGACCCAGCGCAGCGCCGATCGCCTGCAACTGGCCGCCGGTAAAGAGGTGCTGGTGCTGATCAAGGCGCCGTGGATCCGCGTCAGTCGCGACACGACTGAGCAGGACAATCATCTGGCGGCCACCCTGACGGCCATTGAGCCCGGTGAGCAGAGAAGTGAACTGCTGATGCAGCTCGCCAGCGGCGAAACCCTGTGCGCGACCCTGAGCAACGATCGGCTTCATCAGCTTGCGCTACAGCCTGGCGATGCCGTGTTCGCCAGTTTCAATGCGGAGGAGGCCATCGTCGCCAGCCTGCTCTAGCGCCTGATTTGACTTCACCACGGGCAATGGTTACAACTCACTCATACGATGCAAAAAATGGAACAGATCATGGCTTCATTGCACATTTCGCAAGGCACGTTTCGTCTGAGTGATACCCGGGTTCTGCGTCTGGATACGCTGAACCTGCAGCGCGGAGAGAGCTGGGCGTTTGTTGGTGCCAACGGCAGCGGCAAATCCTCACTGGCGCGCGCGCTCTCCGGTGAACTTCCGCCGCTGAGCGGTTCGGTCCGCAGCACGTTCAGCCGGCCGGTCCGGCTGTCGCTGGAGCAGTTGCAGACGCTGGTGGCGCAGGAGTGGCAGCGCAATAACACCGATATGCTCAGCGAAGGAGAAGAGGATACCGGGCTGACGGTGGCAGAGGTGATCCAGGCGGAGGTCAGCGACCCTGGCCGGTGCGAACAGCTCGCGCGCCAGTTTGGCATCGTGCCGCTGTTATCGCGTCGCTTTAAGTACCTCTCAACCGGCGAAACCCGCAAGACCCTGCTCTGTCAGGCGCTGATGAAGCAGCCCGATCTGCTGATCCTCGATGAGCCGTTCGACGGTCTGGATGTGGCGTCGCGCACCAGCCTGGCCGATACGCTGCGCAGCCTGCAACAGCCGGACTTTACCCTGGTGCTGGTGCTCAATCGCTTTGATGACATTCCCGATTTCATTCAGCAGGTGGGCGTGCTGGCAGAGTGTACGCTGACCCACAGCGGGCCGCGCCGGGCCATTCTCACCGAGGCGCTGGTGGCACAACTGGCGCACAGTGAACAGCTGATGGGGATGGCGTTGCCGGAGGCGGACGCGCCGGACCAGCTTCCCCGTCTGGCAGATGACGCGCCGCGCGTGATCCTGCGCGACGGCACCGTCTCCTATCACGATACATCGGTCATTAAGGGGCTGAACTGGCAGGTCAGCGCAGGTGAACACTGGCAGATTGTCGGCCCGAACGGTGCCGGGAAATCGACCCTGTTAAGCCTGATCACCGGCGATCATCCGCAGGGCTACAGCAACGATCTCACGCTGTTTGGCCGCCGTCGCGGCAGTGGCGAAACCATCTGGGAGATCAAGCAGCATATTGGCTATGTCAGCAGCAGCCTGCATCTTGATTATCGCGTCAGCACCAACGTGCGGACCGTGATTCTGTCAGGCTTTTTTGACTCGATCGGCCTCTATCAGGCCGCCTCTGACCGGCAGAAGGCACTGGCGCGGCAGTGGCTGACGCTGCTGGGAATGGATGACCGGCTGGGCGATGCGCCCTTCCATTCTCTGTCATGGGGCCAGCAGCGGCTGGTGCTGATTGCGCGCGCCCTGGTGAAACATCCGACGCTGCTGATTCTGGATGAGCCGCTGCAGGGGCTGGACCCGATTAACCGCCAGCTGGTGCGACGTTTTGTCGATGTGCTGATCGGTGAGGGACATACTCAACTGCTGTTTGTTTCCCATCATGCCGAAGATGCGCCCGGCTGCATTACCCATCGCCTGAGCTTTGTCCCGTACGAAACGGGCTATCACTACCGGCAGGAGACGCTGCGCTAGCGCCCTGCCGCGCAGACGCCGCAGCGGCGGCGTTCTGTCGCCTCCGAATGTAAGCGTTACCATGCCGGCTCTCTTTTACTCTGCTTTTACCTCACGCAATGCCATAAAATAAGATTAGTCAGCTTGTGTAAACGATACCATTTATCCAGACTTGATCACGCTTTCAGTCGCGCTGATATGTTATTTTTTACAGATGCCTTTCTGGCTTTTGACGCTTACCAGGATCTCACATGGACAAATTTAACCCGGTCGATCATCCGCATCGCCGTTACAATCCACTGATTGATCAATGGATTTTAGTTTCACCTCATCGGGCCAAACGTCCGTGGCAGGGCGCACAGGAAACTCCGGCGGTGAATACATTGCCGAGCCACGATCCCGACTGCTTCCTGTGTGCCGGCAACACCCGCATTACCGGCGACAAAAACCCGGACTATCCCGGCACCTACGTCTTCACCAATGACTTTGCGGCGCTGATGACTGACACGCCCGACGCGCCAGAGAGCGATGATCTGCTGATGCGTTGTGAAAGCGCCCGCGGCACCAGCCGGGTCATCTGCTTCTCACCCGATCACAGCAAAACCCTGCCGGAGATGTCACTGAGCGCGCTGGAAGAGGTCGTGCGCACCTGGCAGGCGCAGACCGCCGATCTGGGTCAGCACTACCCCTGGGTGCAGGTTTTCGAGAACAAAGGCGCGGCGATGGGCTGCTCTAACCCGCATCCGCACGGTCAGGTCTGGGCCAACAGCTTCCTGCCGAACGAAGCGCAGCGCGAAGATGACCACCAGCGCGACTACTTCGCTAAAAAAGGCGTACCGATGCTGGTCGATTACCTCGCACGCGAGCAGCAGGATGGCAGCCGGACGGTGGTGGAAACCGATCACTGGCTGGCCGTGGTGCCGTGGTGGGCCGCCTGGCCGTTTGAGACGCTGCTGTTGCCCAAAGCGCACGTCAGACGTCTGACCGACCTGAATGGGGCGCAGCGCACGGACCTGGCTCTGGCGATGAAGAAGCTGACCAGCCGCTATGACAACCTGTTCCAGTGCTCCTTCCCCTACTCCATGGGCTGGCACGGCGCGCCGTTCAACGGCGAAGCCAACGATCACTGGCAGCTGCATGCGCACTTCTATCCGCCCCTGCTGCGCTCAGCAACGGTACGAAAATTCATGGTTGGCTATGAGATGCTGGCCGAAACCCAACGCGATTTAACGGCGGAACAGGCGGCGGAACGTCTGCGTTCTGTCAGCGACGTTCACTTCCGTGAGGCACAACAATGAGCTTAAAAACCATCACGCAGCAGCTTTTCTCTGACACCTTCGGTTACGCCGCCACGCACACTATTCAGGCGCCAGGCCGCGTTAACCTGATTGGCGAACATACCGACTACAATGATGGCTTTGTGCTGCCGTGCGCCATCGATTATCAGACCGTGATCGCCTGCGCCCGCCGTGACGACCGTCAGATCCGCGTCATCGCCGCAGACTATGACAATGCGCAGGACACGTTCTCGCTGGATGAGGCGATCGTCAGCGTACAGGAGCCAATGTGGGCCAACTATGTGCGCGGCGTGGTGAAGCATCTGCAGCAGCGTCATGCCGATTTTGGTGGTATCGATATGGTGATCAGCGGCAACGTGCCGCAGGGCGCGGGTCTCAGCTCCTCCGCCTCGCTGGAAGTGGCCGTTGGCACCGTGGTGCAGCAGCTCTATAACCTGCCGCTGGATGGCGCGGCCATCGCGGTTAATGGCCAGGAAGCGGAGAACCAGTTCGTGGGCTGCAACTGCGGCATCATGGACCAGCTGATCTCGGCGCTGGGCCAGAAAGATCATGCGATGCTGCTTGACTGCCGCACGCTGGGTACCCGTCCGGTTTCGATGCCCGACGATGTTGCGGTGGTGATCATCAACTCCAACTTCCGTCGTACCCTGGTCGGCAGCGAATACAACACCCGCCGTGAGCAGTGCGAAGCGGGCGCGCGTTTCTTCAATAAAAAAGCGTTGCGTGACGTGGAGCTGGCGGAGTTCGAAGCGGCAGAATCGCAGCTCGACCCGCAGGTGGCAAAACGTGTGCGTCACGTTCTGACCGAAAATGCCCGTACGCTGGAAGCGGCCGATGCGCTGACCCGGGGCGACCTGACGCGCATGGGCGAGCTGATGGCCGAATCGCACGCCTCAATGCGTGACGATTTTGAAATCACCGTGCCGCCAATCGATACGCTGGTGGAGATCGTTAAGGCGCAGATCGGCGGGCACGGTGGCGTGCGCATGACCGGCGGCGGCTTCGGCGGCTGTATCGTCGCCCTGATGCCGCAGGATCGCGTTGAGCAGGTGAAGGCGGCCGTGGCGGAGCAGTATGAAGCCGCGACCGGCATCAAAGAGACCTTCTACGTCTGCAAAGCCTCTGAAGGAGCGGGCCCATGCTGAATGACGTCAACTCTCACGCGCCCGACGGTCAGCCGTGGCGTATCACCGTGCTGCGCAATGCCAGCGGTATGCTGGTGACCTTTATGGACTGGGGCGCGACCTGGCTCTCCGCCCGCGTGCCGATGCAGGATGGCACGGTACGTGAGGCGCTGCTCGGCTGCGCCACGCCCTCTGACTATCTGCATCAGGATGCCTATCTGGGCGCAACGGTGGGCCGTTACGCCAACCGTATCGCCGGGGCAAAACTCAATAAACTGAATCGCCAGCTGGTGGCGAACCAGGGGGCGCATCAGCTGCATGGCGGACCGGAAGGCTTTGACAAGCGCCGCTGGCAGATCGTCAGCCAGAGCGACAGCGAGGTGCACTACCGCATCGACTCGCCGGATGGCGATCAGGGCTTTCCCGGCAATCTGATTGCCGATCTGCGCTATCAGCTGGATGACCAGAACTGCCTGAGCATCCATTTTGAGGCGCGCTGCGATCGGCCCTGCCCGGTCAACCTGACTAACCACGCCTACTTTAACCTTGATGCGCATCATGGCGATGCCCGCCAGCATCGCTTACAACTGCACGCTGACCACTATCTGCCGGTCGACAGCGAAGGCATTCCGAATGCGCCGCTGAAAGCCGTGGCGGGCAGCAGCTTCGATTTCCGCCATGCCAAAGTCGTGGCGCAGGATTTCCTGGCAGACGAGGATCAGCGGGCGGTGAAGGGCTATGACCACGCCTTCCTGCTTAACAGCGCAGGCGACGACAGTCAGCCCGCAGCGGAACTCTGGTCGGCGGATGGCAAACTTCAGCTCAGCGTGACCACCTCAGCACCGGCGCTGCAGTTCTACTCCGGTAACTATCTGGCTGGCACCCGTGCCCGCGAACAGGGGAGCTATACTGCCTTTCAGGGCATCGCGCTGGAGAGTGAATTTTTACCGGATTCACCTAATCACACTGAGTGGCCTCAGCCCGATTGCTGGCTGCAGCCGGGAGACCGCTGGGAAGCCGTAACGCGTTATCGCTTCACGCCGCGCTGAGCCTCCGGCTGAAAAACGCGCAGTGCGTCACACACAGGCTTACGCGCTGCCCGCTTTTCCGTTATGGTATGGCGCTATCAGCTCGTGTGTCAGGCGGGCAGCAGCAGGTTTCAATCTCACAGAAACATCACAGTATTAAGGAGTTAAGCTATGGCTGTAACTAAGCTGGTTCTGGTGCGACACGGCGAAAGCCAGTGGAACAACGAAAACCGCTTTACCGGTTGGTATGATGTTGACCTTTCTGAGAAAGGTCGTGGCGAAGCCAAATCAGCGGGACAGCTGCTGAAGAAAGAGGGCTTTGTTTTTGATTTCGCTTACACCTCCGTACTGAAGCGTGCGATTCACACGCTGTGGAACGTGCTGGATGAGCTGGATCAGGCCTGGCTGCCGGTTGAGAAAACCTGGCGTCTGAACGAGCGTCACTACGGTGCGCTGCAGGGTCTGGACAAAGCGGAAACCGCTGCCAAATATGGCGACGAGCAGGTTAAACAGTGGCGTCGTGGCTTTGCCGTCACCCCACCAGAGCTGGATCGTGCCGATGAGCGTTTCCCTGGCCACGACCCGCGTTACGCAAAACTGACCCCGGAGCAGCTGCCAACCACCGAAAGCCTGGCACTGACCATCGACCGCGTTATCCCTTACTGGAACGACACCATTCTGCCGCGCATCAAAAGCGGTGAGAAAGTGATCATCGCCGCACACGGTAACTCCCTGCGCGCGCTGGTAAAATATCTGGATAACCTGAGCGAAGATGAGATCCTCGAACTGAACATCCCGACCGGCGTACCGCTGGTGTATGAGTTCGATGAAAACTTCAAGCCGCTGAAACGCTACTACCTGGGCGACCAGGACGAGATTGCTGCGAAAGCCGCAGCCGTTGCGAATCAGGGTAAAGCGAAGTAATTCCGCGCTGAAAGGCAAAAAGGCCAGACGTCCGTCTGGCCTTTTTTATTGGCTCTTCTCAGCCTCTGCGATCAGCCGCGACGCTGTTTCACCGCTGCCGCCAGCTGACGCAGCACTTTGTCCGTATCTTCCCAGCCGATGCAGGCGTCGGTGACGCTTTTGCCATAGACCAGCGGCTCACCGCTCTCCAGGCTCTGATTGCCTTCCACCAGATGGCTCTCGATCATCACGCCGACAATCGCCTGCTCTCCGCCGCTCAGCTGCTGCGCGACATCATCTGCCACGACCAGCTGACGCTGGAACTGCTTGCTGCTGTTGGCATGGCTGAAGTCGATCATCACCTGCTGTGGCAGACCCGCTTTCGCCAGCCCCTCTTTCACCGCGGCCACATGCTGCGCACTGTAGTTCGGCTCTTTGCCGCCGCGCAGGATAATGTGGCAGTCGCCGTTGCCGCTGGTTTCGACAATCGCCGAGTGGCCATATTTCGTCACGGAGAGGAAACAGTGCGGTGAACCCGCCGCGTTAATCGCATCGATTGCCACCTTAATAGTGCCATCGGTGCCGTTCTTGAAACCGACCGGGCAGGAGAGCCCGGAAGCCAGCTCGCGGTGAACCTGAGATTCGGTGGTCCGCGCGCCAATCGCGCCCCAGCTCATCAGGTCAGCCACATACTGCGGGGTAATCATATCCAGGAACTCACCCGCCGCCGGTAAGCCGCTGTCGTTGATGTCCAGCAGCAGTTTGCGCGCCAGACGCAGGCCGTCGTTGAGCTGGTAGCTGTTGTCCATATAGGGGTCGTTGATCAGCCCTTTCCAGCCCACCGTGGTGCGTGGCTTCTCGAAATAGACGCGCATCACCACTTCCAGTTCGCCCTTTAGCTCCTCGCGCAGCGTCAGCAGGCGACCGGCATACTCTTTCGCCGCTTCAGGATCGTGAATGGAGCAGGGTCCAATCACCACCAGCAGGCGATCGTCCTGACCCTGCAGAATCTGATGAATCGCCTGACGGGCCTGTGAAACGGTCTGTGCAGCACGATCGGTCGCCGGGAATTTTTCGAGCAGCGCAACCGGAGGTAACAGCTCTTTAATCTCTTTGATGCGTAAGTCATCGTTCTGGTAATTCATACTGATTCCATATTATTTCTGGCCCGGCGCCCGCCGGACACAACCCGCCCAATGTAGCCCGAAGCGCCAGGGGTGTAAATTCCCGCAGCGGAACAGTTGTGCGGGTGATATTTGCAATAATCAGGTTACCGACTAGACTTTTTAATGGTAAGCACTGAGGAACGTCCCGCTTACACAATTTAATCACCCTGTTTAAGCAAACTGGCGGATATTATTTCGTCAGGGATTTTCTTACCCGAAATTGCACCTCTGGGCTTAAAGCCTCTTCATTGATTAACGGGAGCATAATGATGAAAAAGTTTGCCTTACTCTTTTTGACAGCAGCAATGACACTGAGCAGTGGCGCGGTCCTGGCTGAGGGCAGCAACAACGGGACAGCGAACCAGGCTGCCAGTGCAGGCGCAGCAGCCGGCGGAGCAAAAGAAAATCTGCCGCCAAATAAGGTTGATAACAGCAAAATTAATAACACCGGTCAGGATATGAACCCGGCCACCTCTGGCAGCAGCACCAGCATGGGCAATATGACGGCTGATGAGATCGACCAGAACAGCCAGTGTAAAGATGGCAAGTGTCCGAATATCAACCGCAAGGTTGAAACCAAAGTGGGCGGCGGTGACGTGAACAAGAAAACCGACGGTACCACTCAGTAATCCTGTTTTATCCAGGAGAGCGCACGCTCTCCTGGTTTCTCTCCCTTCCGCCCGACTCTTCCGCTATGCTAATCCTGTTAAATTGACAGGGAATCCTTCATGGCCGTTTTGCTTTTGATTGACGATCACCCGCTGGTCGAAGTGGCACTTGAAGCCGCGCTGAGCCAGTCCCCCATTCCGGTTCAGCTCCTCTCTGCCAGCAGTGAAAAAGCCGCCCGTCCTCTGCTTCAGCAGCCGCTGGATATCATCGTACTGGATATCGGCCTGCCGGATGGCGATGGGCTGGAGATCCTGCGCCGCCTGAAGATCCACCGGCCCGACTGCCCGGTTCTGATCTACTCTGCGCAACAGACGCGGCACTATGTGCGCCGCGCGCAGGCGCTGGGCGCGGCGGGTTATGTGGTGAAAAGCCAGCGCATGGCGCAGCTGCTCAGTGCCATCCTGGCAGTGCTGGGCGGGCAGACGGCTTTTCCGCCGATGGAGGAGGATGAACCTGAACTGCCGCTGACGCAGAAAGAGCGGCAGATTCTGGCGCTGCTGGCCAGCGGCCTGTCCAATCTGCAGATCGCCGATCAGCTCCATATCAGCAATAAAACGGTCAGCACGCATAAAAAGAACATTCTGGAAAAAACCGGTGCCCGCTCGGTGGTGGAGCTGGCTGACCTGTGGAAGGCGCAGCAGTGAGAACACTCCTGCTGATCCTGTTGCTGCTGTGCGGTCCGGCGCTGGCGGAGGTGCGGCCGGTGAGCAGCGTGAACCTGCCGATGATGCTGCCGGTAACGCATGCCGACACCATGCAGGGTAAAATTCTGCGTGTCGGCCTGCTGGAAGAGAACCATGCGCCCTGGACGATGCGCGTCGGCAACGATCTCTACGGCATCAACGCCGACTACCTCTCTGCGCTGCGACAGCTGACCGGCGCACAGTTCACGCTCAGCCTCTACCGCGATCAGCCACATCTGCTGGAGGCGCTGAACAGCGGCCAGCTCGATTTTGCGCTGGGCATGTGGGTTTCGCCGCTGCCCGATGCCATCCTGAGCAGTGACAACTGGTACAGCAGCCCGCTGCGGGTCTATCGCAATCAGCAGAACCAGCGTGCCGTGATGTTCAACAGCCACAACGCCTCGCTGGCGATCAGCGACAGCACCCTGGCGCAGCTCCCGCCCGGGCTGGCGGCCCGTCACAGCTGGCGTCACTACAGCAGCGATCTGCAGGCGATCTATACCCTGATAAATCAGCAGAATGATTATGTGGTGGCGGATGAGACCAGCGCCGGTTTCCTGCTGAGCCAGCTGCAGCAGGGGCAGATCTACCAGATCGCCTCCCACATCGACGCCGGACAACTCAATCTGCGGGCGATTGCGCGCGACCCTCAGCTGATCGACTGGATTAATCAGAGCCTGCGTCAGCTCCCTGCGGAACTGATGAACACGCTGCAGGCGCGCTGGAGCAGCAGCCTGCCGCGCTATCAGGATACGCAGACCCTGATGCTCAGTCCGACGGAACGCGCCTGGATAGCCAATCATCCGCGCATCACCTACGCCGCCGAACCGGACAACTATCCCTGGAGTTATCGTGACGCCAGCGGCATCGCCCGGGGCTACAGCGTCGATTTGCTGAAGGCAGTGGCCCAGAGCACCGGCTTGCAGTTTGAACCGGTCTGGGTCAGTAATCCCCGCCAGGCCAGCGCGCTGATGGCGCAGCATCAGGCGATGCTGCAACTGATGCAGCCGCTGGACGGTGATGCGATGCAGAGCACCTCGCTGCCGGTATGGCGTGCGCTGTGGGGGATCTACAGCATCCGCACCGATACGCCCGCACACTGGCGCGATCTGCACGGCAGGCGGATCGGCGTGTTGCAGGGGGATCTCGCACTGAGGCTGCTGCCTGCGGATCTGCAGGCACAGCCGTTTGCCGACCGCAACAGCCTTTATGACGCACTGGCAAAGGGCGAGATCGATGCGCTGGTTGATAACGTGCTCTCCGCCCGCTGGCGCATCGCCAGCCGCGACGATGCGCGCATTCATCTCGCCTTTGCCGCCAGCGACATCGCCTGGCCTGTCGCGCTGGGCGTAACGCCTGACGAGCCGGTGCTGCGAACCCTGCTCGATCGCGCCTTACAGCAGATTCCGGCCGACACCCAGAGCCGGATGCGCGACAGCTGGTCTACCCCGCCGCAGCCCGGCAGCGTGAGGGTGATGCGTTCGCTGCCGATGATGGTGCTGGCGGTGGCGGGGGCGGCGATTGTGCTGCTGCTGCTGCTGCTGGCCCGCCGCTACTGGCAGCAGCGCCGGGAGCGACAGCAGCGCGAACAGGCCGAGCACGCCAACGCGATGAAGAGCCAGTTTCTGGCAACCGTCAGCCATGAGCTGCGTACGCCGATGCAGGCAATTCTTGGGCTGCTGGAGCTGGAGAAGCAGCAGCGCAGCAGCCAGAACCTGACGCTGCTGCACAGCAGCGCACAGTCGTTACTGACCCTGCTGAATGACCTGCAGGATCACGCGCGTATCGAGAGCAACAGTTTTACCCTGGCGCCGCGTCCGCTGGCGCTGGCGCAGTGGCTTAATCAGCAGCAGCACTTCTATCATCCGTTAATGCGCGCAGAGGGGCCACGCCTGATCGTTGAGGCCCTGACGCCGCTGCCTGACCTGATAATGATCGATGCCGATCGCCTGCAGCAGGTAGTCAATAATCTGATGACCAATGCGCTGAAATTTACCCGTCACGGTACCATCCGCCTGACCCTGGCCGCAGAGCAGCAGCTGATCCTGACGGTCAGCGACAGCGGCAGCGGGATCCCGCCGGATGAGCAGCAGAAGCTGTTTGATCCCTGGTATCAGGCACCGTCCGGCAAATCTGTTTCGGTGCAGGGCAGCGGGCTGGGGCTGTTTATCTGTCGTGAGATGGTATTGCGGATGGGCGGCGACATCCGGCTCGCCTCTGAACCCGGACAGGGAACGCAGGTGACTGTCACGCTGCCGCTGGAACCTGCTTCGCCGCCCGGTCATAGAGAGGAGACCGCCCTGCCCGCCTTTCCTGAACTGCGGGTGGCGATTGTGGATGATCATCCGACCAACCTGCTGGTAATGCAGCAGCAACTGGCGCGCTTCGCGATTCAGGCTGATATTTTTGAAGAGGGACGTGCGCTGTTGCGGGCCGATGCACAGCAGCCGTATGACCTGCTGTTTATCGACCAGATGATGCCACGGCCCGACGGCACGCTGCTGCTGCGCCTGCTGCGACGGCGTGACCGCCAGCGGGGACGGCAGGCGATGCGGGTGCTCTGCTCGGCCGATGCGCAGCTGCTGACGCGCACCCTGGAGGCGCGGGAGCAGGTACTGATCAAACCGGTCCAGTCAGCCGATCTTCGCGCACTGCTGGCGGCGTTTCAGCGCGATCCACTGGCGGCGCTGGATGACAATCTGTGGCAGCTGGCACAGCAGAATGAGACCTTTCTCACTCGCCTGAGCCGTACACTGCATAGCACACTGACACAGGACCTGGCAGCCATGCATGAGGCGTATGCCCGGGCAGACTGGCCCGCGTTCGCCGCAGCGGCGCACCGCATGAAAGGAAGCTGGCTGCTGGCGGGGCTGGAACAGGGCGCACAGCTCAGCCAGCAACTGGTGGAACAGGCAGGCGCGCGTCAGGATCCCTCTGAGACATGGCAATCACTGATATTATTAACAGACAGGTTACTCAAAAAACTGGAATCTTATGGCACACACCCACACTCATAGCGGGCAGGACAGTAATCGCACGCGTCTGGCGGCCGCCTTCGGGGTGACCGTTCTCTTTATGGTTGCCGAAGTCATCGGCGGCTGGATCTCCGGCTCGCTGGCGCTGCTGGCCGATGCCGGGCATATGCTGACCGATGCCGCCGCGCTGCTGATGGCGCTGCTGGCCGTGCAGTTTTCACGGCGCAAACCCAACGCACGCCACACCTTTGGTCTGCTGCGGCTGACCACCCTGGCGGCCTTTGTGAACGCCATCGCGCTGCTGGGCATCACCGCGCTGATCGTCTGGGAGGCGGTGCGCCGCTTTGCCGATCCGCAGCCGGTGACCGGCGGCCTGATGCTGGGGATTGCGATTGGTGGCCTGGTCGCCAATATTCTGTCGTTCTGGCTGCTGCATCACGGCAGCGAAGAGAAAAACCTCAACGTGCGCGCCGCCGCGCTGCATGTGATGGGGGATCTGCTGGGTTCGGTGGGGGCGATTGTCGCGGCGGTGATCATTCTGCTGACCGGCTGGATGCCTATCGACCCGATTCTGTCACTGCTGGTTTCGCTGCTGGTGCTGCGCAGCGCCTGGTCGCTGCTGCGGGAGAGTCTGCAGGAGTTACTGGAAGGCGCCCCGCATTCGCTGGATGTGAACCGGCTGATGCGCGATCTTACACTGAACATCGCCGAGGTGCGCAATGTTCACCATGTGCATTTGTGGCAGGTGGGGGAAAAGCCGCTGCTGACGCTGCACGCACAGGTGATCCCGCCTTACGATCATGATGCGCTGCTGCACCGTATTCACGACTATCTGCGGAAGCACTATCAGATTGAACATGCCACGGTGCAGATGGAGTATCAGCCCTGCACCGGAGCCGACTGTGAACTGGGCTTAAGCAGCGCGGCGGCCAGCGGCCATCACCATGCGCACGATCATGACCACAGGCATGATGCTGCTCACGCCAGCGGCAAGGCGCACACTCACTGAGCCGACAGCGCGCGGGAACCCTGTTGCCGCGCGCTGCGGATCCAGATACGTGAACCATTCAGCGCGATCAGCGTCAGAATCGCATACTCCAGCGACATCGCATACACGCCCTGACGGGCGAATATCATCACGCTGATCACATTGATGATCACCCACAGCAGCCAGTTCTCAACATATTTGCGCGTCATCAGCACCATCGCCGCAATCGACAGCACCATCATGCAGGCATCCCAGAACGGGAAGGCGTCCGGCTGCAGTTCGGGCATCGCCACCGCCAGACCTAGCGCGTTCATCAGTGCAACGGCCGCGCGGGTCAGCAGCGCGAATACCGGGTCGATATAGCGGGTCATCAGCGCAATCGCGATCACACAACCCGCCCCCCAGGCCAGCGCCCTGGGCAGCGGCAGCCAGCGGATTTTCAGCGCCGCCTCGTTATCGGCCGTCTGACGACTCCAGGCGTACCAGCCGTAGAGGTTGGCGGCAAAGAAGAAGAGTTGCAGCAGCAGGCTGGCGTAGAGCTGGATCTGAAAGAAAATCACCGCAAACAGCGTGACGTTAAGCAGGCCGAATGGGTAGTTGATGATTTTTTCCAGGCTGGCAAACCAGATGCAGAGTAAGCCCGCCAGGGTGCCGATAGCCTCAATCCATGAGAGATCGTAGCCGCCAGCCCCCAGGGGGATATGAACCAGAATATTGTGTGTGCTGAAGAAGTCCATGCAGAGCACCTGTCCGGGAAACGCTTACGCGTTGCCCTTCACGTTAAGTTTAAGGTCTGCTGCAAAGGATAGCATGCGATTAAGCGGCAGTAACGCCGCCTCACGCAGCGTCTCATCCACCTGAATCTCATGTTCCACCCCACCCGACTCCAGCGCCTCTGCGATGGCTTTCAGGCCGTTCATCGCCATCCACGGACAGTGTGCACAGCTGCGGCAGGTCGCCCCCTCACCCGCCGTCGGCGCCTCCAGCAGCTCTTTATCCGGCACAGCCTGCTGCATTTTGTAGAAGATGCCACGATCGGTAGCCACAATCATCTGCGGATGCGGCAGCGACTTCGCGGCCTGAATCAGCTGACTGGTCGAGCCAATCGCGTCCGCCAGATCGACAATCGCCTGTGGCGACTCCGGATGTACCAGCACCGCCGCGTCAGGATAGAGCGCCTTCATCCGCTGCAGGGCCTGGGTTTTGAATTCGTCATGCACGATACAGGCGCCCTGCCAGCACAGCACATCCGCGCCCGATTTTTGGGTAACGTAACGGCCAAGATGGCGATCTGGTGCCCAGATGATCTTTTCGCCCAGACTGTCGAGGTGCTCAATCAGCTCGACCGCAATACTGGAGGTCACGACCCAGTCGGCACGCGCTTTCACGGCGGCAGAGGTATTGGCATAGACCACGACGGTGCGATCGGGATGCGCATCGCAGAAGGCATTGAACTCCTCAATCGGGCAGCCGAGATCCAGCGAGCACTCCGCCTGCAGGGTAGGCATCAGCACGGTTTTTTCCGGGCTGAGAATTTTGGCAGTTTCCCCCATAAAGCGTACACCCGCCACCAGCAGCGTGGTTGCGGCGTGATTGCTGCCAAAGCGTGCCATCTCCAGGGAGTCGGAAACGCAGCCGCCCGTCTCCTCTGCCAGCGCCTGAATCTCCGGATCCGTGTAGTAATGCGCCACCATTACCGCGTTGCGTGCTTTCAGCAACGCTTTGATTTTCTCACGATAGAACGCCTTCTCATCGTCACCTAAACGGGCAGGTTTCGGCGGAAAGGGGTAAACGGCGCTTTCAGGATCGAACATCACACTCATGACACAGCTCTCGTTTTATCTAGTTAACGAAAATCGCCTTATCAGGCAACTTATGACGTTGATAACGCCATCTTGTTTTGTATGCTAAACACGATAGCGGAAAAAAACGGCCCTGTCGTGAGCTTTTTATTCCTGGCGGGTCATAAGGCCTGTCCCGCCGGCGGTGTTTCCCCGGCCAGCGCCAGCGATGGCTGCGCGCTTTCCAGCGACAGCAGGAAGGCTTTGATCTCCAGCCCGCCCGCAAAGCCGGTGAGCTTGCCGTTGGATCCGATAACCCGATGGCACGGCGCGACAATCGAGAGCGGATTACGCCCGTTGGCCGCGCCGACCGCACGCACGGCCAGCGGATGGCCGATCTCCTGCGCAATCTGGCTGTAGCTGCGCGTTTCGCCAAACGGGATCGCTATCAGCGCCTGCCAGACTTTTTTCTGGAAATCGGTGCCGACAAAATCAAGCGGCAGCTCGAAGTCGCGCCGCTCTCCGGCAAAATATGCCTTAAGCTGACGCCCGGTTTCACGCAGAACAGGATGGTCGTCATCCTGCACCTGCGGCAGAAATCGGGTGCGTTTCGGATCGTCATTTTCCCACAGGATACCCGCCAGGCCGCTGTCGCTGGCGACCAGTTTAAGCTCACCCACCGGGGTGGCTATCATTCTGAAGTAGTACATGGTGATTCTCCCGTCGCGATTCTGTCGCCCATTATCGCACTTTTCCGTGGACTGACTGGCTGTTTCCGGTCATGGCGCTAAACTATTGTGCTGTCCGAAAACAGCCAGTCTGACGGCGTTTGCCGGTATAGACTGCGGCTCTTTACCGGAGAAATGCCATGCTCAGTCCCGACATTGCCTACCAGGCACTGACCTCCCGCGATACCCGCTTCGACGGCGTTTTCTTTGTGGGCGTCACCTCCACCGGCATCTACTGCCGTCCGGTCTGTCCGGTGAAAGCCCCGATGCTTAAAAACTGTCTGTTCTTCAGCAGCGCCGAGGCGGCGGAGAAAGCCCGCTTTCGCCCCTGTCTGCGCTGTCGCCCTGAGCTGGCGCCGGGTAACGCACCGGTCGATCAGCCTCATCGCGTGGCGGAGCGGCTGGTTCAGCGCATTGAGGAGGGGATGCTGGAGGAGCGCGAAGGGCTGGATGCGATTGCGGCGGAGTTCGGACTCAGTCTGCGCCAGCTGCGGCGCATCGTGCAGCAGGAGCTGGGGGTATCGCCGCTGGAGCTGAAACAGACGCGGCGTATGCTGCTGGCAAAACAGCTGCTGACGGAGACCCGGTTGCCGATCACGGAGGTCGCCTACGCCAGCGGTTTCCGCAGCCTGCGGCGTTTTAACGATGTCTTTCAGGCGCGCTATCGGATGACGCCCAGCGCGCTGCGCCGGGATGAGCCCGCAGTTCAGGCTACGCAGCCAGGCGACCGCATTACGCTGCGGCTGACTTATCGCCCGCCCTATGACTGGGCGGCGATGCTCTGGTTTTTGCAGACGCACCTGATGAAAGAGGTTGAAGCGGTGGAGGATGGCAGCTGGCGGCGCACTGTGGCGCTGGGCCGCTGTCGGGGCTGGGTCAGCGTGTCGCATCTGCCGCAGAAGAATGCGCTGCAGGTGACGCTCTCTGCCTCGCTGACACCGGTGCTGCCGCTGCTGTTGCGTCGCCTGCGCGATCTGTTCGATCTGGATGCTCAGCCGCAGCGTATCGCGGCCTGCCTGTCTCAGGATCCGCTGCTGGCCCCCAGCCTGCTTGCTCATCCCGGGCTGCGCGTGCCTGGCGCGTTTGACGCCTTTGAGCTGGGCGTGCGTGCCATTATCGGCCAGCAGGTCACGGTTAAAGCGGCGACCACCGTCAGCAGCCGTTTTGCCGCCGCGTTTGGCGAGCCCTGTGAGACGCCTTTTCCCGATCTGACCCGCTACACGGCGCTGCCTGAACGCATCGCTGCGTCGTCGGTGGATGATGTGGCGCCGCTCGGCATCGTCAGCGCCGCGCGCTCCCGCGCCATCATCGCCTTTGCTACGGCCTGTGCCAGCGGCGATCTGCGGCTCAGTGCCGCTCAGTCACCAGACGAGGTGATAAAGAAGCTGGTCAGCCTGCCGGGTATTGGTCCCTGGACCGCACACTATATTGCGATGCGCGCCCTGCGCTGGCCGGATGCCTTTCCTAAAGAGGATATCGCCATCCGCAATAATCTGGGCGGCATGACGGCCTCACAGGCCGAGGCGCGCTCACTCGCCTGGCGTCCCTGGCGCAGCTATGCGGTGATGCATATCTGGGAGAGCCTGGCGGTGGCGAAGACGAAGAAAAAGCTGTAACGGTGGCAGTGAGGAGGCGGGCAGGCGATTCAGTCGGACCTGCGGCAGGTTCTCATCCTGCACGATTATCACCGTGCGTCAGAAACGAAAAAAGCGCCTTAAAGGCGCTTTCTTCTGAATGGGTGGGTCGTGCAGGATTGCCATCGGCCCTTACGGGCCTCGCCCTCCGGGTGATGCTCACGCATCAGCCTGAATCGCAGGCGATTCAGTCGGACCTGCGGCAGGTTCTCATCCTGCACGATTATCACCGTGCGTCAGAAACGAAAAAAGCGCCTTAAAGGCGCTTTTTTCTGAATTGGTGGGTCGTGCAGGATTCGAACCTGCGACCAATTGATTAAAAGTCAACTGCTCTACCAACTGAGCTAACGACCCGCTGGGGGGCTTACAATCGTTCAGCACGCCGGGCGGCTGAGATAAGATGGTGGGTCGTGCAGGATTCGAACCTGCGACCAATTGATTAAAAGTCAACTGCTCTACCAACTGAGCTAACGACCCATCTTATGACAGTGAAGCGATGCTGAAGGCTTCTTCGTAACACGGCGCGATTAACGCGGGTCTGAAGAAGATGGTGGGTCGTGCAGGATTCGAACCTGCGACCAATTGATTAAAAGTCAACTGCTCTACCAACTGAGCTAACGACCCATCTTCAGGCTTACCAGACACATCTGCAATGTGTCCCGGCAACGGCGGCATATATTACTGATTTAGCGAGGTAGCGCAACTCTTATTTCTGCCAGAGGCGTCAACTGCTTACCTTTCATACGGCAAGACCAGAAATCACACGATATCTGGTCAAAACCGGTCAGATTACAGGCTTGCCAGACGTTTCTGAGCCTGTTTCGCAGAATCGCTATCCGGATAAAGTTTGATCACCTGCTGGAAGACCGCTTTGGCTTTCGCCGTGTCTTTTTTCTCCTGCATGATGACGCCCACTTTAAACAGCGCTTCTGCGGCTTTCGGCGACTTCGGATAGTTCTTCACTACCGTGGCGTAATAGTAAGCCGCGTCGTCCTTTTTACCTTTGTTGTAGTTCAGCTGACCCAGCCAGTAATTCGCATTCGGCTGATAGGTCGAATCCGGGTAACGTTTTACCCACGCCTGAAGCGCGCTGATCGCCTGGTCATACTGCTTCTTCTCCAGAATCAGCGCCACAGCCGCATTGTAATCGCTGTTAGCGTCACCGGTCTGCGCCGGAGCACTCTGCGCCGATGCGGCCGCGCCTGCGGTGGCTGCTGCGCCGGTATCTGCTGCAGCATCGCCGCCGGCCGCCTGCTGACCACCGCTGCTGCTGGCGCTGCTCAGGCTGTCGATCTGCTGGTAAAGCTGCTTCTGCCGCTCGACCACCTGATTCAGCTGATACGTATTTTGCTGGATTTGCCCACGCAGCGCATCGATATCACGCTGGTTATCGCTCATCTGCTGCTGCAGTTGTTGCATCAGCTGAGCCTGGGCATTGGAGATTCGTTCAAGAGTGGTGACACGGTCTTCGACCGAGCCGGAGCCAACGCTACTGATTGACGCTTGGGCATTAGCGGCCCAGGGGGCCGCTACGCCAATCAGTAACGACAGACTCAACAGATGACGTCTGAAGTTACTAACCATGTGATTCTCTTAGTAGACCAGTACGGCACGACGGTTTTTAGAGTACGCTGCTTCGTCATGACCCAGAACGGCTGGCTTCTCTTTACCGTAAGAAACGATAGACATCTGATCAGCCGACACGCCTTTACCCTGCAGGTACATTTTCACAGCGTTAGCACGACGTTCGCCCAGGGCGATGTTGTATTCCGGCGTACCGCGCTCATCCGCATGACCTTCGATGGTCACTTTGTAAGACGGGTTGCTGCGCAGGAAGCTTGCGTGCTGATCCAGCATCTGTGCGT
Source organism: Pantoea graminicola (assembly GCF_048452665.1). Classification (NCBI taxonomy): domain Bacteria; kingdom Pseudomonadati; phylum Pseudomonadota; class Gammaproteobacteria; order Enterobacterales; family Erwiniaceae; genus Pantoea; species Pantoea graminicola. The sequence goes on along the minus strand of NZ_JBLWSJ010000001.1, from coordinate 319,444 downwards.
AATCAGACTGGACATCATATTTGTCCAGACCGAAGTACACGATGTTGTTCTGCTGCAGCTGCTGCATCTGCAGACGAGCCTGCTCGTCAGAAGACATGTTGCCGCCGTTGCCGTTCATGCCAGAGTTTGCACCGTAAGCGCCATCAGCGCCCATGCCAGTCTGGTCATTGTTGTTGTTTTTGTGTGAGCTACAAGCCGCTACTGCCAGAACCGGCAGAGCCAGCATCAAACCCTTCAGCACTTTGTTCAGTTGCATTTCAAAAATCCCATTATTGTTTATTGTTTGCGATGTCTGACGGATCAGACATTACAGATACGGCGACCAGGCAGGAAATTTTACCTGTCCATCGGTTGCCGGAAGACGCGCTTTGAAACGGCCGTCGGTTGAAACCAGATGCAGCACGGAACCCATACCCTGAGTAGAGCTGTAGATTACCATTGTGCCGTTTGGTGCCAGGCTCGGCGTTTCATCCAGGAACGTGTCCGTTAACGTTTGAACGGCTCCCGTTTCCAGATCCTGTTTGGCGACGTGTTGCGCACCACCGCTGGTGCTGATCATCACCATTGATTTACCGTCTGTAGCGACATCCGCGTCCTGGTTCTGACCGCCTTCCCAGGTAATACGCTGTGGCGTGCCGCCATTAACGCCAATTTTGTAGATCTGAGGCGCACCGGCCTGGTCGGAGGTATACGCCAGTGTCTGGCTGTCCGGGAACCAGGTCGGTTCAGTGCTGTTATAGCGACCATCGGTCACCTGACGCGTCTGACCAGAGGCCAGATCCATCACATAAAGGTTCAGGCTGCCGGTTTTAGAGAGCGCGAACGCCAGCTTAGAACCGTCCGGCGAGAACGCCGGGGCACCGTTGTGGCGTGGATACGAAGCCACCTGACGGATCGCACCGTTAGAGAGTGTCTGAACCACCAGTGCCGACTTGCCACTTTCAAAGGTTACATAGGCAACTTTGCTGCCGTCCGGAGACCAGGCCGGTGACATCAGCGGCTGGGGTGAACGGTGCACGACGAACTGGTTGTAACCATCGTAATCGGCCACGCGGAGCTCATACGGGAACTGCCCGCCGTTAGTCTGTACGACATAGGCGATACGGGTGCGGAAAGCGCCCTTGATGCCGGTCAGCTTCTGGAAAGTTTCATCACTGGCAGTGTGCGCCGCATAACGCAGCCACTGCTTCGTCACTTTGTAGGAGTTCTGAGCCAGTACGGTCCCTGGCGCGCCGCCGGTATCCACCAGCTGGTAAGAGACCTGATAGCTGCCATCCGGGTTAGCGGCGACCTGACCTACCACGACTGCATCGATGCCGAGCGCGCTCCAGGCGGCAGGCTGCACTTCCTGCGCGCTGGTGGGCTGCTGTGGCAGACGTGAGCGATCCAGCGGATTGAATTTGCCGCTGTTGCGCAGGTCAGCGGCCACGATGCCGCCCACATCTTCCGGCGCGGCGCCAGCGCCGGCCCATTTAAACGGCACCACACCAATCGGACGTGCGGTGTTCACGCCCTGGGTGATCTCAATCCGGACCTCTGCATGCAGCACGGCTGCCCACAGCAGGATAAAAAAGCCTAACGTAACGCGAAGAGCTTGCTTCATTTTATCTCCCTTATCTGAACCTCAGTCCACGATAATTGGCACTGTTCCTGGAAACCACGAGTAAGACTTAGTACGGCAAGCTAACCATAGATCAACTTGCCGCCCGTTACTGCATTATTGCGGTTTAAAACGCATCGGGGCGTTTTTAAACACTTCGTAGACCGCCTGCGAAGGCGGCTTCGGAATTCGTGCCTGTCTGGCGGCTGCAATCGCGGCCTGGCAGAGCGCAGGATCGCCCCCCTCTGCCTTAACATCAATCAACAATCCATCAGGCGCAAGTTTAATCCGCAAATCACAGGTTTTTCCGCGATAGAGATCCGCATCATAGAACCGGCTCTGAATCGCACTGACCACCTGTCCCATGTAGGAGTTGATTTCCGCGCCTGTTGCACCGGCTTTCTTCTGGTTTCCCTGCCCTGCTGCGCCACCGGAGGCACCGCTTTTCGGTGCATTTTTACCGGACGTCAGGCCGCCCAGTAAATCATCGACGTCGCTGTCATTCGCCGCATCGGCGGCCGCTTTCGCTTTCGCGTCAGCTTTGGCTTTTGCCGCGGCATCCGCTTTGGCTTTTGCGGCCGCATCCGCTTTGGCTTTCGCTGCGGCTTCGGCCTTCTCTTTCGCGGCCTCTTTCGCCGCTTCGGCTTTCGCTTTGGCCGCTTCGGCGGCTTTCTCTTTGGCTGCCTCGGCAGCTTTTTCTTTCGCCTCTTCCGCCGCTTTGGCTTTGGCTTCGGCGGCCTTCGCTTTGGCCTCTTCCGCCGCTTTGGCTTTCGCGTCGGCAGCGGCTTTTGCTTTGGCTTCGGCGGCCGCTTTGGCATCCGCTTCCGATTTAGCCTTCGCTTCGGCTACGGCTTTCTCTTTGGCCACCGCCGCTGCGGCGGCTTTGGCCTGCTGATCAGCCTGCTTTTTTGCTTCGGCTGCCGCCTGCTTCGCCTCTTCGGCAGCGGCTTTGGCCTGGGCATCCGCCTGAGCTTTTGCCTCGGCTTTGGCTTTCGCCGCCGCCGCTTCAGCCGTTTTCTGCTGCTCCTGCGCCTGCTTCGCCGCCTCTTCTGCCGCTTTCTGCTGGGCCGCCTGCTGCTTAGCCTCTTCTTTCGCCGTTTCCTGCGCCGCTAAGCGCTCTTTCTCCAGCGCTTTCAGACGCTGCTGTTCAGCAGCCTGTTTCTGCTGCAGCTCTTCAGCCTGCTGCTGCGCCTGCTTTTTACGCTGCTGCTCAGCACGCTGACTGTCGCTCTGCTGGTTCTGCTGACGATTGTATTGACTGACAACGGCACCGGGATCGACCATGACCGCATCAATATCCCCGCCGCCGCCCCCCGCACTGCTGGGGTCAATGTGCTCATTAAACGAGCTCCATATCAGCAGCGCGATCAGCACGATATGCAGAATCACCGAAATGATTATCGCGCGCTTTAACTTCTCGTTTTGCTCGGTTGCCTTCGACACACTCGGTTCCCAAAAAACGGTTCGATTTTAAATCGGCTGCGTCATCAAACCGACAGATTTAACACCCGCCTGGTGCAGCAGGTTCAGCGCTTTAATAATTTCATCGTAAGGCACCTCTTTCGCGCCCCCGATTAAAAAGACCGTCTTAGGATTCGCCTCCAGCCGACGCTGCGCTTCGCTGATCACCTGCTCTGGCGGAAGTTGATCCATGCGGTCATGATCCACGACCAGGCTGTATTGCCCTACGCCCGCGACTTCAACAATCACCGGCGGATTATCATCGCTGGAAACGGTTTTCGAGTCGGTCGCATCGGGCAGATCCACTTCCACGCTCTGGGTAATAATGGGCGCCGTTGCCATGAAGATCAGCAACAGCACCAACAGGACGTCCAGGAGCGGAACGATGTTGATTTCCGACTTCAGGTCGCGGCTTTTGCGACCACGTACTCTGGCCATCATTAACCTCTATTTACTTAGCGCTATCGCTGGAGAAAGCCTGGCGATGCAGGATGGCAGTGAACTCTTCCATGAAGTTGTCGTAGCCCTGCTCCAGTTTGTTGACGCGCTGGTTCAGACGGTTGTACGCCATGACCGCCGGAATCGCGGCAAACAGGCCGATCGCAGTCGCAATCAGTGCTTCGGCGATGCCGGGTGCCACCATCTGCAGCGTCGCCTGTTTTACCGCGCCCAGCGCGATAAAGGCGTGCATGATCCCCCAGACCGTACCGAACAGCCCGATATAGGGACTGATGGAGCCCACGGTGCCGAGGAACGGGATATGGCTTTCCAGCGCTTCCAGCTCGCGGTTCATGGAGATGCGCATCGCACGGCTGGCCCCTTCGATGACGGCTTCCGGCGCATGATTGTTGGCGCGATGCAGTCGGGCAAACTCTTTAAAGCCGGAGTAGAAGATCTGTTCAGAGCCTGCCAGCTCATCCCGACGCTCCTGGCTCTCATGATAAAGACGGGAAAGCTCGATGCCGGACCAGAACTTGTCTTCAAACGCCTCCGCTTCTCTGCCTGCCGCATTCAGAATGCGTGTGCGCTGAATAATGATGGCCCAGGAGGCAATAGAAAAGCCGATCAAAATCAACATGATAAGTTTGACCAGAAGGCTCGCCTTCAGGAACAAATCAAGAATGTTCATGTCAGTCACTGCTTGAACTCCGCGACAATAGACTTGGGAAGCGCAATCGGCTTCATCAGATGTGGGTTAATGCAGGCAATCAGGACTTCTGCCTCATTGAGCACTTTGCCTTCAGTATTCACGATACGTTGCGTGAACGTCATGGTAGCCCGTGTCATTGATGTCACTTCGCTCTGGATCTCCAGAAGGTCATCAAGACGCGCCGCCGCCAGATAGTCCACCGTTATACGCCGCACCACAAAAGCGACCTGCTGCTCTAACAGCGTCTGCTGACTGAAATGGTGCTGGCGCAACATTTCGGTACGTGCTCGTTCATAAAAAGCGATATAGCTGGCGTGATAAACCACACCACCGGCATCAGTGTCTTCGTAATAGACCCGAACCGGCCAGCGAAACAGCGTTGTACTCACTCTACATCCCGGCCTCGTTTTAAACGTTGCTACTATACGCAAGAGAATTGGGGTTGGGAATGGGTCGCCAGAGCCAGACGAAAATAATTATCGCTCCGTAACAAACGGAACGATTTCAGGGAGATTTATTGACCAGACGCTGACATAAATTCACTGTCAGCGCCGGTGAGACGGGGATTCAGAGGTAAAAACGGTAAAGCGCCAGGCCCAATACCAGCATGGCGGGTAACGGCGTGAAGAGCGCCTGCCATCGGCTTTTCTGTGGCCGGAAACCCACGCCGTGGATCACGCCGGTGCAGACCGCCCAGATCAGCACCAGCCCCTGCAGCGCCGGCAACGGTCCCGCCTGGCTGCCAGAGCGCGTCGGGTCCCACATCACCGCCCCCGCCATGACCAGCGCCAGCAGCAGTGAAAGGGCCCGCAGCGGGCCCCTGTCCATCAGGTCGTAGAGCATCCGGATGGGCTTACGCATCAGCGCGGCTCATCCTGTGCATCAGCCTGCTCAATCGCCAGCGCGGTCACAATACCAAAAGCACAGGCCAGCAGGGTGCCAAGAATCCAGGCAAAATACCACATGCGACATCTCCTTAATTAATAGAGTGAGTGACTGTTGCTTTCAATATGCTCTTTGGTGATACGGCCAAACATCTTCCAGTAGCACCAGGTGGTGTAAGCCAGAATGATCGGCACGAAGATCACGGCGGCCACAGTCATGGTCTGCAGCGTCAGCAGGCTGGAGGTCGCATCCCACATCGTCAGACTGACGCCCGGCACGGTGCTGGAGGGCATAATAAACGGAAACATTGCAATGCCCGCGGTCATGATGACGCAGGCCAGCGTCAGTGAGGAGAACAGGAACGCCCAGGCGCCCTTCTCCATCCGTGAGCAGAGAATCGTCAGCAGCGGAAGCACCACGCCCAGCAGCGGGAACAGCCACAGCGCAGGATGCTGGCGGAAGTTGACCATCCAGGCCCCCGCTTCGCGCACCACGGTTTTACCCAACGGGTTCGAGGCCGCGAAGTGATCCATTGTGCTGGTGACGACATAGCCCGGAATGCCATAGTTGACCCAGACGCCCGCCAGAATAAAGCAGACCATCATCACCAGCGCGGCAAGCTGCGCGGCGGTGCGTGCGCGCAGATGCAGCTCACCCGTGGTGCGCATCTGCAGATATGTTGCGCCCTGCGCCAGAATCATCGCGACGCTCACCACACCCGCCAGCAGCCCGAACGGATTCAGCAGCTGGAAGAAGTTGCCGGTGTAGAACAGACGCAGATACTCATCGGCATGGAAGGGGACCCCCTGCAGCAGGTTGCCGAACGCCACACCGATCACCAGCGGCGGCACAAAACTGCCAATGAAGATGCCCCAGTCCCAGGCCGCGCGCCAGCGGGTGTCTTCAATCTTCGAACGATAATCAAAGCCGACCGGGCGGAAGAACAGCGACGCCAGCACCAGAATCATCGCCACATAGAAGCCGGAGAAGGCCGCCGCGTAGACCATCGGCCAGGCCGCAAACAGCGCACCGCCCGCGGTGATCAGCCAGACCTGGTTACCGTCCCAGTGAGGGGCGATGCTGTTAATCATGACGCGCCGTTCGGTGTCGGTGCGTCCCAGGATACGCGTCAGCATCCCGACGCCCATATCAAACCCATCGGCGACCGCGAAACCGATCAGCAGCACGCCAATCAACAGCCACCAGACAAAGCGCAGAACTTCATAATCAAACATGGTCGCTCTCCTTATCCCTGCACCGGCCGGGGGGTTGCCGTGATCTGCTCATGGTGATAACGCCCGGTTTTCAGGCTGCTCGGCCCCAGACGGGCGAATTTAAACATCAGATACATCTCAGCCACCAGGAACAGCGTGTAGAGTCCGCAGATCAGGATCATCGAGAACAGCAGATCGCCGGTGGTCAGCGAGGAGTTGGCTACCGCGGTCGGCAGGATCTCACCGATTGCCCAGGGCTGACGACCATATTCCGCCACGAACCAGCCCGACTCCACGGCAATCCAGGGAAGCGGGATCCCGAACAGCGCCGCCTTGAGTAACAGGCGGTTTTTGCCTACGCGATTACGTATTACGCTCCAGAATGAGAGGGTGATAATGCCCAGCAGCAGCACGCCACACAGCACCATGATGCGGAACGCGAAGTAGAGCGGCGCAACGCGCGGGATGGAGTCCTGCGTTGCCTGTTTGATCTGCGCTTCTGTCGCATCCGCCACGTTGTCGGTATAGCGTTTCAGCAGCAGGCCGTAGCCGAGATCCTGTTTGTGCTGGTTAAAGGCGTCACGCACCGCCGGATCCTGGCTGCCACTGCGCAGTTCATTCAGCAGGGTGTAGGCTTTCATACCGTTACGGATGCGGACTTCATGCTGCGCCATCAGATCTTTCAGGCCGGTCACCGGCTTATCGACAGAACGGGTGGCGATCAGACCCAGCAGCCAGGGGATCTGCACGGCATAGCGGTTCTCCTGCGTTGCCTGATCGGGCAGGCCAAACAGGGTGAAGGAGGCGGGTGCTGGCTGGGTATCCCACTCCGCTTCGATAGCGGCCAGCTTGGTTTTCTGCACGTCGCCCATCTCATAGCCCGATTCGTCGCCCAGCAGAATCACGGAGAGCACTGCTGCCATGCCAAAGCTGGCCGCGATAGCGAAGGAGCGTTTCGCGAAGGCGAGGTCGCGGCCTTTCAGCATGTACCAGGCACTGATGCCGAGAATAAACATCGCCCCGGTGGTGTAACCCGCCGCCACGGTGTGAACGAATTTCACTTGCGCCACCGGATTAAGTACCAGCTGGGAAAAGCTCACCATCTCCATGCGCATGGTTTCGAAATTGAATTCAGAGGCGATGGGGTTCTGCATCCAGCCGTTGGCGACCAGAATCCACAGGGCAGACATGTTTGAACCCAGCGCCACCAGCCAGGTGACCGCCATGTGCTGCACTTTACCCAGCCGATCCCAGCCAAAGAAGAACAAGCCGACGAAGGTGGACTCCAGGAAGAACGCCATCAGCCCTTCGATAGCGAGCGGCGCGCCAAAGATATCGCCGACGTAGTGAGAGTAATAGGACCAGTTTGTCCCGAACTGAAATTCCATGGTCAGTCCGGTGGCCACACCCAGCGCAAAGTTAATGCCAAATAACTTGCCCCAGAATTTGGTCATATCTTTATAAATCTGTTTGCCGCTCAGGACATAGACCGTTTCCATGATCGCCAGCAAAAACGCCATACCCAGCGTTAAAGGGACGAACAGAAAATGGTACATCGCCGTTAAGGCAAACTGTAACCGCGACAGCTCGACGATATCTAACATAAGGACTCCTTGCTCCTCGCTTTTGCCTCCGTCACGCGCGCGTTACATTCGGACGTAATCAGAGTCAGGAACAGCTGTTTATTAATTCCAGTTTTTATTACCCGCAGAACAGGGCTGTGAGCTGCCCGACCAGGGGAGTCGCGAATAAAGCAGCTCTGAGAATTGTCAATCCACGCTTTCATTAACGCGTGCTTAAACAGGAGAAAGCGGGTGTCATCCCGGGATGAGCAGACGTTTGAAAATGTATGTAAAAGGCTGGATTGATGCAGCGCAATTTACGCCCTTAACGCTGCGCTTTGCCAGCGGAATAGTTGGATATAAATCGCGATTAATTGATCTGGATTAACGCAATAAGTTTCCAGATAGAGTCGGGTAGGTTTCTTGTTAATGAGATGTCATTAATGAACTATGGAGTGGAATAATAATTTACTATTGTCACTATCTGTTAACGTAACAGAGGGCGTGATGGTCAGCTGACATCCCCTCCCCTCGCCGCTGACGGCGGTCGTTCTGTTCATTTCGCCCATAAAAAAAGCCACCCGAAGGTGGCTTCTTACACTCTGCCGATCAGACTCAGCGAGCAGGTAAAACGGCTTTCACCGCGTCACCAATGTCCGCCAGGCTGCGAACGGTTTTCACGCCTGCGGCTTCCAGCGCAGCAAACTTCTCATCTGCGGTGCCTTTACCACCGGCGATGATCGCACCGGCGTGACCCATACGCTTGCCTTTCGGCGCAGTCACACCTGCGATGTAGCCAACCACTGGCTTGGTCACATGCTCTTTGATGAAAGCAGCCGCTTCTTCTTCTGCGCTGCCGCCGATCTCACCGATCATCACGATCGCTTCCGTCTGCGGATCGTCCTGGAACATTTTCAGGATGTCGATGAAGTTAGAGCCCGGAATCGGGTCACCGCCGATGCCGACGCAGGTGGACTGACCGTAACCGATATCGGTGGTCTGCTTAACCGCTTCATACGTCAGGGTACCGGAACGGGAAACGATGCCGACGCGGCCCGGCTGGTGAATGTGGCCCGGCATGATGCCGATTTTGCATTCGCCTGGAGTAATGACGCCCGGGCAGTTTGGACCGATCATCCGCACGCCCGCTTCATCCAGCTTCATTTTCACGGTCAGCATATCCAGCGTCGGGATGCCTTCGGTGATGGTGATGATCAGTTTGATGCCCGCTTCGATCGCTTCCAGGATGCCATCTTTGCAGAAAGGCGCCGGAACGTAGATCACGGTGGCGGTGGCGCCGGTGGCTTCTACCGCTTCGCGCACGGTGTTGAACACCGGCAGGCCGAGATGGGTGGTGCCGCCTTTACCTGGGGTCACGCCGCCAACCAGTTGCGTACCATAGGCCAGCGCCTGCTCAGAGTGGAAAGTCCCCTGGCCGCCAGTGAAACCCTGGCAGATGACTTTGGTGTTTTTGTCGATCAGAATGGACATTATTTACCCTCCGCGGCAGCAACAACACGCTGTGCGGCGTCTGTCAGGCTGGTTGCTGCAATGATGTTCAGACCGCTGTCCGCCAGTTTCTGGGCGCCCAGCTCGGCGTTGTTACCTTCCAGACGTACCACTACCGGCACGTTCACACCCACTTCAGCGACGGCGCCGATGATGCCGTCGGCAATCAGGTCGCAGCGTACGATGCCGCCGAAGATGTTTACGAAGACGGCTTTCACCGCATCGTCAGACAGGATGATTTTGAAGGCTTCGGTTACGCGCTCTTTGGTTGCGCCGCCGCCGACATCCAGGAAGTTGGCTGGCTGACCGCCGTGGTGCTTAACGATGTCCATGGTGCCCATCGCCAGGCCTGCGCCGTTAACCATACAACCGATGTTGCCTTCCAGCGCAACATAGTTCAGTTCCCACTGCGTAGCATGGGCTTCACGCGGGTCTTCCTGGCTTGGATCGCGCATTTCGCGCAGCTCTGGCTGACGGAACAGCGCATTGCCATCGGCACCCAGTTTGCCATCCAGACAGATCAGATCGCCCTGTTTAGTGATGACCAGCGGGTTGATTTCAACCATCGCCAGGTCGCGCTCCAGGAACAGCGTCGCCAGACCCATGAAGATCTTGGTGAACTGACCAACCAGCTTACCGGTCAGGCCCAGTTTGAAGGCCAGTTCGCGGCCCTGATATGGCTGTGGCCCGGTCAGCGGGTCCAGCGCCATTTTGTGGATCAGGTGCGGGGTCTCTTCCGCGACTTTCTCAATTTCCACGCCACCTTCAGTAGAGGCCATGAAAATGACGCGACGCGTCGCGCGATCGACCACGGCGCCCAGGTAGAGCTCCTGATCGATATCTGTCGCCGCTTCCACCAGAATCTGGTTAACCGGCTGACCGTTTGCATCTGTCTGATAGGTTACCAGGCGCTTGCCCAGCCAGTTCTCAGCAAAAGCACGGATCTCTTCTTTGCTGTTAACCACTTTCACACCGCCCGCTTTACCGCGGCCACCGGCATGAACCTGACATTTAACTACCCACGGGCCTGCGCCAATTTTAGAGGCTGCTTCTTCCGCTTCGCGTGGTGTAGTACAGGCGTAACCCGTTGGTGCCGGCATGCCATACCGTGCAAACAGCTGTTTCGCCTGGTATTCGTGTAAGTTCATGATGTTCTATCCATTCAGGTCTGAAAAGAGTAATGAGGTTGGGCGCGCGAGGCGCGCCCGGTGAAAATCAGACATCCAGCAGCAGGCGCGCCGGATCTTCCAGCATCTCTTTCACTGCAACCAGATAACCCACTGATTCGCGGCCATCGATCAGACGGTGGTCATAAGAGAGTGCCAGGTACATCATTGGCAGCACGACAACCTGACCATTGACCGCCATCGGGCGATCTTTGATAGCGTGCATACCCAGGATGGCGCTCTGCGGTGGGTTGATGATCGGGGTGGACATCAGTGAACCAAAGACGCCGCCGTTGGTGATGGTGAAGTTACCGCCGGTGAGATCTTCAACGGTCAGCTTGCCATCACGGCCTTTCACAGCCAGCTCTTTGATTTTCTTCTCAATGTCCGCCATGCTCAGCGCATCCACATCGCGCAGAACCGGTGTCACCAGGCCACGCGGCGTGGATACGGCGATGCTGACATCGAAGTAGTTGTGGTAGACCACATCTTCGCCATCGATAGACGCATTCACTTCCGGATAGCGTTTCAGCGCTTCAACTACCGCTTTCAGGTAGAAAGACATAAAGCCCAGACGTACGCCGTGGCGCTTCTCAAACGCCTCGCCATACTGCTTACGCAGGTCCATGATCGGCTTCATGTTGATTTCATTGAAGGTCGTCAGCATCGCGGTGCTGTTTTTCGCTTCCAGCAGACGCTCGGCCACGCGCTTGCGCAGACGCGTCATCGGCACGCGTTTTTCGCTGCGATTCGCAACAGGCTGCTGGACCGCGGCGCTATCCGCTGCCGGTGCGGCGCTGCTGGCCTTTGGCGCGTTCGCCAGATGTTTTTCAACATCTTCGCGGGTCAGACGTCCGCCCACACCGCTGCCTTTGATCTGCGAGGCATCCAGGTTGTGCTCGGCAATCAGGCGGCGAATCGCCGGGCTGAGCGCATCGTTGCTCTCTTCTTCCAGAGACGCGGTCTGACGCTGAGCCGGGGTAGACTCTTTGCTTTCAGACTTCGCGCTGGTCTCTTTACCGGCACTGTTGCCCTCTTTCAGGCGACCCAGGATCTGGCGGGAAGTGACGGTGGCGCCCTCTTCTTCCAGAACGGCTTCCAGGATACCGTCAGCAGCGGCTGGCACTTCCAGCACCACTTTATCGGTTTCGATTTCAACCAGCACTTCATCGCGCGTGACGGCATCGCCTGGTTTTTTGTGCCAGGTTGCCACTGAGGCATCGGCAACCGATTCAGGCAGGTCGGGAACGAGAATATCTACGCTACTCATTATCTTTCCTTTTAATTAATTAACGTTCAGCGCGTCATTAACCAGGTCTTGCTGCTGTTGTTGGTGTACGGACATGTAACCCACGGCCGGTGAGGCCGAGGCCGGGCGGCCGGCATAACGTAAAGTGGCACCAAACGGCACAACTTCACGGAAGTGATGCTGACTGCAATACCAGGCGCCCTGATTCAGCGGCTCTTCCTGGCACCAGACAAAGTCCTGTACGTGAGAATACGCTTTTAATGCTTCCTGCACCGCCTGGTGCGGGAACGGATAAAGCTGCTCGATGCGGACGATAGCCACATCGGTCTGCTCGTTTTTACGACGCTGCTCCAGCAGATCGTAATAGACTTTACCGGAACAGAGCACGACACGTTTCACGCCCTGTGGATCCAGATCGTCGATCTCACCAATGGCTGGCTGGAAGCTGCCATTCGCCAGCTCATCCAGTGTGGAGATTGCCAGCGGGTGACGCAGCAGCGATTTCGGTGACATCACGATCAGCGGGCGACGCATACCGCGCAGCGCCTGACGACGCAGCATATGGTAAACCTGCGCTGGCGTGGATGGCACGCAGACCTGCATGTTCTGCTCTGCACAAAGCTGCAGATAACGCTCCAGACGCGCCGAGGAGTGCTCCGGGCCCTGACCTTCATAACCGTGCGGCAGCAGCATAACCAGGCCACACATCCGGCCCCACTTCTGCTCGCCGGAGCTGATGAACTGATCGATAACAACCTGAGCACCGTTGGCAAAGTCACCAAACTGCGCTTCCCAGATGGTCAGGATGCGCGGCTCTGCGGTGGCGTAGCCATATTCGAACGCCAGTACCGCCTCTTCAGAGAGCACGGAGTCCCAGACTTTGAACTGACCCTGGCCGCTGTGCACATGGTGCAGAGGGGTATAGGTCGAACCGTTTGACTGGTTGTGGATCACTGCATGGCGATGGAAGAAGGTGCCGCGACCGCTATCTTCGCCCGACAGGCGTACCGGAATGCCCTCATCCACCAGGGTGGCGTAGGCCAGGTTTTCCGCGCCGCCCCAGTCAAAGGCTTTCTCACCTTCAGCCATCAGACGACGGTCGTTATAGATTTTGGCGACACGCGACTGCACTTCCACCTCTTCAGGCACATGGCTGATACGCAGCGCCAGCTCCTTCAGACGTTTTAACTCAACCTGGGCCGGATAAGGCTCGTCCCACTCATGGTTGAGATAAGGCGACCAGGTAAAGGAGTGCAGGCTCATCGGACGCCATTCCGGCACCACACACTCGCCCGCATCCAGCGCATCGCGATAAAGATTGACCATCTCGGTCGCATCTTCCTGCGTGGCAACGGCTTCGCTTTCCAGACGGTCGGCGTAGATTTTGCGCGGCGTCGGATGCTTTTTGATTTTCTGGTACATCAGCGGCTGAGTCGCACTTGGCTCATCCGCCTCGTTGTGACCATGACGGCGATAGCAGACCAGGTCGATAAATACATCACGCTTGAAGGTGTTGCGGTAGTCGAGCGCCAGACGGGTGACAAACGCCACCGCTTCCGGGTCGTCCGCGTTGACGTGGAAGATCGGGGCCAGCACCATTTTGCCGATGTCGGTGCAGTAAGGGGTCGAACGCGCATCTTTCGGGTTGGAGGTGGTGAAGCCAACCTGGTTGTTGATGACGATGCGAACGGTGCCGCCCACTTCATAACCGCGCGCCTGAGACATGTTCAGGGTTTCCTGCACCACGCCCTGGCCGATCACGGCCGCATCACCGTGAATGGTGATCGGTAAGACTTTATTGCTGGCAGGCTCATCCAGACGATCCAGACGGGCGCGGACAGATCCCATGACCACCGGGCTGACGATCTCCAGGTGCGACGGGTTAAACGCCAGCGCCAGGTGAACCAGGCCGCCTTCGGTTTCCACGTCTGAGGAGAAGCCCATGTGATACTTCACGTCACCGGTGCCAAGATGCTCTTTATGCTTACCGGCGAACTCGTCGAACAGATCCTGCGGTTTTTTGCCCAGCACGTTGATCAGCACGTTGAGACGGCCACGGTGTGCCATCCCCAGTACGACTTCACGGGTGCCGCTTTTACCGGCGTGACGGATCATCTCGCGCAGCATTGGCACTAACGCATCGCCGCCTTCCAGCGAGAAGCGTTTGGCACCCGGGAATTTCGCGCCCAGGTATTTCTCCAGCCCTTCTGCTGCGGTCAGCTCTTTCAGGAAACCTTTCTTCTCTTCGTTGCTGAACGCTGCACGGCCTGCGACGGATTCAAGACGCTGCTGGATCCAGCGTTTCTCGTCCGTGTTGTTGATGTGCATATACTCCGCACCGATTGAGCCGCAGTAAGTCTGAGTCAGCGCCTCGAAGAGATCGGCCAGCTTCATGGTCTCTTTGCCGATGGCGAAAGAGCCGACGTTAAAGCTTTCCTGAAAATCGGCCTCAGTCAGATCGTGAAAAGCGGGATCGAGATCGGCGACCCGATCCTGTTTCCACAGGCCGAGCGGATCAAGATTGGCATGCTGATGGCCGCGGAAACGAAACGCGTTAATCAGCTGCAGCACTTTCACTTGCTTGGAGTTGGTTTCCGGATCGGAGAGAGATGAGGTGTAACGAGATGCGTCTTTCGCCAGGCGACGGAAGTACTCACGTGTGGTGGAGTGAAACTGCTCAGGTTTCATTCCGGTGCCCGGTAACTGTTGGAACATCGAGCGCCACACTGCATCGACAGAGTCAGGATCGGTCAGGAAATCCTCATAGAGCTGCTCTATGTAAGACTGATTCGCGCCGGCCAGCCAGGAAGAGTCCAGCCAGGGCTTCATCGCGCTGTTCTGCATTGTGATCCCTTAAGCATTGCTATGCTTTTTTGAGGTTTCATTTGTTGCCGCTTTCGCGGTTTGCCGTAGTGAGTTCAGCGATACGAGCACTCTGCGCAGCGCGCGTGGCCCGTAAGGGAACCTTTGTAAACGTGGTCATCACCGCGCTTACAGAGGCTTCCGTAAAACACCGGGAACCTGAGGTTCCCGGCAGAGAGTAACTATGCGCCGCGCTGCAGCAGCATCGACTTGATATGGCCGATGGCGCGCGTCGGGTTCAGCCCTTTCGGACAGACGCTCACACAGTTCATGATGCTATGGCAGCGGAATACGCTGAACGCATCGTTCAGATTGTCGAGACGCGACTCAGTTTCGGTGTCGCGGCTGTCAATCAGGAAGCGATACGCGGCCAGCAGACCGGCCGGACCGATGAACTTCTCAGGGTTCCACCAGAATGACGGGCATGAGGTAGAGCAGCAGGCACAGAGAATACATTCATACAGGCCATCCAGGTGCTCACGCTCATCCGGTGACTGCAGATGCTCGCGTGCTGGCGGATTTTCCCCATTATTCAACAGGAAAGGCTTAATTTTCTCATATTGAGCATAAAACTGGCTCATGTCCACGACCAGGTCGCGTACCACCGGCAGACCGGGTAAAGGACGGATAACAATTTTCTGTTTGCCGTTGCCCAGGGCCGAAACCGGCGTGATACAGGCCAGGCCGTTTTTGCCGTTCATGTTGAGGCCATCAGAGCCGCAGACGCCTTCACGGCAGGAGCGACGAAAGGCCAGCGTTGGATCTTTCTCTTTCAGGCGAATCAGCGCGTCCAGCAGCATCATGTCGCGGCCATCTTCCGATTCCAGGGTGTAATCCTGCATCCGTGGCTTGTCGTCAACGTCCGGATTGTAGCGATAAATTGAAAACTCAAGTCTCATGATCGTCTCCGAAATTAGTAGGTACGCACTTTCGGCGGGAAGGCCGCGCGCAGTTTCGGCTGCATGTTCACCTCACGGCGCGTCATGCTTTCGGTTTCCGGGACATAAAGACTGTGGCACAGCCAGTTTTCATCATCACGATCCGGGAAGTCGAAGCGACTATGGGCACCGCGGCTCTCGGTGCGGTAGTTCGCCGCCACCGCCGTGGCATACGCCGTCTCCATCAGGTTGTCCAGCTCCAGACACTCAATACGCTGGGTGTTGAAATCCGGTGAGCGGTCATCCAGACGGGCGGATTTCAGGCGCTGACGAATCTCTTTCAGCTCTTCCAGTCCCTGGGCCATCGCCTCGCCTTCGCGGAACACTGAGAAGTTGTTCTGCATGCAGCGCTGCAGCGCTTTACGAATTTCAACCGGGTCTTCACCGGTGGTGTTGTTTTCCCAGCGGTTGAAGCGTGCCATCGCCACATCAATCTCATCCTGGGTGGCATCGCGCAGTTCGCCCTGCTCCTGAATACTCTCCAGCAGATGCAGGCCGGCCGCACGGCCAAAGACCACCAGGTCGAGCAGTGAGTTACCACCCAGACGGTTAGCACCGTGCACCGACACACAGGCGATTTCGCCGACGGCGAACAGGCCCGGGATCACCACATCTTCGCCCTGCTCATTGACGCGCAGCGCCTGGCCGGTCACTTTGGTCGGAATACCGCCCATCATGTAGTGGCAGGTCGGGATCACCGGAATCGGCTCTTTAATCGGGTCGGCGTGCGCAAAGGTGCGCGACAGCTCAAGGATGCCCGGCAGACGGGATTCCAGCACCTCTTTACCCAGGTGGTCGAGTTTCAGTTTGATGTGCGGCCCCCACGGACCGTCACAGCCGCGACCTTCACGGATTTCGATCATCATCGAGCGCGCAACCACGTCGCGGCCCGCCAGGTCTTTAGCGTTTGGCGCATAACGCTCCATGAAGCGTTCGCCATGTTTGTTCAGCAGATAGCCACCTTCACCACGGCAGCCTTCGGTCACCAGGACGCCCGCGCCCGCGATGCCGGTCGGGTGGAACTGCCACATCTCCATATCCTGCACCGGCACACCTGCACGCAGCGCCATACCCACGCCGTCTCCGGTGTTGATGTGGGCATTGGTGGTGGACTGATAGATACGGCCAGCGCCGCCGGTCGCCAGAATGGTTGCTTTCGCTTTGAAGTAGACCGTTTCGCCGGTTTCGATGCAGATAGCCGTACAGCCGACCACCGCGCCATCGGCGTTTTTCACCAGATCCAGCGCATACCACTCCGAGAAGATAGTGGTTTTGTTCTTCAGGTTCTGCTGATAGAGGGTGTGCAGCAGGGCATGACCCGTGCGGTCAGCGGCGGCCGCGGTACGCGCTGCCTGCTCGCCACCGAAGTTCTTCGACTGGCCACCAAACGGACGCTGATAGACGCGACCATCTTCCAGACGGGAAAACGGCAGGCCCATGTGCTCCAGCTCCAGAATCGCTTCCGGGCCGGTTTTACACATATATTCGATCGCGTCCTGGTCACCGATATAGTCGGAACCTTTGACGGTGTCGTACATGTGCCATTCCCAGTTATCTTCATGGGTGTTACCCAGCGCAACGGTGATACCGCCCTGCGCAGAAACGGTGTGGGAACGGGTCGGGAAAACTTTAGACAGCAGCGCACAACTCTGGCCGCCCTGGGAGATTTGCAGTGCGGCACGCATGCCTGCGCCACCTGCGCCGATCACCACGGCATCAAACTCTCTGATTGGCAAACTCATTTACACACCCCACACCACAACAAAGCCATAAATCGCATACCACAACAGCGCCACGACAATCACAAACTGCAACAACAGACGGGTTGGCAGCGATTTAACGTAGTCTGTTAACACCTGCCACATTCCAATCCAGCCGTGGATCAGGATAGAAAACAGCGTCAGCAGCGTGAACACTTTGGTGAAGGCAGAAGCGAAGAAGCCACGCCACAGGTCATAGGTCAGCGTGTCTGTCATCACCACGAAACCGAGGATGTAGACGATGTAGAGTGTAATGAGAATTGCAGTTGCCCGCAGCAGCAGCCAGTCCTGAATGCCGTTGCGACCCAACGCGGATGCATTGCTTACCATACGAGGACTCCCGCCAGAATTGCCAGCACGACAGTGATCACAAAAGATATATGCGCTGAGCGCTTACCAGCCTGCAGCGTTTCAGCCAGATAACCAAAATCCATCAACATATGACGAATCCCGCTCACCGCGTGATAGGCCAGCGCAGTCAGGATGCCCCACATGATGAACTTCGCGAAGAAGCCATCCATAATGGACGCAGCATGCTGGAAACCTTCAGGAGAGGAGAGAGAGAGACCGAGCAGCCACAGCAGGATGCCAATAGCAACCAGGGTGATGACGCCGGAGACGCGGTGAAGAATGGACGATATTGCAGTAACGGGAAACCGGATCGTCGAGAGATCCAAGTTGACAGGTCTTTGTTTTTTCACGGTTTTGCCCACACAGCCTTTTTTTATTTTGCTTCCTCCGGACCTGAGGCGGAGTCTATTCACAACGCGTGGCAGACTTTAACCGTCACCAAAAAAGCAACATCCAGTGTTAAGTGACGCGGTAGTAAACGCTGGGTGGCTCCTGGTGTCAGGGTGTTCCGGAGACCTGGCGGAAGTATAGGAGGATCACATTCTGATTACAATTCCCCTACAAACTCTTTGGTATATTTTGGGTAGAACAGTGATCAGACTCACGATTTTCACAATTGATACAATTTTAATTATCTGATTTGACAATAGTTCAACAATTCAGTTACAAACTAAGCCTGTAAATTCCTATGATGCACAAAAGTTATGGGGATACACTTTCCCCTAAGCGCAAGTTATGTAACATTGCGATAATGAGCATTAAAAAGCATCAGGTTATTGGTTACCAAGAAGTTATATCCTGACCGGATCTTTAACAACCGCGATATGCAGCATGTCCATGGCTCACCGGTTCCTCCCGTGGAACGCGCCGCTCACTCTGTACCCTGCACCCGCTTTACCCCCGCAGAGTGATACTGTGTAGTTTTGCCAACCGCAACATGAACGCGTTTCAGGTGTCTAAAGATCCTTACCTACATAAGGCGCTATGGAGACGAAAATGACAGATAAAAAAGTAACGCTAACCCTGCAAGATGGAACATCGGTGGAGCTGGACGTGCTGAAGGGCACGCTGGGCCAGGATGTGGTTGATGTCCGCGCTCTGGGTTCAAGTGGCCTGTTCACCTTCGATCCCGGTTTCACTTCTACAGCGTCCTGCGAATCTAAAATCACTTTCATCGATGGTGATGAAGGCATCCTGCTGCACCGTGGTTTCCCGATTTCTGAGCTGGCTACCCACTCTAACTATCTGGAAGTCTGTTACATCCTGCTGAATGGCGAAGCGCCGAACCAGAAGCAGTTCGACGAGTTCCGTACCACCGTTACCCGTCACACCATGATCCATGAGCAGATTACCCGTCTGTTCCACGGTTTTCGTCGTGACTCTCACCCGATGGCCGTCATGTGTGGTGTGACCGGCGCACTGGCAGCGTTTTATCACGATTCACTGGATGTAAACATTGAGCGCCACCGCGAAATCGCGGCATTCCGTCTGCTGTCGAAAATGCCGACCATGGCGGCGATGTGTTACAAATATTCTATCGGCCAGCCTTTTGTCTATCCGCGCAACGACCTCTCTTACGCAGGTAACTTCCTGCATATGATGTTCGCCACGCCGTGCGAAGAGTACAAGGTGAACCCGGTGCTGGAACGCGCAATGGACCGTATCCTGATCCTGCACGCGGACCATGAGCAGAACGCCTCCACCTCAACCGTCCGTACCGCCGGTTCCAGCGGCGCGAATCCGTTTGCCTGTATTGCCGCGGGTATCGCCTCCCTGTGGGGACCGGCGCACGGGGGTGCCAACGAAGCGACCCTGCGTATGCTGGAAGAGATCAGCAACGTTGAGCATATTCCTGAGTTTATTAAGCGCGCCAAAGATAAGAATGACTCCTTCCGTCTGATGGGCTTTGGTCACCGCGTTTACAAAAACTACGATCCGCGTGCGACCGTGATGCGCGATACCTGCCATGAAGTGCTGAATGAGCTGGGGATGAAGGATGACCTGCTGGAAGTGGCGATGGAGCTGGAACACATTGCGCTGAACGACCCCTACTTCATCGAGCGTAAACTCTATCCAAACGTGGACTTCTACTCCGGTATTATCCTGAAAGCGATGGGTATTCCTTCCTCCATGTTTACGGTGATCTTCGCGATGGCCCGTACCGTTGGCTGGATTGCGCACTGGAAAGAGATGCACGACGAAGGCATGAAGATTGCCCGTCCGCGCCAGCTCTACACCGGTTATACCGAGCGCGAGTTTACCTCACAGCTGAAGAAGTAAGATCCAGGGCGGAGAGCGATCTCCGCCTGATGGGTTTGTCATACCCGGACGCTTCGCGGTACGCCTGCGCTGAGAACGGGCAGTTCGGAAAGGGGTGAAAGCCCTTATCCCGGACACGCCCGTTCCGCAGGGCTACGCACCGCCCAGAGGGGCGTCCGTTGCGCGATCTGAAAACGCGCCCGGCGTGTTATTCCGGGCGCGGAACGGTTTTCTCAGCGGCCCCCCTTCCCCGCGCGGCAGACTTCGCCCGTTTTGCCACCGTCTGATCCTGCGCGTCTCGCTTTATCCCTCTTCTTATCGCTGACACCCCGGACACCAGTAGAACGGCCGGGACGACAGCGTGCCCTTCTCGACGACCGTGCCACAGCGCCGGCATTTTTTGCCCTGCCGATGAAACACCTCAAACTGAAATGCCGCTTCCTCATGATATTTCTTCATGGTGCCGCGCATCCGGTAGGCGTGCCGCGGCACCGACAGCAGCGCCTCGCTGAATGCAGTCAGCTGATCTTCACTCAGATCCTGTGCCCGGTGGTGCGGCAGCAGCTGCGCCAGCCAGAGAATTTCGGCGCGCAGGTAGTTACCCAGCCCGGCCAGAAACGCCTGGTCCAGCAGCAGACCGCTGAACTGACGACGCCGGAAACGGGGCGACAGCAGCCGCTCCCGCACCTCTTCAACGGTCAGGGCACTGCTCAGCACATCCGGCCCGATGCGATTCAGGAACGGGTGCGCCCCCAGGGTATCGGCGTTAAGCAGTTCAATATCGGAGGCGCTGTAGAGCAGAATCGCTTTATCTGCTGTCGCCAGCCGTACCCGTAACTGACGGGTGGTATTGAGTTCGGTGTCGGGTTTTACAATGCGCCAGATGCCATAAAGCTGGTTATGGCTGTAGAGCGTCAGGCCGTTGCTGAAATGTGTCAGCAGCGCCTTGCCCCGCGTTTCAATGGCCTGCACCTGCTCACCAATTAATGCCGGTTCATAGGTTTTGAGCTGTGGAAACGCAAACCACGCTTCCGTTAACGGCTGCCCCACAATGGCAGCTTCGAGTTTATCCGCCACGCGGCGGATTTCCGGTCCTTCAGGCATCCTTCATCCTCTTAGTGGGTGGCACCGCCAGCCTGTTTAATATCGTCACCGGTCTCCAGCGTGACCCGAACAGCAATCTCCAGCGCCTGAACAATGGTCGCCAGCGCCATACTCGGCGCGCCGGGGTGCTGCGCCGCCTGTTCAGGCAGATAAGGGATATGGATAAAGCCGCCCCGCGCCGGGCTCTCCTGCTGCTGAAGCCAGTGCAGCAGGCCATACATCACCCGGTTACAGGTAAAGGTGCCCGCCGTCTGCGACACCGACGCCGGAATGCCCGCCTCCCGCACCGCGGCGACAATCGCTTTGATCGGCAGCCGCGAAAAATAGGCTGCCGGACCGCCGGCAACCACGGGTTCATCGACGGGCTGATGCCCGGCGTTATCCGGGATACGGGCGTCGTCGACATTAATACCGATACGCTCGACGGTAATGTCGCTGCGACCGCCCGCCTGCCCTACCGACAGCACCGCATCCGGTCTGATCTCCTCCAGCGCCTGGTTCAGCACGCCGAGGACCTCACGGAAGATCACGGGCAACTGGCGGATGACGATCTTCGCCCCGCCGATCGCTTTGCCCTCCAGCGTCCGCACCGCTTCCCATGAAGGATTAATCGTTTCACCGCCAAAAGGTTCAAAGGCTGTTATCAGGACCGTTTTCATGCTGCCTCACAGAAACATCAGGAAATAGAGCAGAAAAATGTTAACGATTAACAGTAGCACACCGGTCGGAATCTGAGCCCTGATCACCGCGTTTCGGTTGGGCAGTTCCAGCAGCGCCGCCGGGACAATATTGAAGTTGGCCGCCATCGGCGTCATCAGCGTGCCACAGTAGCCGGAGAACATGCCGATCGCCGCCATCACCGCCGGGTTGCCGCCGTGCTGCAGTACCAGAATCGGGATGCCGACGCCGGCGGTGATAATCGGAAAGGCGGCGAAGGCGTTGCCCATGATCATGGTTAACAGCGCCATGCCCACGGCATAGACGATGACCGCAATCAGGCGATTGTCCACCGCCAGCCAGGTCTGGGTCAGATGTGAAATCGCGCTGCCAACACCGGCGCTGGTAAACAGCAGCCCCAGGGTGGCGAGGATCTGCGGCAGGATAAAGGCCCAGCCTATCGAATCCAGCAGGCGGCGGGTCTCCTGCATCGACTGCACCGGTTTTTCATGGGTCAGTTTCAGGGCCACCAGCCAGCCCGCTACACAGCCGACCATCATCGAAAAGAGCGTCACCAGCGTTGCATGATTACCGGGTCCGAATACCGAATCCTGCAGGCCGGGAATATGGTTAAACACCAGCACGCCGACCACGGTGACCACCGGGATCGCCAGCGCGGGCAGGAAGAGTTTATTGCGCAGACTTTGTGCGCTGGCCTGCTTCTCCTCTTCGCTGCGCTGATGATAGCGTCCCAGCCGGACGCCGCCCAGGCCCGCAATCAGCGCCATG
The DNA here is from genome assembly GCF_048452665.1 of Pantoea graminicola. NCBI lineage: Bacteria > Pseudomonadati > Pseudomonadota > Gammaproteobacteria > Enterobacterales > Erwiniaceae > Pantoea > Pantoea graminicola. The sequence continues at coordinate 296,928 of NZ_JBLWSJ010000001.1, read as the reverse complement.
ATGACCACCACGACCCCGACAGCGATGTGCAGCGTGCGGGTGCCCGCCGCTGCCGACCCCAGCCCCTGGCCCAGCAGATCTGCCGTCCAGTCACCGATCAGGAATATCAGGCCATACAGCGCCCAGAACAGGCCGGTCGTCAGGCGGCGCGGATTCGCGCGATCGCGCCAGGAGAGGATCGCCACCACCAGCAGCATGATGCCTGCCAGCCACATCAGATACTGTTGCTGGAACATTATGCGCCTCCTTTGGTCTTCATCGCCTGGCTGTTCAGCCGCTGCAGCTCACGCGCCAGCTGGCGGTCCAGTCGCACCAGACGAGCCGAGTGGATCAGGAACGCGGCCACCGCGGTCGGGATCCCCCACAACGCGATGTGCAACGGTTCGGTCTGGATCCCGGCGGACTCCTGCATGAAGTTATGCATAAAGATAATCGCACCAAAGGCGACGAAGATATCCTCGCCAAAGAACAGGCCGACGTTGTCGGTCGCCGCCGACATCGCGCGCAGACGGTGGCGCAACTCAGGTGTGATCTCGCCATAGCGATTCTCTGTTGCCCCTTCCGCCATCGGCGCCAGCAGCGGACGCACCATCTGCGGATGGCCGCCGAGGCTGGTCAGCCCCAGCGCGGCGGTGATTTCGCGTACAAACAGATAGACGATCAGCAGACGGCCTGCGGTGGCCGTTTTAATCTGCGCAATCCACGCCTGAGCCCGCTCTTTCAGCCCGTGACGCTCCAGCAGGCCAATCACCGCCAGCGGCAGCAGCAGGATCAGCGGCAGATTGCGGGTGTTCAGAAAGCCCGCGCCCAGCTTTTCCAGAATATCTGCCAGCGGCATCAGCGCGGCCAGCCCGGTCACGAACCCGGCGATGATCACCACCAGCACCGGATTAAAACGCAGAACGAAGCCGATCACGATGGCGGCAATGCCCAGTAATGGCCAGAGATTTACGGCACTCTCCATGATTTTCCCTCAGAGTGAAAAACCCGGCACGGGCCGGGTTAAAGGTTGTTATTCAGTCACTGGTGACGCGAATCTGCTGACGGGCAAACGCCTCACATAACCGCTGCGCAAACCGCAGGGCATGCGCACCGTCACCGTGCAGGCAGACGGTCTGCGCCTTCACCGCTACCCATTCTCCTGTGATGCTTTTTACCCTGCCCTGCTGCACCATCGTCAGCGTCTGCTCGATCGCCTGCTGCTCATCTTCAATCAGCGCACCGGGTTCACTGCGTGGCACCAGTGCGCCGGAACGGAGATAGCCCCGGTCGGCAAAGACCTCTTCCCGGGTGCGTAAACCGTAATGCGCCGCGGCCCGAATCGATTCGCTGTTGGCCAGCCCTACCAGGATCAGCTGGCTGTCGACCGCGCGGATGGCTCGGGCGATGGCGTCAGCCAGCACCGGATCGGCCGCGGCCTGGTTATACAGCATCCCGTGCGGCTTCACATGGATCAGCTGCGCACCCTCGCTTTCCGCCAGCGTTTTCAGCGCCCCGATCTGGTAGATCATCTGGCCGTAGACTGTTTCCGGCGGGAGCTGCATGGCGCTTCGGCCAAAGTTCTCCCGATCGGGAAAGGCGGGATGCGCACCAATCGCGACACCGGCAGCCTGTGCCCAGCGCACCGACTGCAGCATGGTCTGCGCATCCCCGGCGTGAAAGCCGCAGGCGATATTGGCCGAACTGACCCGCTGCAGCAGTGCCTGATCGCTGGCGCAGCCCTCGCCCAGATCAGCATTTAAATCAATCTTCATTGAGTCCCCACATCATCTGATCCAGTGCGCGCTGCTGATGCTGACGGGCCAGCATCGCTTCCGGCAGGGTGCAGTGAATAAAGTGAATCGGCTCACCCAGCCGGATTTGCGCCAGGTGATAGAGATCGGCTTCGATAACCGAGGCGATGCGCGGATAGCCGCCGGTGGTCTGCGCATCGGCCATCAGCACGATGGGCTGCCCGTTAGGCGGCACCTGAACCACACCCGGCATCACGCCGTGCGACAGCAGTTCACGCGGGCTTTCGCGTTTCAGCTTACGCCCCTCCAGCCGGTAACCCATGCGGTTACTCTGCGGGCTGAGCTTCCAGCCGGTACGCCAGAACGCCTGCTGCGCCTCGCGGCTGAATTCGTGATACTCCGGGCCAGGCAGTGCGCGGATGCGGTTGCCCCACAGCAGTTGCCGCACCCCAGCCTGACGGTCGAACTGACGCGTCGGTTTCCCCAGCGGGATCTGATCGCCATCCCGCAGGGTGCGTCCGTGAAACCCGCCAAACTGCGCTTTCAGGTCGGTGCTGGCCGAATCCAGCATCGCCGGGATAGCAAAACCGCCATGCACCGCCAGATAGCTGCGCATCCCGCGCAGCGGCATCGCCAGCGACAGGACCTGACCCCGTTTCACCGGGGTGCGCCAGCCCGTCCAGACCGGCTTGTCGTCAAGCTGCGCCTGGCACCCTGCGCCCGTCAGCGCAAACCAGCCGTCGCGGGTAAACTCCGCTTTGAACTGGCCGAGCACGATCTCCAGCACGGCGCTGTCCGGGGCATTGCCCACCAGCATGTTGGCGGTCAGCATCGCAGGCTGATCGAGAACGCCGCACGGACTGATCCCGAACTGGCGCCAGCCGTATCGTCCCGCATCCTGAAGGGTGGCGGCCAGACCGGCTCGCAGAATGTTTAACATACGCCCTCCTGCTGTGGCACAAAGCGGACCCGGTCGCCGGGACGGAGCAGAACGGGCGGTTGCCGTTGCGGATCAAACAGTGCCGTGCGCGTCTGGCCAATCAGCTGCCAGCCACCCGGCGAGGCGAGCGGATAGACGCCGGTCTGGCTGCCGCCGATACCCACCGATCCGGCGGGGACAGTGACTCTGGGTTCCGCCCGGCGCGGCGTGTGAAGACGCGGATCCAGCCCGCCAAGATAGGGAAATCCGGGCTGGAAGCCGATAAAGAAGACCACATACTCGCTGCTGCTGTGCAGCTCAACAACCTGAGGGGGCGTCAGCCCGGCCTGGTCCGCCACGACCGCGAGATCGGGCCCCGCCTCGCCGCCGTAGATCACCGGGATTGCGACCTGCCGTGACTCGGGCAGCTGCGCCTCGCTCTCTTCCCACCAGCGCTGCAGCCGCTCGATGGCATCCAGCGCATTCTGCTGGGGGTCACGCAGGAGCAGGGTGATGTTGTTCATGCCGGGGATCACCTCCAGCACGCTGTCGTAGGCGTGCAGCCGCTGGGTCAGCCCCCAGATACGCTGCTGGCTTTCCAGCGAGACCGGCGGTTCCAGCTCCAGCACGACAGCGCGTTCACCCAATAAATAACATCGTGCTCGTTGCAACAGCCACCTCCCGCCTGGTTAAAATCGCGCCAGGCCGATCGGATCCGATGCCCGGATCGACCCCTTGCTTATCGACTTAAAGCAAATAGTTATGCGAAAGTGACAGAGATGTGTCAACCGATTTCAGTCCTGCGCAGGCGCGCAGGACCGGGGAAGAGGGTCAGGCAGGATTAGGGATGTCGATGAAGGTGACGTCCAGGCCGTGATGCTGCGCCAGCCAGTCGCCCAGTGCTTTTACGCCGCCCCGCTCGGTGGCGTGGTGGCCTGCGGCAAAGAAATGCACCCCCTGCTCGCGGGCGCTATGGATGGTCTGCTCGGAGACTTCGCCGGTGATAAAAGCATCGACGCCCGCAGCGGCAGCCTGGTCAATAAAGCCCTGTCCCCCACCGCTGCACCAGGCGATGCGACGGATTAGCGCAGGCGCGTTGTCACCACAATGCAGCGGTTCGCGGCCCAGCCGTTCAGCGATGCGGCGGGCCAGCTGATCGCCGGAAAGCGGCTCACTCAGCTCACCGTGGAACACCAGCGGCATCACTTCCCCCTGCACCTCAATCTCCAGCAGCTTCGCCAGCTGAGTGTTATTCCCCAGTTCAGGGTGCGCATCGAGTGGCAGGTGCCAGCCATAAAGATTGATGTCGTTAGCCAGCAGGGTCCGCAGACGACGACGCTTCATGCCTTTGATCACCGCCGGCTCGCTCTTCCAGAAATAGCCGTGATGCACGATGATCGCATCGGCCTGGCGGGCCACCGCCTCATCCAGCAGCGCCTGACAGGCGGTCACACCGGTGACGACGGTTTTGATCTCGCTGCGTCCCTCGACCTGCAGTCCGTTGGGCGCATAATCGCTGAAGCTGTGGCTGTCGAGATGCTGATTGATCAGCGTCTCCAGTTCGTAATGGTTCATTCAGGCTCCTTCGAAGCCTCAGGCGGCGCTTTTCGCGCGCTCAAAGGCGTCTAATGTCTTTTTACGGGCTGCCTTATGATCCACGATTGGTGCCGGATAATCGAGTTTCTTCTTGTGCTTCTCCGCCCACTGATGCGGCTGATGAATATCGCTGTCGGGAACCTCGGCCAGCTCCGGCAGGTAGTGACGGATAAACTCTCCCTGCGGATCAAAGCGTTCGCCCTGAGTGGTCGGATTAAAGATGCGGAAATAGGGAGCCGCGTCCGTGCCGGTCGAGGCCGCCCACTGCCAGCCACCATTATTGGCCGCCAGATCCCCATCAATCAGCTGCTGCATGAAGTAGCGTTCACCTTCGCGCCAGTCAATCAGCAGATCTTTGACCAGGAAACTGGCGGTAATCATCCGCAGACGATTGTGCATCCAGCCCAGCTGATTCATCTGACGCATGGCCGCATCAACAATCGGGAAACCGGTCCTGCCCGCTTTCCAGGCCTCAAAATGGGCCGGGTTTTTCTGCCATTCGACGTTGCGCGTCCAGTCAATAAACGGCTGATGGCGGCACAGCGCCGGGTAGGCGACCAGCAGATGACGGTAAAACTCGCGCCAGATCAGCTCATTCAGCCAGGTGAACGCACGGCCATTTTCCAGCGCATCGGGATGTTCGTGCAGGAGACGATGCAGACACTGACGGGGCGACAGCACGCCAGTCGACAGATAGACCGACAGGCGGCTGGTCGCATCCAGCGCCGGCAGGTCGCGCTGAGCCGGATAATCGACCACCGGCTTGCCCGCGAAGTGGCGCAGCCGTTTCAGCGCGGCCTCTTCGCCTGCCGGAAAGCGTTCTTCGTCGAACGCTTCACAGGGGCAATCAAAGGCAGGGATCCGGGTGGTCTTCAGCGGCGCACCCTCGCGCGCTTTCGGTGCGGGTACGCACTCCGGTAATCCCTGCTGCAGACGGCGGACGAAGGCTTTGCTGAACGGCGTAAAGACCTTGTACATCGAGCGATCGCCGCTCTGCACGCTGCCTGGTGGCAGCAGCAGGCTGTCATCAAAGCCCTGACAGGTGACACCGGCGTCGTTAAGCCGCTTTTCAGCCTCGGCGTCGCGCTCGCGCTCATTCACTTCATACTGATAGTTGTAGAAAAGCTGATCGACCTTGTGCTCGTCGCAGAACGTCACCAGCGCATCGACGCTGTCGCCAAAAGCTTTACACGCTTTGTAGTGCAGTTCGATACCGCGTTCGGCCAGCGCATCCTGAACCGCGGTCAGGCTGGCATGAATAAATGCCGCCTGCTTTGGCGACATATCATGCTGCTGCCACTGCTCAGGTGTGGCAAGGAAAAGCGCCATCACCTTTGCTTTGCTGTCCCGGCAGGCGGCATGCAGTGCAAGATTATCGTTGATGCGTAAATCGTTACGCAGCCAGACCAGATGGGTGGTCATATGCCTCCTGAATTACTGTCCGTAGCGTAAGCACAAGGCTTCGGGATAGGGATCGAAATAGCGTTGCTGGGCCAGCCAGGGGTGCGGATACTCTGCCATGTAGTGTTTGAGGATCGTAATCGGTGCCAGCAGCGGCTGCGTCCCCTGACGATAGCGGTCAATCAGCGTTGCCAGCTCCTGACGCTGGGGTGAACTGAGCTGACGGCGGAAGTAGCCCTGCACATGCATCAGCACGTTAGTATGGTTACGACGTGACGCCGGACGGGACATCAGCGCCATCATGCGGTTGCGGTACTCAAAAGCGAAGGCATCCAGCGACTCCCACTGGCTCATCGATGCAACAAACGGACCCAGTTCGCGATATTTTTCCTGCGAGTGCGCCAGCATCATCAGCTTATAGCGGCTGTGGAAAGCAATCAGTCCGTGACGGGTCAGGCCGTTTTCCCACATCTCGTTGAACTCATGCAGCGCGCAGATGCGGCCGATAAAATTCTCACGCAGCGCCGGGTCATGCAGACGACCATCCTCCTCCAGCGGCAGCCAGGGCATCTCACGCTGCAGGAACGCCGCAAAAATACCGGTGCCGACTTTGCGGTTGTTATTATTATCAGGCTCGTAAACCCGCACCCGCTCCATGCCGCAGCTGGGCGATTTCGCGCACAGGATATAGCCAGACAGATGGTGCAGCGATTTCACCCGTTCGGCAGACCAGGCACGCATCTCCTGCGTCACCTCTTCACCGCCATCTTTGCTGAAACAGAGATGCAGTTCGTCATCATCCTGTTTTACCAGCCGTAACGCCGGACGCGGTGTAGGCAGGCCGATCGCCATTTCCGGGCAGATCGGTTCGAAGCGGACAAATGGGGTAAGATCCTGAGTCGCAAAAGTAAGACGTTTATGGCCACCATCAAACCTGACACTGTCGCCGAGCAGGCATGCACTGATTCCAACGGGGATTTTTTTGCCCATACTTGTACAACCTCCAAAATCTTGTAGAGGTTTAAGTGTAGCGCAAAAGTGACAGGAATAAAGCCCGATTACGCAGTTCAGAACTGCTTATTCTCAGAAAAAACGCAAAAAAAGCCTGGTCAGCAGACCAGGCCTCTCGTGCGCGCGGGCAGATTACCAGAACGCCCCGCCACCGGCTTCAGACTGCGCCAGCCAGACCGGTTTGGCACTGGTTTTACACCAGATGCGATGCAGATAGCTGTAGAAGCGCGCTCTGTCCTGGCGGAACAGCATAACAGGCAGAGCCAGCACGCCGAGAAGAATCACCAGCGTGCGTCGTGCAATAATTTTGTAACGTGGATAAGCCTGATACATGGTTTCTCCTCCCGGCAATGATAAGTCTGTGAATGTGATCTGTGTCTTAATTTACGCCAGGTTGTGTAATTTTACTACTCATCTGACCACTTATTTACCGCCTTTTTTATTGTTCAAGAATCAGCCTGTAACTAAGTTACAAAATGGTTATTGTCTGGTTACGGTTGAGTTTAAAATTCTCACCCGCCAGGCACGCGGACGACGACCTGAAATCTTGATAAAGTAACGCTTCGGCCCTCACTTAAGGCAGGTAATGCGTGACCACGGTGTTAATCGTTGAAGATGAGAAAGAGATCCGTCGCTTTGTCCGGCTGGCGCTGGAAAATGAAGCGCTGAAAGTAGTGGATGCCGACACGCTGCAGCGCGGGCTGATCGAAGCGGCGACCCGCAAGCCCGACCTGGTGATCCTCGATCTTGGCCTGCCGGATGGGGATGGCACCGATTTTATTCGCGACCTGCGCCAGTGGAGCGCCATACCGGTCATCGTGCTGTCGGCGCGCAGCGATGAGCAGGATAAAATCGCCGCGCTGGATGCTGGCGCGGATGACTACCTGACCAAGCCCTTTGGTATTGGTGAACTGCTGGCGCGCGTCCGGGTCGCGCTGCGGCGTCACAGCCGCCCGCAGCCGGATGCCCGCATCCATTTTGCCGACGTCAGCGTCGACCTCGCGGCGCGGCGGGTGCAGCGCGGTGACAGCGAGATCCACCTCACTCCGATCGAGTTCCGTCTGCTGAGTATTCTGCTCAATAACGCCGGAAAGGTGCTGACACAGCGGCAGCTGCTGAGCCAGGTCTGGGGACCGAATGCAGTGGAGCACAGCCACTATCTGCGGATCTACATGGGGCATCTGCGGCAGAAGCTGGAAGCGAATCCGACCCAGCCCGCCCATCTGCTGACCGAAACCGGCATTGGCTATCGCTTTATGCCATAAAAAAAGGCGCCAGAGGCGCCTCGTTTTCTGCCCGACTTATCAGGCGTTTTTCAGCACTTCGCTGACGATCTCTACCGCTTCTTTCTCGATCTGCGCGCGATGCTCGGCGCCCAGGAAGCTTTCGCAGTAGATCTTGTAGGCGTCTTCGGTGCCTGACGGACGCGCTGCAAACCAGCCATTCTCCGTCATCACCTTCAGGCCACCGATCGACGCACCGTTACCCGGTGCTGCGGTCAGACGCGCAGTGATAGGATCGCCCGCCAGGGTATCCGCGCTCACCATCTCCGGTGACAGCTTCGACAGCGCGGCTTTCTGCGCGGAGGTGGCTGACGCCTGCAGACGGTTGTAGCTCGGTGCACCAAAGCGCGCGGCCAGCTCGTCATAGTGCTCCTGCGGATTCTTACCGGTCACGGCAGTGATTTCCGCCGCCAGCAGACACATGATGATGCCATCTTTGTCGGTTGACCACGGTGTGCCGTCGAAACGCAGGAATGAAGCACCTGCGCTCTCTTCGCCGCCGAAACCGAAGCTGCCGTCATACAGGCCATCAACAAACCACTTGAAGCCCACCGGAACTTCGACCAGCTTACGGCCGATGTCGTTGACCACGCGGTCAATCATGGCGCTGGACACCAGCGTTTTACCAACGGCAACGTCCTGGCCCCACTGCGGACGGTGCTGGAACAGGTAGTTGATCGCTACGGCCAGGTAGTGGTTTGGATTCATCAGACCCGCCGGGGTCACAATGCCGTGACGGTCATAATCGGGATCGTTACCGAACGCCAGATCGAATTTGTCACGGTACGCCAGCAGGCCAGCCATGGCGCTCTCGGAGGAGCAGTCCATACGCACAACGCCATCTTTATCCAGGTGCATAAAGCGGAAGGTCTGATCAACCGCGTCATTCACCAGCGTCAGATCCAGCTTGTAGTGCTCGGCGATACGCTGCCAGTAAGCAATACCGGAACCGCCCAGTGGATCAACACCCAGCTTCAGACCGGCTTTCTGAATTGCCGGGAAGTCGATGATCTCCGCCAGACCTTCAACATAAGGCTGGATCAGATCTTTCTCTACAACGTGACCGCTGGCCAGCGCCTGCTCCAGAGGCAGACGTTTCACCTCTTTCAGTCCCGCCTGCATCAGCTGATTCGCGCGATCTTCCACGACTTTCGTGACGTTGGTGTCAGCCGGGCCGCCATTCGGTGGATTGTACTTGATGCCGCCATCTTCCGGTGGGTTGTGCGACGGCGTAATCACAATACCGTCAGCCAGCGCGCCACCCGCTTTGTTATGCTCAAGAATCGCATTCGAGATCGCAGGGGTCGGCGTGTAGCCGTTGTCCTGCTGCACAATCACATCAACGCCGTTAGCCGCCAGCACTTCCAGCACCGACAGCATCGCCGGTTCGGACAGCGCATGGGTGTCTTTACCGACGTAGCAGGGTCCGGTGATGCCGTTCTTTTTGCGCTCTTCGGCAATGGCCTGGGCGATTGCCAGAATGTGCATCTCGTTGAAGCTCTGACGCCCTGCGCTGCCGCGATGGCCAGAGGTACCAAACTTCACCGCATGTTCCGGGTTCGCCACATCGGGCTTCAGGACATAATATTGTGACGTTAACTGTGCAACATTAATCAAATCGCTCTGCTGGGCGGGTTGCCCGGCACGTGGGTGATTGGCCATTGGCGCTGCTCCCTGACGCTTAAGTTTTAGATGGTGCCGCAAACTTTCTCGGTCAGTTCCGCAGGGAACTGCATCGAGAGCATGATGTGTTCGACCATGCTACATTTACGACCCGTGTTGGTATTGGTGATGACCCAGTACGGCGTGCCGGGCACATGCTTCGGCTTAGTATGGGTGCCATTCTGTAACAGCGTATGCTCGTCACCGGCAAAATAGACGCGGGTGCGGCCCTGCAGAGAGGCAGTGGCTTCAGCAAAGGCTGTGGTGTCGAGACGATAGAGCGTTGACAGGATAAGCATAAAACGATTTACCGCCCGCTTCTGCTCCGCATATTCATCGGACAGCAGCAGCTCACGCACCGCGCGAACACGATCCTGCGGGCGCGATCCTACAGACACAGGCTGAGACTCTTTCGCTGCATCTTTTGAAACGGGCTGCGCAGGCGACGCGGGCGCCGTCTGACCGGCGGTGAACTTCAGCATGCGGCGCAGAATGTCGGATGCGCTTTCACCAATATGTTGCGTGTGGCTGGCGATATAACGGTAGAGCTCTTCGTCAACTTCGATCGTTTTCATCTTATTCCGTACGGTTCTTTCTCATGACAGAACCACCTGTTGCCTGAAAAGCCCTGAGTATAGTCGGGCGATTCAAAGGATGTGTGGGTTCTAACATCAGGATTATAAAGTTAAATTCAGGCGGGTTGTTAGTAATCAAACGGTTTACGGGCAAAAGTCAGAATATGTCCTAATGCCGCCGGAACCGGCGCGCCTGAAAAGGTGAAACCATGATAACCTAAGCTCAGGTCTCAAACTTAAGAACTTTGCTATGATTTTGAACGCCCGTCTGCAAACTGAACAATCTCCTGCTGATTCCCTGCCCATCCTGCTTATTCATGGTCTGTTTGGCAGTCTGGATAACCTTGGCGTGCTGGCGCGCGGGCTGAAAGATGCTGGTCCGCTGCTGCAGGTCGATGTCCGTAACCACGGACTTTCCCCCCGTTCTGACGAGATGAACTACGCTGTAATGGCGCAGGATATGGTCGATACCCTGGATGCCCACGGCATCAACCGCGTTGCGGTGATCGGTCACTCGATGGGTGGCAAAATTGCCATGACGATGAGTGCACTGATACCGGACCGCATTGATCGGCTGGTGATGATTGACATCGCACCGGTGGACTATCAGACCCGCCGCCACGACGACATCTTTGCCGCTATCCGTGCCGTGACGGACGCGGGCGTGACACTGCGCAGCGAGGCGGCGCGCATTATGCGTACGCTGATCGACGAAGAGGGGGTCATCCAGTTTCTGCTGAAGTCGTTTCAGGAGGGCGAATGGCGCTTTAACGTGCCGGTGCTGTGGGACAACTACACGACGATTTCTGGCTGGCAGCCGGTGCCCGCCTGGCCGCATCCGGCGCTGTTTATTCGCGGCGGGGAGTCCAGCTATCTGGATAATTGTTACCGCGATGCCCTGCTTCAGCAGTTTCCGGCGGCGCAGGCGCACGTCATCGGTGGCGCAGGACACTGGGTCCATGCGGAAAAACCCGATGCCGTTTTGCGCGCAGTTCGTCGATTTTTTGCGCTTTAAAAGCAATCAGATGGCGGTAAAGGTTTAGGATTGGCGTCGGGCGTAAGCGTGAAGTATGATGTCGCGCTAAAATTTTGCCGCAGGTCAGTTTTGCTGCGGCAGCGGCCAATAATTTATAATCTGCGCGGTGAGTGTCTGACACCCGCACCCATTCAGTTTTACTAAGCCATGGCAAAAGAACAGACTGACCGCACGACGCTCGATCTCTTTGCTGATGAGCGCCGCCCGGGTCGACCCAAAACCAGTCCGCTTTCGCGTGATGAACAGCTGCGCATCAACAAGCGCAATCAACTGAAACGCGACAAAGGGCGCGGACTTCGGCGTGTCGAGCTGAAAATGAACAGTGAAGCCGTCGATGCACTCAATACGCTGGCCGAACAGCGCAATCTCAGCCGCAGCGAACTGATTGAACAGATGCTGCTGGCACAGCTCAAACTGGATTAACGCGGGCAAATCGCACGCAGGAGCAAATGTCGAGGCTTTAACCGTTCCGCGGGTTTGTCTCGTCTGCTATTATTCGCTGAATTGTGCTGCGGCACACATCTTATTATCAGGATTTAAGAGGTTATTTTACTCATGGCACTCGTAGGCATCTTCTTTGGCAGCGATACCGGCAATACCGAAAACATTGCAAAAATGATCCAGAAGCAGCTGGGTAAAGACGTTGCAGAAGTGCATGACATCGCAAAAAGCACAAAAGAAGATCTGGAAGCGTTTGATATCCTGCTGCTGGGTATTCCGACCTGGTATTACGGTGAAGCGCAGTGCGACTGGGATGACTTCTTCCCGACGCTGGAAGAGATCGACTTCAACGGCAAACTGGTGGCGCTGTTCGGCTGCGGCGACCAGGAAGATTACGCAGAGTACTTCTGTGACGCGATGGGCACCATCCGCGACATCATCGAACCCCACGGTGCGGTCATCGTCGGCCACTGGCCGACCGAAGGCTACCATTTTGAAGCCTCAAAAGGTCTGGCAGATGACAAGCACTTTTTGGGCCTGGCGATCGACGAAGACCGCCAGCCTGAACTGACCAGCCAGCGTGTTGAGCAGTGGGTTAAGCAGATTTTCGATGAGCTGCAGCTGAAAGAGATTCTGGAAGCCTGATCCTGCATGCCTCAATGTGAGCGCCAGCTCACATTGAGGCAATGGAAATTCCTATAGAAATAATAGCCACATTTTTTTAACTTTCTCCGTTTAATCTGTAGAATACCCGCATCGATCTTCCGCGTATTTTCTCAGGCGGTAAGACGAAGTGATGGTCAAACAGACTCTGCCAGAATCCTCCCCGGCCCGGTGACGTATCCCCTCTCGCCCATGATGATTCAGGCACGCCCTCTGGTTTTCATTTCATCGCTTCAGCTCTATAATGAGACGCAAATGAGAATAAGCGCAGATCGACATTCAAGGCGACAAGCCACAAAAGTGATATTAGTAACAGGACAAAATCCGCATGACTGACAACAACACCGCATTAAAGAAGGCTGGCCTGAAAGTGACGCTGCCCAGACTGAAAATTCTGGAAGTGCTTCAGGAACCTGAGTGCCATCACGTCAGTGCGGAAGATTTGTACAAACGCCTGATCGACATTGGCGAAGAGATTGGCCTGGCTACCGTTTACCGTGTTCTGAATCAGTTCGATGACGCGGGCATTGTCACACGCCATAACTTTGAAGGCGGCAAATCTGTCTTCGAACTGACTCAGCAGCATCACCACGATCACCTGATCTGCCTGGATTGCGGCAAGGTTATTGAGTTCAGCGATGAGTCGATCGAAACGCGTCAGCGCGAAATCGCGACCCGTCATGGCATCAAGCTGACCAACCACAGTCTCTATCTTTATGGCCACTGCACGGTGGGCGACTGCCGGGAAAACGAAACGCTGCACGACCAGTAATTCTGGCGCGGCTGGATACAAAAAAACCGGTGAATGCACCGGTTTTTTTTCGTCCGTACTGCCGCCGGGTCAGGCGACCAGCGTCTCCTGCAGATAACGCCAGCGCGGGATAGTACTGCTGCAATCCAGAATCGCCAGGGAGATGCGGCTCTGATTATTGCCATTCATCATCTGCATTTCGCGATACTGCACCGTGATCTCTTTTTCATGGTGCGACAGGATCACATGTTCACAGGTGGCGATGCGCATCCCCTCCCGCTGCCCCTGCAACTGCCGGAAAAGATCCTCAACGTCATTGAGGTTGTACTCTTTACCCTTCGGCGTCACCATGCGAAATTCGGGATGGAAATAGGACATCAGCAACTCAAAACTGTCATCAGAGCCTGCTGCCTGATTAAAAATACGTTCAATGAGCTGATGTAAAACGACGACACTGTGTTTGGCTTCCTGGGCGAGAGCGTTCATTTTTTTTCCTTCTGTAACCCGCTTTGCGACCGTTGAGAGCGCATAGCCTACCTGAAAGCGGCTAATTCACACTCTGAAATTGATTAATTTTTTTAAACTCAGATTACTCTCACAGGGGGCGCAGGGGGAGTTGCAGTTAGTGCAGAATAAACGTCGGTGATGATGAAAATCGGGGCCATAAAAAAGGGCGATAAATCGCCCTTTTGCCATTTTATGGGGTCAGCCCGAAAATGTTTTACTCGCCGGTTTTTGCCCAGGTATCGCGCAGGCCCACGGTGCGGTTAAACACCAGCTGCGACGGCTTCGAGTAAACACTGTCGGCGCAGAAATAGCCTTCGCGTTCGAACTGGAACGGCTCGCCCGGTTGCGCATCGCGCAGGCCCGGCTCGACAAAGCCATTTTTGATGCTCAGCGATTCAGGATTGATGACCGCCAGGAAGTCCTCGGCCGCGCCCGGGTTTGGCACACTGAACAGACGGTCATACAGGCGGAACTCAGCAGGCTGCGCATGGTCGGCAGAAACCCAGTGAATCACCCCTTTGACCTTACGGCCATCGGCCGGATCTTTGCTCAGCGTATCGACGTCGCTGGTGCAGTAGATGCAGGTGATGTTACCCGCTTCATCTTTGGCGACGCGCTCGGCACGAATCACATAGGCGTTGCGCAGGCGCACCTCTTTGCCCAGCACCAGGCGTTTATACTGCTTGTTCGCCTCTTCGCGGAAATCAGCCCGATCGATCCAGATTTCGCGGCTGAACGGCACGTCACGCGTGCCCATCTCCGGCTTACCCGGATGATTCGGCATGGTGATAATTTCGTTATGACCCGCCGGCAGATTCTCAATGACGATTTTAAGCGGATCCAGCACGGCCATGGCGCGTGGCGCATTCTCGTTGAGATCGTCACGGATGCACGATTCCAGCGACGCCATCTCCACGATGTTGTCCTGCTTAGTGACGCCAATGCGACGGCAGAACTCACGGATAGAGGCGGCGGTATAACCACGACGACGCAGGCCCGACACGGTCAGCATACGCGGGTCATCCCAGCCTTCGACATGCTTTTCTGTCACCAGCTGGGTGAGTTTGCGTTTCGACATCACCGCATACTCCAGGTTCAGGCGCGAGAACTCATACTGACGCGGATGCACCGGAATGGTGATGTTATCCAGTACCCAGTCGTAGAGACGGCGGTTGTCCTGGAACTCCAGCGTACAGAGCGAGTGCGTAATGCCTTCCAGCGCATCGGAGATGCAGTGGGTAAAGTCATACATCGGGTAGATGCACCACTTGTTGCCCGTCTGATGATGTTCCGCGAACTTGATACGGTAGATCACCGGATCGCGCATTACGATGAAGTTCGAGGCCATATCGATTTTAGCGCGCAGGCAGGCGGTGCCTTCGGCGAACTCACCGTTGCGCATCTTCTCAAACAGCGCCAGGTTCTCTTCCACGCTGCGATCGCGATAGGGGCTGTTTTTACCCGGCTCTTTCAGGGTACCGCGATATTCACGGATCTGATCCGGACTCAGTTCATCGACGTAGGCCAGCCCTTTGGAAATCAGCTCAACGGCGTAGTGATAGAGCTGATCAAAATAGTCTGATGAGTAACGGACTTCACCGCTCCACTCAAAACCCAGCCACTGGACGTCACGCTTGATAGATTCAACGAACTCGATATCCTCTTTAACCGGATTGGTATCGTCGAAACGCAGGTTGCATTGACCCTGATAATCCTGGGCGATGCCAAAATTCAGACAGATCGATTTCGCATGACCAATATGCAGATAGCCATTGGGCTCTGGCGGAAAACGGGTATGCACGCTGCTGTGCTTACCGCTCGCCAAATCTTCGTCGATGATCTGACGAATAAAGTTAGTTGGGCGGGCTTCAGCCTCACTCATCTCAAAAATCCTCAATACGAATAACGGGTGATTTGTACCACGAAGTAACGGAGTATGATCCACAAAGCGTCTGAGGGAAACAACCGTTTGTTAAGCCTTTAAAACAAAAAAGGCAGGAATCGCTTCCTGCCTGTGGGGTTCTGTTGCGGGGATTAGCCTTTCACTTCGTATAGCGGGGTTTCGCCCGCGATGACCTGTCCCTGGGCCAGCAGCGTCAGACCGGCGAAATCATCGCTGTTGCTGACCACGACCGGACTCACCATTGAACGCGCGTTGGCATTAAGGAAATCAAGGTCCATCTCCAGCACAGGCTGACCTGCGACTACGCTGGCCCCCTCTTCCACCAGACGCGTAAAGCCTTTGCCGTCGAGCGCAACGGTATCCAGCCCCATGTGCACTACAATCTCCACGCCGTTGTCCGTCTCCAGACAGAAGGCGTGATTGGTGTTGAAGATTTTCACTACGGTGCCCGCAATCGGTGCCACGACCCGCTTGCCGCTGGGTTTGATCGCCAGACCGTCGCCTACGGCTTTGCTGGCAAAGGCTTCATCCGGCACCGCCTCCAGCGCCACGACCTCACCGGAGACCGGTGCCAGCAGGGTCGCAATGACCCGCTTCTCACTGTTCAGTACCGCCTGAGGCTTAACGTCCGGCTCTGCTGGCGCGCTGCCGGCCGCAGTCGCCGCAACCGGCCCCCTGGTCAGCACTTTTTTCATGGCGGATGCGATGCTTTCAGCCTGGGTGCCGACGATGATCTGCACGCTCTGTTTATTAAGGCGGATCACGCCGGAGGCACCGAGACGTTTCGCCACACCCTCATTTACCTGGGCGGAGTCATTCACGTTAAGGCGCAGACGGGTGATACAGGCGTCGATGCCGGTCAGGTTGGTCGAGCCCCCTACTGCACCGATGTAGCGACGCGCCAGAGATTCAGTCGCCGTCTCATCGTTTCCGGTTTTGTCCACGTTGACGTCATAACCATCACTTTCATCACCCGCTACAGCCAGCTCACGGCCCGGCGTCATCAGGTTGAATTTTTTGATGGTGAAGCGGAAGACCACATAGTAAATGGCGAAGAAGACCAGCCCCTGCGGGATCAGCATGTACCAGTGTGTAGCCAGCGGGTTACGGGTCGACAGCACCATATCCACCAGCCCGGCGCTGAAACCAAATCCGGCAATCCAGTGCATGCTGGCGGCGATGAAGACGGAGAGCCCGGTCAGCACCGCATGGATCAGATAGAGCACCGGTGCCACGAACATGAAGGAGAACTCCAGCGGTTCGGTAATACCGGTAAAGAAGGCAGCAAATGCCGCAGCCAGCATGATACTGCCCACTTTGACGCGGTTCTCAGGACGTGCGCAGTGGTAGATCGCCAGCGCGGCACCCGGCAGACCGAACATCATAATCGGGAAGAAGCCCGCCTGATAACGACCGGTAATCCCTACGGTAGCCGTGCCGTCCGCCAGTGACTGCGCGCCGCCGAGGAATTTCGGAATGTCGTTGATACCGGCGACGTCGAACCAGAACACGGAGTTCAGGGCGTGATGCAGACCCACCGGGATCAGCAGACGGTTGAAGAAGGCGTAGATACCGGCGCCGACAGAGCCAAGCTTCTGGATATGTTCACCGAAGCCGACCAGACCGTTAAAGATCACCGGCCAGATATACATCAGGATAAAGGCGACCAGAATCATCAGGAACGAGACCAGAATCGGCACCAGCCGGCGTCCGCTGAAGAAGGAGAGTGCTTTGGGCAGTTCGACATGGCTGAAGCGGTTATACACCTCAGCCGACAGAATCCCGACCAGGATACCGACAAACTGGTTGTTAATCTTGCCAAAGGCCACAGGCACCTGATCGACCGGCATCTTCTGTATCATCGCCACGGCGGCGGGTGAGCAGAGCGTGGTAACGACCAGGAAGCCGACAAAACCGGTCAGCGCGGCTGCACCATCTTTATCCTTTGACATACCGTAGGCGACACCAATCGCAAACAGCACTGACATGTTTTCGATAATAGCGGCACCTGACTTGATCAGCAGTGCGGCCAGCGCATTGCCCGCCCCCCAGCTGTCCGGGTCAATCCAGTAACCGACCCCCATCAGGATTGCTGCTGCTGGCAGGGTTGCCACCGGCACCATCAGTGCGCGCCCTACCTTCTGTAAGTAACCTAACATACCCCTTCCCCCTATGAACCTGACTTGTCGCTTTGCGCCGCTTAATGTTGTTATGTCAGCTGCAAAGATCGTTAATACACTTCATATCACGCAGCGAAGTGTAATGATAAATTAATTCGCCTCGCAAATTAAAACCCTGGTAAATGTGATTTTTATCACTAAAAAACATCGTATCACACGGCAACATCTGGCTATGTTCGCAAACTTATTTTATGATTCGAAATATTGAATTCTGCGCGAGCCGCCGCGAGAATAAGCCCCAGGTTCAGGCTGATGAATAACGCAGCGGCTTAGCACTCCCCTTTCTGTTTTCAATGAGGTGAAACATGAGACTGATTCCTTTAGCGACCCCGACTCAGGTAGGCAAGTGGGCGGCCCGACACATTGTTAACCGCATTAACGCGTTTAACCCGACGGCAGACAGGCCGTTTGTCCTGGGGCTGCCGACCGGCGGCACGCCCCTGGAGGCGTACAAGCACCTGATTGCTATGCACAAAGCGGGCCAGGTCAGTTTTAAATATGTTGTCACGTTCAATATGGATGAGTATGTCGGTCTGCCAAAAGAGCATCCTGAAAGCTATCACAGCTTCATGTATCGCAATTTCTTCGATCATGTTGATATTCAACCGGAAAATATCAATCTGCTGAATGGTAATGCACCCGATATTGACGCAGAATGTCGCCAGTACGAAGAGAAAATTCGCGCGCTGGGTAAAATACACCTGTTTATGGGCGGTGTCGGTAATGACGGCCATATCGCCTTTAACGAACCGGCTTCATCGCTGGCTTCCCGTACCCGCATTAAAACGCTGACCCATGACACCCGCGTGGCGAACTCTCGCTTCTTCAACGGCGACGTTGATCAGGTGCCTAAATATGCGCTGACGGTCGGCGTCGGCACCCTGCTGGATGCCGAAGAGGTCATGATTCTGGTGACCGGCCATGTGAAAGCGCAGGCCCTGCAGGCGGCGGTCGAGGGCAACGTCAACCACATGTGGACCATCAGCTGTCTGCAACTGCACGCAAAATCGGTGGTGGTGTGCGATGAACCCGCCACTATGGAACTGAAAGTGAAAACCGTGAAATATTTCCGCGAAATGGAAGCGGAAAATATGAAAGGCGTGTAACAGAACAGTGACCTGCTGTTACGCTGAGTGACAGCAGGCCTGGACGGGAGAAGAGAGATGTACGCATTAGTAAACGGCCGAATCTACAGCGGCTACGAGGTTCTGGATAATCACGCGGTCGTGATTGCTGACGGACGTATTGCGCGCGTCTGCCCGCGTGAGGCGATCCCGGCCACCATTGAGCAGCGGGATATGGCGGGCGCGCTGATTGCGCCTGGCTTTATTGACCTCCAGCTCAACGGCTGCGGCGGCGTGCAGTTCAATGACAGCCTTGAGGCGCTCAGCGTGGAAACGCTGGAAACGATGCAGCGCGCGAATGAGAAGTCGGGCTGCACCAGTTTTTTACCCACGCTCATCACCAGCAGTGACGCCCTGATGAAGCGGGCGATTGAGACCATGCGGGCCTACCTGCAGAAACATCAGCATCAGGCGCTGGGCCTGCATCTGGAAGGTCCCTGGCTGAGCAAGGCGAAAAAAGGCACCCACGATCCGGCGCTGATTCGCCTGCCCGATACAGAGATGGTGGAGTATCTCTGCGCCAATGCGGACGTCATTACTAAAGTAACCCTGGCTCCCGAGAATGCCGGCAGCGACGTGATTCGTCAGCTGACCAACGCCGGGATCATCGTCTCAGCCGGTCACTCTAATGCGACCTATGAAGAGGCGAAAGCGGGTTTTTCTGCGGGGATCCGGTTCGCCACGCATCTCTACAATGCGATGCCCGCCTTTGCCGGACGTGAACCGGGCCTTATCGGTGCGCTGTTTGATGCGCCTGATGTATACTGCGGCATCATTGCAGATGGTTTACATGTACATTACGCTAACGTGCGCAATGCAAAACGGATTAAAGGTGACAAACTGGTGCTGGTAACCGATGCCACCGCACCGGCAGGCGCCGCCATCAGCGAGTTTATTTTTGCAGGCAAAACAATCTACTATCGTGACGGGCTCTGTGTTGATGAAAATGGCACATTGAGCGGTTCTGCCCTGACGATGATTGAAGCGGTACAGAACAGCGTTGAGCATGTGGGTATCGCACTGGATGAAGCGTTACGCATGGCAACACTCTACCCGGCACGGGCGATGGGCGTGGAAAGGCAGTTAGGCTCGATCGAAGCAGGAAAAATCGCGAACCTGACTGTGTTTACCCGCGACTTTAAAATCATTAAGACGTTTGTCAACGGAGACGACGTCCTGAGCGAGTAAGCACTGAATGACCACTGGCGGCCAGTCACAAATAGGAAATGTCGATCTTGTTAAGCAACTTAATAGCGCAGCGGTTTATCGGCTGATTGACCAGCAGGGGCCGATATCGCGCATTCAGATTGCCGAACTCAGCCAGCTCGCGCCCGCCAGCGTCACCAAAATTACCCGCCAGTTGATCGAGCGCGGCCTGATAAAAGAGGTAGACCAGCAGGCGTCTACCGGCGGTCGCCGCGCCATCTCCATCATCACTGAAACCCGCAACTTCCACACCATCGGCGTCCGGCTCGGACGCCACGACGCCACCCTGACCCTGTTCGATCTCAGCGGCAAATCGCTGGCGCAGGAAGATTATGCGCTGCCGGAACGCACGCAGGAGACGCTGGAACATGCGCTGTTCAACGCCATCGCCAGCTTTACTGAACAGCACCAGCGGAAAATCCGCGAACTCATCGCAATTTCGGTGATCCTGCCGGGGCTGGTCGATCCGGTGAATGGCGTGATCCGCTATATGCCCCATATTTCTGTCAGCCACTGGCCGCTGGTTGCCAGCCTGCAGAAGCGGTTTAACGTCACCAGTTTTGTCGGTCACGATATCCGCAGCCTGGCGCTGGCCGAGCACTACTTCGGTGCAAGCCGCGACTGTGCGGATTCGATTCTGGTGCGCTTACACCGCGGCACCGGCGCAGGCATTATCGCCAATGGTCATATTTTTCTCGGCAGCAACGGTAACGTGGGCGAAATCGGTCATATTCAGGTCGATCCGCTTGGCGAGCGCTGTCACTGTGGCAACTTTGGCTGTCTTGAAACGATTGCGGCCAATGGTGCCATTGAGAACCGGGTACGGCATCTGCTCAATCAGGGCTACCCCAGCGTGCTAACGCTGGAGGCGTGTCAGATGGCCCACATCTGCAAAGCGGCTAATCAGGGTGACGCGCTGGCCTGCGAAGTGGTTGAGCACGTTGGCCGCTATCTGGGTAAAGCGATTGCGATCGCCATCAACCTGTTTAATCCGCAAAAAGTGGTGCTGGCGGGCGAGATCACCGAGGCGGAGAAAGTACTGCTGCCCGCCATTGAGGGCTGCATCAATACGCAGGCCCTGGCGGCGTTCCGTAAGAATCTGCCGGTTGTGCGCTCCACCCTGGATCATCGCTCGGCGATTGGCGCGTTTGCGCTGGCAAAACGTGCCATGCTTAACGGCATTCTGCTGCAACATCTTCTGGAAGACTAAGCTATCCCGCTGCTATGGCGGGCCACATCGGATCTGACTATGACCATTAAAAGCGTAATTTGTGATATTGATGGCGTGCTGATGCACGACAACACGGCCGTTCCCGGCGCACAGGAGTTTTTACAGCGTATTCTGGCCAAAGAGATGCCGCTGGTGGTGCTGACGAACTATCCCTCGCAAACCGAGCAGGATTTAGCTAACCGCTTTGCCTCGGCGGGCGTCGAGGTGCCGGAATCCGTTTTCTACACCTCCGCCATGGCCACTGCCGACTTCCTGCGCCGTCAGGAGGGCAAAAAGGCGTATGTGATTGGTGAGGGCGCGCTGATTCATGAACTCTATAAAGCCGGTTTTACCATTACCGATGTCAATCCCGATTTTGTGATTGTCGGCGAAACGCGCTCGTTCAACTGGGACATGATGCATAAAGCCGCTTTCTTTGTGGCCAGCGGCGCGCGCTTTATCGCCACCAATCCAGACACCCACGCGCGCGGGTTTATCCCCGCCTGTGGCGCACTCTGTGCCGGTATTGAGAAGATATCGGGTCGCAGCCCGTTTGTGGTCGGCAAGCCCAGTCCCTACATCATGCGCGCCGCCCTGAACAAAATGCAGGCCCACTCTGAAGAGACGGTGATCGTCGGGGACAATCTGCGCACCGATATTCTGGCCGGATTCCAGGCGGGTCTGGAGACGGTGCTGGTGCTGTCGGGTGTTTCAACGCTCAGCGATATTGATGCCATGCCATTCCGACCGGACTGGATCTACCCTTCCGTGGCGGATATTGACCTGTTCTGATTGCGTTTGCTTATGACGCATCCGGCTGTACTGTGATGCGTCTCCCTTTTTTATCCTTTCCTCACCGGCTTTGCCGCCTGTTTTTTGCGCAAAAAAGTCAATCCATTGCCGATCCAACAATAAAAAAACGTTTTAATTATCGTTTATTCAATTTTATTGCCATGTGAGCAATATTTTTATCAGTAAATCACGATTCCTCTTGCATTGATCACACCAAATAGCGCATTTTCTTATGTATCACGCAGCGTCAGGCTGCCGGACAAACAGTAAAAGATAACATCGCCGTAAGGTGAGATCAGGAGTCAGTTATGTGTTCAATCTTTGGTGTGCTGGATCTGAAAAGCGATCCTGTTGAGCTGCGCAAGAAAGCGCTGGAATGTTCACGCTTAATGCGTCATCGCGGCCCGGACTGGTCAGGTGTCTACGCCGATGACCATGCAATTCTGGCGCATGAACGCCTCTCAATTGTTGACGTTAACAACGGCGCACAGCCGCTCTATAATGCCGACCACACCCACGTACTGGCGGTCAACGGTGAGATCTACAACCATCAGGCGCTGCGCGCTGAACTCAGCGATCGCTACGCGTTCCAGACCGGTTCTGACTGTGAAGTGATCCTGGCGCTTTATCAGGAAAAGGGGGTCGATTTCCTCGACGAACTGGAGGGTATGTTCGCCTTTATCCTCTATGACAGCGTGAAACAGACCTATCTGATCGGTCGCGATCATATCGGTATCATCCCGCTCTATATGGGCAACGATGAGCACGGCAACCTCTATGTCGCGTCAGAAATGAAAGCGCTGGTGCCGGTCTGCCGTTCAATCAAAGAGTTCCCGCCGGGAAGCTATCTCTCCAGCACCGATGGCGAAATCCGTCGTTACTGGCAGCGTGACTGGATGGAATACAAAAACGTTGAGCACAACACCACCGACGCCGCCGGTCTGAAACATGCGCTGGAAGAGTCAGTGAAAAGCCACCTGATGTCCGATGTGCCTTACGGCGTCCTGCTGTCGGGCGGTCTGGACTCCTCTATCATCTCCGCCGTGACTAAGCGTTTCGCCGCTAAGCGCGTGGAAGATCAGGATAAAAGTGATGCGTGGTGGCCTCAGCTGCACTCCTTCGCGGTCGGACTGGAAGGTTCACCCGATCTGAAGGCGGCAAAATCCGTAGCGGAGCATCTGGGCACCGTTCACCATGAGATCCATTTCACCGTTCAGGAAGGTCTGGATGCGATCCGCGATGTGATCTACCACATCGAGACCTATGACGTTACCACCATCCGGGCATCGACGCCGATGTACCTGATGTCGCGTAAAATCAAGGCGATGGGCATCAAGATGGTGCTGTCGGGCGAAGGCGCAGACGAAGTGTTTGGTGGCTATCTCTACTTCCATAAAGCCCCCAACGCCAGAGAGTTCCACGAAGAAAACGTGCGCAAACTGCAGGCGCTGCATATGTTTGACTGCGCCCGTGCCAACAAGGCGATGTCCGCCTGGGGCGTCGAAGCGCGAGTGCCGTTCCTGGACAAAAAATTCCTGGATGTGGCGATGCGTATCAACCCGGCCGACAAGATGTGTGGCAGCAACGGCAAAATGGAGAAGCACATCCTGCGTGAATGTTTCTCCTCTTACCTGCCAGAGAGCGTGGCGTGGCGTCAGAAAGAGCAGTTCTCGGACGGTGTGGGCTACAGCTGGATCGACTCACTGAAAGAGGTGGCCGCGAAGCAAATCAGCGACCAGCAGCTGGCAACCGCCCATTTCCGCTTCCCGTTCAACACGCCGGGTTCAAAAGAAGCGTATCTCTATCGTGAGATCTTCGAAGAGCTGTTCCCGTTAGCCAGCGCAGCAGAGTGTGTGCCAGGCGGTCCATCCGTGGCCTGCTCGTCTGCCAAAGCGATTGAATGGGATGAAGCATTTAAAAACATGGATGACCCATCAGGCCGTGCGGTCGGTGTGCATCAATCCGCCTATAAATAAGGCAACAGAAAAGCGTCAGAATGGGCCCGCTGCGGCCCATTTTTTTGACGATCGGCGTTGTATTCACTGAAAAATTGCCGAATAAACACCCAGGCTGGTTATAAGCCAGTCAAACAGCGATTATCTGGCAAAAATCGGTAAAAAAATTGTTGACGCTGTCAGGTCAACTCCGCATAATGCGCCCCGCAACGCCGATGAAGGTAACGCGAAAAAAAAGATGGCTACGTAGCTCAGCTGGTTAGAGCACAGCACTCATAATGCTGGGGTCACAGGTTCGATTCCCGTCGTAGCCACCATCTTTTTTTTGCGGGAGTGGCGAAATTGGTAGACGCACCAGATTTAGGTTCTGGCGCCGCAAGGTGTGCGAGTTCAAGTCTCGCCTCCCGCACCATTTCATTATTCGGCAGCGTGGATGGGATATCGCCAAGCGGTAAGGCACCGGTTTTTGATACCGGCATTCCCTGGTTCGAATCCAGGTATCCCAGCCAATTTTGATGATTCTCGATGCTGAGAACGGACGAATGGGATATCGCCAAGCGGTAAGGCACCGGTTTTTGATACCGGCATTCCCTGGTTCGAATCCAGGTATCCCAGCCATCATTGAAATGCAGTACAATTTGGCTACGTAGCTCAGCTGGTTAGAGCACAGCACTCATAATGCTGGGGTCACAGGTTCGATTCCCGTCGTAGCCACCATATAATTGGGGTGTCGCCAAGCGGTAAGGCACTGGTTTCTGATACCAGCATTCCGGGGTTCGAATCCCTGCACCCCAGCCATACAAAGACAATTTGATTAACACCTATTGGGGTGTCGCCAAGCGGTAAGGCACTGGTTTCTGATACCAGCATTCCGGGGTTCGAATCCCTGCACCCCAGCCAAATTGCACAACATAGCCCGCTTTTGCGGGCTTTGTTGTTTTTGTGCTTTGCTTATCCTGATACCTGATTCAGGCCCGCCCTGCGGCGAGCCTGAGAGCACGACTACAATCCCAGCGCGTAACGCAATACCTGCCGCTTCAGCACGCCGGAGTGTTCTGCCGCGATCAGCCCGAGGTTACGCGCAAACCGCAGCGGTGCGAGCTGGTTACTGAAGGCGAAGTAGAAGAGATCCATTCCCCCCTGCATCAGCATGTTGTCTTTACGCCGCTGGCGATGATAACGCTGCAGTACCCGTTCGGAGGCCCAATCCTCCGCCGCTCCACGCGCGCTGACCAGCACATCAATCAGAGCATCCACATCGCGATAGCCCAGATTCACGCCCTGCCCGGCCAGCGGGTTGATGGTATGGGCGGCATCACCGACCAGCGCCAGCCCCGGCAGAACATACTGCGAAGCATGACGCCGCACCAGCGGGAAGCCGCCGGCCGCGTGCGCTTTGAAGCGTCCCAGCCGCGCCGGGAAGTGACTGGCAACCTCTTTTTCCAGCTGGGCCAGCGGCATCGCCTGTAACTGGCGGACTCTGGCGGGCGCGTCATACCAGACCAGCGAGGCCCGGTTGCCATACAGGGGCAAAAAGGCGCGCGGCCCCTGAGGCGTGAAGTGCTGCCAGGTGGCGTCGCCCGCCGGGTGTTCGCAGGTGACGCTGATCAGTAAACAGGACTGCGCATAGCTCCAGCCGTGAATACCGATGCCGGCCATCTGACGCACCTGCGAGTTCGCCCCATCGGCCCCCACCACCAGCCGGGTATGCAGAACCACGTTGTCGCTGAGATCCACCCGCCAGCCGCCATTTTCGGGCTGCAGGTTCTCCAGCGTGGTCGGGCAGTAGCAGGTCACGCCCAGCGACTGCATCTCCTCCCACAGCGCCCGCTGCAGCACGCTGTTCTCGACCATAAAGCCCAGCTCCGGCAGCCCCAGCGAGGCCGCATCAAAGCTCACCTGCGCCGTCTGCCACTCCCAGGTTTCCAGTTTACGATAGGGCGCACTGCGCATCGCCTCAACCCGTGACCAGACGTTGAGCTGCTTCAGTAGCCCCACCGACGCGGACCCAATCGCCGAAATCCGCAGATCGGGATCGCTGTCGGCATCGAAAGGCGCGGGTTCGGCACGTTCGATTACCGCCACGCGAAAATGGTGCTGTGTCAGTCCACAGGCCAGCGCGGCACCGACCATGCCACCGCCGACAATCACTACATCAAACTGATTATCCTGCATTGCTAATGTCCCTCTCGTAAGCCCGACTGCCAGCGCAACACGGGTCTGAATAAGGCAAAGTGTACCGGAAAACCCGATGGCTGGCAGAAAAGCCCTCAGGCTGGTCACCACAGCATCAAAGCATTACAATGTGCGCCCCGCACTTCACTGCACTGAATCAATGGCTAGCGCGATGACAAAAAAACTGCATATCAAAACCTGGGGATGTCAGATGAATGAATATGATTCATCCAAGATGTCTGATCTGCTGAACAGTACGCACGGCTACACGCTGACCGAGGTCCCTGAAGAGGCGGATATTCTGCTGCTCAATACCTGCTCTATTCGTGAGAAGGCGCAGGAGAAAGTGTTCCATCTGCTGGGACGCTGGAGAAAGCTTAAAGAGCGTAACCCGGATGTCATTATCGGCGTGGGTGGCTGCGTCGCGTCACAGGAAGGCGACCATATTCGCCAGCGCGCGCCCTGCGTGGATATTGTGTTTGGTCCGCAGACACTTCATCGCCTGCCGGAGATGATCAATACCGTCCGCGGCAGCAAGAGTCCGGTAGTGGATATCAGCTTCCCGGAAATCGAAAAATTTGACCGTCTGCCGGAGCCACGGGCAGAGGGTCCGACCGCCTTTGTCTCGATCATGGAAGGCTGCAACAAATACTGTACGTTCTGCGTGGTGCCCTACACCCGTGGCGAAGAGGTGAGCCGTCCCAGCGACGACATTCTGCTGGAAATCGCGCAGCTGGCGGCGCAGGGCGTCCGTGAAGTCAACCTGCTGGGTCAGAACGTTAACGCCTATCGCGGCGCCACCTTCGACGGTGAGATCTGCACCTTCGCTGAGCTGCTGCGCCTGGTCGCCGCCATCGACGGTATCGACCGTATCCGTTTCACCACCAGCCATCCGATTGAGTTCACCGATGACATTATCGATGTTTATCGCGATACCCCGGAGCTGGTGAGCTTCCTGCATCTGCCGGTGCAGAGTGGTTCAGACCGCATTCTGACCCTGATGAAGCGTGCGCACACCGCGCTGGAGTACAAGGCGATTATCCGCAAGCTGCGCGCGGCGCGTCCCGACATCGAGATCAGCTCCGACTTCATCATCGGTTTCCCGGGTGAGACTCAGCAGGATTTCGAGCAGACTATGAAGCTCATCGGCGAGATTAATTTCGACGTCAGCTTCAGCTTTGTTTACTCGGCCCGTCCCGGCACGCCCGCCGCTGATCTGCCGGATGATGTCAGCGAAGAAGAGAAGAAGCAGCGTCTCTGGATCCTGCAGGAGCGGATCAACCAGCAGGCGCAGGCAATCAGTCGCCGTATGCTCGGCACCGTGCAGCGCATTCTGGTGGAAGGCATCTCCCGCAAGAACGTCATGGAAGTCTCCGGCCGCACCGAAAATAACCGCGTGGTCAACTTCGAAGGCTCGCCTGAGATGATTGGCCGCTTCGTGGATGTGGAAATCGTCGATGTCTACACCAACTCGCTGCGCGGCAGGCTGGTCAGAACCGAAGAGGAGATGGGACTGCGCATGGCACAGAGCCCGGCCTCGGTGATTGCCCGTACCCGCAAAGAGAATGACATCGGCGTCGCCCTCTTCCAGCCGTGAAACCTGCTTTATTGTGCGGCAGCGCGCATCGCGTTGCCGCCAATTTCACTCTGCGCCACTTGGTTTCCGGACGTGCTGCCCAAATATCTCTCCTTAAGCTTGCGCCCCGGCGTTACGGCATAAATAATTTCGTTATGGTGCATCCGGTTAACGCCTGTGATGCGTCAGACACATCCCATAACTGGCCCTGAGGGACCCAAAGGATTCGTTTGAATATCGAAACTCGTGAAATCGCCCTTGAACCGGCTGATAACCGTCGTCTGATGAGCCTGTGCGGACCGTTTGACGATAATGTGAAACAGCTCGAACGTCGTCTGGGTATTGAGATCAATCGTCGCGACAACGTCTTTAAGCTGGTGGGACGTGCGCTCAGCGTCAATGCCGCAGCCGATATTCTGAAAACCCTGTATGTCGACACCGCCCCTGTGCGCGGTGAAATTCCGGATATTGAGCCTGACCAGATCCATCTGGCGATCAAAGAGAGCCGGGTGCTGGAGCAGACCGCCGAGAGCGTGCCGGAGTATGGCAAAGCGGTCAACATCAGGACCAAGCGCGGCGTAATCAAGCCCCGCACGCCGAATCAGGCGCAGTACATCGCGAATGTGCTCGACCACGATATCACCTTCGGCGTCGGCCCGGCGGGCACCGGTAAAACCTACCTGGCCGTTGCGGCGGCTGTGGATGCGCTGGAGCGCCAGGAGATCCGTCGTATCCTGCTGACCCGCCCTGCGGTAGAGGCGGGCGAAAAGCTCGGCTTCCTGCCAGGCGATCTGAGTCAGAAGGTCGATCCCTATCTGCGTCCGCTCTACGATGCCCTGTTCGAGATGCTGGGCTTTGAGCGGGTTGAAAAGCTGATGGAGCGTAACGTCATCGAAGTGGCGCCGCTGGCCTACATGCGTGGCCGCACGCTGAACGATGCGTTTATCATCCTGGATGAGAGCCAGAACACCACCATCGAGCAGATGAAGATGTTCCTGACGCGCATCGGCTTTAACTCCAAAGCGGTCATTACCGGCGACGTCACCCAGATTGACCTGCCGCGTCACGTTAAATCGGGACTGCGTCACGCCATCGAGGTGCTGGCGGACGTGGAAGAGATCAGCTTCAACTTCTTCCACAGCGAAGACGTGGTGCGTCACCCGGTGGTTGCCCGTATTGTCAACGCCTATGAAGCCTGGGAAGCGGCCGATCAGACCCGCCGTGACCAGCAGGCAGAAGAACGTAAACGCGACGCGCTGGCTGCCCAGAGCGCCCCGCAGGAGAGCAAATGAGCGAGGTCATTCTCGACCTGCAGGTCGCCTGTGAAAACAGCGCTGACCTGCCAGATGAAAGCCAGTTTCACCGCTGGCTGACCGCGGCGGTCACCCCATTTCAGCCCGACAGCGAAGTTACCGTGCGTCTGGTCGATGAAGCGGAGAGTCATGAACTGAACCTGACTTACCGTGGCAAAGATAAACCGACCAACGTGCTCTCTTTCCCGTTTGAGGCACCGCCCGGCATTGAACTGCCCCTGCTGGGCGATCTGATCATCTGCCGTCAGGTGGTTGAGCAGGAAGCCGCAGAACAGGGCAAGCATGTCGAAGCCCACTGGGCGCATATGGTGGTGCACGGCACCCTGCATCTGCTGGGTTACGACCATATCGACGACGATGAAGCCGACGAGATGGAAGGACTGGAGACCGAGATAATGCTTGCTCTCGGTTATCCTGATCCGTACATTTCGGAGAAAGACGACGCCTGAGTGCTGAACGCAGGCCATCCGGCTGTGAGTCACGATGACTGACAGCCCCCCTTTCCTCACCAGAGAGATCTTTAAAAACCGCCATGAGCGACGACCATTCTCAAAACAGCGATGCACCCAGTAGTAAAAAGGGATTTTTTTCCCTGTTAATCAACCAGCTTTTTCACGGTGAACCCAAAAACCGTGATGAGCTACTGGAGCTGATCCGCGACTCGAATCACAAAGAGCTGATTGACCAGGACACCCGCGACATGCTTGAAGGGGTGCTGGATATTGCGGAGCAGCGTGTGCGCGACATCATGATCCCGCGCTCGCAGATGATCACCCTGAAACGCAATCAGAACCTCGAAGAGTGCCTGGATGTCATCATCGACTCCGCCCACTCCCGCTTCCCGGTGATCAGCGAAGACAAAGATCATGTGGAAGGCATTCTGATGGCGAAAGATCTGCTGCCATTTATGAGCAGCGAGTCTGAGCCTTTCAGCATCGAAAAAGTGCTGCGTCCCGCCGTCGTGGTGCCGGAAAGTAAGCGTGTTGATCGGATGCTGAAAGAGTTTCGTTCACAGCGCTACCATATGGCGATCGTGATTGATGAGTTTGGCGGCGTCTCCGGTCTGGTGACGATTGAGGATATCCTGGAGCTGATCGTCGGCGAGATCGAAGATGAGTATGACGATGAAGAAGATCGTGATATCCGTCAGCTCAACCGCCACACTTTCACGGTGCGCGCCCTGACCGCTATTGAAGATTTCAATGAGGTGTTCGGCACGCAGTTCAGTGATGATGAGGTCGACACCATTGGTGGTCTGGTCATGCAGGGCTTCGGCCATCTGCCCGCCCGCGGTGAAAGCATCGAGATCGAGGGTTATCAGTTCAAGGTGGCGATGGCGGACAGCCGCCGCATCATCCAGGTTCACGTCACTATTCCGGAAAATTCGCCACAACCTCAACTGGAAGACGAATAACTCTATGGCTTTAGCCTCACTCTACCCGCGTCAGCGGGTTCGCCTGCTGCTGGCTGTATTAACGGGTGCCGCAGGCACCCTTGCCTTCTCCCCCTACGATTTCTGGCCCGCCGCCCTGCTTTCGCTGTGCGGTTTACAGTTACTGACTCTGAACCGCTCCAGCCCGCAGGCCAGCGCCATCGGCTTTTTCTGGGGCGTGGGACTGTTCGGCAGCGGCATCAACTGGGTCTACGTCAGTGTCGCCACTTTCGGCGGCATGCCCGGACCGGTTAACGTCTTTATCGTGGCGCTGCTGGCGGCTTATCTGGCGGTCTATCCGGCGCTGTTTGCCGGCATCCTGAACCGCCTGTGGCCGCGCACGACGCTGTGGCGTCTGGCGCTGGCGGCACCGGCGCTGTGGCAGATCACTGAGTTTCTGCGCGGCTGGGTGCTGACCGGCTTTCCGTGGCTGCAGTTTGGTTACAGCCAGATCGATGGCCCGCTGAAAGGCCTTGCGCCGCTGGCGGGCGTAGAGACCCTGACGTTTCTGCTGATGGTGGTTGCGGGCCTGCTGGCGTATGCCCTGCAGCAGCGCAACGTCAGAAGTCTGGTCGCCGCCCTGCTGCTGCTGGCGCTGCCGTGGCCATTACGCTACATCCAGTGGGTTCAGCCGATCCCCGGCCGTGCCGTCGAGGTGGCGCTGGTCCAGGGTAATATCCCGCAGTCGATGAAGTGGGACCCGCAGCAGCTGCTCAATACCCTGCGGATCTACACCGGTCTGAGCCAGCCGCTGATCGGCAAAGCGCCGATGATCATCTGGCCGGAATCGGCGATTACCGATCTGGAGAGCAATCAGCAGCCGTTCCTGCGTTCGCTGGATGATGAACTGCGCGCGGGCGGCAGTTCGCTGGTCACGGGTATCGTTGATTCCCGGCTGGAGCAGAACCGCTATCACGATTACAACACCGTTATCGTGCTGGGCGGCAAGATGCCTTACAACTACTTCAGCGATAACCGTTACCAGAAGAACCATCTGGTGCCGTTTGGCGAATTTGTGCCGCTGGCCGACCTGCTGCGGCCGCTGGCCCCGTTCTTTGATCTGCCGATGTCAGCCTTCAGCCGGGGTAATTACCTCCAGCCGCAGCTTCGCGTCGCGGGTTATAACCTGACCAGCGCCATCTGTTATGAGATCGTGCTGGGTGAGCAGGTTCGGGCCAACTTCCGGCCCGACACCAGTTTCCTGCTGACCGTCTCAAACGATGCCTGGTTTGGCCACTCGATCGGCCCCTGGCAGCACTACCAGATGGCGAGAATGCGGGCGCTGGAACTGGGTCGTCCGCTGTTGCGCAGCACCAACAATGGCGTGACGGCGGTGGTGAATGCTCAGGGCGATACCGAGGCGATGCTGCCCCAGTTCACCCGCGACGTGCTGACCAGTAAAGTTACGCCAACCGAGGGGATTACCCCTTATGCGCGCGCGGGCCTTTGGCCGGTGTGGTCACTGACGCTGCTGGCGGCGCTGGTTGCCCTGCTGCGCCGGCGGCGCTAACCGCTCATCCGCGGGGTCGGCTGTGCGATGCAGCCGGCGCTTTACACTCAGACACTGCTTTTTGCATTCCGCGCCTGCTGTGGCGCGGAATGGCTTCTCTTCTGCCCGCACGCCTGACAGCCCTGTTACTGCCCGATGCGTGCCGCGCTTACCGACCCGCCACTTTTACTGATTTCCCGATATTTCCTTCTCCTCCGGCCGCAGACGCTGCTGCCTTTCACCGGCTGCACCGCTTTCTGGCACGATGATTGCTAAATATTTCACTGTTTTTCGCTAACGGGCGGATTGCAGGCGCTGTCGCCTGGCCGGTTGCACCAAAACAGTCACTTCTGCTGCACCCTAAACGCGCAGAATGAAAAAACTGCCTTTTTTTGGTGCGTATCACCTCGCAAAAAAGAAACTTTTTTGTTTCATTGCGTTAACAATCCGTTATGTTAATCACTCATCTGCGGCGACGAAAACCGCAGTATGAGCAGAAGCGCAGCAAAACAGACACAACATCATAATCAGCGCAGGTTATAACCTGTGCCTTTTCCATACTAAGGAGTTGGAACATGCAACTACGCAAAGTGGCATTATCTCTTCTGCTGATCGGCGCAGCGGCGGGAGCGGCCCAGGCGGAAGATCTCAGCGGCACTCTGAAGAAGATCAATGACAATGGCGTCATTGTGGTCGGGCATCGCGAATCATCAGTTCCCTTCTCTTATTATGACAACCAGCAAAAAGTCGTGGGTTATTCGCAGGCTTACTCCAATGCTATCGTGGACGCGATCAAAGCGAAGCTGAACAAGCCTGACCTGCAGGTCAAAATGATCCCGATCACCTCACAAAACCGTATCCCGCTGCTGCAAAACGGCACCTACGATTATGAGTGTGGATCGACCACGAATAACCTTGAGCGCCAGAAACAGGCCGCGTTCTCAGACACCATCTTCGTCATCGGCACCCGTCTGCTGGTTAAGAAAGGTGGCCCGATCAAGGATTTCGCCGACCTGAAAGGCAAGACCGTGGTCGTGACGTCCGGCACCACCTCTGAAGTGCTGCTGCACAAACTGAATGACGAACAGAAAATGGATATGCGC
Organism: Pantoea graminicola; assembly: GCF_048452665.1. Taxonomy (NCBI): domain Bacteria; kingdom Pseudomonadati; phylum Pseudomonadota; class Gammaproteobacteria; order Enterobacterales; family Erwiniaceae; genus Pantoea; species Pantoea graminicola. Next base: position 263,892 of record NZ_JBLWSJ010000001.1, on the reverse strand, counting down.
ATTATCAGCGCAAAAGATCACGGTGACTCTTTCCGTACCCTGGAAACCGGTCGTGCCGTGGCCTTTATGATGGATGATGCCCTGCTGGCCGGCGAACGCGCCAAGGCTAAAAAGCCGGACAACTGGGAGATCTTAGGTACGCCACAGTCGAAAGAAGCTTACGGCTGTATGCTGCGTAAAGACGATCCGCAGTTCAAAGCACTGGTCGATGAAACCATCGCGAAAGCCCAGACCTCGGGTCAGGCCGAAAAATGGTTCGATACCTGGTTCAAGCAGCCGATTCCACCGAAGAACCTGAACATGAACTTTGAGCTGTCTGACGACATGAAAGCCCTGTTCAAGACGCCGAACGACAAGGCACTGAATTAACAAAAAAAAATACCCAATGGATTTCAGGTTGCCTTATGGCAGGCGCATGTATCCCGGCGCGTGACCCAGGTCAGCGCGGCGGATACGTGCACCGGGCCAGACGAAGCCTGAAAGAGAACGGGTATAACAAGGGCGGCCTGGCTGCCCTCTCGATTGCTGAAACCGCGGCATGGACAGACAGACTGATTCGGGTCGTTCCCCTGAATCAGGCAATAAAACGCCGTTCATCAATCTTCAGGGTAGCTTAGCTACCCTTTTTTTCCGGAGCTCGTTATGGGTATCGATTGGAACTGGGGCATTTTCCTCGAACAGGCCCCGTTCGGTAATACGACCTACCTTGGCTGGCTGTGGTCCGGTTTTCAGGTGACTATTGCGGTCTCCTGCTGTGCCTGGATTATCGCCTTCTGCGTAGGTTCATTTTTCGGCATTCTGCGCACGGTGCCGAATCGCCTGCTTTCCACCCTTGGCACCTGCTATGTGGAACTGTTTCGTAACATCCCGCTGATCGTCCAGTTCTTCTTCTGGTATCTGGTCGCGCCCGAACTGGTGGGCGAAAAGCTGGGCATGTGGTTTAAGTCTGAGCTGGACCCGAATATTCAGTTCTTCCTCTCCTCGATGATCTGTCTGGGTCTGTTTACCGCCGCCCGCGTCTGCGAGCAGGTACGCGCAGCCATTCAGTCACTGCCGACGGGACAGAAGAATGCGGGGCTGGCGATGGGCTTGACCCTGCCGCAGACCTATCGCTATGTCCTACTGCCGAATGCCTATCGCGTGATTGTGCCGCCGATGACATCGGAGATGCTCAACCTGGTGAAAAACTCCGCGATCGCCTCCACCATCGGTCTGGTCGATATGGCGGCGCAGGCGGGCAAACTGCTCGACTACTCTGCGCACGCCTATGAATCCTTTACTGCCATTACGCTGGCCTATATCGCCATCAACCTGGTGATTATGTTCTTGATGAGTCTGGTCGAACGCAAAGTCCGGCTGCCAGGCAATGCGGGAGGCAAGTAATGTACGAGTTTGACTGGAGTTCCATTGTACCCAGCATGCCCTATCTGCTTAACGGCCTGGTGATCACCTTTAAGATCACCCTGACCGCCGTGGTGTTCGGCATTCTGTGGGGCACCCTGCTGGCGGTGATGCGTCTGTCGAGCATTAAGCCTGTCAGCTGGTTCGCTAAAATTTATGTCAACCTGTTCCGCTCGGTGCCGCTGGTCATGGTGCTGCTGTGGTTCTATCTGGTGGTGCCGAGCTTCCTGCAGCAGGTGCTGGGGCTGTCGCCGAAGACCGATATCCGCCTGATTTCCGCTATGGTCGCCTTCTCGCTGTTTGAAGCGGCCTACTACTCGGAAATTATCCGTGCGGGCATCATCAGTATCTCGCGTGGACAGGGTAATGCGGCGCTGGCGCTGGGTATGACACCCTGGCAGTCGATGCGGCTGATCATTCTGCCGCAGGCGTTCCGCGCCATGGTTCCGCTGTTACTGACCCAGGGTATCGTGCTGTTCCAGGATACTTCACTGGTCTATGTCTTAAGCCTGGCGGACTTCTTCCGCACCGCGTCCACTATCGGTGAGCGCGACGGAACCCAGGTTGAAATGGTTCTGTTTGCAGGTCTGGTCTACTTCGTTATCAGCCTGAGCGCCTCGTTGCTGGTCAGCTATCTCAAAAGAAAAAGGACGGTTTAAATGATTAGCCTGAAAAATGTTTCTAAGTGGTATGGTCACTTTCAGGTGCTGACCGACTGCTCAACCGATGTCAAAACCGGTGAGGTGGTAGTGGTGTGCGGACCGTCCGGTTCCGGTAAATCGACGCTGATTAAAACGGTGAACGGCCTTGAGCCGATTCAGCAGGGTGTGATCGCCGTCAACGGCACCGAGGTGAACAACAAAAAAACCAATCTGGCGCAGCTTCGCAGCCAGGTTGGCATGGTTTTCCAGCACTTCGAGCTGTTCCCGCATCTGAGCATCATCAATAACCTGGTGCTGGCGCAGGTAAAAGTGCTGAAGCGCGACAAGGCGGCGGCCCGCGAAAAGGGGCTGAAACTGCTGAAGCGCGTGGGTCTGGCGGCGCATGCGGAGAAGTTCCCCGGCCAGCTTTCCGGTGGTCAGCAGCAGCGCGTGGCGATTGCGCGGGCGCTCTGCATGGATCCCATCGCGATGCTGTTTGATGAGCCGACCTCGGCGCTGGACCCGGAGATGATCAACGAAGTGCTGGATGTCATGGTTGAGCTGGCCCAGGAGGGCATGACGATGATGGTGGTAACGCATGAGATGGGCTTTGCCCGCAAAGTGGCTAACCGCGTCATTTTCATGGATGAGGGGAAAATTATCGAAGACACCAACAAGGATGATTTCTTTAATAACCCGCAGTCTGACCGCGCGAAAGAGTTCCTCGCTAAAATCCTGCACTAATCTGCGTAACCGGCGGGTCACACAGCGTGACCCGCTTCCTTTCAGTCACCCATTCCTGTCAGGGTTCAAATGGCTGACGCTGGAACTGGTCGTGGCCGCACTCAGGACAGCGCGACAGGGTTTCAGGCGTGTAAATAGCGCGGGTAAACTGACACTTTTCACACACCAGATTGCCCAGCCCTACCACTTCTCCGCTCTGATACACCCCGTGGTGATGCAGATCCTGAAAGACCTCGCGCCACTCCAGCTGACTTTTATCGGTGATGTCCGCCAGCTCTTTCCAGACGCTCTCGCGGATAATGCGCATAAACAGCGAATCCGCCAGTGGCTCTTCGACATCGGTATAACTGCGTGCAAACTCCCCCAGATCGCGGCGCACGGAACTCAGCGCCTGATCAATCTCCGCTTCCGTTAACGTTTCGCGCGCCATCAGCTGCTGTCGCCGTCCGGCAATCAGTTCATCAAGGTTACGATCGCCCTGACGAAGACGCTCGGTCAACACGGCTAACGACTCGCGATATTCCTGAGCCACTTTATTCATTTTATTCTCCTTTATGCAGACCCTCGCTGAAGTAAGTTTAGTCGCAATGTGGCTGTTGCCGTGTCGTCTGTACAGTGAATTACAAAAGAGTGAGAGCGCTGACGCTTTCCGCAGAAATCGTCGCAGCCAAAGTGGGAAGTGTTGTTGAGATGCGGCCTTATGGGTATGCTATGCGGATCTTAGAGCCAGAAAAATGTTATTCACAAAGGACCACAGGCAGCCATGCAAGAGCAATACCGCCCGGAAGAGATTGAATCCCGTGTGCAGCAGCACTGGGATGAAAACGAAACGTTTAAAGTGACTGAGCAGGAAGGGAAAGAGAAGTACTACTGCCTCTCCATGCTGCCCTATCCTTCTGGCCGCCTGCACATGGGCCACGTTCGTAACTACACCATCGGCGACGTAATCGCGCGTTATCAGCGCATGCTCGGCAAAAACGTTCTTCAGCCTATCGGCTGGGATGCTTTCGGCCTGCCTGCAGAGGGCGCGGCGGTTAAAAATAACACTGCTCCGGCTCCGTGGACCTACGACAACATTGCCTATATGAAGAACCAGCTCAAGCTGCTGGGCTTTGGCTATGACTGGAGTCGTGAACTCGCGACCTGCCAGCCAGAATACTATCGCTGGGAGCAGTGGTTCTTTGCCAGACTGTATGAAAAAGGCCTGGTCTATAAAAAGACCTCCGCCGTGAACTGGTGCCCGAACGATCAGACGGTGCTGGCGAACGAGCAGGTCATCGATGGCTGCTGCTGGCGCTGCGACAGCAAAGTTGAGCGCAAAGAGATCCCGCAGTGGTTTATCAAAATCACCGATTACGCGGAAGAGCTGCTGAACGATCTGGATACGCTGGAAGAGTGGCCTGAACAGGTTAAAACCATGCAGCGTAACTGGATCGGCCGCTCCGAAGGCGTTGAGATCACCTTCGACGTCGCCAACAGCGAAGAGCAGGTCACCGTCTACACCACCCGTCCGGACACCTTTATCGGTGCGACCTATGTGGCCGTGGCTGCCGGTCATCCGCTGGCCACCCAGGCGTCGGTGAACAACCCTGCGCTGGCTGACTTTATCGCTGAATGCCGCAATACCAAAGTGGCCGAAGCCGATATGGCCACCATGGAGAAGAAAGGCATGGCGACCGGTCTGGCGGTGACGCATCCGCTGACCGGCGAACAGCTCCCGGTCTGGGTGGCTAACTTTGTGCTGATGGAATATGGCACCGGCGCCGTGATGGCCGTTCCGGCGCACGACCAGCGCGACTGGGAATTCGCCACCAAATATGATCTGCCGATTAAGCCGGTCGTCCTCAATCTGGATGGCTCTATCCCTGACGTCAGCGCCGCGGCGATGACCGACAAAGGTGCGCTGTTCAACTCCGGTGAATTCAACGGACTGGATCACGCGGCAGGTTTCAACGCCATTGCGGACTCGCTGGCCGCCAAAGGCGTGGGCGTACGCAAAGTTAACTATCGCCTGCGCGACTGGGGTGTCTCCCGTCAGCGCTACTGGGGTGCCCCTATCCCGATGGTGACGCTGGAAGATGGCACCGTGATGCCAGCACCGGACGATCAACTGCCGGTGATCCTGCCGGAAGATGTGGTGATGGACGGCATTACCAGCCCGATCAAAGCCGATCCGGAGTGGGCGAAGACCACGGTCAACGGTCAGCCTGCGCTGCGCGAAACTGACACCTTCGACACCTTTATGGAGTCCTCCTGGTACTACGCGCGTTATACCTGCGCCAGTTATAAAGAGGGCATGCTGGATCCGGCTGCGGCCAACTACTGGCTGCCGGTCGATCAGTATGTCGGCGGCATCGAACACGCCATCATGCACCTGATGTACTTCCGCTTCTTCCACAAGCTGCTGCGTGACGCGGGCCTGGTGAACTCTGATGAGCCGGCTAAACGTCTGCTGTGTCAGGGCATGGTGCTGGCTGATGCCTTCTACTACTCTGGCGCCAACGGCGAACGCAACTGGGTATCACCGGTTGACGTAGAGGTTGAGCGCGACGAGAAAGGCCGCATTGTCAAAGCGACCGACAAACAGGGCCGCGAAGTGGTGTATGCGGGCATGAGCAAAATGTCGAAGTCGAAAAACAACGGCATCGACCCGCAGCTGATGGTTGAGCGTTACGGCGCGGACACCGTGCGTCTGTTCATGATGTTCGCATCACCGGCGGATATGACGCTGGAGTGGCAGGAATCAGGCGTTGAAGGGGCGAACCGCTTCCTGAAACGTGTCTGGAAACTGATCTACGAACACACCCAGCAGGGTGCGACCGTGGCGCTGGATGTGAACAGCCTGAACGACGAGCAGAAATCGCTGCGTCGCGATCTGCACAAAACCATCGCCAAGGTGGCGGATGACATTGGTCGTCGTCAGACCTTCAACACCGCGATTGCGGCGATCATGGAGCTGATGAACAAACTGACCCGCGCGCCGCAGGAGAGCGAACAGGATCGCGCCCTGATGCAGGAAGCGCTGCTGGCGGTCGTGCGTCTGCTCTATCCGTTTACCCCACACGCCTGCTATGTTCTGTGGCAGACGCTGGGCGGTGAAGGCACCATCGACGACGCGAGCTGGCCGGTTGCGGATGAAGCCGCTATGGTTGAAGATTCACTGCTGGTCGTGGTGCAGGTGAACGGCAAAGTGCGCGGCAAGATTACCGTACCAGCCGATGCCACGCAGGAACAGGTTCAGGCACGCGCTGCCCAGGAGCATCTGGTGGCGAAGTATCTGGACGGCGTGACTATCCGTAAAGTCATTTATGTACCGGGCAAACTGCTTAACCTGGTCGTAGGTTAAGTTCAGGAGGAACTGTGCGACATCCGATTATCAGGCTGTTTGTCATGCTGGCGGTGGTGATCACCGCCGGCTGTGGTTTTCATCCGCGCGGCACCACGCAGGTGCCCAGCGAACTGAAGACGCTGATTGTTTCATCCGGCGATCCCTATGGTCCGCTGGCGCGCACGGTACGTCAGCAGCTGCGTATCAACAATGTCACCATTGTTGAGGACAGCAAGCAGAATCGCACCGATATTCCGACGCTGCGTCTGGGCCCTGAGGCGCAGGGACGAAACACCGCCTCGGTCTTTATCAGCGGCACCTCTGCGGAGTACCAGATGGTCATGACCCTGACGGCGCAGGTTCTGCTGCCGGGCAAAGGCCTCTACCCTATCAGCACCACGGTTTATCGCTCGTTCTTCGATAACCCGAACGCGGCGCTGGCGAAAGATGCCGAGCAGGATCTGATCGCGCAGGAGATGCGTCAGCGTGCTGCCGAACAGCTGGTCCGTAAGCTGCTGACGGTGCATGCCGCGCAGATGAACAGCAAAGAGACCTTACCGGCTTCCGTGATTCCGGTGCCGGGTCAGCGTTCGCAGGAAGCGCCGTCGTCCTCGGCTACCAGCCTGCAATGATCAGGATTTATCCTGAGCAACTCAGCGCGCAGCTCCGTGAGGGGCTGCGCGCCTGTTATTTGTTAGCGGGCAATGAACCGCTGCTGTTGCAGGAAAGTTCAGATGCGATCCGCAGCGCTGCCACCGCGCAGGGCTTCGAAGAGCATTTCAGTTTTACGCTGGACGCCCAGACCGACTGGGAGAGCCTGTTCGTCAGCTGCCAGTCCCTGAGCCTGTTTGCCCAGCGTCAGACCATGACGCTACAGTTCCCCGATAATGGCCCCAACGCCGCGATGGCCGAGCAGCTGGTAAAGCTCGCTCAGCTGCTGCACGCCGATATTCTGCTGATCTGCCGGATGCCAAAACTCACCAAAGCGCAGGAGAACAGCGCCTGGTTCAAAGCGTTGTCCGCCTCCGCGGTGCTGGTGCCCTGCCAGACGCCGGAACAGGCGCAACTGCCGCGCTGGGTCGCTAATCGCGCTAAGGCTCAGAAACTGTCGGTGGATGATGCGGCTATCCAGCTGCTGTGTTACTGCTATGAAGGCAATCTGCTGGCACTGGCGCAGGCACTGGAGCGGCTTTCGCTGCAGTGGCCCGACGGCAAACTGACCCTGCCCCGGGTGGAAGAGGCGGTCAGCGATGCGGCGCACTTCACGCCGTTCCACTGGGTCGATGCCCTTCTGGCGGGCAAGAGCCGTCGCGCCCTGCATATCCTGCATCAGCTGGAAAAAGAGGAGAGCGAAGTCGTGATTCTGCTGCGCACGCTGCAGCGCGATCTGCTGACGCTGCTGCATCTGCAGCGCCATCAGCATGAACAGCCGCTGCGCACGCTGATGGATCAGCAGCGTATCTGGCAGAACCGCCGTACGCTGTTTACCGATGCCCTGCAGCGACTGGAGGGGACGCGCCTGCAACGGGCTATCCATCTGCTGAGTCAGATTGAGATCACTCTGAAGCAGGATTATGGTCAGTCGGTCTGGCCGCAGTTACAGACCCTGACGCTGCTGCTCAGCAGCCGTGCTTTCCCGACGAGCTTCGCCCATGTCTGAGCTACACGCGCTGTTTGGCGGCACCTTCGATCCCATCCATTTTGGTCATCTGCGTCCGGTCGAGGCGCTGGCTCAGCAGACCGGCCTGCAGCGCGTGACGCTGCTGCCCAACAACGTGCCACCGCACCGGCCACAGCCGGAAGCGACGGCGGCGCAGCGGGTGGCGATGCTGCGCTGCGCAATCCGCGACCTGCCCCTGTTTGACGTCGACACCCGCGAGCTGCAGCGCGACACCCCCTCCTGGACGGTAACGACGCTAGAGAGCTGGCGCGCGGAGCGCGGTGCCACACAGCCCCTGGGATTTATCATCGGTCAGGATTCGCTGCTGAGCCTGGCAAAATGGCATCGCTGGCAGGATCTGCTGTCACTCTGCCATCTGCTGGTCTGCCAGCGTCCCGGCTACGCGACCCGGTTCGACACGCCAGCGATGCAGCACTGGCTCGATCGCCATGTCACCCGCGATATCCGGCAGCTGCACGAACAACCCGCGGGCCATATCTGGCTGGCGGACACCCCACTCTATGATATTTCGGCGACCGAAATTCGCCGCCGTCGCCATCAGAACCAGCCCTGTGGCGATCTGCTGCCGGCGTCGGTTATCGATTATATCGACCGCGAAGGCTTATATCGCGACTGATCCAGGCATGCTATACTGCGCCGCTTAATTTTTTGGCTGCACTCTCCGGGCTTACAGCCGGCTCGTTACTACCAGATTTCAAGGGGAACCTTTTGCAAGGTAAAGCACTCCAAGAGTTCGTTATTGATAAGATTGATGATCTCAAAGGCCAGGACATTGTCACCATCGACGTTCAGGGCAAATCCAGCATCACCGACTTCATGATCATCTGCACCGGGACCTCGACGCGTCATGTGACCTCTATCGCAGAACACGTTGAGCAGGAATCCCGTTTAGCGGGCCTGATGCCACTGGGTATCGAAGGCAAAAGCGCGGCAGACTGGGTGGTGGTCGATCTCGGTGATGTGATCGTGCATGTGATGCAGGAAGAGAGTCGCCAGCTGTATGAGCTGGAAAAACTCTGGAGCTAATCGGTGAAACTGCAACTTGTTGCCGTCGGCACAAAAATGCCCGACTGGGTGCAGACCGGTTTCATGGAGTATCTGCGCCGCTTCCCGAAAGATATGCCGCTTGAGCTGACCGAAGTGACCGCGGGAAAACGCGGTAAAAATGCCGACATCAGACGCATTCTTGAAAAAGAGGGCGAAGCGATGCTGGCGGCGGTCGGCAAAGGCAATCGCATCGTGACGCTGGATATTCCCGGACATCCGTGGGAAACCCCGCAGCTGGCGCAGCAGCTTGAGCGCTGGAAGCTGGATGGTCGCGATGTCAGCCTGCTGATTGGCGGGCCTGAAGGCCTGGCCCCTGCCTGCAAAGCCGCGGCAGAGCAGAGCTGGTCGCTGTCAGCATTGACGTTGCCCCATCCGCTGGTGCGCGTGCTGGTAGCGGAAAGTCTCTATCGCGCCTGGAGTGTGACGACAAATCATCCTTATCATCGTGAATGACCGATCAGCCCACTTCAGACATGACAAGTAGCGGATGAAATTACAAAGCAACGCCTTTCGCGATTACAGCGCCGAACAGAAACTCTTTGTCCGTCGGGCGTTTATCGCCTTCGTCGGCATCTTACTGCTCTCTTCAATCCTGGTGGTTAACCTTTACCATCTGCAGATCCTTCGCTTTGATGATTACAGCACCCGCTCCAACCAGAACCGCATCAAACTGGTGCCTGTCGCGCCCAGTCGCGGCATTATCTACGATCGCACCGGCACGCCGCTGGCGCTGAACCGCACCATCTATCGGGCCGAGCTGGTTCCGCAAAAAGTCGATAACCTGCAGGAGACGCTGGAAAATCTGCGGCCGATTCTCGAGCTGACGGATGATGACCTCGAGAATTTCCAGAAAGAGCGCAAGCGTGCGCCGCGCTTTACCTCGATCCCGATCAAGACGGGTCTGAATGAGGTTCAGGTGGCGCGCTTTGCGGTTAATCAGTACCGCTTTCCCGGCGTGGAAGTCAGAGGCTATCAGCGCCGCTACTACCCTTATGGCGCTACGCTGACCCACGTTGTCGGCTACGTCTCCAAGATTAACGACCGCGACGTGGCCCGCCTCGACAAAGAGGGCAAGATGGCCAACTATGCCGATACCCACGATATCGGCAAGCTCGGGATCGAAGCCTATTATGAGGATTTGCTGCACGGCAAAACCGGCTTTGAAGAGGTAGAGGTCAACAACCGGGGTCGGGTGATCCGTCAGCTGCACGAGGAGTCGCCGCAGGCTGGCCGCGACATCTATCTGACTATCGACCTGAAACTGCAGCAGTATATCGAGACGCTGCTGGCGGGCAGTCGCGCGGCTGTGGTCGTCAGCGATCCGCGCACCGGTGAAATCCTCGCGATGGTTTCCACGCCCAGCTACGATGCCAACTTGTTTGTTGATGGCATCTCCAGTAAGGATTACCGCGGCCTGCTGGAAGATGAAAACCGTCCGCTCTATAACCGTGCGATTCAGGCCGCCTACCCGCCCGCCTCGACGGTGAAACCTTATGTGGCCGTCTCCGCCATGAGTGCAGGCGTCATTAACCGCAATACCAGCCTGTTCGATCCCGGCTGGTGGCAGTTACCCGGCTCCGAAAAACGGTTCCGCGACTGGAAGAAATGGGGCCACGGCCGTCTGAACGTCACCAAGGCGCTCGAAGAGTCCGCCGATACCTTCTTCTATCAGGTCGCCTATGACATGGGTATCGACCGCCTGTCGGAGTGGATGAATAAATTCGGCTACGGCAGCCGCACCGGCATCGACCTGCCGCAGGAGAGCGCCGGTAACATGCCGACACGCGACTGGAAGATGAGACGCTTTAAAAAGCCGTGGTATCAGGGTGATACCATTCCGGTGGGGATCGGTCAGGGTTACTGGACAGCTACCCCGCTGCAGATGAACAAAGCGATGATGATTCTGATCAACGACGGCGTGGTCAAAGTGCCGCACATGCTGCGGGCGACCCGCGAAGGGCGCACCCTGGTGCCCTATCGCCAGCCGCCGGAAGCGCCAATCGGCGATATCCACTCCGGCTTCTGGGAGATCGCCAAAGATGGCATGTATGGCGTGGCGAACCGGCCCAACGGAACCGCGCACAAGAGTTTTGCTGATGCGCCCTATAAAATCGCCGCCAAGTCCGGTACGGCGCAGGTCTTTGGCCTGAAAGAGAACGAAACCTATAACGCGCACAGAATTGCTGAACGATTACGCGACCATAAACTGATGACCGCGTTTGCCCCCTTTGATAAGCCTCGGGTCGCCGTGACCATTATTCTGGAAAACGGTGGCGCCGGTCCGGCTGTCGGCACCGTGATGCGCCAGATTCTGGATCACATCATGCTGGGTGATAACAATACAGTCCTGCCGGACGCAGCACCTGTGCCGCCCGGTTATGAAGGTGAATAAACATGTCGATGCAAGATAGTCCGCAGAAACGATCGATCTGGATGCGCATCCATATCGATCCGCTGTTTATGCTGATCATTCTCGGCCTGCTGACCTACAGCGCCGTGGTGATCTGGAGTGCCAGTGGTCAGGACCCTGGCATGATGGAGCGTAAGCTGGGCCAGATTGCGATGGGTCTGGTGATCATGATTGTGCTGGCGCAGGTGCCACCGCGCGTCTATGAAGGCTGGGCGCCCTATCTCTATATCGTCTGCGTCATCCTGCTGGTGGCGGTCGATGCCTTCGGGCAGATCAGTAAAGGTGCGCAGCGCTGGCTGGATCTCGGCTTTGTCCGTTTCCAGCCTTCGGAAATCGCCAAGATTGCGGTGCCGCTGATGGTGGCACGCTTTATTAACCGTGACGTCTGCCCGCCGACGCTGAAAAACACCGGCATTGCGTTGCTGCTGATCTTTGTCCCTACCCTGCTGGTCGCCGCTCAGCCCGATCTCGGCACCTCGATTCTGGTGGCCGCCTCCGGTCTGTTTGTGCTCTTCCTCTCCGGCATGAGCTGGAAACTGATCGGCGTCGCGGTGCTGCTGGTTGCGGCCTTTATCCCGATCCTGTGGTTCTTCCTGATGCACGATTATCAGCGCGACCGCGTGATGATGCTGCTCGATCCGGAAACCGACCCGCTGGGCGCCGGCTATCACATTATCCAGTCGAAAATTGCCATCGGCTCGGGCGGACTGCGCGGCAAAGGCTGGCTGCAGGGCACCCAGTCTCAGCTGGAGTTTTTACCGGAACGTCACACCGACTTTATCTTTGCGGTTCTGGCCGAAGAGTTAGGTCTGGTGGGCGTCCTGCTGCTGCTGCTGCTTTATCTGCTGCTGATTATGCGCGGACTGGTGGTGGCGGCCCGGGCGCAGACCACCTTTGGCCGGGTCATGGCCGGGGGTTTAATGCTGATTTTATTCGTTTATGTTTTCGTTAACATCGGCATGGTTAGTGGTATCTTACCGGTGGTTGGCGTACCGCTGCCGCTGGTCAGTTATGGCGGCTCCGCGCTGATCGTGCTTATGGCGGGATTCGGCATTGTGATGTCGATCCACACTCACCGAAAAATGTTATCTAAAAGTGTCTAAGAGGCTGCAGATGCGTAAGGAATGGCTTGGCGTTGCACTGGCATCACTGGTTCTGGCGGCCTGTACCACGCCGGAACCCCAAAATACGGCGCCGCCGCAACCGGCTTACAATGGGCCGGTCGTGGAGATCCCAGGCGTTGAGCCACGTTATGAGCCGATCAATCCGGGTACCAGCCAGGATTACAGCGTAAACGGCAAAAATTACCGCATCATCAAGGATCCGTCGAACTACAGCGAAATCGGCATCGCCGCCTGGTACGGTGAAGAGGCGCAGGGCAGCCGCACCGCCACCGGCGAAGCCTACGATCCCGATGCGCTGACCGCCGCCCATCCTACTCTGCCGCTGCCGAGTTATGTGCGGGTCACGAACATGGCAAACGGTCGTCAGATTGTGGTGCGCGTCAACGATCGTGGCCCCTACACGCCGGGCCGCATTATCGACCTGTCGCGGGCGGCGGGTGATCGTCTGAACATTTCCAACAATTCGCGCGTGCGGGTCGACTATATCAGCGTCGCGCCGGACGGCACGCTTTCCGGCCCCGGCACCATCGGCACCGTGGTCGCCAGACAGAGCTACTCGCTGCCGGCGCGTCCCGATCTGAGCGGTGGTAACGTGATGAACGGCGGCAGCGCCGCTAACGCCGAACCGCCGGCGCAGAATGTCGATGCCATCAGCAACAGTACCCTGCAGAGCAGCGACAACATGGGTGCGCCGGTTCAGAGCAGCGGCTTCCTTGGCGCCCCTCAGCCCTTAGCGAATGGCGTGCTGGAAGGCAGTGAACCGCCTGCTGCGGCCCCTGCCGCCGTTGCCGCACCGGCGGTGGTCCCCGCCGCCAGCAGTGCGCCCGCCGCCAGCAGCGGTGAAGCCGCAGGCTATGTGGTTCAGGTGGGTGCGCTGAACGATCCGGCCCGCGCGCGTCAGATGATGAAAAGCCTGAGCCAGCGTTACGGCGTGCCCGGCAAGGTCGAAGAGGCAGGCAACAATGTCTATCGCGTCCAGCTTGGCGGCTATGCTTCCCGCGCTGAAGCGGCAGCCCTGCAACAGCGCCTGAGCAGTGAGGGGCAGACCGCCTCATTTATTACCAATACGCGTCGCTGAATCGTTAATCAGACCGCTGCACGTTACGTCTGCTAACAACCCAATCATCACGCCCGGTGCCAGATGAACTGGCATTGGGTATGATGAGTGACATTTTTAACCTTAAACTCACGGATGTTGTAGTCCTACACATGAACACGCTGAAATCATCTCGTTTGCTGAAACGCCTGACAGTGGGATCACTGATCGCCTTCTCTCTCAGCCATGCTGCTATTGCTGATGACGTCAATCTCAAGACCATGATTCCGGGCGTGCCGGACATTGATGCCGAAGCGTATGTCCTTATCGACTACAACTCGGGCAAAGTGCTGGCTGAGAAAAATGCCGATGCGCGCCGCGATCCTGCCAGTCTGACCAAGATGATGACCAGCTATGTCATTGGCCAGGCCGTGAAAGCGGGCAAAATTCATCAGGACGATATGGTCACCGTGGGCCAGGATGCCTGGGCGACCGGTAACCCGGTATTCAAGGGCTCCTCGCTGATGTTCCTGAAGCCTGGCGACCGCGTACCGGTCTCTCAGCTGACCCGTGGGATCGTGCTGCAGTCTGGTAACGACGCCTGTGTTGCCATGGCGGACTATGTCGCCGGCAGTCAGGATGCGTTCGTTAACCTGATGAACAACTACGTTAAAGCAATTGGCCTGCAGAATACCCACTTCGGCACCGTACACGGTCTGGACGCTGAAGGTCAGTACAGCTCCGCGCGCGACATGGCGCTGATTGGTCAGGCGCTGATCCGCGACGTGCCGGATGAGTACGCCATCTACAAAGAGAAGGAATTTACCTTCAACAACATCCGTCAGATGAACCGTAATGGTCTGCTGTGGGACACCAGTCTGAACGTAGATGGCATTAAAACCGGTCACACCAACTCCGCAGGCTATAACCTGGTGGCGTCGGCGACCGAAGGCCAGATGCGCCTGATTTCTGCCGTGATGGGCGGCCATACCTTTAAAGGTCGTGAAACCGAGAGTAAGAAACTGCTTACCTGGGGCTTCCGCTTCTTCGAAACCGTTGCGCCACTGAAAGCGGGCAAAGAGTTTGCCTCTGAGCCGGTCTGGTTCGGCGATAACGACCGTGTGCAGCTGGGTGTGGAGAAAGATGCTTACCTGACCATTCCGCGTGGCCGGATGAAAGATCTGAAAGCCAGCTATGTGCTGACCAACACGGAGCTGCATGCACCGCTGAAGAAAAATCAGGTCGTCGGCAGCATCAACTTCCAGCTGGATGGCAAGACTATCGAACAGCGTCCGCTGGTGGTGCTGAACGAAGTTTCGGAAGGGGGCTTCTTTGGCCGTATCGTGGATTACATCAAGCTGATGTTCCATCACTGGTTCGGTTAAGCGTGGCGGGTGATTGAAAAATCACCCCTTCGCCCCCATTACCAGATATTATGATGCTCCCGCTCAGGCGGGAGCCTGTTTTTTATGCACCGGAGTAAATATGAAAACCAAACTGAATGAACTGCTCGAATTTCCTACCCCCTTTACCTATAAAGTGATGGGTCTGGCGCAACCGGAGCTGGTTGATCAAGTGGTTGAAGTGGTGCAACGTCATGCGCCCGGCGACTACAGCCCTGAAGTTAAGCCGAGCAGCAAAGGCAACTATCACTCCGTTAACATCACTATCACCGCCACCCATATCGAACAGGTTGAACGCCTGTATGAAGAGCTGGGCAAAATCGAAATTGTGCGGATGGTTCTGTAATTAGCGGGTCGGCAAGACGCCTCTGCCTGACGCTTTGCCGACATTTTCTTCAACGTATCCCCTTTAACGGACTCCTGTTTTGTCATCTGAAACTCTTCTCGTCCGCCAGTCAGGTCTGTGCGACTGGCAATCAGCTTCCGACGCCATGCATGCCTACACGGACCAGCGCGACGAACACAGTCGCGATGAAATCTGGCTGGTCGAACACCCTCCGGTCTTTACCCAGGGCCAGGCGGGAAAAGCAGAGCACTTGCTGATGCCGGGCGACATTCCGGTGGTGCAGAGTGACCGTGGCGGCCAGGTCACCTATCACGGCCCAGGCCAGCAGGTGATGTACGTGCTGATCGACGTGAAACGCCGTAAGCTCGGCGTGCGTCAGCTGGTGACCATTCTGGAAGAGACGGTCATCGCCACCCTGGCCAATTTTGGCGTCAGCGCCCGGGCGCGTGCCGATGCGCCGGGTGTCTATGTCGGCGACGAGAAGATCTGCTCTCTGGGCTTGCGTATCCGTAAAGGCTGTTCGTTTCACGGTCTGGCGCTCAA
Organism: Pantoea graminicola; assembly: GCF_048452665.1. Lineage (NCBI taxonomy): Bacteria > Pseudomonadati > Pseudomonadota > Gammaproteobacteria > Enterobacterales > Erwiniaceae > Pantoea > Pantoea graminicola. The sequence continues at coordinate 248,188 of NZ_JBLWSJ010000001.1, read as the reverse complement.
TGTGGCAATGGATCTCACGCCCTTCCTGCGCATTAATCCCTGCGGCTATGCCGGAATGAGCATGACTCAGCTTAAACATTTTCAGCCTGAGGTGACCACAGCTCAGGTTCAGGCACCGCTGGTCAGCGCCTTTGCGCGGCTGGCAGGTTATGAAAATGTTGAATGGGTAGCTGGCGATCTGCCTGTTGAGCCTTAACGCAGCGTGCGGATTTACAAATATGTAACTTATCTGCGCTGACTGTGGCTGCTTCGCAGACGATGAGATGATATAATTTTTGCACTTTTTTCAAATAAAGTTGAAAGCCCCCTTCCCGGTTTGAGTGGGAAAGCTTTCAAATCGCAATCCGACCGGAACCCGCTGATTTATGAGTAAACCAATTCAGATGGAACGCGGCGTCAAATATCGTGACGCAGACAAAATGGCGCTGATCCCGGTGAAAACCGTGGCTGTTGAACGGCAGGAGATGTTGCGTAAGCCGGAATGGATGAAAATCAAGCTGCCGGCTGACTCCAGTCGTATTCAGGGCATCAAGGCCGCGATGCGTAAAAACGGGCTGCACTCAGTCTGTGAAGAGGCCTCCTGCCCGAACCTCGCAGAATGTTTCAACCACGGCACCGCCACGTTTATGATCCTCGGCGCGATCTGTACCCGCCGCTGCCCGTTCTGCGATGTGGCCCACGGTCGCCCTAATGCACCGGATGCCAATGAACCCGCGAAACTGGCGCAGACCATTGCCGATATGGGCCTGCGTTACGTGGTGATCACTTCGGTTGACCGCGATGATCTGCGAGACGGCGGTGCGCAGCACTTTGCCGACTGTATCAGCGCCATCCGGGAAAAAAACCCCACCATTAAAATTGAAACGCTGGTGCCGGACTTCCGTGGCCGTATGGATCGTGCGCTGGAGATTCTCACCGCAACGCCACCGGATGTGTTTAACCACAATCTGGAAAACGTTCCGCGTGTTTATCGTCAGGTGCGTCCGGGTGCCAACTACGAGTGGTCACTGAAGCTGCTTGAGCGTTTCAAAGAAGCACATCCGGATGTCCCGACCAAATCGGGTCTCATGGTGGGTCTGGGCGAAACCAACGCCGAAATCATTGAAGTGATGCGCGATCTGCGTCGTCATGGCGTCACCATGCTGACGCTGGGACAGTATCTGCAGCCCAGCCGTCATCATCTGCCGGTTCAGCGTTATGTCAGCCCGGCTGAATTCGATGAAATGAAAGAAGAGGCGATGGCGATGGGCTTTACCCATGCGGCATGCGGGCCGTTTGTCCGCTCCTCTTATCATGCCGACATGCAGGCGAAAGGCGAAGAAGTGAAATAAGCGCCCTTTCAGACGCCAGAAAACAAAAAACCAGACTTTGCGGTCTGGTTTTTTTGTGTACGCGAAATAAAAAGTAACAGTTATTTGCAGCCAATAACCGATTAATCTTTATGAACGACGCGTTCTGCCGGCACATCTTCGGCTGTTGTCCGGGTTGCGCTGGTGTCTTCATCTTTCATGGCTTTTTTGAAGCCCTTGATGGCAGAGCCCAGATCGCCGCCCAGCGAGCGCAGCTTGTTAGTACCGAAAAGCAGTACGATAAGCGCACCGATGATCAGCAGCTTGGCAATACTGATACCTTCCATATTTAACCTTTTAACTTTATCGAATCACGGTGACTGTTATTTACGCGCAGTTTGCCAGTGTCGACAACTGCAATCTGTAACAGAGTAAGATCGCCAGCGCCGGACCGGGGAGTCTCAGACTGACCGGGACACGGCCCCCCTTTCAGACGAACGCACTAACGGCGTCCGGCGTGGAGAGTGTACCACCTGTTTCTGCGACTGGCAGGCTTTATAGCGATCCGTTGAGTTCAGGACGCGCAAAGCGCCGGTTCTCCAGCACCGGTAACACCTGACGCGCATAGGCAATGCGTTCCGGATCGATGTCGGCAAACAGCAGCGCAGGCGACTCAGCCGCATTCGCTATTGCCACGCCCAGCGGATCGACAACCAGACTGTTGCCGATATTGCGTGGGCCACATTCACCCACCGCCACCATATAGCAGGTGTTCTCCAGCGCACGGGCGCGGGTCAGCAGCTCCCAGTGCATCTCTTTCAGCGGACCTTTAACCCAGGCGGCCGGCAGCACCAGCACCTCTGCGCCATCCAGCGCCAGCCGCCGTGCCAGCTCCGGGAAGCGCACGTCATAGCAGGTCATTAAACCGACCTTCATCCCTGCCACCTCAATCAGCGGCGGCACGGCATGGCCCGGATTGACGCGCCGGGACTCCTGCATCGCAAAGGCGTCGTAAAGATGGAGCTTTTCATAGGCGGCGATGACTTCTCCGTTGCGGATAGCCACCAGTACGTTAAGCACTTTTTGCTGACCGGTGGGGACATGCACGCTCATAATGGTAGTCAGCGCGCTGTGCTGGCTGGCGGCGAGCAACCGGCTCAGAAAAGGACCCTCCAGCGGCTGCGCCGCCTGAATCACAAAATCGGGATCGCTGTTATCGCGCGCCAGTACCGCTTCGGGCAGCACCAGCAGATCAACATCAGCCTCTGCCGCGCGCTGCATGAAATCCAGACAGGTTGTGGCGTTCTCCTGCCATTCACGGCTCACCGCAAACTGCCCCAGTGCGACTTTCATTGTTCTCTTCTCCTGTTACCCCGTTCTGATGAAAGGGAATGGCTTACCGCAGCCAGCATTCCGTCTGTTCCACGCTGTCTCCGGCTACGGCAGCCGCTCGCCTGTGACCGCTCTGCTGCCGTGACGGCCTGTGAAGGGCCAATCCCCCGGCGGCAGTTACAGACAGCGCCGGAAATGAAGCGTGCCGCAGAACGCCGCTGAGGGTTTCTGCTGGCTGAGCGCCCTGCGGAAAGCATAAACGGCTGAGAGGCGACCCGGCGGCAGCTTCGGCCTTCAGCGCAGACAGAGAAACCGGGGCTACGCGTCTGTGCCCCCTCCCCGCTTACAGCGCTTTGATCAGATAACAGGGAGACTCACTGTAGCCTTCGCGGGCGTAAAACTGGTTGGCTTTGAGACGCGACTGATGACAGTGGACTTCCATACGATCGCAGCCACGCTGCGCCGCCAGCGTTTCGGCGTGCTGAATCAGCTGCTGACCAACGCCTTTGCTGCGTTCCCCCTCGGCGATGCAGAAATAGCTGATGCGGGCGAAATCACCGGCCAGTGCCAGCTGAGGGATGAAATGCAGGGAGAGAAAGCCAAGCACCTGGCTGCCATGCTCTGCCACCAGCAGGGCTTCGCTGGGATCGCTGCACAATTGCGCCAGGCGCTGTTCAATGAAGCCCTCTGTTTTCCCATAACCTAACTCGCTCAGCAAGGCGCTCAGCGCAAAACTGTCTTTCAACTCTGCCTGTCGTATCTTCATCCTGCCTCCTCACACCGGGTTCTGTCGCACAGTTATATAGCGTTGCCCGCCAAAAAGCTGCACTTCAGGTTGTTATAAATATGTTATGAGGATTTATTGTGAGGCGTCACGCAGTTTGTGCGGCGTGGTAGCGATGCGGGCGTGAGAGGTGGGGAGGAGAAGCGCGGATGGCAGCCATAAAAAAACCCGCCATCAGGCGGGTTTTTAGAATTCTGACTGTTAACTTACAGACTGATAACGTTAGCAGCAGATGGGCCTTTCGCGCCGTCGGTGATTTCAAACTCAACGCGCTGACCTTCAGCCAGAGTTTTGAAGCCGTTGCTCTGGATTGCAGAGAAGTGTACGAATACATCTTTGCTGCCATCTTCAGGAGTAATGAAACCGAATCCTTTAGATTCATTAAACCACTTAACGTTACCTTTGATCTTAGACATCTATATTACCTTTACATGAAAAATGGACACTAAACTGTGTCGGGGTCTAGTACAGCAATTGCGGAGGGATTTGTCCAGTACGATTTGATGAAAAAGTGATAAATATCGACTTTCTGTGCACACATCACACTTTCCTGCTTTTCGACTTGCATAACCCTCCAGAAGAGGAAGATGAGATGTTAATCGTTCTGTTAGCTAACCTGCTGGAAAGGCGGAGCTTTTCCGTTTTCAGCGTGAAGGGGAGTGCATGTTAAAAAGAAAATTCTTATTCGGAGGAATTTTTGTGGTTAGCGGCACTGATGAACCTCAGCAGGCTGTTTTTTACCGTTAATGCGCGCCTCTTTTTCCTGACGCAGGCCCATTTTTTCCACGTTAAACGTATGGCATAGCACGAAAGATCAAAAAGCAGCCATCTCCCTCCGATTTATCTCAGCGCAAATCGGCTTCTGCCCGGCCAGAAATGAACCAGTTGCGTCATTTACGCCAGTGCTGGCGCGCTATTCGCGGATATTTTATCCATCAATGAGTAAGCGTTGATCAATATCAAAGAAAACTATTTTAAGCATCAAATTCGCATTTGACAGCAAACATTGCAGTCTGGAAAAAATTACGTTTCTGGTCGCAGCACGAAATAATATTGTCCGGTAATAGATAACGCCTGCTTAACCGGTCAGGGACGCGCAGCAGAAACGCGCATTAAAAAGGAGGGTAAAACAGAATGGTAATGAAGATACGCTGCACGCAGTGTGGAAGTGCCCGGTTTGTTTTCACGGATTTCAGCGAAGCTCAGCGCAATTTTCATGGCGCCTGTTGCGCAAGCTGCCACAAGCCGCTGGGCTTGAAGGATCTGCTACCCAATACGCCGATGGACCCAATCAGCCAGTGTCTCCTGGCCAGCCAGAAAACATTGCGGGCACCTGATTAGGTGCCCGCTGCTGCTGTTCCGGCCATCTGCCATCAGAAAATCAGTTTGAATACCCCTGTCAGGGTCAGCAAGCCTACGATAAAGATGATTGCGATAATCCACAGAATAATTTTCATTTCCTTTGCCCCTCATCGGTTAAACACTTTTCCTGTAAGCAGTATAGACAGAAAAAATTGTTATGCCGCTTCACTCAGAGGCCGACTGTTCATAAGTTCAGCAACTTTCGCTTTTATTCCAGTTCTGAGATTAGGATCGCAACACCGCTTTTTAGTGGCACGCTTTTTTCGTTAATCAGGTGACTCCTGGCTAAAATTTAGGCGGCAAGGCAGCCCTCAATAGTGATCAGATTGAAATGAGTTGCGAGGAGATCTTATGAGCACGATTAATACCAGCATGGGCCGCTACAGCCTCAAGGCAAAAAACAGCGGTAATCACATCAAAGGTTCATTCGCCATCAACGATGAAGGCGGCACTCAGCTCACGATGCAGGAATTTGACGAGCATTACCTTGATGATGTGGTGAACAACGTTATCTACCCGGTCACCGGTGGCAACCGCGAGATTGCACGCGCACTGCGGGAAGAGATGGTGAAAGCCGGTTTCGGACCGTCTTACTGAGACGCCTGATTCAGGCTGATAAAGATGTCGGGCCGCACGTTGCGGCCCGTTTCAGGTCAATGCCCTGCTCTGCGATCGTTATCGGCTCATTCTTATCCCGGCCGGAAAGGCCACTCTCCCGCCCGTGTGCAGACAGGCTGCGATTAGATCATCCAGGAGAGCAGCAGGCAGCCCACCAGTCCACACACCGAGATGATGGTTTCCAGCGCCGACCAGGAGCGAATGGTTTCGCCAATTGTCAGATTAAAGTACTCCTTGAACAGCCAGAAGCCCGGGTCATTAACGTGAGAGAAGATTACGCTGCCGGAACCCACCGCGATCACCATCAGTTCCGGGCTGGCACCGCTGGTGACAATCAGCGGCGCCACAATCCCGCCCGCGGTGATCGCCGCGACCGTCGCCGAGCCGAGTGCGATACGCAGCACCGCAGCAATCGACCAGGCCATAAAGATCGGCGAAAGCTGGGTCGAGTGCATCATGCTGGCGATATATTTATCCACGCCGCTGTCGACCAGAACCTGTTTAAAGGCCCCGCCACCGCCGATGATCAACAGCATCATGGCGATGATTTTGATGGAGTCGGTCAGGGTATCCATAACCTGTTCCATCGTGCGGCCACGGTTGAGGCCAAAAGTGAAAATCGCAATCAGCACGGCAATCAGCGTAGCCATCACCGGGTCACCAAAGAACTCGGCGTAAGGCAGCAGCGCGTGGCCCTTAGGTAACAGCATCTCCGCCACCGCACGCAGCGCCATCAGCACCACCGGAACCAGCGCCGTCCAGACGCTGACACCAAAGCCGGGCATTTCCGCTTCGGTAAAGGTTTTCGGGTTATAGAGGCCCTGAGGAATCGGCTTGTCGATGTTTTTCAGGAAACGGGCGTAGACCGGCCCGGCCAGAATCACCGTCGGGATCCCGAGCAGCGTGCCGAACAGCAGCGTTTTACCCATGTCGGCGTTGAACAGCGTCGCAATCGCGGTCGGACCCGGATGTGGCGGCAGGAAGCCGTGCGTCACGGAGAGAGCCGCCGCCATCGGCACCCCAACGTAGAGCAGCGGCACGCGCGCCGAGGCCGCCACGCTGAACACCAGCGGCAGCATCAGCACAAAACCGACTTCATAGAACAGCGCGAACCCGACGATAAAGCCGGTCAGCACCAGCGCCCACTGGATATGCTTCGTACCGAATTTTTCAATCAGAGTGGTCGCAATACGCTGCGCACCGCCGCAGTCGGCCAGCAGTTTCCCGAGCATGGCACCAAAACCCATGATCAGCGCCAGGCTGCCCAGCGTGCCGCCGACGCCCGCTTTGATTGAAGTGATGACTTTATTAACCGGCATGCCCTGCATCACACCGACCGCCAGCGCCACCAGAATCAGCGCGATAAATCCATTGAGCTTAAAGCGAATCATCAGCAGCAGCAGTAGCGCGACGCCGATCGCCACATAGAGTAATGGCATAGCTTTTCTCCACCTTGCGCACCGGACAGCATCCGGTGTCGTTTATTATCGTGAGCCCCTGAAGGCGACAAAACAGAGCGTCTGTAAAAGGTTTACACATTCCGACAAACGCTGTTACCGATAACATGTTAAGGGTAACATCCGCATGAAAGCATCACTCCGCCGGGGTGAATTTCTGTTTTGCGAAGGTGATCAACTTTTTGCCGGTACGTTATCAGAAAGTTTGCCAATGCCCGCCCGGCGCTTTTCGTTACACTCAGATTTTAGCGAAACAGACAAAGGATGCGCTGGTGAGTGAGAACCTGAGTGAGCTGTACAGTAATCAACGAACCCTCTTTGGCCGCGGGAGCCTGAATAAACTGGTGCCGCTGCTGGCCGCCCGTCCGCAGCCTACGCTGCTGTTTTGCGGGCACTCTTTTCTGCAGGGCCCGGCCTACGCCAGGCTGAAAGCCGGACTCAACGATCACATCATCGGTTACGAGATCGTCAGCCATGAAGCCTCTCCCGCCGACATTGATGGCTGGGTGGCGCGCTGGCGCGGCCATGTCGATCGGGTAGTCGCGATTGGCGGAGGGAGCGTGCTGGATGCGGCGAAAGCTTTCAGCGCGATGGTGCAGCATCCGTTGCCTGTCGCCCGCTATCTGGAAAAAGTGGGTGACACGGCGGTTCAGCCCATCACCCTGCCGCTGATCGCCATTCCGACCACCGCCGGAACCGGCAGTGAAGTCACCCAGAATGCGGTGGTGACCGATCAGCGTGATATTCAGATCAAAGCGTCACTGCGCCATCCGGTCTTTGTGCCGGAAGTCGCGATTCTCGACCCTGACCTGCTGAAAGGCGCACCGGATCGGGTGCTGGCGACCTGCGGTATCGACGCCTTTACCCATCTGTTTGAAGCTTATCTCTCCAGCAAGGGGAATCTCTTCACTCGCCAGCTGGCCCTGACCGGCCTGCGTCAGTTTATTCAGGCCTGGCCCGATCTGAACCGGGAGGATGACGCAGGCGATCGGGCACGGGACGCGATGATGATGGCCTCCTGGCTGGGCGGCGTCAGCCTCAGCAGCGCCGGCCTGGGGGTGATCCACGGCATTGCCGGTGAGCTGGGGGCGATTAAACCCTTCCATCATGGTGAAGTGTGCGGCCGTCTGCTCTTTCCGTTCCTGGAGCTGCTGGCCGACAGCGGCCATCCGCTTCAGCGCCAGCTGATGGCCGAGCTGCATGCAGAGCTCTTTAACGAAACCACAGATTCTCCGGCCCGGTTCCTTAAGCAGTGGCTGCAGCAGCAGGCGATCGTGGCTTTCTGGCAGGATGGGCCGTCGCTGAGCCATGCGGAGATGGAGTGGATTCTGGCGCGCGCCAGCAGTAAAAATTCACTGATTGATTACAGCCGTGAGCAGATGCAGAAGATGCTCGCCCAGGCCTGGCCCGTGACAGAGTAACCCGCCCCATAGCCGGGGATCGGCTGGTCAGGCCGATCTCCGGCTGCAGAGTGGTGCGGTTTGCCGCGCCGCTCAGCTAAGCCGATGTGGCGCTAAAGGGTCCGCTGCCAGCCAGCATCTGCTCAATCACCTGCAGCACGCCCTGCTCGTTATTGGCGGGGGCCGCATAGCGCGCCGCCTGCTTCACCCGCTCGGGCGCGTTAGCCATCGCAAAACTGAAGCCCGACTGTCTGAGCATCTCCAGATCGTTGCCACCGTCACCAAACGCCAGCACCTGATCGTGCGAAATACTCCAGCGCCGGGCCAGCAGGTCCAGACCGTGCGCTTTATGGTTTCCGGGCACGATCAGATCCACCGAACCGTGACCGCTTGAGGTCGCGGCTATGCGGCCCTGATGCAGCCGCTCAATATCCGCCATTAAGGGTTCGATGTAGTCATCCGAGAGGTTCAGCGCGAACTTGAACAGCCGGTCATCCTGCACGTCATCCAGCCTGTTAATCGGCTTCAGCCGGTGGCAGTAATGCCGCATTTTCTTCAGCCACGTCTCATCCATGCCCTCGAAGTAGTAAGCGCTTTCCCGGCCGCACAGCAGGTAGCGCAGGCCCGGATAGTCCCCGTTTTTCAGGGTGGCGATCACAGCTTCCACATCGCGGCGTTCAAAGGCACCGCAAAACAGCTCCTCATCACGGTCGATAATCCAGGCGCCGTTCTCTGCGACAAAGGCGATCTCGCTGGCGATCGCCGGGAAGAACGATTTGAGCTGGTAATACTGATTGCCGCTGGCCACCACAAATCTGATGTCACGGGCGATGAGTTGCTGATAGCAGGCGAGAAAACGGGATCGGTCATACTGCTTGCTATCGTCCAGAAAGGTGCCGTCCATATCTACCGCCACCATCTTAACCGTCGTCATCATGACTCCTTACACAGGGAATGTTCAGCATGGAGTCTCAGAATAGACGCTGGGGCCGTAAAACGGAAAGAAAGCGGGATGACCGATGCCATCCCGGAAGAATCAGTTCATGGCACTGTTCAGCACCAGGGCGGTAATGACACCGGTTGCGGCCGCAATTAAGACATAGTTGCCGTCGATGTCTGCCCAGTGATAACCGCGCGGCGGCTCACGCAGACCGCGTTCATGCCAGTTGTCTACCCGGTAATGGTCGCCGCGATATTCCGGCGGGATGGGATGGCCGCGACGGAAGTCGTGCCCCTGCCAGGCGAAATGATCGCGCGCATCGTCTCTGTCGCGACGGCTGTGATCTTCATGGCGATCCCGGCCCTGATCATGCGGGTTTCTGTCGCCATGACCCGGATTGTCGCGGCCACGATTCGGCGTGTGATCGCGACTGTCCGGTCCGCGATCGCTGTTCTGATGCGGTACCGGCATACGGTGTCCGTTATCGTGGTCATCCGCCTGTGCGGCCTGCGAGAAGAGTGTGCTGCATGTCAAAAGTGAAGCGATAAGCGTTAACGTTGTTTTTTTCATGATCTTGTCTCCGAAATCACGGCGATTCAGGCACCGTTAAGCGGCATCATGGCAATCACTGAGGCAGGAAACATCGGCAATAGTCTTAAAAACCATTAACTTACAAAGAATTACGCTTGCTTATCGCTTTCTTAACAGAGCCAGGCCTCTCAGGGCCAGCCGGACAGAGAAACTTCCATCCGGCTGGTCACGCTGAAACGCCTCAGCCCCTGCGCGCTCCGTTCAGGGCGTGCTGAGGATCACCGGGGCATCCGGTAATCCGGTAAAGCGCGTCACAATGTGATGGTAATCGGCTGCAGGATCGAGATCGCGGAAACTCCCGGGATAGAGATCTTTTGCCAGGATCTCCATGCCGATGATGTTGTAAGGGTGATTATAGAAATGGTGGTAAACGCCATAAACCCGTTTCTGTTTCACCGGTTCGATCTGCGCCAGACCCGTACGGCTCTGCAGACGGTTGAAGGTAGCGGTCACATCGGTCTGACTCGCGCCATAGCCAAACGGCAGCACGTTGCTGTTCGGGCGCTTCGATCCGGTCATGATGTAGACATCCGGCTTCATGGCGATAATCTTCTCCAGCGACACAAAGCCTGAGCTGCCGGGCAGCAGCGAAGAGCCGATATTTTTTCCGCCAACCGCTTCCACCAGCGCACCCCAGCCGTTGTGACCGTGGGTAAAGCAGCAGTTATCGCTGTTACCGGCGATCGGTTCGATAAAGACCGTCGGCTTCTCCGGCACCTGAGCAATCTTCCGCTGAAGCATCTCCCAGCGCTGCTGATAGAAATCGGCGTACTCTTTCGCCTCCGTTTCGCGGTTCAGCACGGTGCCCAGCACTTTCACACTTTTCAGCGTGTTCTCTTTCGGGTGCAGCTCATCATCCAGGAACAGCACCGGGATGTGCAGATTTTTCAGGGTGGCAAGGACGCCCGACTGGGCCAGCGCCGGTTTTGCACGCAGCTGGGCAATCATCAGATCGGGCTGCTTCGCCAGCACGCTCTCCAGGTTAACCTGCCCCTGATCGTTAAAGCCCATATCCACAATCGACGTCGCCTGTGGCCAGCGCTGCTTCAGCAGATCCCAGGTCTGGGTGTCCTGCTTTTTCGGCAGGTTGTTCCAGGCCACGACCCGCTGAAACGGGTTCTGCCGATCCAGCAACGCCAGCGCCATTACGTCGCGGCCATCCTGCAAAATCACATGCTGCGGCTCTTTCTGCAGCGTAATTTTCTGACCATCCATGTCGGTCACCGTGACCGGATAGGTGGTCGCGGCACAGGCGGCAGAGAGTAAAAGTGTGGTGGCAGCAACAATCCTGAGTTTCATGTTTCTCCTGTCCTTTAAAGAAATAATAACTATTCGCGTTTACTCTACCATGTGAACCGGTAACAGATGTAACTATTGCTAACCAGATGCGTCTGAAAGGCGTGCACGGCCAGTGATAATGGTCGTGAAGGGACAGATTGCAGGCAGGAAAAGGGAGAAAGGCAGCAGGCACACCTTCGCGCGGTGGGATGTGCCTGTTTTCGGGTTACTTCACCAGTGAATAGAAGATGGCGGAGATGGCTATCAGCCCAACCAGCACGACAAACAGGTTGCTGATTCTGCCGCTGTACTGCCGCATCGCCGGGACTTTCTGGATGGCGTACATCGGCATCAGGAACAGGATCATGGCGATAACCGGGCCGCCAAGCGTCTCAATCATGCCGAGAATATTCGGGTCCAGCGTCGCCACCAGCCAGGTGCTCAGCAGCATAAACAGAGAGGTCAGGCGATTCAGCCGGGCGGGCGCAAGGCTTTTGCCCCGGCTGCGCAGCGCCTTACTTACTATGCCGTTAAACCCTTCGCGCGCGCCCAGATAGTGACCCAGGAACGATTTGGTGATCGCCACGATAGCAATCAGCGGCCCAAGCCAGGCGATCATCGGCACCTGAAAATGGTTAGCCAGATAGGAGAGGATGGTGATGTTCTGCGCCTTGGCGGCATGCAGATCTTCCGGCGACAGGCTCAGCACGCAGCTGAAGACAAAGAACATCACCGTAACCACCATCATCAGGTGTGAGCAGGCCAGGATGCGCGAACATTTTTTCTCAGCGGCGTCGCCATACTCTTCGCGCTTTGCCAGCGCAAAAGAGGAGATGATTGGCGAATGGTTGAATGAAAAGACCATCACCGGGATCGCCAGCCACAGCGTCATCCACAGGCTGCTGCCAGCAGGCTGAACGCTCAGCGTGGAAAACGCAGCGCCGTGCCAGTGCGGGATCAGATAGCAGGCCATCAGCATCAGCACCGCCACGAAGGGATAAACCAGCACGCTCATCGCTTTGACGATCATCTTTTCGCCGAAGCGCACAATGGTCATCAGTCCGACAATCAGCAGCAGCGACAGCAGCGCGCGGGGCGGTGGCACCAGGCCGAGCTGATTGACCATCAGGCTCTCCACCGTGTTGGTAATCGCCACGCTGTACATCAGCAGGATCGGATAGATAGCAAAGAAGTAGAGCAGCGTAATGACTTTGCCCGCGCCGACGCCAAAATGCTCCTCGACCACCTCCGTGATATCGCCAGCGGGGTTTTTACCGGAGAGCACAAACCGTGTCAGGGCGCGATGCGCGTAAAAGGTCAGCGGAAAGGCCAGTATCGCCATGATAATCAACGGGATCAGCCCGCCGACGCCAGCATTGATGGGCAGGAACAGCACACCCGCGCCTATCGCGGTGCCATAGAGGCCCAGCATCCACATGGTGTCGGTTTTACGCCATCCTGTATCGACGTCCCTCTCAAGCGCGCCAAGCGTGCCAGTTTGCGTGGTTTTCATCAGATATTCCGTGTTAAAAGCCGCCAGTATTCTGAGCCGCCAGGCAGGTCATCTTCCCCGCCCTGCGCCTCAGCTGCCGCAGGAGGGATCAGCGATTCTGCTGACCCGCCCCGTGGACAGGTAATCGTTTGCGTGCGCCACTTTTTACACTACCTGACGATAAAAGTTCAAGCCATGCCGACAAACACGCATGGATTGCTGAAAAAACCGTCAGGTTGTGCAACGCCATTGCGCGGCGATCATGCCATCTTTGCTGACGAATTACCGCCCTGAAAGGTGATCCCTGTAACGGATTAGCGCAACGGTCTACGCTTTAAGTGGCGGTATCGCGATAACGCTTACCGGTACTCAGGAGAAGAGAATGAAAATTGCCTGCCTTGGATGGGGATCGCTAATCTGGAAAGCTGGCGCACTGCCGGTAGCCAGCCAGTGGCACCATGATGGTCCTGCTGTACCGATTGAATTTGTGCGCATCGCAGACGGCGGCGAACTCTCAACAGCCATCTGCCTCAATGCCCGTCCGGTGCCGGTGCTCTGGGCGTGGCTGAATACCGCCTCGCTGGAGAGCGCCTGCCGCGCCCTGCGCATTCGCGAGGCGATTCCGGACCGCCGCGTCGACGGCATTGGCATGATGACCGTGACCGATAGCGACGCTGGGCCGCTGGCGGTGTGGGCTCAGGCAAAGGGCATTGAAGGTCTGATCTGGACCGGCCTGCCCGCCCGTGTGGGTAGCGTGGAAGGCCAGATCCCGTCGCTGGAGGAGGCCCGCCGCTATCTGCAGCAGCTCACGGGAGAGACACGGGCGCACGCGTATCACTATATCGAACAGGTTCCGGCTCAGATCGACACGGACTACCGCCGGGCGCTGGCCGACCTGACGCGCTGGCAGCCCGCCCCCCCTGCCGTGACGGCGACCTCCACCCGGCTGCATCCGCCCTGCCAGCCCGGCTGAAACCGCCCGGTCTGCTCTGCCGCTCTGCTTACTCCTCAAAGGGTTACTACACTTCAGGCAGGTTTCGATTTCAGGTTCCCTGAGTCTTCCCCGCCGGTTGTCAGCCTCTCCGGTCTGGCCGCCATTCCCCTATCAGCAGGAGATGAACAGATGAAAGCATTAACCTATCACGGTCCGCATAAAGTCAGCGTGGACAACGTGCCGGACCCGGGGCTGGAAGCCGCAGATGACATCATTCTGCGTGTGACGGCCACCGCGATTTGCGGCTCCGATCTGCACCTCTACCGTGGCAAGATCCCCGGAACCGGGCATGGCGATATCTTTGGTCATGAGTTTATGGGGGAAGTGGTCGAGACCGGCAGCGCCGTGACCGCCGTCGCCAAAGGCGATCGGGTGGTGATCCCGTTCGTTATCGCCTGTGGCGACTGCTTTTTCTGTCTGCTGAGCCAGTACGCTGCCTGCGAAAATACCAACAGCGGCCGGGGCGCTATCCTGAACCGTAAAAACATCACGCCCCCTGCGGCGCTGTTTGGCTTCAGTAAGCTTTATGGCGGCGTGCCCGGCGGCCAGGCGGAGTATGTGCGGGTGCCGAAGGCCAACACCGGCCCGTTTAAGGTGCCCTCGGTGCTGTCAGATGAGAAGGTACTGTTCCTGTCCGACATTCTGCCCACGGCCTGGCAGGCTGTGAAGAATGCCGAAGTAAAACCGGGCTCCAGCCTGGCGATTTTCGGGGCCGGGCCGGTGGGGCTGCTGAGTGCCGCTTGCGCCCGTCAGCAGGGCGCCGAGCAGATCTTCATGATTGACCACAATAACTATCGTCTGAACTTTGCCCGCGAACGCTACGGCGTCATCCCGATTAACTTCGACGATATCGACGATCCGGCTGGCTGGATTATCGAACACAGCACCGGCAACCGGGGTGTGGATGCGGTGATCGACGCCGTCGGCTTCGAGGCGAAAGGCAGCATGACGGAGACGGTGCTCACCAATCTCAAACTGGAGGGCAGCAGCGGTAAAGCGTTGCGTCAGTGTATTGCCGCGGTCCGTCGTGGCGGTATCGTCAGCGTGCCGGGCGTCTACGCCGGATTTATTCACGGCTTCCTGTTTGGTGATGCCTTCGACAAAGGGCTGACCTTTAAAATGGGACAGACGCATGTTCACGCCTATCTGCCTGATCTGCTGAAGCTGATCGAAGAGGGGCATCTGACGCCGGAAGAGATTGTCACCCACCATCTGCCGCTGGAAGATGCCGCACGCGGCTATGACATCTTCGCCAGACGCGAAGAGGAGTGCCGTAAGATCATTCTGGTTCCCGGCATGACAGCCACGCAGGCGACGATATAAATGTCACCGGCCCGGAGGGATTAACGCCGCCCCTGCGTTCCCGGCAGAGCTCTCTGCCGGGAACCGGGGTCAGGACGGCCTGCGTTGCAGGCTGCTCCGCCACTCCCGCCTTTCCAGCAGATGTTCATCCGGCGAATCCGCCGTATCCACCTGACTCCCCTGCTCCAGCCATCGCGCGCTGCGCGAGTGCGGATGACTTTCACCAATCACCTGTTGTGCAAACGCGCCACAGGAGAGAAATAAAAACAGTAATGCACTGGCCAGCCTGGCTTTCATAAGCACACCTCAGCAGAAACGGTGCGGTTATGCTGCCCGAAAGGTTTTCGTTTTCTGTCAGTAACAGGCAAAGTTATGTGGGGAGCAGCAACAGACTGCGACCGGTTTAGCGGCGATGAACCGGTCAGTGACGGGTCCTTAATGCAGACGGCGCACGGTGAGTGCCGCAGACCAGCGCTGCCGCTGACAGCGTGGACAGACGGCCTGCTGCTGCGCCTCAATCATCCGGGTCTGACCGCAATGGGTGCAGGCGTAGAGCGCACTGACTGGCACGCGGCTGTAATCCTGCCGGTGCGCAGGAGGCAGCACACTTAACCCGGCGCGCATCTCATCGTCGTCATAGAAATAGAGGCTGAGCTGACCATCGACCTCCACCAGCGCCAGCCGGATCTGACCCAGATGCTCAACGCCGCTCTGACGCAATTCCATATAAAACTCATCTTCAGAAATATTGAGCCGATCCAGACTCTCCAGCACATAGACCCCTTCCTGAATCAGAGTGATGACGTCGCCCTGAATAAGCCGGGAAAAGCGCGGGCTGTGTGCCGTCAGCCAGGTAGTCAGCCGATAGAGCGCCAGCAGCACCACAAACACCATGATGACCGGCAACACCGGCACATCGTCGTAAAACGTCACGTCACCGGATGCCGAACCCAGCGTCAGAATCACGACCAGTTCAAACAGCGACAGCTGACGCACACCGCGACGGCCTGACACTTTCAGAAAGGTAAAAACGACCAGATAAGCGATCAGGACCCGTGCCATCACCTCAAATAAAAAGGTGGCCGGTTGATCATTCAGTAAAAATCGGTGCCAGTCGAATGAGAACATAGTCTGCTAAACATCCTGTAGTAAGCGCCTCTTCACAGGCTTGCTGATAATCCGGCGATTCAGGCCAGTAATAAATCAATTCTGGCGTCAGCCGTGCAAAAGGCAAGCGAAGCAGCAGAGCGAAAGCCGGTAAGTCTGACCTGACCGCATGTAGAGGAAAAGGTTAACAAAGCTGAAAATAGCCGCCGGCCGGTTCACGCTGCGTTTATTTCGCTTTTTGGGAAAAAAGAAGCTGGATATAACTGCATCCTGCTGGAATGCTTTTGCCGCTTCGCTTTTTTTCTTTTCTCTTCAACACCTTGCCATATATTCCTGCCAACCTATACTTTCCGGTAAGCGTTCCAGAAAACCGGTTAACAGCCCGGAAATCCGCTTTTTCCTGCCGATAGCGCGACCCGTTAACACCTGCTATCTCACTCATGCATTTTCCACAGAACAGACTGTGGCTTATGGCAAGGATCGCCCGTCCGTTCAGAGCGGCTGCTCTGCTTTGCATACTCAACTCCCTGACCCGTTCAGCAACGGCTCGTCAGCGGGGATCGTGTTGGCTTTTTTCGGGAGATGTCATGACGCCCTTTTCCAGTTTCTGGCAGGCCGGTTACGAAGGTGCCGATCATATCAATCCGTCAGGCGTTGCGCTGTCGATGAACGATCTGAACCAGCACCAGGCGCGTGCAGCAGAGGATTATGCCGCCCTGGCCCCCTTCTCTTTTCGCACCGTGCGCGAAAGCGTGGGCTGGCGGTTGTGTGAGCGCGACGGCCACTACGATTTCTCCTCCGTCGCCGCCCGGATGCAGGCAGCCGAACAACAGGGCATCCAGCTGAGCTGGACGATCTGTCACTATGGCTGGCCCGCGGGCGTCACGCTGTTTGATCACGATTTTGTCAGTCGTTTCGCCACGTTCTGCGGTGCACTGGCCCGCTTTCTGGCTCCCTTATATCAGCAGCCTCCGGTCTATTCACCGATGAATGAGATCTCGTTTGTCAGCTGGGGGATCTCGGTCGGGCTGTTCGCCTGTGACGCCAGGCCGGGCCCGGATCCGGCGGATGCGGCCAAACAGCAGCTGGTACGCGCGACCCTGGCCGCCTGCGAAGCGATCTGGCAGGCCGATCCGCGCGCGCGTCTGCTGCACTGCGATCCCCTGATCCACATCGTGGCCGATCCCGCCGATCCTGCGGGCTCAGACGTGGCACGCGCGATGTGCGACACCCAGTTTCAGGCGTGGGATATGCTGAGCGGCCGACGCAATCCGGAACTGGGCGGTGCCCCGCGCTATCTCGATCTGGTGGGCGTCAACTATTACCACGACAACCAGTGGGAGCAGGGCTCAGGCCAGCGACTCCACTGGCATCTGGGCGACCGTCGCCGCCAGCCGCTGCATCGGATGCTGCAGCAGGTCTGGCAGCGTTACCAGCGCCCGCTGCTGCTGGCAGAAACCAGCCACGTCGGCAGCGGACGCGGGGCCTGGATCCAGGAGATCACCGCGCAGGTTGCGCAGGCCCAGCTGGCAGGCGTTGAGCTACTCGGCATCTGCCTCTATCCGATCCTTGATCGCCCCTTATGGGAGGAGACCACCTTCTGGACCCGCAGCGGATTATGGGATCTCGATCGGCTGGGGCCCGATCCTTACGCCCGCCAGTTGCAGCAGCCCTATGCCCAGGCACTCCGCCAGTCACAGCACTTTTTGCAGCACCTTCACGCCCAACAATATCAACGCCAGGAGCACACCATGAAGCCACCTGTTCTGCTTGTATTCAGCCATCTGCGCTGGGGATTTGTTTTCCAGCGTCCGCAGCAGCTACTGACACGTCTGGCGCAGCACTATCGCGTGGTGTTTGTCGAAGAGCCGGTCTGGCAGGCGGGACCGCCGGGCCTGCACCAGAGTTCGCCTGCCGCCAATATCACGGTGATCCAGCCGCATACGGACAGCGACGCACCCGGTTTTCACGACAGCCAGATCGCCCCGCTGCTGCCGTTGCTGACCCCGCTGCTGGAAGAGGATGAGCAGCCGCTGATCTGGTTCTACACGCCGATGGCGCTGCCGCTGCTGACGCCGTTTGATCCGGCGCTGGTGATATATGATTGCATGGATGAGCTTTCCGCCTTCCGGAATGCGCCGCGCCAGCTCCAGCAGCGTGAATCGGCACTGATGACCCGCGCCGATCTGGTCTTCACCGGCGGCACCAGCCTCTATGAAGCCAGACGCGACAAACATCCGCATGTCTGCTGCTTCCCCAGCAGCGTCGATGCGGTCCATTTTGAGCAGGCGCGCGATCGCAGCAATCGTCATCCGCTGCAGGATGCGATCCCGCCGCGGCGCCTGGGCTATTACGGCGTGCTGGATGAGCGCATCGACCTGCCCCTGATTGCGGCGCTGGCGGACACTCATCCTGACTGGCAGATTGTGATGGTCGGGCCGGTCGTAAAAATCGATCCCGCCAGCCTGCCACAGCGTGCCAATATCCACTGGATGGGTCAGCAGCCCTATCAGGCGCTGCCACAGTTTCTGGCGGGCTGGGATGTCTGCCTGATGCCGTTTGCGATTAATGCCTCAACCCGCTACATCTCACCCACCAAGGTGCTGGAGTATATGGCGGCGCAACTGCCGATTGTGAGTACCGCCATTGTCGATGTGGCACGCCACTACGCAGAGGAGGTGGCGGTAGCGGAGAACCACGCTGACTTTATCACCGCCTGTGAACAGGCAATGACGATGAGTGCCGCAGACCGGCTGGCCCTGACGGGACGGATGCAGGATAAAGTGGATGCCACCTCATGGGATCGCACGGCGGAGCAGATACATACGCTAATCCAGCAGGCGCTGACGCAGCGTCAGCCCGCAGCAGAGCCGGCAGATCGGGTCAGTGCTCAGGCGAACGTCATGCCCTTAACGCCCGCGATGCTGGAAAGTGAAGCGGTGCCCTGTCTGATCATCGGCGCAGGCCCGACCGGGCTGAGTGCCGGTTATCACTATGGCGAAGGTGCAGTGGTGCTGGAGAAAAATAGCACACCCGGCGGCTGGTGCCGCTCCATCGACGATCGGGGTTTTACCTTCGATTATGCCGGGCACATCATGTTCTCGCAGGACCCGTATGTCCTGGCGCTTTATGAGATGCTGCTGGGCGACAATCTGCACTGGCAGGCCCGTGAAGCCTGGGTCTACAGCAACGGCGTCTATACCCGCTATCCTTTCCAGTCCGCGCTGCATGGCTTGCCGGTCGGAATAGTTAAAGAGTGTGTGCTGGGGGCGATTGAGGCGCGTTACGGCGAAACCACCCCTGTCGCCACACCGCTGGATCGGGCGCGGACGCGGCGGGACTGCTGTGCGGATGGTGCGATTCCCGATGAGGGCAGCAGCATGGGTGACGTGGCTGGCGATGAGGATTTCCAGCACTTCATTATGCGGACCTGGGGTAAAGGCATCGCGCGTCATTTTGCCCTGCCCTACAACCAGAAACTGTGGAAAGTGCCGCTGACCGACATGGAAACCTCATGGCTGGGTGGACGGGTTCCCCTGCCTGACCTGGCACAGATCATTGATGGGGCGCTGCAACCGCTGGCGAAACCTGTGGGTCCGAACGCGCGTTTTGGCTATCCGCTTCGCGGTGGCTTCCAGGCGCTGATGTCCGGCTTTTTACCCCATCTGAAATGTACTCTGGAAACAGACACCACCCTGACCCGCCTCTATCCCCAGGCGCACGTCGCGCTGCTGGCGGATGGCCGCCACTACCGCTATGAGCAGTTGATCAGCACCATGCCGCTGCCGGAGCTGATTAAACTGATGGGCGACGAGGTGCCGGAGAGTGTGCAACGGGCGGCAAAACAGCTTCAGTTTGTCTCCGTGCGCTGCGTGAATCTGGGGATTGGTCGTGCTGACCTGACGGAAAAGCACTGGATCTACTATCCCGGCGATACGCTGTTTCATCGCATTTTTGTGCAGGGCAACGCCAGCCCGCACTGCAATCCGCCGGGCGGTTTTGGCTTAACCTGCGAAATCACCTATAACGCTGCCCATCCGCTGCCGCTGACAGGCGATGCCCTGATCGAGCGCTGCCGCCAGGATTGCATCCGCGTCGGCATGATTACCGCAGAGGATCCCCTGCTCTGCGCCTCAGAGGTCGATATGCCTTACGCATACGTGGTCTACGACCATGCGCGCAGCGATAACGTCGCACTGATACGTCAGTGGCTCCTGACGCAGGATATTCATCTGTCGGGCCGCTACAGTGAGTGGGAGTACTACAATTCAGATCACGCCTTCCTGGCCGGCAAACGCGCGGCGGAGAGCGTCCGGCAGCAGCATCTCAGCGAACAGATGCCTGGCTGATCTGATGCAGTCTGCTATGAAAGCCGCTGGCTGCATTTCGCGGCTTTCAGCGACTGCAGCTGGTTCAGCCGCCGCTCCGCCTTCTGGCTGGCACTGTATTTCGCGATACCATTGCCCAGCCCGAAATCACCGACAAAACCGAGCACGGTCAGCGCATCAAACTGGCCGGTCTGCTCAATATCACTCTGCACGCTGTGCGCTTTAGCCAGCTCCTGATCCAGTGCGCTGCAATTCAGCATCGCTGACTCTTCCGGCGTGACCGCCGCCGCCTGCGGATAGTGCTTGGTGGCGCAGCCGGTGACGACCAGCGCCAGCAGCAGGATGATCCGTGGTGTGTTCATTTTTTGTTGCCTGTTTTTTGTCCGATTAACCGGGTTATCGGCAGCACCTGCAGAGATCATGAGGCGCTGAACTACCAATAATGGTCGAAACCGCTACGCTAATGTAGGATTCTGCGCTCGGCAGCCTGCCGCAGCCTGTTATCAGCCAAAAGTCACGCAGCGAACGCGCACGCCCCGTTCACGCTTTCTGCCTGAACTTTCAACCTGTTAGTCAGCACGACGCTGCAACCGGCAGCGTTTTTAGCGCTAAGCCTGAGCGATAAGCAATAAGATGGCAGCGGCGTAAGCCCGCTCAGACATCGATCATTCGCGCGTCAGGTTTATCAGAGCATGTTACAGATGAGGTTTTTCAATGCGTTTTAAAGGATTGAACATCGGGTTTTTCCTTTTGATTCTGGCGATCGCCACCATCGCTTTTTTTGATGTGCTTTCGCCCTATTTCTCGCCGATCCTGTGGGCGGCGATTCTGGCGGTCATTTTCCACCCGCTGAAAACGTACCTGCGGAACCGCATGGGCGACCGCAATGGCCTGGCCGCGCTGCTCACCCTGCTCTGTATCTGCCTGATTGTGTTCACGCCGCTGGCGATTATCGCCTCATCACTGGTCGTCGAAACCAATGCGGTCTATCACAAGTTGCAGACCAACTCGGCGCAGTTCCCGGCGGTCTTCGCCGAACTGTTGCAGCATCTGCCGCGCTGGGCGAAACATTATCTGGCCGATAACAATCTGGATAGCGCCGCAGAGATTCAGCAGAAGCTCTCCTCGTTTGCGCTGAAGGGCGGTCAGTATGTGGCGGGCAGCGCCTTTGTCATCGGTAAAGGGACCTTCAGCTTCACCATCGGCTTTGGTGTGATGCTCTATCTGCTGTTTTTCCTGCTGAAAGATGGCTCCTATCTGGTGCATCTGATCCTGGAAGCCCTGCCGCTTTCGACCTACGTGAAGCATCATCTGCTGGTGAAGTTTGCGGCTGTAGCGCGGGCAACGGTGAAAGGTACGGTGGTGGTCGGTATCGTTCAGGGTATTCTCGGCGGGCTGGCCTTCTGGTTCACCGGCATTGATGGCAGCCTGCTGTGGGGAGCCCTGATGGCGTTCCTCTCACTGATTCCGGCGGTCGGCTCTGCCATCATCTGGGTGCCGGCGGCGATCTTCTTCTTCGCCACCGGCGCACTCTGGAAAGGGCTCTTCCTGGTCGGTTTCTTCGTGGTGATTGTGGGGCTGGTAGATAACATTCTGCGTCCGCTGCTGGTGGGCAAAGACACCAAGATGCCTGACTATATGATCCTGATCGCCACGCTGGGCGGCATGGAGATCTACGGCATCAACGGCTTTGTGATTGGTCCGGTCATAGCGGCGCTGTTTATCGCCTGCTGGAATCTGCTCTCCGGCCGCGATAACCGCGAAAATATCGAAGTCATCGACGAAGAAGTGATCGAAGAGGGCAAGAAGCAGTCTGAAACCGCAGCGGAAGCGGCGGCTGAAGCGGCTTCCGCTGCGGCAGAAGCCGCTGCTGAAGCAGAAATCAAAGTCTCCGCGCTCGCGGCGGCAGAAAGAGAAGCCACAGAAAGAAAGGCAGCGGAAAACAAAGCCTGATCCGCTTCAGCCATAAAAAAACCCACCGTAGGGTGGGTTTTTTCTCCTGAAAACAATCGCGAATCAGTTGGTCGCTTTGTTTTTCAGATCTTCTGCACCCTGCTTGGTTTTATCCCAGCCTTTCTCGGTGCCTTCTTTGGTTTTGTTCCAGCCTTTCTGCGCACCTTCGGTGATCTTGCTTCCGGTGGTGTGGCTTTTGCCTTCGGCAGCGTGCTCAGATTTCAGCTTCATCTCTTCGCCTTCATGCTGCGCCTTGTGCAGTTTTTCTTTTGCGGTATCGGCGCCTTTGTGCGCTTCCGCAACGGTGTTGTCTGTGGTGGTAGCAGCAAAAACTGGCGAAGCCAGTAAAATAGCAGACAGTGCAATAATTGATTTCTTCATAATTCCCTCTGTATTCATCGTTGCCGTGTAGGTTTTAATCCTGGCATAGCATTTCCAGGAAAGATTTAAGAATAAACCAGGAATGAAAAAGGGCCAGTTTTCACCAGAAAAAGCCGCTGGCCGTAGCGTTTTTGTCGATTACCACAGGGCGAGCTGCGGATCGTCGTCCGGTTTCGGTTTCCTGCGGCTGACGCGAGCGGGGGGTGCCGGTAGCTGCATCTGCTGATGGATCCACTGCAGCAACACCGCGACCACATAGGCCTGCTGCTCCGCGCTGAGCGGCTGATGCTGATCGATATGGTGCCATTTGCTCAGACAGCCGCGACAGCAGGTCGCCGTGGCGTGCTGCGCAATAAACACCGGATGGCCACGCATCGGCGTCTGCCTGCCATCCTTTTCCGGCTCGGCGGGAGCCAGGCGCTGTGCCACAAATTCGCTGGCGTGCTGGCGTAAAACCGACTCGCCTCTGCCGGACGCATACTCATATTCGGCGCGTCCCAGACGAAAACGCTGGCGAAACGGCGAGCGCGCCAGCCGGGTAAAAAGGTCGTCATACTCTGTCATGCTGAAAGCCAGTTACTCATATTTGCGCCCTGCCAGATAGCGAACCCCCTGGGGGCCGAACACCTCACGATGCAGCTCGTTCGGCTGCAGGTGAAAGGTGTCGCCTGCGTGATAGGTGGTTTCGCCCTGTTCAGTGCTGATGGTGATATCGCCATCCAGAATCAGTGCCAGCGCCTCAAAGGGGTGAACGTGATTGTCCAGCTCGGTTGCGGCTGCGCGCTCCACCAGCAGTGGCTGGTCAAAACCCTGTTCAGCTAACCATTTTCTGAAGTCGTGTTCTGTCATCGCTTCTCCTTAACATGGATCGCTCTTTTAGCAGTGTAGACGATCGGGTTAGCTATTCGGGGAAGACAACAGGAGGGCTGACCGCCTGCATCACTGCTCCCTGCCCTCTGTTAACCGATTTTGACATCATGATGGCGCAAAAATTTGCTTTACCGGCCCGGAAGGATGTGGCTCTGGATCGGCAGGCTTTACCCGGCACCCCGCCTGCGGCAACCTGGTAGGGTCAAGCGTGCCATGATCAGGATCGGTCACAACGGCACGCTTAACGCTGCCGCATCGGAAGAGATGCAGGACAGACGATCACACGCCGATCAGATAACGGACGCCTCGCCACACCGTCACTGCTTCGTGACGTTACTGGCTGCCTTTTCCGCACTGGCGATCTGTTCAGAGAGATGGCTGACCAGCGATTTGGCCATTTCGATCGTCAGGCCAAAAAAGCGCGTTTCCTGCATCGCCTGGTCATCCGGTGCATCCGGATCGACATAGCCGAGCTTCAGTACCAACGCCTGATGATCGCTTAATGGCCCGATGTGCCAGCCGGTGACGGGATAGAAGGTAAAACGGTTGAATTCATTCACATAAACCTGACTATGAAGCATAACGCTGATTGAGTGTCAGGCCAGCTCAGATAATGATGCGTGGGTGAAGTGTTAAGCATGGCGCAATTCTGCAGAATTACAAGGAACAGGATGACAGCCGCGAGGTGATGGCCGCAGAGAGCCATCCGGAACGTGACTACGCTTCCGTGCGGGGAATAATCGAGATATGACCGTTGACCTCCAGCACGGCATATTTAATCTGGTCGAACCGCTCCAGTCCCGGACCGGAGCGCGCCGCTTCCAGTACATCGTCAGGACTGATGCCGCTCATCTTCATGCGATCGGTCAGCAGATTGCCATGATCCACCAGAATCACCGGGCCGCCATCAATAATCTGCTCTACCACCGGAAAACGGTTTTTCACTTTACCCAGCACGATATCGATGGTTACCAGCGTTATGATGGTCAGTGCTGCGCCGGTTACTGAAAAATCATCCCCCAGCAGTGCCTGCTGGGTCGCTTCGCTGATAATGAGCAGCAGAATCAGATCAAATGATGTCATCTGCAGCAGTGTGCGTCTGCCAGCAATTTTGAACACAACCATCAGCACCAGATAGATGGCCGCAGCCCGTAATACCGTTTCCATAACGCGCCTCTGTCAGGGATAGATCCATTGTGTAAAACGAACCGGCGATGCATCATCGCCGTAGATTGCAACGTGAATGCGGCCCGCACGGCGTGGCTGCAATCCGATCCAGACCGCATGATCGGGTCCGGTATCCGCAACAGCAAAGGTCAGCCGCAGATCGCTACCGATTGCCTCCGCCTCGCGTGGCTGAGGCTGCAGCGTCTGGATCTCCAGACTATCCAGTGCCCCGCTGCCGATAGTGAGAGTAAAACGATCGCCTGCAGGAGCACGATAGCCTATCCGCATAGCCATATTGCTTTCGATCCGGCCAAACCGCTCATACGCCACCTCAAGGTTGCCATCCGGTGAGCGGACCCGGCTGTCACTCAGCCAACCTTTGGAGAAGAGTCCGCACGCCCCCAGCAGCACCAGCACAATTAACAGGTACTCTCCGGCACGCTGTATCCGCCATTCGCGACGTACCCACAGGATATTCTCTTTTACCGGGTAATCCCGATTCTCTGTGCGATCTTTTTTCATGTATTGATGATCTCTGATCGGGTCGCCTGACGCGACAAGCTGGTGGATTATTTTGCCCGGCGCTCAACCCAGAATGACCAGCTGTGGTAGAGCAACGTCAGCGGCATGGCAATCACGGCTCCCGTCAGGACAAAGCCCTGCGTCACGGGTGATGAGGCGCTGTTACTGAGCGTGAACTGATAGGGCACAAGCCAGGGATAAAGACCACAGAGCAATCCGGTAAATACTGCGCCGATCAGCAGTAAAGTCAGGATAAGCTGGCACAACGGCCGGGCCCGCCATAAAGCCAGTGGCAGGGCAATCCAGAGCAGCAGAATTGCCCCGATTGCGACCTTACCCAGGGGCCGCAGCCAGCTTTGCCGCCAGATATCTGCGTTGAAATAACACTCAGCAAGAAAAATTGTCAGCGCCAGCAGCCACCATAGCCCGCTCTGAGCCGCCGCCAGCGGCTGTACCCTGTCACCGATGCGCCAGCCGATCCAGCAACAGGCCAGCAGTGAATTGATCACCATCAGGCCCATACCGCTGATCAGCGGTATCAGGCTCAGCCCATCCGGCAGACCCGTATGCGGCTGTGCGCCGATTACCATCCCGGCGCACCAGCCCTGTATAAAGGTCGCCATTGCCGAACAGCCAGCCATGACGCGATCCAGCCAGGGACGCAGTCGCGTGGAGCTCTGGGCGCGATATTCCAGTGCCATCGCCCGCATCAGCAGCGCCAGCAGCATAACGAACAGCGGCACACTCAGCTCGCTCAGCAGAAGTGCATAGACCGGGGGAAACAGCGCCAGTAATCCGCCGGCCATCAGGACCAGCCAGGTCTCATTCGCATCCCAGACCGGCAGGATGCTGTGCGTCATCAACTCACGCTGTTCATCATCGTGAAACCAGCAGAACAGCATCCCCACCCCCAGATCCGTGCCATCCAGAAGCAGATAGAGCAGCAGAGAGAGACAGATAACGAATGCAGAGAGATCGGTCATTGCAGGCTCCTAATTCGGGGTTTTGAGCACTATCACCACCGGTTCTCCCGATGGCAGTGCGCCCTTAACCCGGCGCAGCAGATAGCGTAAGCCGAGACCAAAAACCAGCACATAGATCAGCAGCACCGCCACAAAGAGACTCAGCGTAGCCCCGAGCGACAGCGGAGAGACGCTCTGTGCGGTGCGAAGCAGACCATAGACCGTCCAGGGTTGTCGTCCGACTTCAGTAACGACCCAGCCGGACAGGAGCGCGATAAAGCCCGCAGGGGATAGCCAGACCAGCCCGTTCAGTAAGCGTCCTGACCTCATCAGTCGCCCACGCCAGCGCTGAACATTCGCGGCAATCGTGGTGAGTAATATGAGTACTCCCAGCCCCACCATCAGCCGAAAAGCGAAAAAGACCGGTAGCACCGGAGGGATGGCATCTGCCGGAAAGTCGCTGAGACTGTTGATATGCCCGGAGAGATTGTGCCGCAGATAGAGCGAGCCCAGATCGGGCAGGCTAAGCTCCAGATGGTTACGCTGCGCCTGCTGATCCGGTATGGCAAACAGGCGAAGCGGTTCCCCCTCGCCCTGCGCTGGTCGATGCCAGCTCCCTTCCATCGCAGCCAGCTTAGCGGGCTGATAATCGCGGGTATTTTCACCCTGCAGATCGCCAAGTACGATCTGCAGTGGCATGGCAACCAGCAGAAAGGTCAGTGCGCTGTTAAGCATCAACCGCGAAGCGGGCTCTCCGCTGAAACGGCGGAGTCGCCAGGCGGCTACGCCCATGATCAGCACCGCTACCGCAATCAGCGACCCCACAACCATGTGGCTAAAGCGCCAGGGAAAAGAGGGTGCCAGAAGAATCGATCGCCAGCTTTCGGCCAGGAAAACCCCCTGCGGATTGCGACTGAAACCCACCGGCGTCTGCATCCATGAATTGGCAGCCAGTATCCAGAACGCGCTGAATAACGCACCGATCGCGACCAGACAGGTCACCGCAAAATGGACGCCGGGCCGGATCTTATTAAAGCCAAACAGCATCACCCCTGTCAGGGCCGACTCAAGAAAGAAGGCGATCAGCACTTCATAAAACATCAAAGGGCCAATCACCCCGCCAACCTGATGTGAAAAGGGAGCCCAGTGCGTGCCAAACTGAAACTCCATCACCACACCCGAGGCTGCACCAATCGCCACGGTCAGAGAAAAAAGTATCAGCCAGAAGTGAAGGGCATCGCGTGCAGCCTGCTGCTTTCCCCATAGCCAGCGCGCTTCAAACCAGACCAGAAACGGTGCCAGTCCCAGCGTCAGCGCCGCCAGCGTAATATGCATACCCATAGTCACGGCAAACTGGGCACGGGCGAGCATTAAAACCCAGTCACTGTCATTCATAGGTAATTTTCCTGGCAACACAGCGTGGACCGGGGCCATGCCTGCCCTGAACCGCTACGCAACCCTCAGCCATCTGGAGATCGCCGGTTAAAGAGAGGCTATGCCGGAGAGTCAGGTCTTTTTTCAGCATTCCGATTATTTCGTCAGGCAATAGCCTTTCAACAAGGTAATAGGATTATCGTAGTGAAAGAATAATCAGTCAGCCAGCAATCCGAAAAGAATAATAAGGCCGCAGCCGGAAATGCAGTTAATCAAAAAAAGGAAAGTGAGGGAGGAAGAATGATTAACGCCAGCTTTATCCGCTGCGCTTAAATAAGGATAAATAAAATTAAGCGAGGCGCGAAATTAATTTCCTCCTCGCATTGAAAATATACGGGTTCGCTTACAGCCAGCCGGCGCGACGCAGCCTGGCCCAGAGTCCGCCACAGGCCACCAGCGTCAGTCCCACCGCCAGCGGATAGCCATACAGGGACTTCAGCTCCGGCATATGCTCGAAGTTCATGCCGTACATGCTGAAGACCACCGTCGGGATCACCAGGATAGCGCCCCAGCCCGCCAGCTTTTTCACCACCTCATTCTGCTGCACCGTCACCAGCGCCAGATTGACCTGCATGGCGCTGGTCAGCATTTCGCGCATATCCTCGGCATCCGTGACCACATGCCGGGCGTGATCCTGCACGTCGCGGATATAGGCGCGCAGCGGACGCGGGATCAGATCTTCATGCAGGTGGATCAGCTGATTACAGATCTCCTCCAGCGGCAGCGCGGCATTGCGCAGCGTCAGCAGATGGCGCCGCATGGTGTAGACCTGCTGCACCGACTGGCGATCAAATTCGCTGGTGAAGAGTTCGTTCTCCATCTGTCCGACCCGCTCATTCAGCGAGGTGGACAGCTCGGCATAACGATCGACAATAAAATCGAGCAGACAGTAGAGCGGCCAGGCGGGGCCATATTTCAGCAGCGACGGATTTTCAGATGCCTGCTTTCGCACCGGCGTATAGCTTTCAGAGGCGCCGTGACGGATGCTGATCAGAAAGTTTTTGCCGACAAAGAAATGGGTTTCGCCCATTTCACAGTTGTTATCCTTAACACATACGGTCTTGACCACGATAAACAGCGACTCGCCATAATGTTCGATTTTCGGTCGCTGATGGGCATTCAGCGCGTCTTCAACCGCCAGTTCGTGCAGGCCGAACTCCTCTTTAATCTTCGCCATAAACTCCGCGTCGGGCTGCCATAGTCCAAGCCAGATGAACGCCTCCGGCTCTTTAATCACTTCGCTGATATCGTCAACCCCGACCTCTTCGCCCGCGCATCCCGGACGGTACACCCTGCTGCTTACGATCATCATCTGCATTCCCGTTTTATGACTACATGGAGCTTAGCCAATAGCGGGCCGGTAACCGCAGAAAAACCGTAAGGATTTGCTGCCGCGCTGTGCGATCAGCGGGTTACCATTTCAGCCCCAGGCCGGTGGAGAAGATGCCCTCGTTCAGGGTGTCCGGTATGCCGCTGACCAGATTGCGGTGATAGCCCAGATGCAGGGTAGACCAGGAGGTGAGGCTGTAGCGCAGGCCGACTTCCGCATCCAGCATAAAGACGCCATCGTCATCCAGCGAATGTCCTGCGTCGCCGTTGCTGTAGAGCGTGACCGACTTGCCCAGCAGATAGCGCTGGTAGTTCCAGCGCAGTGAACCACCGAAGTGCCGCTCATCCCTGTCTTCGCTGTAGCCATATTCAAACGCACCGGCCAGCACGGAGAGTGAGAACGCACTAAGTTCGGTATCCCACAGCTGATAACCGGGCCCGGTGCCGATTAACGCCTGGCGCGAGAGATTTTCTACCCAGTCGCGCTTGTAGGTCGCGCGGGCCTGCCAGAAAAACTGCTCCCTGAAGAGATAGTCAACGGCGTAGCGCAGACTGTAGTTGTCCGTGTTGACGCTCTCATTTTCCTGCTCCCGATTGTAGGTCGCGCCGATATCCTGCCGCCATTTTCCCTGATTCAGTTTGGTGTTAAGCGCAAAACTGTAGTCGTCGGTTTTGGTCGAGGCTTTTTTGACTTTCACACCGGCATCCACGTTGCCGCTCCAGGCGAGCCGATCGCTGCGCACTCTGGCCTTCATAAACTCATCAATACGCTTGATCGAAACCTGCTGCTCCTGCTCATTACGCTCCACCCAGACATAGCCGGGGTCAGATGAGGAGAGCCGGACCTGATAGTGCTCGCCGGTCTGTTTGTTTTCGACATTCACCGGATTATCGCTGGCAAGTGTACTGACCGCTTTCCAGTCGAGCGTGACCGTGCCCGCATAGGCTGTCTCTATCGCCAGCCGGCCATCGCTGAGGTAACGGATAGTGCCCGACAGGCGGTCGCCATTATTCAGCCAGACGGTATCGGCTGCGGCCTGCTGCACTCCGGCAAAGCAACCGACCACCAGCAGCGAGGTAAACGAGGTAACAGAACGCATAGCTTTCCCTGTAAAAGCGCCGCCCGATGCGGGCAACGCAGCACGGCAGATTCGAAGCTGACAATTAAGCGGATTACGGGAGGATATGCAATCTGGCCGATGCTAGGAGAGGTCGTGCAGCGCTTTGCCCAGCGGCGGGCTCAGCCTGAAGTCGCTGAAGTGGATCGCCAGTCCCTCGCGCTCAGGTGAGCAGCCCATCACGCCGACAAAACGTCGCCCCTGACCAGGCCATGAGCAGAGCCGTAACAGCGGCCAGGTCACGCCATCGCTGGAGTACTGAATTCTTAATGCAGAATCAATCAGCGTTGCGCGCAGCCAGAACTGGCGCGCATCGCCGGGAAACACCCCGGTTGACCAGTCGGAAAATTCACGCGTAACAACACAGCCGATGGCTGGCTGCTCATCGTTAAACTCAATACCCGCTTTTACCCAGTGTGTCTCGTTATCCTGAATAAACAGGCCCGCCTGATCGTAAAGCTGGCTGAAGTCCGCCCTCACCTGCACCTGCACGGTAAAATCACCCTCGACCTGGAAACCAAAGGCGTGGCCGCTGTGACGTTCGAAGCCGTACCAGGTGCGCTGCCAGAAATCGCTGTTCTGGGCCGTTTCAAACTGCAGGACATCGCCCTCCAGACGGTAAACGGATGGCTGATTAATCCAGACACCGCCTTCAGACATGATTGAACTGACCATTGTTATCCACACTCCTTTAAGTGAACCAGGTCCTGCGCGTTCAGACAGCTCTGCCGCGAAGCGACCGATCTGATGATCATAGCGTTGATTGTGCAGAAAGCGTCAGACAACCGCGCTGACGCGGGTGAGCCGGGCAGATCAGCGCCCTGCCCCGCCGGGACATCAGAGGGGGAAATCGCTGTTTCAGGCGTTGCTGACTTTGCGTTGATCTTTCTGTCAGAAATAAATCTTTGCCGATCAGATCCGGCACACTCAGATATTTCATTTTGTTAATCGTCTGGCGGAAACCCCATTTAGCAACCAGGCTTGTTCTGTCTGAGAAATACAGCACTCATTAAATATAAGGATTAAGCCACCATGGTAGATAAATCAGAGATTTTAGATCACGCACAGGTTGTTGATGTGAATGGCGAACATGTCGGGATTGTTGACCATTTTGAAGGCGACGACAAAATTAAGCTGGCGAAAAGCGATCCTGAAGCGGGCGGCAAACACCACATTATTCCATTCAGCTGGGTGAAAGAAGTGGACGACAATAAAGTTATCCTTTCTAAAGCGAAAGCGGATGTTGAAAGCGAGTGGCAGTCTGCCTGATGTGAAAGCCGTGGCGCCTGCCACGGCTTATTTTTATCTGAAATCCCTACCCCGCATTAATCTGCCTGAGTTCACTGACGTTATTTTAAATAGCGCTCGCTCAACGTATCCCGGCGACCATTTATTGCAATTGGTCCTTTTCAGGCGCCGATATTTTCCGCCTGTGCAGAAGAATAGCAGTCAAAGACACCGTCAATCACTGGATAGTGTTCTGCGCCGGGCAGTTCAAAATGCCACCATTCGGTTGAGATGCTGGTAAAGCCGCCCCCCAGCATAATGGCATTCAGCATCAGACGGTTGCGCTGAGCTTTGAGGGCCACAGCAGGATGATAAGGATGAGAGTGCTCACTCATCTCATCGAAGCCGGTGCCCATATCCACAATCGCGCCATGCTCGTCGATCAGCGTAACGTCAATCGCCGTGCCACGACTGTGATTTGATCCGCGCGACAGCGGGACAACATAGTCCGGGTTCGGGCAGGCCTCCCAGAGAACGGCCTGGGCGGACGGTGGCCGGTATGCGTCCAGGACCAGTAAGGTATAGCCAGCTACCCTGGCAATGCTGATACTTTTCGCCAGCGCATCAGCCGCTTCAGTGTGCAACAGACAACGCGCGTCGCGGTAGATCGGCCGGCCCGCAATGTTGTCGGCGGTGGCATATTTCAGATCGATGACCAGCTGCGGAAAGGCTTCCGCAATATCAACCAGATGTTTACTTTCCATGCGTCATGACGTCCTGTTTATAAGCTCCGGGGCGGGTTGGCCGGAGCGCGATGATGACAGAACCGCTATCATGGCATTGCGGCGAGAGGAAAAAAAGGTGTGACGATTTTCTGAGCCGGGAGGGTGTGGAATTTTGTTTATCCGGAATGATTGATCACAGTATTTATGCCTTCAGGGAGTGTGTGTCTGCGGTTAAGTGGCGCAGAGGAGAAAGGATGTCGCTTCTGATTGGGGAGCGGCAAATTAGATGATTTAATATTGCGGGTACCGGTGAACGGTGACTGCAGGATACGGGGTGTGGCAATATAAACGCAGCCAGACCGCTTTTCGAATCAGGGGTCGCAAGGGACATTTAAGCCGCCCGCCAGAAACAGCATAAATTGGCTGAGAATTGACAACGGGAGCATTTACAATGCAAATATGCATGATGGATTATGGCCGACTTTCCAGTGACGGAAAACGTGTAAAGCTAAACTGCTATGGTGTGGGCTCGTTCGATGTTTTGTCTGGCATTGAAAGATATATCAATAATCCAGATTGTTCGGACATTGAGAAGGCCGCAATTCCGCCAGGAACATACTGGATTGTAGACAGACCAGAAGGGAGCCTGCTGAACCGCGCCCGGGCAGAGTTGATAGATATGGCCCATATGTACCGAAATCATCACTCAGAGTAGTTTGGTTTATACAGTGCTAAAACCATGAGTGATTACGTTTTTGTTAATGGTGTAAAGCGCGGCAGCTTCAGGCTTCACCCACTTAATACCGACGGTTCTGGCGTATCATGGGTTGCATCACTTTTTATCGCTCATCTGAATTCCAGACTTTACGCAATTCATTATTGCGGCGGAAAAAAGTCGTCGTACCGGGCAGTCATGGTTTATTAGCATATGGCCGCATTGATGTTCGTGGCATTCCTGATTTCACAAAGTGTGTTGCACGATGAAAATACTGATATTTATTATAATTCTATCCGCTTCCTGGATTTTTATTCCTGAAGGATTCATCAAATCGCTGGTCGAAGGCCATATCAGTGGTGATGGAGAAAGCGCTATGGATAGTTTCGAATTGACCGTGATTCTCCTCAAGGCAGTTTTTTCTCTACTGCTGGCCTTTATTGGTGTCTGGCTTTATCGCAAAGCTAATCAGAGATAACTAAGAGACATTAAAGCAGCTCATCACCGACAGGCATTCAGAGGTACCTTCCGGGTCTGAACCCGCGGTGCCTATGGTGCCGGTTGTCGCTAACTATAAGGTATTGGTGTTGGTCATTGAGCAGAAGACTCGTCTGGCTTGTGCTTTTCAAATGAGTGATAAGCAAGCGACAACGGCAAGCGTCGTCGATCTTAATACCGCGTGGTGCGCAGCACTAAAACGGCCAGGCATAGCGGATTTACGTTCTATCACCGTCGGCACATCTGGACGCTCTGGTTAGTTCAGATGGGCCATTCCACTGTGAGCGCTGCAGGAGACGGGCGTTCTCCTTCTGCCGCTTTATCTCAGAGAGTTCCACGCCGCCAGACTTCTTGCGCCCGGTGTAGAAAGTAACGGCTGAAATACCATGCTTACGGCAGAATTACCGGGCAGAAACCCCGACTGCGGCTACCCAGGAATCGCTTACTTAACGCATTCACAAGTTGCTGAAGTGTCTCTTCCTGATATTTATCCTTCTGCACAATGCTTTTTAGCTTGCGTATATCTTTCTGAGAAAAACCGCTGGCCAGAAGCTTTTCCTCAAAATCTGTCATCAGAGCATCCATCCATTAACATCAAAGCGCTTACCTGATAACGACATAATATCTTCAGTTAAAAGGAAAAACGCAAAACCGATAATCACGCATAATTCCCCGGACGGACAACCTGGCTAATATAAAACCAGATAAACCCGTAACAGGGAGAGATAATAATTAATGAAATTTTTAATATTATCAGCGTCCACTTTCTCGTGTAAACCTGAAGGCTTTCCAGGCAAGATTCATGGGTATCACGAAATAGACGATAACAGCGCCCATTATCAGGACAATAGCATAGGATATCAGGCTTTCAGTATGTCCCTTCGCCAGACCATAAATGAAAACAGCGCTTAAAATTATCAGGCAAATGATGCCCGCCCAGAAACGTTTACTGAGTTCCTGAACAAGAGATTGCAGAGTATCGGATTGATTTTCATCTCTGGTAAGAATCGCTTTTAATTTCCCAACGTCTTTAGCTGAGAAACCATTCCTGAGAAGCCTTTGCTCATAATCGTTCATCTGATTCATCCTGAATGACGTTGCGACACGAGCGGAATATAGCACAGTGTAAGAGTCCCGTGCTAACCCGTCGCCGGACAGACGAAAACGGATATAAACGGCCATTTTACAGCAGATAATTCATCTCAACAGCAAACCAGAATTTTACAGCGGGCGTCATCCCTCGCCTGATATGAACACCCGGATGTCGGTTAATCAGACGTTAATCTGACCGGGCCTCAGAAAAGTGCCTGAACAGCCGGATGGTTGAGTTGTCACATTATCTGGACGCGAAAATTCGTTGACACGTTCAGCAGAGAGGTCAGTCAGATCGTAATACGACAGAAAGTGAAAAATTCAGGGATGAAGAACAGAGAGAAGAGAATCTGGCACGCCCTACAGGATTCGAACCTGTGACCTACGGCTTAGAAGTTCCTAGAATGACCTTTTAACACATTAACTTACCGCATTCTGCCGCGCTCACACGTCCCATGATGCGAAAACATGCAAAGGCCTGAAAAGAGCTTCAAACCTTTGCGTGTCTCAAATCTGTCCCATCAGATCGTCGGCCGCCGCGGCTCATACAAGGCCAGAATCTCGGCAGTGACTTTCCCCAGCACAATAATCCCCTCCAGCCCTTCCCCGTCGATCGTCTCGCCGTCCTGAGTGATAATTCCTGACCTGAAGAGTTTGCCCAGCTGAGGATAGTCATCATGCTGGAATGCGACGGTGTCGCCCGGCGCCGGTGTCAGTGACCGGTCAACCAGAGCGAACCCTGTCGGCGTCTCAATGCGGATCATGTTGTCCGGATGCGGGGCAAAAAGTTTGTTCAGGTCGAGGCGGCTCTCGACAAAATCCTGCGCCGGCGATGGAAATCCCATATCAGATGCCACCGTTCGGGTTGAACTGCTTATAGGTCTTAGCTTCACCCTCCTGCTCAGAGATATCCCGGAACGTCGATGTATTCGAATTTATCCACTGATTGGCCTCTCTCAGGCTAAAGTGCCAGTTGAGCAGCTCCAGCTGGCGCACGAACTCCTGAGTGGTAACTGTCACCCCTCCACCCGGCACTCGTCGCATAGCGCTTATAAATGCGTCTTTAATCTCATAATCTCGCGGCATGGCAAATCCCCCCCTGATAAATACTGTATGGATAAACAGTAATATTGTTCGGCGGATTTGATCAAGCCGAAACGGGTAACAGTTCTGTAAAGCCATTGATGGTTCTGGGATTTTTGTTAGCCAGTTTATTCAGTCGATACTAATCTCAAATCACCCACCCCGCAGCCTGCTCAGAGAGGCGCGGTATACCTCTGCCCCGTCGCCGGGGCTTTTTTGTGCGCTTACGTGAGAAATCAGCAATAGGGTTCTACCATTCCTTACAAAAGGCTTACACAACCTTTGCTCTTTGATGTATCTTCCTTTCTTCAGATTTTCTGCTGCATCCACCATGAGGCTAGGCCGTGCTTAGATTGCTCATTAGAGTTATGGGTATCTTTTGCCTTTCGCAAATAATCATTACCCGACACCTATCAAACAATAGCTACCTGGATCTGATCATGGTTATCGCTTGGCTTTCAGGTGAGTACCAATGGCACAGATCAGCAAAAAAAGAAAAGCAACAGTAAATTAATTTCTCAAGGCAACTAAATGAATTCAAATAGAATCGCATGGATGGACTTTGCGCGCTTTTTTGCTATGGCAACTGTTGTTGCTCTGCATACCACTGATCAGCTTATGATGGCTCACAGGGATTTGAGCGAATTACAGTGGTCCGCCTATCAGATTTTCAGGATAATCGGTAGAACAGGAGTTCCAATATTTCTAATGATATCTGGCGCCTTGGTGCTACCAAAGATAGGAAGCATTGGTGTTTTAAACTTCTATAAAAAACGCATACCTCAGTTTTTCTTGGTTCTTATATTTTACTTTTACGCTACAAATATATTCATATCATTCATTCACGGTGCCGAATTTAAATTTAGTGACCTAGAATACAAAATATTTCACGGCGACATGTCACATGCGTATCAGCTATGGTTTATGTTTACCATCATTGGGCTATACTTCGTCGCTCCTTTTATAGGAAGGATGCTTTCTGTACTATCAACTAAAGAGACCTTCATTTATTTAGCCCTATGCCTGATAGCATACTACCTGCCAGTTTCTCAAGGGATCATATTTGGAAGTCAACCTTTTTACACCCTATTTAATGGGGAATTTCTTGGCACTTACCTTGCTTACTTTGTTATAGGCTACCTAATTCACAACAGAGATGTAGCCAAAAACATAAGTGCATGGGCATTAGCGACTATGTTGCTCGCTTCAATCGCAGCAATGCTTTATATCCAACATTATTTGAAATCCATAGGCGCTCTTGAGCATGGTGAGGGTTTTACCTGGTATAACTCTGTGGGTATATTTATTGTCAGTTCCCTGCTCTTCTCCTTACTTAGTAAAATAAAAGACAGCAGCATTGCATTCGCCAGCAAGCCGCTTAACTACCTTAGCGCATCAAGTTTCTGCGTTTACTTGTTCCACCTGATGCCACTTGAAGTATTCCTTATGATGCCAGCAATGAAGAATCACAGCGTATTACTAAGCGCGGCAATGATTGCATGCTCTACATATCTATGCTGCCTTGTCTTTTACGCTGCACTTCATAAAATAAAATATGTACGAAAGTTGGTTATTTAGCGAAAGCAAAGGCATCTTATTTAGATGCCTTTATTATTTTATGATGCCATGCCTATAGCACCCTGCTGGCCAATCGTCACTCCAGATACCTCTATTACCCAGTATGATTTCAGCGAACCGGTAAACTCCAGAGAAAGGTACTTTCGATAAGGTGACGTCGCAATTCCTGAAGTTGGCACATCCTCCGCGTAGATGTCAGCAAATGGCATATTCGCGTTCCCCTGACTTCCTTTCGCATACGTGGTTTTCCTCAAGGCCGTGCTGATTGATGCCTTGCTCATCACAAATGCCTGCGCCGTCGAATAAACCTTGGTTATCTGGAGGATATTGTCAGGCGTATTTCTGGAGAGGATGTATTTGAACACCAGAGGCGTTGCCCCATAGT
The DNA here is from genome assembly GCF_048452665.1 of Pantoea graminicola. Classification (NCBI taxonomy): domain Bacteria; kingdom Pseudomonadati; phylum Pseudomonadota; class Gammaproteobacteria; order Enterobacterales; family Erwiniaceae; genus Pantoea; species Pantoea graminicola. Next base: position 210,875 of record NZ_JBLWSJ010000001.1, on the reverse strand, counting down.
CTCCACCACACGCAGTGATTGTGACCTCAACCGGCACTGAGTCAATTGGGTGGTTATAGGTGTAGCCATAGAGAGCTACCGGCAAAGGAATCTGCGCCGTCACCAGGCCAACTGCCGTAGGGAAGGCATTATCAATCGCGCCTGCCTGAGGGTATTTGTAGACATAGCTCTCTTTGGTGTTGCGAATAACCCTTGATGCATCAGCATCCCCCTGACCAAATGAAGAGCTGACCGGATTCACAACTATGTTCTGGATAAAGAACTCATTGTTTGATCCGGTAGTCTGATCATTGAAGATAGTCAGGCTGTGCCACCCTCTTCCCACAAGACATCCTGCAAGACGCGGCTTACCGTCAAACAGATGGGCGCTTCTCTCCCTCAGGTAGCGGCGAGTGGTCTTTTTGTTGGGTCCGTAAGCCAGGAGCGTACCTTCATTCTGCATGTCATAGTAAGCGGGCCGGACCAGCGTGGTAGAGGGAAGCGGGCTATCAAAGTCGATCTGAACCTGCATATCCTCCCAGCGACCATTCACATAAACCTCGGCAGCCTCAGCATCAAGATAGAAACAGTACGTGACCCGCGATGGCGTGCTGGGTGGAACCCGGGCAACAATTCCTTGCAGGTTAAGCGCGGGCCCGTAAGTCATCTGAATTGAGCTTTTAGGGTCAAAGAACCCGATACTGCTGCTTTGCTTTCCGGGCCAGATGATGTGCTCAGTGCTCACTGGCCGATAACCTTCTACCAGTCCGCCTGCGCACATCATAAAGGCCAGCGCACATCCAAGGCGATAGTATCCCCATGAGTTAAAGTGGATCGAGTCCGAAGCGGTGACACCGAGCTGTGCGTTGTACTGAACCTCATGCGCATCCATGTGGGCGCAGCCATACAGGGTGGCCAGCGTTTTAACCTGCTGTGAGTAAACCTGATAGAGAGGATTGTCATAGCCAAAGCCGCTGGATGCGCACGTCATGACGATGACGGCATGGCCCCAGTCGATATACCGGCGAATGAGCTTTTCCATCGATGCAAGGTAAGAGTCAATGCTGACCCCCTGATTTGCATCGTTAATGCCGTACATGATGACCGCAATGTCAGCATTTGGGTTAGTCGTCCACTGGTTCAGTCCCTGAGCTGCAGTCTGTCCGCTGGCTGCGTATTTGGTGATTGATACAGCAGAACCCGTTATTGATGAGAGTATGGACTGCAACGCGGCGGGATAGGTCACTGATGCGTGTGTGCTGCTGTCCCCCATGTCAGGCGGCGTGATATCGGTAGAATTAACATCATACCCGGCAGTGATAGAATCACCCTGGCATACAATACTTACCGGTCTTTTTATGCGAATCTTAAAATTGAAAGCGACGGTTTTTGAAATATTCTTTTGGCGATACTCGGCAGAGTCCAGCGCTAAAAGCCACTCCTGCAAATCGCGGCCGTCGCTGGCATTTATAACTCCGGCACCCTGGTTACTTTTGAGTTTATCAATGAAGTCCTGAACTGTTCCGTCCTGCGCCGTGCCAATGACCGAAGCGCCGCTATTTTCTGCAAGCTGGTCTTTGAACTGGTCAGGGTCATATTTCAGGATGTCCGGGAAATAAAACTGCTGCACGCCGAAGCTGTCATAAACAGCCATGGAGTGATTTTTTACAGTAACAAATTTGGCGACGCTTCCGTTATAAACCGGGAATCCACCGCTGTTGATAACAATCGGCTGAGCAACCGGAATGGCGTCACCACCCTCACCTTCAATGTAGACCTGAATCTGATTATCAGGAATTGATGGATCGGTATCTGGCTTGCCGATATAGATTTTACCATTTGCCAACGCTTGAAAGCTTCTGGCAGCAGTGAATAACTGCGAAGGCATGCTGATTACTACGTTGGCGTTAATATCGGCCATTTTCGCGCTCCGTGATGGCTGTTAATTACTGTGAGGAATGCTATGCACCCGATTATTCAGATGACGATTGCAGTGATGATGGTCGTGATAGCGACCCGCATGTGGCCACCATTGCTGTACTGGCTTGTGGGTATTGTTGCGGCGCTCATGGTGGTGAAGTGCGCCAGAAGGCTTACTGCATGGTTTAGATGTGCTTTCAGAGAAAAGAAACTTAACGCAGTTATCTATGGCTCGTGTATTGCCGCATTCTGGCTGACCATTGCCGTAATTGTTGATGGTATTCACCCACAAAAAATAAGCGCAGTGAGCATCGTTACCTGCTTCATCTGCGCCTCTGTTGTTATTGCTGTGGTGATATCGCTGGCTGGGACTGTGAATCGGTATCTGCATCCGCGCCGAAGGCATCATCATGTTCGCCAGTAAGCAACTGTCCGCCGTCGGCGATCTGGACAGCACCATCACACTAGAGCGTTTGATGCTCAATGCAGAAGAGTTCGCCGGGCAGCTGCGCGGCAGCGCCGGCAAGGATAATGAGTAATGATCCACTATCACGGGGGCCCGATTACACCTGACCTTGCCGCGCTGAAAGCCTGGCGCGGCAGGCACGCCTTTATCTCGTTTGCCCATCCCGAGCAGCTTGGGCTGGCGTCTGAAGCTTGCCAGTCATTCGCGCTGGATAACGGCGCGTTTACGGCGTGGAAAGCAGCTGGCCGCAATAAAATCGACTGGGCCGATTATTACGAGTTCGTGGCGCGCTGGAAAAATCATCCAGGCTTCGATTTTGCGATCATCCCCGATGTAATCGACGGCGGAGAAGCTGAGAACGAGGCGCTACTGGATGAGTGGCCGCACGGTGATTTCTACGGCGTTCCAGTGTGGCACATGAACGAAAGTGACGAGCGTTTCATTCGGCTTTGCAACGAGTATCCGCGGGTAGCGATCGGCAGCTGTGGCGAGTATGACGTGAAGCGGCCAAACCTCGCTGTTGCGCGGATGAAAGACCTTATTCGCCACGTGACCGACGCTTACGGACAGCCAATCGCTAAGCTGCATGGTCTGCGCATGCTTAACCCGCAGATTTTTACAAAGCTCCCGCTCGCGAGCGCTGACAGTACAAACGTCGCGCGCAACATCGGTATCGATAAAGCATGGTCTGGAGCATACGCGCCAGCATCCAAAGAGACACGTGCGGCCTTGTTAGTTGAGCGCATTGAGTCGCATAACAGCCCCGGCTCACTCGTCTATTGCGAGCAACGAGACCGCATTTCGCTGCAAATGGTGCTGGAGGTGTAAATGCCTTACCCCCCCACCGAACGCAAAGCAGCGCAGCGTGCCCGCCAGGCCGCTGCCGGCGTTAAAAAGCTGGAGCTGAAGCTGGATAGTCAGGAAGTGGAGATGCTGGCGCAGAACTGCGCCGCACGACACCCCGGCTGCGAGCCGTATGAGCTGAACGAGTACATCACCATGCTTATCCGCAAGGACGCGGCTGAGCTGGCGCAGCAGCTGGAAGCGCTGGCGAAGCGCAAGTGCGGGAAGTGTGGCGATCGCCTGCCGGTAAGCAAATGCCCATGCCAGGGGAGTTCGCCAGCTGGCTAACAAATAGCTGTCACGATACGAAACTGGTGATATAACTATCGTGACATGTCACGGTAGTTGATGGAGTTAAAATGCCAAATATTTTCGGTCAAGATTTGAAAGATTTCTTTGAACATGCCAACAAGCTTTCTGAACAGGTGAAGGTTGTAGGCAATGAAATAATAATCAATGTAAATCACCCATATCATATACCGCTTGAAGAATGCTCTACACATCAAGGAATTTTACATTGGGTATGGCATATCAGCAAAAAAACATGGATGACAACTGAAGTGCTACAAAAATTTATTGAAGTAGCATGTGATTATCATAAATTGCCTTATACAACTGCATAAAATTCTTAGCGCCATTAAGGGGCTTTTTATGAAAATCGATCAGCAATACCTCAAAGATTTACTCATTGCGTTTGAGGATACTGTTGGGCCGGATACTACGCTCAATGATTTGTCCAAATCAGGTTTTCCAAACGATGATGCAAATTTTATTTTTCATATGCGCCTACTCCATGACAATGGTCTGATTATGAGAGTTGATGGCAAGCCCGGAATTGGTCACGAAATGTTCCAAAATCTAGGTGAAGAGGTAGGTTACTATTGGCTTGACATTCCCCTCAGATTGACTGCCCGTGGGCATGATTTTATTGCAGATCTGAGGCAACAAGATGTGTGGCAGACTATCAAAACCAACTTTAAGGATGAGGGCATCAGCACGCTGATGGGGCTGTCAAAATCTTTGGCTCTGGGCTTTGCAAAGAAAAAAGTAAAAGACTTAACAGGTCTGGATATTGATTAGTACCTAATATTTAATGGATTGCCTGCTGTATCATTGCTAAGCGTCGCTGCTGCCGCAGTGCGGAACGACCCCGGTTTATCAAAAGGAAGAATGATGAAGGTAAATGTAACTGAAAGAAAAAACGGCAATACTGATATGCAAGCTGAGTATGATAAACATATCATCCCCAGCAAAGGCGGCGAAATAGTTGAGCATCAACTTAAAGTAGATCGCGGTCCTGTAAGTGATGTCTTATTCGGTAATTTAGGATATCGCCAATTCCAGAGCCTAAGTATAAACGGAGGCTCTTACGTTGATTTTTATTATACGGGAAGGGACGAAGTCGGTTATATTTTTTCGACCAGACCATAAATTATCAACTTTATGGAACCTGCTCCGGCAGGTTTTTTTACGCCCAAACTTCGGAGTTCAAATGTCTCCTGAAGCAGAAAACGCGCTTCGCTCGGTGGCGCGCAAATGCCGCACCGACATTCTAGCTGCGACTGATGGCAGGCCTAAATCAGAACACGACCAGATCATAACCACCCTTCTCGATAAGCAGGCCAAAACAATTCAATGCCTCCCGCCTGGCACATTCCCGGCAAAGCTCTGGCTGGCGTTCTATGTGCGGCAGGTGGATCAGGAGAGAGATCCTGCGAAGTGATAACGACCACCGACACCTCCCGGCGAGTTCACTCTGTGGCTCGCCTTTTTTATATCGTGCTGGCCTGAGGCTGGCAGAATAAGGAGTAGATATGGAAACCTATGCCCTGTCTATGGATGAGGCATGCGCGTTCCTCGGGATTTCCCGCCCCACCTGCCAGCAGTGGATTAAGACCGGCAGGCTCATGGCAACGCGCAAAGACCCGTCCAAACCGAAGTCTCCCTACCTCCTCACCCGTCAGGCCTGTATTGCCGCTCTTAACAATCCAATGCACACTGTCGCCGTGAGCGCGGCAGATGCACATGAGGAGAATAAATCATGTCGATCTTCCGCAGAGGTTCCGTCTGGTACGGGAGTTACACGACGCCAGGCGGGAAGCGCATTAAGGAATCTCTTGGCACAGAGGACCGAAAGCAAGCACAGGAGCTTCACGACCGGCGAAAGGCTGAGTTATGGCGAATAGAGCGGCTGGGTGATTTCCCCGACGTGACATTCGAAGAAGCATGCTTGCGCTGGCTGGAAGAAAAGGCGCACAAGAAATCACTCGATGCCGATAAGGGCCGGATCGGATTCTGGCTCATGCACTTTGAAGGTGTGTTGCTGAAGGATATCAGTGAGGCAAAGATTTATGCCGCGGTCAGCAGGATGACCAACCGCAAAGCAAAGGAGCGCTGGGAGCAGCGCGCCATGTCGATGGCGAAGAGAGGGCTGGATATCGGGGAATACAAACCGGCGGCCGTTTCCACCTCCACCAAGGCAAAGCATTTGTCATTAATGAAGGCGCTGATGCGCGCAGCGGAACGTGAATGGAAGTGGATCGAGAAGTCGCCGGTTATCAAAGTGCCTCAGGAAAGAAATAAGCGGGTACGGTGGCTCGAACCCGCTGAGGCGAAGCGATTGATTGATGAGTGTCCGCAGCCCCTAAAGTCTACCGTAGAGTTCGCGCTTGCAACAGGATTGCGCCGCTCGAACATCGTTGACCTGAAGTGGCAGCAGATTGACCTGCAGAGAAAGGTGGCGTGGATATACCCGGAAGAGAGCAAATCAGGCAGAGCTATTGGCGTAGCACTGAATGAAATGGCGGAAGCTGTTTTGAGGCGACAGATCGGCCGGCATCACAACTGGGTATTTGTTCACACCGAATCGGTGAAGAGAAATGACGGCACCACTACGGCAAGCGTCAGGAAGATGCGGGTCGACTCAAACACTGCATGGCGCGCAGCATTGAAACGGGCTGGCATAGAAGATTTCCGGTTCCATGACCTTCGGCATACGTGGGCGAGCTGGTTAATTCAGGCTGGCGTTCCGTTATCTGCACTGCAGGAAATGGGAGGCTGGGAAAGCATTGAAATGGTACAGCGATACGCTCACCTTGCACCTAACCACTTAACGGAGCATGCACGGCAAATTGATGCGATTTTTGGCAGTCGCGTCCCAAATCTGTCCCATGTGGAAAATCTGGCAGCCGGAGGAAGGAGGTAAGTCTTTGAATTTATTTGGCACGCCCTACAGGATTCGAACCTGTGACCTACGGCTTAGAAGGCCGGTGCTCTATCCAGCTGAGCTAAGGGCGCATGGAGATGGCACGGATTATACGTCCGGAAGCGGGTACGTCAACGTTTTTGCCGTTTCTGCGCAGCGAAGTGCTGCGGGATTAACCAATTCGCATCAATGACGCCTGCGCCATTCGCTGAGCGACACGACCTGGCGAGTCGCGGCAGATTCTCCTTCCAGCTCAATCCCTTGCGGTGTGAAACGCGCATTATACTGTTCGCGAAGCGCGTGCAGCTCCTGGCTGTCCGGCTCCAGCTGGCGCAGAAAGCCCAGTGCGAGCAGCAGTTGCTGGCGGCTGATCAGCGGCGAAAAACCGGCGCGACTGAGAATGCCATGCCAGCGCTGGCTGTTCTCCTCGCTGCCGTCCACTATCAGCACCTGCCAGATCAGCAACACCGCCGCACCGTTATGCAGATGCGTTTCATTATCGTGACTCAGATAGTCGGTAAACTCTTTCGCCGCCTCTTTGCCCATCATCGCGGTCATCGACTCCACCTGAACCGGTGGCAACTGCAGCCGCTTGCTGAGCCGCTGAACGGCATGACGTGAGCCTGCGGTGAGCAGCTGAAATCCGGCGACAAACACCACCGCCAGCGTGGCAAACATTATCCAGATCATGACATCTTCCCCTGATAGTTCTGCAGATATCATACGCATGCAGGCAGCCACTCGTCGCGATGAAAAGTCGGAAAGCGCGTATGCGGCTGAAACTGTGACTGACAGCAGCCCCCGCTTCTGACAAAATAGCCCCCTTCCCCGATTCAACACAACACAGTGGATTTCCTCTCTGATGGCAGCAAAAATTATTGACGGTAAAACGATTGCGCAGCAGGTGCGCGTTGAGGTTGCGGAAAAAGTGAAGCAGCGTCTGGCGGCCGGAAAACGTGCGCCGGGTCTGGCTGTGGTGCTGGTGGGTGAAAACCCGGCCTCGCAAATCTACGTGGCCAGCAAACGCCGCGCCTGTGAAGAGGTGGGTTTCCATTCCCGCTCTTACGATCTGCCCGCCTCGACCCGCGAAGCTGAGCTGCTGGAGCTGATTGATACTCTCAATCAGGACGATGAGATCGATGGCATCCTGGTTCAGCTCCCGCTGCCCGCCGGTATCGATAACGTCAAAGTGCTGGAGCGCATCACGCCAGACAAAGATGTCGATGGATTCCACCCCTACAACGTTGGCCGTCTGTGTCAGCGTGCGCCGACTCTGCGTCCCTGCACGCCGCGCGGGATTGTCACGCTGCTGGAGCGTTACAACATCGACACCTACGGCCTGAACGCTGTGGTGGTCGGGGCATCGAATATCGTTGGTCGTCCGATGAGCATGGAGCTGCTGCTGGCAGGCTGCACCACCACCGTAACGCACCGCTTTACCAAAGATCTGCGCCATCACGTTGAGCACGCCGATCTGCTGGTGGTGGCGGTCGGTAAGCCGGGCTTTATTCCGGGTGAGTGGATCAAACCCGGTGCTATCGTCATCGACGTTGGCATTAACCGACTGGAGAGCGGCAAAGTCGTGGGCGATGTCGATTTCGACACTGCATCAGAGCGTGCATCCTATATTACCCCGGTGCCGGGCGGCGTTGGCCCGATGACGGTGGCTACCCTGATCCAGAACACGCTGCAGGCGTGTGAAGAGTTTCACGATAAAGAGGTTGTTTAAATGGCAAATTTTTCACTGGGAAAATTCCCGCATGTCGATCTGTGTGACCTGCTGAAGCTGGAAGGCTGGGTTCAGAGCGGTGCACAGGCTAAGATCGTGATTGCCGAGGGCGAAGTGAAGGTCGATGGCGCGGTCGAAACCCGTAAGCGCTGCAAAATCGTGGCCGGTCAGACCGTCGAGTTCTCCGGTTTCCGCACCACGGTCGTTGAGTGATGCGCTGGCGTCCCTGCGGGGACGCCGTTGCAGCATCCACGTCAGCCCTGCGCGTCTGCGCGGTATCAGCCCGCCAGTACGAAAAAGAGCGACCTGCCCGTTAGTCGCAAAAAAAGGGCGATTGCTCGCCCCTTCCGCCCTATTTCCGACGCCAGCTTGAGCCCTGTGGCCCATCTTCGACAATCACGCCCAGCGCGTTGAGCTTGTCGCGGGCGATATCTGCATCCGCCCAGTTTTTGGCGGCACGGGCATCGGCACGGGCCTTCACCCAGTGCTCAATCTCGGCAACCTCTTCGTCATTCACCTGCGCGCCACTCTGCAGGAACAGCTCAGGATCCTGCTGCAGGATGCCCAGCACGTTGGCCATCTCGCGCAGCTTCGACGCCAGGGCATCGGCCGATGCGCCCTCTTCGCTTTTCAGGCGGTTAACCTCACGCGCCATGTCGAACAGCACCGAGTAGGCTTCCGGGGTATTGAAATCGTCATCCATCGCCGCGCGGAATCGCGCTTCAAACGCTTCACCCCCGCTGGCAGGGACGCTGCTGTCCGTATGACGCAACGCCGTGTAGAGACGCTCCAGCGCCGCTCGCGCCTGATTCAGGTTATCTTCGCCATAGTTGAGCTGGCTGCGATAGTGACCGGACATCAGGAAGTAACGCACCGTCTCCGCATCATAATGCTGCAGCACGTCACGCACGGTGAAGAAGTTGCCAAGCGATTTGGACATCTTCTCGCGGTCGACCATCACCATCCCGGAGTGCATCCAGTAATTGACGTAAGGACCGTCATGCGCGCAGCTCGACTGGGCGATTTCGTTTTCATGATGCGGGAACATCAGATCGGAGCCGCCGCCGTGAATATCGAAGTGGCTGCCCAGCTGTTTGCAGTTCATCGCCGAGCACTCAATATGCCAGCCCGGGCGACCATTGCCCCACGGTGATGGCCAGGCGGGCTCATCCGCTTTGGACATCTTCCACAGCACGAAGTCCATCGGATTCCGCTTCACGTCGGCCACTTCAACCCGCGCGCCCGCCTGCAGCTGTTCCAGATCCTGACGCGACAGCGCGCCATAGTCGGTGTCGCTGAGCACATCAAACATGACGTCGCCATTTTCCGCGACATAGGCGTGCCCGCGTGCGATCAGCGTTTCAACCAGCGCAATGATCTCTGCGATATGGCGGGTCGCGCGTGGCTCCTGATCGGGTGGCAGGATCCCCAGGGCGGCAAAATCGTTATGCATTTCGCCAATCATACGATTGGTCAGGGTTTCGATGCTTTCGCCATTTTCATTGGCACGTTTGATGATCTTGTCATCAATGTCCGTAATATTACGCACATAGTTAAGCTCATACCCGAGGTAGCGCAGATAGCGCGACACCACATCAAACGCCACGAACGTCCGCCCATGACCAATGTGACAGAGGTCATACACCGTGATGCCGCAAACATACATGCCGATTTTACCGGCATGAATGGGTTTGAATTCCTCTTTCTGTCGACTCAGGGTGTTATAAATCTTAAGCATTGAACGGTTCCGTTTTCGCGTGTGGTTGACACTTTTAAGTATCCAGACATTGTGCCGTATTTTTATCGCTCGCGCGACGCAAAGCAAGCCAACTGCGCCGCGCTGCTGACGCGTCATCGGAATTTATGATATAAGAACCGTCGACTAAAAGGGGTACGCCAGTTAACAGAGCGACCTCAGCTACTGATCACAACCTTTACAGGACAACAAAAATGGTAACTTTCCAGACGAACCATGGCGATATCGTAATCAAAACTTTCGATGATAAAGCGCCGGCCACCGTACAGAACTTCCTGGATTACTGCCGTGAAGGTTTTTACGACAACACCATTTTCCACCGTGTCATCAACGGCTTTATGATCCAGGGCGGCGGTTTCGAACCCGGCATGAAGCAGAAAGAGACCAAAGCTGAAATCAAAAACGAAGCGAACAACGGCCTGAAAAACACCAAAGGTACGCTGGCTATGGCGCGTACCTCTGCGCCGCACTCTGCGACCGCACAGTTCTTCATCAACGTCGCTGACAACGACTTCCTGAACTTCCGTGATGAAAGCGTTCAGGGCTGGGGCTACTGCGTGTTTGCAGAAGTGGTTGAAGGCATGGATGTGGTAGAGAAGATCAAAGCCGTCTCTACCGGCCGCAGCGGTATGCACCAGGATGTGCCAAAAGATGACGTCGTTATCCAGAAAGTGACCGTCAGCGAGTAATGTCGCGCACGCTGTTTATCGCAGATCTCCATCTGTGTCAGGAAGAACCGGCGATTACCGCCGGTTTTCTGCATTTTTTAGCGCGCGAAGCTCCTCACTGCGACGCGCTCTATATTCTCGGCGATCTGTTTGAAGCCTGGATAGGCGATGACGATCCCAATCCGCTGCATCAGCAGGTTGCCGATGCCCTGCGCGCCCTGCCGGTGCCGGTTTACTTTATTCATGGCAACCGCGATTTCCTGCTGGGCCGCCGCTTTGCACGGGCCAGCAACATGACGCTGCTGCCGGAAGAGCAGGTCTTGACGCTCTACGGTCAGCGCGTACTGATCATGCACGGTGATACCCTCTGCACGGACGACGCGGGGTATCTGCGCTTTCGCGCCAGAGTACATAATCCCTGGATCCAGCGGCTCTTTCTGGCGCTGCCTCTGCGGATCCGCAAGCGGATTGCCGCGCGGATGCGGGCCGACAGCAAGCAGGCTAACCAGCACAAATCTCAGAGCATCATGGATGTGAACCCGGATGCGGTCGTCGCCACCCTGCTGCGCCAGCAGGTGCCGCTGCTGATCCATGGCCACACTCACCGCCCGGCAATTCATACGCTGGCGGTGCAGGGCGAAACGGCACAGCGCGCGGTACTGGGTGCCTGGCACGAACGGGGTTCCATGATTCAGCTCGACGCCAGTGGCATTCAGCTCACTGAATTTGACTTCTGATCGGCCGTCAAACCGACGGCATTAAGCGTGACGCAACCGTTTTCCTTCCGCGTCTGTCATGCTATTCTCGGTGCCCTTCAAAACCTGTCCGCCCGGCCAGGTCTGTTTGTTCATCCACAGGAGTTGACCGCATGTCATCCAACGCCCCGGCTCGCATCGCCATTGTTATGGGTTCCAGAAGTGACTGGGCCACCATGCAGTTCGCCGCTGACATTCTTACCAGCCTGGACGTCCCTTTTCATGTTGAAGTGGTCTCTGCGCACCGCACCCCGGATAAACTGTTCAGCTTCGCCGAAACCGCGGCGGACAACGGTTTTCAGGTGATTATCGCGGGTGCAGGTGGCGCAGCCCATCTGCCGGGGATGCTGGCAGCCAAAACCCTGGTGCCGGTGCTGGGTGTACCGGTGCAGAGCGCGGCGCTGAGCGGCGTCGATAGCCTCTACTCGATCGTGCAGATGCCGCGCGGTATTCCGGTTGGCACGCTGGCGATCGGTAAAGCCGGTGCCGCCAATGCCGCCCTGCTGGCGGCGCAGATTCTGGCTCTGCATGACAGTGCGCTGGCGTCACGTCTCAACACCTGGCGTCAGAGCCAGACCGATGAAGTGCTTAACCACCCCGATCCGCGGGAGGAGGCATGAAGCCGGTTTGCGTACTGGGCAACGGCCAGTTAGGCCGTATGCTGCGTCAGGCGGGTGAACCCCTGGGCATTGCCGTTTACCCGGTGGGTCTGGACGCCGATCCTGCCGCTCTGCCGATCGCCGACAGCGTGATCACCGCCGAGATCGAACGCTGGCCGGAGACGGCGCTGACGCGTGAACTGGCCAGCCATCCGGCCTTTGTTAACCGCGATATTTTTCCGCGTCTGGCCGATCGCCTGACGCAGAAGCAGCTGCTGGACGAGCTTGGCCTGGCGACTGCCCCCTGGCAGTTGCTGTCGGACAACAGCGAATGGCCGACGGTGTTTGACTCGCTGGGCGAGCTGGCGATAGTGAAAAGCCGCACCGGCGGTTACGACGGACGCGGTCAGTGGCGTCTGCGCGCCGGTGATACGCACCAGCTGCCGGATGCCTGCTACGGCGAATGCATCGTTGAACAGGGCATTAACTTTTCCGGTGAAGTCTCGCTGGTGGGCGCGCGCGGCCACGATGGTAACGTCGTGTTCTATCCGCTGACGCATAACCTGCATCAGGAGGGCATTCTGCGCACCAGCGTCGCCCTGCCCCAGGCGGATCGGGCGCAGCAGCAGCAGGCCGAAGCGATGCTGAGTGCGATTATGCATGCGCTGAACTATGTTGGCGTGATGGCGATGGAGTGCTTTGTCACGCCTGACGGACTGCTGATTAACGAGCTGGCACCGCGTGTCCATAACAGCGGCCACTGGACGCAGAACGGCGCCTCGATCAGCCAGTTTGAGCTGCATCTGCGCGCCATTCTCAGCCTGCCGCTGCCGCAGCCGGTGGTCTTTGCCCCGTCGGCGATGGTCAACCTGATTGGCACCGCCGTAAACCTCAGCTGGCTGCAGCAGCCGCTGGTGCATCTGCACTGGTATGACAAAGAGGTGCGTCCGGGCCGTAAAGTGGGCCATCTCAATCTGACCGACAGCGACACGAAGCGGCTTAAGATGGCGCTGAACGCGCTGGTGCCCCAGTTGCCTGCAGAGTACGCCAGCGGTATTGCGTGGGCAGTTGAGAAGCTCTGATTGCCGCCACCGACAGTGCAGGGCGGCCTGATCGGGCCGCTCAGCATGATGGTGCCGTTCTCTCTCAGTCAGCAGCAGACATCGGGAAAAGATCGCAAAAACGCCCCTGCCCGCCCGTCACGCGTGATAACGCTCCTCATCCCTGAGGGGCGTCCGTTAGCGGATTGAATTCATCCTTCCTGCGTAACGCCTCACTCCGGTTTTCCGCCTGTTGATCTGCATAGCGGTAAAAACGGGCGGGATGCGGCCTGTCCTGCCCCGAATCTGACCGCTACGCCGCATCGAACTTCCTGAACAGAGCTTTTCCTTTCAGTAACCGGATTCCCAGCCAGCCGCCGCAGAGGGATAACAGCAGCGCGCCGCACAACGGCAGCGCCAGCCAGAGCGTCCAGTCGGGCTGCCACGGGAAGTCAAAGATTCGGGTCTGTAATCCCCACAGCGCCGCTTCTGCTCCCATCGCCGCCGCAACGCCGGAGACTACGCCGAGCAGAGCAAACTCGTACCATAGCGTGGTGCGCAGCAGGCGCTTACCGGCCCCCAGCGTGCGATAGACGACCAGCTCCTGCCGACGCTGACGCATCCCGACCTGAATCTGCGCCAGCAGCAACAGCAGACCGCAGACGGTGACCAGCACCACCATGATCTCCAGCGCCTGGCTGACCTGCGTCAGCACCTGACCGATCTGCCGCATAATGCTGCCGATATCCAGCAGACTCAGCGTCGGAAAGGCGCGGTTCAGCTGGGCCAGCAGAACCGGATCGGCCGCCATACGGAAGCTGGTGAGCCAGGTCTGCGGCTGACTGTCCAGCGCCCCCGGCGGGAAAATAAAGAAGAAGTTCGGCTTCAGGCTCTCCCAGTCCACTTTACGCAGGCTGGAGATTCGGGCACTGAAGGTCTGCGTATCGCCTTCGAACGTCAGGGTGTCACCGAGCTTCACGCCCAGCCGCTCCGCCAGCTCCACCTCCATTGACACCTCTCCTGCCCCTGGCGGCCAGTGACCGGCCACCAGCGGATTGTGATCCGGACGCTCGGCCAGCGCCGTCAGGTTAAGTTCGCGGTTCAGGGCGTTATCCCGACCAGGATCCGCTGGCTTACCGTTAAGCTCACTGAGCCTTACCCGTGCAATCGGGTAGAAGATTTCGGGCTTAATCTGGTGCGCCTGCAGGAAATCCCGCACCTGCGGCACCTGCTCCGCACTGATGTTCAGCAGGAAGAAGTTCGGGCTGTCCGCCGGTAACTGCTGCTGCCAGCGATCCAGCAGATCGCCCCGCATCACCAGCAGCAGGGCCAGCAGCATAAACGAGAGCGAAAAGGCCGCGAGCTGGCTTAACGTCATGCCGGGCTGACGCAGCAGCCGGTTGATCGCCAGCCGCAGGGCCAGCCTGCGCACCACCAGCCGCCGAAGTAGCAGCAGCGTGCCCCAGCCGGTAATGGCCAGTAAGCCCGCCAGCACCACCACACCGGCCAGCAGCGCCCAGAGCATCTTACTGCCGCCCACCAGCAGGGCTAACAACGTGATGACAACCGCGGCCATCACCGGGATGTAGAATTTCAGCGGCCAGAGGCTGGCTACCGCATCGCGCCGCAGCACCCGCAACGGCTGCGTCGCCAGCAGCAGACGATAGGGACGCAGCCCCACCAGTAGCGAAATCACAAACAGCGAGCCCACCGCCCAGACCCACGGCCAGAGGCTGGCCGCCGGTAAGCTGGCTGGCAGCACCGGTTTCAGCATCGCCATCAGAATCGCTTCCACGCCCTGCCCGATCAGGCCACCGGCTATCGCCGCCAGCAGCAGCACCGCCAGCCACTGACCGATGATCAGACGCTGCAAGGCGCCGTGCGTGGCCCCCAGAGTTTTCAGCACCGCCACCAGATCGTAGCGGCTGCGGCAGTAGTGGCTCATGGCGACCGCCACGGCCGCAATTGCCAGCATCAGGGTCAGCAGGGCCGACAGCAGCAGAAACTGCTGCGCACGCTGCATCGAACGCCCCAGGGCATCCTCTGAGTTCTCAGTGCTGATCCAGCGCTGGTCCGCCCTGATCTGCGGCTCAATCCAGCGGTCGTAGCGGGCCAGCTGGTCGGGATTGCCGGCGAATTTGTAGCGCCAGGTGATTCGGCTGCCAGGCTGGATCGCCCCGGTTTTCGCGGCATCGGCCTGGTTGATCAGCAGACGCGGCGCCATCTCAAAGGGGTTAAAGCCACCATCCGGCTCCTGAATTACCACGCCGCTGATGCGCAGCCGGGTGTCTCCGACGTCCAGCACATCGCCCACGTTCAGATTCAGCAGCGCCATCAGGCGCGGCGCGGCCAGGGCGGTGCCCGCCTGCGGCCTCAGACCTGGCGGTTTAGTCTGCAGCGTGCCGAACATCGGGTAAGCGTCATCGACCGCCTTGACGGAGGCGAGCTGCGGCGACTGGCCGGCAAAGGTCATGGTCATAAAGGTCAGCTGACGGCTGACCGTCAGGCCGGTTTCACGCGCTTTCGCCAGCCAGGCTTCCGGCACCGCCGCGCTACTGCGCAGCGTACGGTCGCCCGCCATAAAGTCACGGCTCTGCTGATTCAGCCCCTTTTCCATGCGATCGCTGATCGATCCCAGCGCCAGGACGCAGGCGACCGCCAGCGTCAGGGCCAGCCAGACAATCAGCAGCGAGGGCGATCGCCACTCCCGCCAGAACCAGCGCCAGATCATTGCTCCTCCCACAGCTTGCCATCACGCAGCCGCAGGCGACGGTCGCAGCGCGCCGCCAGCTGCTCATCGTGCGTCACCAGAATCAGGGTCGTGGCGAAGTCGCGATTCAGGGAAAACAGCAGATCGGCGATGCGGTCACCGGTTTTACGATCGAGATTGCCGGTCGGTTCATCGGCAAACAGCAGGCCCGGACGGCCGCTGAAGGCGCGGGTCAGCGCGACCCGCTGCTGCTCCCCGCCTGAAAGCTGGGCGGGCAGATGGTGCAGACGTTCCCCCAGCCCAAGCAGCGTCAGCAGCTCGCGCGCCTGCTCCCGGCTCTGGCGATCGCTGTCACCGCGCAGCAGCGAAGGCAGCTGCACGTTCTCCTGCGCGTTCAGGGTCGGCACCAGCATAAACGACTGAAACACAAAACCGACCTGTTTAGCGCGCAGGGCCGCGCGCTGCTCCTCATTCATCCGGTGCAGCGGCTGCCCCAGCAGATGGACCTCCCCGCTGCTGCCGTCGTCCAGCCCGGCCAGAATCCCCAGCAGGGTAGACTTGCCGGAACCCGACTCGCCAATCAACGCAAGGGTCTCGGCTGGTTTGACAACCAACTCAACTCCGGTAAGGATGGTTAACTGATGCTCTCCCTGACCGACGGACTTAGTAAGATGATGAACTTCAACAATGTTTTCCGCTGGCATTATCCCTTCCTGTTATTGATGCTTCTGCTGGTGTCGCGTCTGGCGGCTGCCGATACGCTGATGGTGCTGGGCGACAGCCTGAGCGCAGGCTATCGCATGTCTGCCACTGCAGCCTGGCCCAGCCTGCTTGATAAACAGTGGCAGCAGAAACCGAAAGTGGTCAACGCCAGCATCAGCGGTGACACGGCCGCACAGGGGCTGGCCCGTCTGCCTGCGCTATTAAAACAGCATCAGCCCCAGTGGGTGTTAATCGAACTGGGCGGTAATGATGGTCTGCGCGGCTTTCCGCCTGATACCATTGCGCAGACGCTGAGCAAGGCCATTGACGCTATCAAGGCCGCCAGCGCGAAGCCGCTGCTGATGCAGATCCGCCTGCCTGCAAACTATGGCCGCCGCTATACCGAGGCGTTCAGCGGCATCTATCCCGGCTTAGCGCAGCAGCATAACATCCCTCTGGTGCCCTTCTTCATGGAGCAGGTCTACCTGAAACCCGAATGGATGCAGCAGGATGGCATTCATCCCAATCCCGATGCCCAGCCGTTTATCGCCGGGTTGATGGCCAGAGAACTGGCTCCCTTAGTTAAGCAGCCGTAGCGCGCCTGGATGCGCAAAAAGGGTAAAGAAATGCAAAAAACCATTCTGATTACAGGTTGTTCCAGCGGTATTGGCCTGGTCGCCGCGCAGGATCTGCTGGCACGGGGTTACCGGGTCATCGCCGCCTGCCGCAAAGCGGACGATGTCCTGCGCATGAACACGCTCGGGTTTACGGGCGTACAGCTGGATCTCGACGACCCGCAGAGCGTGGATCAGGCGGCGGATGCCGTGCTCGCGCTCTGTGACAACCGTCTGGCGGCGCTGTTTAACAACGCCGGATTTGGTCTCTATGGCCCGCTGCGGACGCTTTCCCGTCAGCAGCTGGAACAGCAGTTTTCCAGCAATTTCTTTGGCGTTCATCAGCTGACCCTGCGCCTCCTGCCGGCCCTGCAGGCCAGCGGCGATGGCCGCATTGTTAACACCAGCTCGGTGCTGGGAGTGATCTCGACGCCTGGCCGTGGCGCCTATGCCGCCAGTAAGTATGCGCTGGAGGCCTGGAGCGATGCGCTGCGGCTTGAGGTGCGCAGCAGCGGGATTCGGGTCAGCCTGATTGAACCCGGTCCGATTGAGACCCGCTTTACTGACAACGTGACCCAGGGCGAACAGCATAATCCGGTGCGCAATCCCGGCATCGCAGCGCGCTTTACCCTGCCACCGGAGGCTATTCTGCCTAAACTGCGTCACGCACTCGAGAGCCCTCATCCGCGTTTACGCTATCCGGTGACAGTGGTCGCACATGTCATGAGCCTGCTGAAACGGTTACTGCCTGGCTGGATGCTGGATCGCATTTTGCGCAGCCACTGATTCACCGGGCGCAATTACGCTTGAAGCCGGGCCAGTTGGCCCCATATCCTTAGAACACTTTTTGCAAAGAGACTTATTCATGTCACCACAAGCTTCGATCGTCGACATCAACGAATCTAACCTGCAGCAGACCCTTGAGCAGTCGATGCAGCTGCCGGTGCTGTTCTACTTCTGGTCTGAGCGCAGCCAGCACTGTCTGGAGCTGACGCCGGTGCTGGAGCGCCTGGCGCAGGAGTACGCGGGGCAGTTTATTCTTGCAAAACTGGATTGTGACAGAGAGCAGCGGGTAGCGGCGCAGTTTGGTCTGCGATCCATCCCGACCGTCTATCTGTTCCAGGATGGTCAGCCGGTTGACGGCTTCCAGGGGCCGCAGCCGGAAGAGGCGATCCGCGCCCTGCTGGAAAAAGTCCTGCCGCGTGAAGAGGAGCTGAAGGCGCAGCAGGCGATGCTGCTGATGCAGGAAGGCAAACCGCTGGAGGCGCTGCCGCTGCTGAAAGAGGCGTGGCAGCTGAGCAATCAGGCCAGCGAGATCGGTTTCCTGCTGGCTGAAGTGCTGATTACCCTGAGCCGCAGTGATGAAGCGGAAGCGGTGCTGAAGGTCGTACCGCTTCAGGATCAGGACACCCGCTATCAGAGCCTGATGGCGCAGATCGACCTGCTGAAGCAGGCCGCAGACACGCCAGAGATTCAGCAACTGCAATCGGAGCTGGATGCGGATCCGACTAACGCTGGACTGGCTGCTAAACTCTCGTTACAGCTGCATCAGGTTGGCCGGAACGAAGAAGCCCTGGAACTGCTGTTCAGCTTCCTCAAATCCGATCTCAATGCCGCTGATGGCCAGGCGCGTAAAATGCTGCAGGAGATTCTGGCGGCGCTGGGAACCGGCGATGCACTTGCCGCCCGTTATCGCCGTCAGCTCTACTCCCTGCTCTACTAACCGGCATCACCTCGGGCCGAAGCGACTCGGCCCGTCACTCTGACAATGTGGAGGTTATATGATTACAGTCATTCCCGCCCTGATTATTCTGGCGCTGGTGGCGGTCTGGGCGACCGTTAAAATTGTGCCGCAGGGCTTTCAGTGGACGGTTGAGCGTTTTGGCCGTTACACCCGCACCCTGACGCCAGGACTGAGCCTGGTGATCCCGTTCATGGATCGTGTCGGTCGTAAGATCAACATGATGGAACAGGTGCTGGATATCCCCTCTCAGGAGATTATCTCCAAAGATAACGCCAATGTGACCATCGATGCCGTCTGCTTTATTCAGGTGGTTGATCCCGCACGCGCCGCCTATGAGGTCAGCAATCTTGAGCAGGCGATCCTGAACCTCACCATGACCAATATGCGCACCGTACTGGGCAGCATGGAGCTGGATGAGATGCTCTCTCAGCGCGACAGCATCAATACGCGCCTGCTGCATATCGTGGATGAGGCAACCAACCCGTGGGGCGTCAAGATCACCCGTATTGAGATCCGCGACGTGCGTCCGCCGCAGGAGCTGGTGGGGGCGATGAATGCACAGATGAAAGCGGAGCGCACCAAGCGCGCCGATATTCTGACGGCCGAGGGGGTGCGCCAGGCGGCGATCCTGCGAGCCGAAGGGGATAAGCAGTCGCAGATCCTCAAGGCCGAAGGTGAACGTACCTCGGCGTTCCTGCAGGCAGAAGCGCGTGAACGTCAGGCTGAGGCTGAAGCGAATGCCACGAAAATGGTTTCGGAAGCGATCGCCGCCGGTGATATTCAGGCCATCAACTACTTTGTGGCGCAGAAATACACCGATGCGCTGCAGAAAATCGGCGAGGCCAACAACAGCAAAGTGGTGATGATGCCACTGGAGGCAAGCAGTCTGCTTGGTTCGATTGCGGGCATTGGTGAACTGCTGAAGGAATCACGCACTGAGTCGACACGCTGATGCTGGTCGGGATCATTGCGCATCCACACTGGTTCTGGCTGACGCTGGGCGGATTACTGCTGGCGGCAGAGATGCTGGGTACCAGCGGTTACCTCCTGTGGAGCGGGCTGGCCGCGCTGATCGTCGGCATCATTGAGTGGATCGTCCCGCTCAGCTGGACCACCCAGGGCTCGCTGTTTGCCGTACTGACGCTGGTCTGCGTTTTCCTGTGGTATCGCTGGATGCGCCAGCGTGAAGCGCATCAGCCGCCCACGGCCCTGAACGCGCGCGGCAGGCAGATGGTCGGTCTGCAACTGACGCTGGAGAGCGCGCTGCACAACCGGACCGGCCATGTGCGCATCGGAGACAGCAGCTGGCGGGTAGAGGCGGAGCAGGATCTGCCCGCGGGTACGCCGGTCGTGGTGGTGGGCATAGAGGGGATCACCCTGCGTATTCAGCCCCGCTGATGCGCGCATCCGGCCAGATTGTTGATGATGGGGCACTCCGCTCCCTCATCGCCCGGACAGGCCTCCGCCAGCGCCAGCAGTCGCGCCCGCATCATATGCAGCTCTTCAATATGCGCCGCGATTTCATCCGCTTTCTGTAGCGTGCGGGCTTTCACATCCGCGCTGTGACGTGACGGATTGTTAAACAGCGCCACCAGCTCACGGCACTCATCCAGCGTAAAGCCGACCTGCCGCGCCTGGCGCAGCAGGTTCAGCTCATCAAGATGATGCGCATTGTAGCGGCGGTAGCCATTTTCACTGCGTAACGGCGGGGTCACGACCCCCTTCTCTTCGTAAAAACGGATCGCCTTGCTGGTCAGTCCGGTCTTCTTCGCCACATCGCTGATGTTCATTCTGGTCCCCTTGACCTTCCCCTTGATGGAAGGTTTATGCTTAAGCATGAATCGAAACTGGCCTGCGGGTCAAATCTGTTAACCAGGGAGTTGATGATGTCACATACTCTTTCTCTGGCACTTGATGGCCTCTCCTGTGGTCACTGTGTCAAACGCGTCAAAGAGGCACTGGAACAGCGCGACGATGTTGATCACGCCGATGTCACCCAGCAGGAGGCGCATGTCTCCGGTCAGGCGGACGCCGCTGCGCTGATCGCCACCATCGAGCAGGCGGGTTATCACGCCACGCTGAAACCGGCGGCTTCCCCAAAGCCTGAACCGTTGACAGCATCGGAGCCGCCGCCGGAGGCGCTGACAACGGAGTCCGCTTCTCATCCGGCAGACAACACACAGTCCACCTATATGCTGCTGATTGAGGGCATGAGCTGCGCCAGCTGCGTCAGTCGCGTGGAAAAGGCGCTGCAGCAGGTTACAGGCGTCAGCCAGGCGCGGGTCAACCTCGGCGAACGCAGCGCGCTGGTGCTGGGGCACGCCGACCCGCAGCAGCTGGTGGCCGCCGTGGATGCCGCGGGCTATGGTGCAGAGGTGGTGGACAACGAACAGGATCGCCGCGAAAAGCAGCAGCACAGCGCCCGCAGCGCGATGCGCCGGTTCAGCTGGCAGGCTGGGGTCGCGCTGGCGTTCGGGGTGCCGCTGATGATCTGGGGCATGGTGGGCGATAACATGATGCTCACCGACAGCAATCAGGGCCTCTGGCGCGGACTGGGGATGCTGACCCTGCTGATCATGGTGCTCACCGGCAGCCACTTCTATCGCAGCGCCTGGCGCAGTCTGCGCAATGGCAGCGCCACCATGGATACGCTGGTGGCGTTGGGCACAGGCGCCGCCTGGATCTACTCATTCAGCGTGGTGCTGTGGCCCGACTTTTTCCCGCCTCAGGCGCGCCATCTCTACTTCGAAGCCAGCGTGATGATTCTGGGTCTGATCAATCTGGGGCACGCCCTTGAGCAGCGCGCACGTCAGCGATCGTCTGAGGCGCTGGAGCGGCTGCTGGACCTGACGCCCGCCCAGGCGCGTCTGGTTGATCCCGGGGGTGACCGGATGATCCCGGTCAGTGCCGTAACGTCCGGCATGACGCTGCGCCTGGTCACCGGCGATCGGGTACCGGTTGATGGTGAAATCAGCACCGGTGAAGCCTGGTTTGATGAGGCGATGCTGACCGGCGAAGCGGTGCCGCAGACCAAAGGTTCGGGTGCGGCGATCTTTGCCGGTACCCTGGTGCAGGATGGATCGGTCACCTTCGTCGCCCGGGCGACCGGCAACGATACCACCCTCTCGCGCATTATCCGGCTGGTACGTCAGGCGCAAAGCAGCAAACCGGATGTGGGGCGGCTGGCCGACCGCATCTCTGCCGTATTCGTGCCCGTTGTGGTGCTGATCGCCCTGCTGAGCGGCGCGGTCTGGTATCTGTTCGGGCCGCAGCCGCAGATCGCCTACATGCTGGTGATTGCCACAACCGTACTGATTATCGCCTGCCCCTGCGCGCTGGGCCTGGCGACTCCCATGTCAATTATTGCCGGTGTGGGCCGCGCGGCCGAGCTGGGCGTGCTGGTGCGCGATGCGGACGCCCTGCAGCGTGCCAGCGAGATCGACACCCTGGTCTTTGATAAAACCGGCACGCTGACGGCAGGCACACCGCAGGTCATGGAGGTGCTGACCTGGAACGGAGCCCGCCGCGAAGCCGTGCTGAACCGGGCGGCGGCGCTGGAGCTGACCTCGGGTCATCCGCTGGCGAAAGCCATCGTGGAGGCGGCGAAACTGCCCCGCTCTCCCGAATTAACGCAATTTCGTACAATACGCGGCAAAGGCGTCAGCGGTACGCTGGAAGGCAGAACGCTGCTGCTGGGCAACGCGGCGCTGCTGCAGGACAACGGCGTGGACTGCCGGATGGCAGAAGCAGAGATAGCGCGCCTGACGCAACAGGGTGCCACGCCGGTCTTACTGGCCGAACAGGGTCAGCTTACTGGTCTGATTGCATTACGTGATGCGCTGCGGCCGGAGAGCAGTGCGGCGCTGAAACGCCTGCATCAGCAGGGCTATCGCCTGATTATGCTGACCGGCGATCATGAGAAGACCGCGCGTGCCATTGCTGACGAAGCCGGAATTGATGAGGTGATTGCGGGGGTGCTGCCGGAAGGAAAAGCCGCGGCTATCGCGCAGTTACAGCAGCAGGGTCGCCGCGTCGCGATGGTGGGCGACGGCATCAACGATGCGCCTGCGCTGGCGCAGGCCGATGTGGGAATTGCGATGGGTGGCGGCAGTGATGTGGCGGTCGAAACCGCGGGCATTACGCTGATGCGCGCCGATCTCAACGGCGTGGCGGATGCATTAGCCCTCTCCTCTGCCACGCTGCGCAATATCCGGCAGAACCTGTTTGGCGCATTTATCTACAACAGTATCGGTATTCCGGTGGCGGCCGGAGTGCTTTATCCGCTGACCGGCACCCTGCTCAGCCCGATTGTAGCCGGCGCCGCGATGGCGCTCTCCTCCATCACCGTGGTCAGCAACGCCAACCGGCTGCTGCGCTACCGGCCGCCGCGTCCGTAATCCCGCTTCAGCGCTGTTTTTCATACGCTGAAGTCGCTAGCATGGGGTTTTGAATCGCTAAGGAACGGGAATGTCAGGCAACGTTTGGCGCTCACTGCGCGGCTTTATCAGCCAACTTTTTCCCGCCAGTTACCGCTGGCCTGCGATGGATGTCCGGCTTGGCGATCGTCATCTGCATCTGGTTGGCAGCATCCATATGGGCACGCGCGATATGCAGCCGCTCCCCGCCCGTCTGCTGCGTCAGTTACAGCAGGCGGATGCGCTGATTGTGGAAGCCGATATAACCCAGGGGGGCTCACCCTTTGATCATCGCGGCGATCGTCCGGCTCTCTCTGCCCGCCTGGAGAGCCACGCGATGCAGACCCTGACGGCGCTGTGCCAGGAGATGAGCCTGGATCTGAGCCTGTTTGACCATCTGCCGGCCTGGCAGGTTGCGCTGATGCTGCAGGCTCAGCAGGCCCAGCGGCTGGGGTTGCGACCCGACTACGGCATCGATTATCAGCTTTTACAGGCGGCAAAGGGGCTGAACAAGCCGGTAATTGAGCTGGAAGGGGCCGATGCGCAGATCGCCCTGCTGACCGCGCTACCGGATGATGGCATGGCGCTGTTGCAGGATACGCTGCAGCACTGGCATACCAACGCGCGACTGCTGCAGATGATGGTGAGCTGGTGGCTGGATACGCCGCCACGCCAGCCCGAAATCACCCTGCCCGCCACCTTCAGCCAGGCGCTGAACGAGACGCTGATCGGACAGCGCAATGCGCAGTGGTGTCAACGTCTGCAGACGCTGACGGCAGGAAACTATGTGGTGGCGGTCGGCGCCCTGCACCTCTATGGCGAAGACAATCTGCCGGAGATGCTGAAGCGGCCCTGAAAAAAGAGAGCCGATAACATTATCGGCCCGTCAAAGAGGAATGTGTTTATGATTCTGGTTATCGCTCAGCAATCGGATTGCTGGCGCGCGGCCAATTTTCACTCAAAGCACAAAATTTCGCCACCTTTTTTCCTGTTTATGCGCAATAAGATTTTTCTGAGTAAGGAACCTGTATGACGCCCGCCGTAAAACTACTGGAAAAACAGAAAGTCAGCTTCACGCTTCACCCTTATGAACATGACAGCAGCGAAACCCATTTTGGTGATGAAGCGGTCCGGAAACTCAATCTGGATGCACGTCAGGTGTTTAAAACGCTGCTGGTGGCGCTGAACGGTGAGGCGAAACAGTTAGCCGTTGCGGTGACGCCCGTGCCGACCCAGCTGGATCTGAAAAAGGTGGCTAAGGCCCTGGGCGCGAAAAAAGCAGAGATGGCCGATCCGCAGCTGGCACAGCGGGTGACTGGCTATCTGGTGGGCGGGATTAGCCCGCTCGGCCAGAAAAAACGGCTGCCGACGGTGATCGATCACTCCGCCCGCGCATTCAACGCCATGTTTATCTCCGGCGGCAAGCGCGGGCTGGATATCGAACTGGCACCTGACGATCTGGCTCGTCTGCTGGATGCGCCGTTTGCCGATATTGCCCGCCACGACTAAACCCGTGGCTGAGCGCAGAGCTGATCGATCATCCAGCGTCCCGCCGGGCCGGGTGGCGTGCGTCGTGACCAGACCACCTCCACCGCGATATGCTGTGGCCAGCCCGGCATCGACAGCTCCTTCAGGACGCCATGCCCGAACTGCTTCACCAGCCAGCGCGGCAGGATCGTCCAGCCAAATCCCTGCTCCGCCATCTCCAGCAGCAGCAGATAGGTCGGCGCTGACCAGATACGCCCCGTTGGTGCGGGTTCAGCGGCCTCTATCCAGGTGTTGAGTCGCAGATGCCGGACGCCTTCCAGCTCGCTTTCACTGAGGGTGTTATGCCGGGCCAGCGGATGATCGCGATGTAAAAAAACCGCCATCTGTGCCTCAACCTGCAGGCGTGCCACTGCGATATCCACCGGCAGAACAGGCTGCGCCCGCACCACCCCCAGGTGAACCCGCCCGGCCTGCAGCAGATCCAGCACATCGCCATCCTCAGCAATCATGACTTCCAGCTCAATCTCCGGGTAACGGGCATCAAACTGCCTGAGCAGCTGTTCGTGGTGATCGGTTTGCCAGAAATCGGACATGGCAAAACTGAGCCGTGGCTCGACGCCCTGCGACAGTCGTATTGCCAGCGCATCCAGCCGCTCACTCGCCGACAGGATCTGCTGGATCTGCGGGACGACACGGCGTCCCTGCTCGGTGAGCATCGGCTGGCGGCCCGCGCGGTCAAACAGCGCAAAGCCGAGATCGTCCTCCAGACTGGCGACCGCCGCGCTGATGGTGGACTGACTTTTACCCAGCGCGCGCGCCGCAGCGGAGAACGATCCGCTCGCCACGGTCTGCATAAACGCCTCAAGAGATTCCGGGGAGTAACGCATTTAATCCATCGCTTTTTCCGATAGGTAATCATTTTATCTTAGCATTCCGGCGTGTAAGAATGCGCCGCATTATGCAAGGAGATAGAGTTATGCGTACCCGCTCACTGAAAGAACGTATTCTGCACGCTGTCTGTTTTGAAACGCTGGCGATTCTGACCGTATCGCCCCTGGCGGCCTGGATTATGAATAAGCCCCTGTTTCAGATGGGATCACTGGCGATCATACTCTCGACCGTCGCGATGCTCTGGAACATGATCTATAACAGCGGATTTGATCGTCTCTACGCGCCAGGCCAGAAGCGCGGCACGGGCGTGCGCATACTGCATGCGCTGGGGTTTGAAGGCGGATTTATCCTGATTGGCCTGCCGATTGCGGCCGCGATGCTGCACATCTCCCTGTGGCAGGCGCTGCTGGTGGAAATCGTCTTTTTCCTCTTCTTCCTGCCCTACACGATGCTCTACAACTGGGTCTGGGACAAACTGCGCGAGCGCTGGATCAGACGTCACCCCTGCCGGGCGTCATAAAAACGGGAGGCGCAGGCGCCTCCCGGTGCGTTCAGTGCGAGGCGGCCGTTTCATTTCCCCACGGCCAGATCCACGCCAGAATCATTTTTGGATAGTTACGCTTACGCGCTTTTTCCGCCGCTTCATCCCTGGCCCGGATCTGTTCATCGGTCAGATGAACGATCTCTCCCCTGGGCTGATAGTCACTGGCTTTCACCGGCGAATGCGTCCTGATCCAGTCACGCAGGACCTGCGCATCGACGGCGCCGGTGTTGAGATAACCGGCATGATCGTCCAGTCGCGGATAGCCATCACCGCCCGCCGCATTGAAGCTGTTCGTCGCCATGCGATAGTGCTGCGCGTCGTCAATCGGCTTACCGTTAATTGTGACGTTGCTGACCCCTTTTCCATCGGCGGTCAGGCCGACGCCGGCAAACTGCGCATAACCGCCTGAGTCAGGCTGAATGTTCGCGACCACCGCCAGATAGCGTTTAATTTCCGCACCGGTGAGGCTGACCGACACCACCTGATTACCAAACGGCTGAACCTGCAGCAGATCGCGCCAATTCAGCTTGCCCGACCTCAGCGAGGTGCGAATACCTCCGCCACTCATCACCCCGAAATCGGCTTTGGTGTGTGCCATCTGCGCCCGCAGGATCAGCTGGCCCAGACTGGTCTGCTGAAAGCGGACCTGCTCTTTTTCACCGCTGAAGCTGCCATCGGCGCTGCCGACGCTCTCGGTTAACTTCGCCTCGGCCCGTTTCTGGAACGGCATCAGCAGCTTCATCATGGCGGTATTCTTTGGGATCTCCTCCTGCCAGTTGAGCCAGGTTTCGCTGCCATCCGCATTCTTCACCGGATGCTTAAGGTTGACCGGCACCAGCTGATACGCCTCCAGCGTCACCTCACCGTTGCGGAACGTGAAATCGCCCCGTCCGACATATTTGCCCCACTTGTCGGCCTGCATGATCCAGATCCCGTTCTGCTTATCAGGCTGACACGGCTGGCCGGGCTGATAATTTTTTACGCTGACGTTCTCTTTTTCCATGCAGACCGCGTCATGTGAATGTCCGCCGACAATCAGATCGATCGTGCCGGCTGGCAGGCTGCGCGCCAGGGTAACATCATCAATACCGTTGCTGCCGTGCTGGCCATTGTCATAGTGGCCAAGATGGGTCAGCGCGACAATCACGTCTGGCTTCTCCGTCGCACGCAGCTGCTTCACCGCCTTCACCGCTTCGGCGACAGGATCGCGGAACTCGGTATCTTTAAGGCCCGCAGGATTGGCAAGTTTTGCGGTGTCCGGCGTGATCAGCCCGACAACCGCAATTTTCAGTCCGAGACGGTTGAAAACGGCCCACGGCTTAAACAGACGCTGGCCGCTGCTTTTCTGATAAACGTTGGCGGCCAGCAGCGGGAAGCGCGCCCACTTCTCCTGCTTGCGCAGAACCGCAATCGGTTTGTCGAACTCATGATTGCCCAGCGTCATGGCATCGTAGCCAATCAGGTTCATGGCGCGGAAATCGGGTTCGGCATCCAGCTCGTCAGATTCCGGCACGCCCGTGTTCACATCACCGGCAGAGAGGATCAGTGCGCCCCCGCCTCTGGCCTGCACATCGTAGCGCAGCGTATCCATCAGGGTTTTCTGCGCCGCGAGGCCATACTCGCCCTGCTCGTTAAACCAGAAATGTCCGTGCTCATCGTTAGTGTGCAGCAGGCTGAAGCGATAGGTGCGGTCGGCCACGGCGGCCTGTGACAACAGCGGCATCAGAGCCATCAGTAATGCCGCACCCGCCCCTGTCCATTTCGATAACAACACTGTGATTCTCCTTAATGACCGTCTGGCCCGATTTTCTGCCTCTTTGCCCCTCTGTGTCGCACATTCCCCCGGTGAACTCAAGGCCAACTCGCATTTGCGCTGCAGGAGAGGCGCCGCTTTTCATCGCTGGCCCGTTTTTTCTGCGTCTGGCCCTGTAAGTCAGGCCATTTTTCTCTGCGCCCGTTTCTGTAACGACTATCAGGGCGGGCTGGCATTTCTGATGTTAATCGTTTGTTTACGCCAGTAAAACGGCGGCTCACCCGCTTTATCCTTACGGCTGACGCATTTTCTGCTTAAACCGACCATCGGCAGGGAGTTTAACGGGGATAATTTTTGTTTGTCTGGGCCGGTTGAAACCGTCAAATCGGCCATCATTATGGATAATGCGCTAAAATGCCCTTTCGATTGCATATATCACTTTTTTTTACGATTTTTTGCAGCTATTCCCGCAAATTACACAGCGAAGGAATTGATTTTGCATTAAACTCGTTTGTTACAAGCGGATACATTTGCATACAAGGAGACAGGCATGCATCACACCACACCGTTGATCACCACCATTGTCGGGGCACTGGTTCTGGCGTTTCTCCTTGGGATGCTGGCGAATCGCCTGCGTATTTCGCCGCTGGTCGGCTACCTGATAGCGGGCGTACTGGCGGGGCCCTTTACCCCCGGCTTTGTCGCCGATACCAATCTGGCCCCTGAACTGGCAGAACTGGGCGTTATCCTGCTGATGTTCGGCGTCGGTCTGCACTTCTCGATGAAAGATCTGATGTCGGTAAAGTCGATCGCCATTCCCGGTGCCATTGCACAGATTGCGGTCGCGACGTTACTGGGAATGGGCCTGTCATGGACGCTGGGCTGGTCGTGGATGACCGGCCTGGTATTTGGTCTCTGTCTCTCCACCGCCAGTACCGTGGTATTGCTGCGCGCGTTAGAGGAGCGGCAGCTGATCGACAGCCAGCGCGGGCAGATTGCGATTGGCTGGCTGATTGTTGAAGATCTGGTGATGGTGCTGACGCTGGTGCTGCTGCCGGCGATTGCCGGCATGATGGAACAGGGCAACGCCAGCGCCGGACTGCTGGCCTGGGATCTGCTGTGGACCATCGGGAAAGTGGCGGCCTTTATGGTGCTGATGATGGTGGTGGGACGCCGTGCAGTGCCCTGGATCCTCGCCCGCAGCGCCGCCACCGGTTCGCGTGAGCTGTTTACGCTGGCGGTGCTGGCCCTGGCACTGGGCATCGCGTTCGGAGCGGTGGAGTTCTTCGATGTCTCCTTTGCGCTGGGCGCGTTCTTCGCCGGTATGGTGCTGAACGAGTCAGAGCTGAGCCATCGCGCCGCGCGCGACACCCTGCCCCTGCGCGACGCCTTTGCCGTGCTCTTCTTCGTTTCGGTCGGCATGCTGTTCGACCCGGCGATCCTGGTGACGCAGCCGCTGGCCGTGCTGGGCGCGCTGGTGATTATTGTGGTCGGTAAGTCGGTCGCCGCCTGGCTGCTGGTGTCGCTGCTCGGCCATTCACGCCGTACCGCCCTGACCATCTCGGTCAGCCTGGCGCAGATTGGTGAGTTCGCCTTTATCCTGGCCGGTCTGGGTATCTCGCTGGGGCTGCTGAGCGATGAGGGGCGCAACCTGGTGCTGGCCGCCGCCATCCTGTCAATTATGCTTAACCCGATCCTGTTTACCCTGCTGGAGCGTTTCCTGGCGAAAACGGAGAGCATGGAGGAGCAGACCCTGGAAGAGGCGATCGAAGAGGAGAAACAGATCCCGGTCGACTTCTGCAATCACGCCGTGATCGTGGGGTATGGCCGGGTGGGCAGCCTGATTGGTCAGAAACTGCTGGAGGCAAATGTCCCGCTGGTGGTGGTGGAAAATTCCCGCACCCGGGTCGAAGCCCTGCGCGAACGGGGTATCCGGGCGGTTCTGGGTAATGCCGCACGCGCGGAGACGATGGAGCTGGCACGGCTCGACTGCGCACGCTGGCTGCTGCTGACGATCCCGAATGGCTACGAAGCGGGTGAAGTGGTCACCGCCGCACGGGAAAAACATCCCGATATTGAGATTATCGCCCGGGCGCACTATGACGACGAGGTAGAGTACATCATGGAACGGGGCGCGACCCGCGTGGTGATGGGTGAGCGTGAGATTGCCAGCAGTATGCTGCAGATCCTGCAGGATGAGATGACACAGGGTGAAGATTTACAGCCCTGCGATGTGGTGCGCTGATCCCTGTTCAGTAAAACCTGGCAGGCTGCTGATGGTTTCCTCTGAGGCCCTTCTGTTGAGAAGGGCCTTTTTTATCGCCCCAAGGCCCGGCGTTACCGATCCCAGTAAGACTCTTCGAGGCTGTCTTCCCGCTCCGGCAGGCCGCGGGTTAAACGCGGCGAGTGCTGGTTCAGCACCTGATAGCTGACGCGATTGGCATACTTGCAGACCTGCGCCAGCGACGAGTAGGTCAGATAAGGACGGGCATGTTTGCTGGAGTTAGGCACGTTGAGGCTGTGATAGTTATTGGCAGTGATGTCATGCAGTAACGCTGCCAGCGCACCATCGCCGGCACCGTTGGTGTTCATGATCTTTTCCGGCCCGCCCATGTAAGGCGCGATGTGCGAGAAAACGCGCAGCGGCTGCTGGCAATCCTGCTGGCGCATCACCCGGCTGAACTCATACTGGTTGAACTCCGCAATCGCGCCAGGCAGCAGCGGATGGTTGGTTTTGCGTTTGAACTCATCCTCGGTGTAGCCCGCCATATAGAGTCCGATGGGGCCCGCGGTGCAGAGCACCAGATCCACCCAGTCGAGCGCCATGTTGGACGCGAGCAGCGGATCGGCTTCGCCGGTCAGCGCCAGCGCCTCCTCTTCATTCATCGCCACGATGCTGACGTGCTCACGCAGGAAGTCGCGCCAGAACTGAGGATTGTCAGCGATAACATGTTTAGTGCCCAGCGTCAGAACGACCGGCACGTTGTGACGTTTGGCGTACTCGATCGCCTTCAGCGTCGCCTGCGGCATCGGTTCCCCTTCGGCGCAGCGCACCAGGTAAGAGGTCAGCACCAGCGCAGAGGCACCGGCGATCACCGCTTCCGGCACGTTATCCGGATGCAGCTGATTCATCTGGCCGGGGCTGATCGCAAAGGTTCGCTCGCCATGTTCGCCAATCAGCGTAAAGCAGCGGCCAATGGCGCCATCGACACCCTGCAGATAGTTAAGATCGACCCGGCTGGAGGTGTTGCAGAGGTAGCGATAGGCGTAACCACCGATCTGGATGTTGTTGCACATCACGCCCAGCAGTACCGAGCGGTCATCGGCCAGCACCGAGAAGTTGTGCAGCGTGTTACCGATGGTGCCACCGGCAAACTGATGGGTAATCAGCGCGTCGCGCATCAGCTCACTGTACAACGCTTCCGCGACATCATTATCGATAACCAGCGAGTGCCCGGCGCTCAGGCCATAACGGGCGAGAAAAGCGTCATCGACTTTAGCTTCAATATCGACCAGCGTCTGATCGATACCCACCACCCAACTGCCCGCATCAACGTCATGCTGAATAGGCTGTAACAGGGGGTCGCGTGCGCTGACAGGAAAGTAATGTTTGGATTTGCGTTTGCCGGGAAATTTCATCGGGAGGTGCCGTCTGGAAAACAGGCGGAGAATGATACCACACTCTCCGCCCTGGCTTTAACGGCGAGCGTTAACCAGTTGTTCCATCATGTCGATATGCGCCTCATCGGCGTTCAGCGCAGGGATATACTCAAACTTCTCGCCCCCGGCGTGCATGAAGATTTCGCAGTTTTCACCGCTGATCTCTTCCAGCGTCTCCAGGCAGTCGGAGGAGAAGCCCGGACTCATCACCTGCACATGCTTTATCCCTTTACCCGGCAGACTCTCCATGGTTTTGTCGGTATAAGGCATCAGCCAGGGCTCACGGCCAAAGCGCGACTGGAAAGTCATCATATATTGATCGTCGCGCAGGCCCAGTGCTTTCACCAGGGCCGCCGTCGTATCGGCGCAGCGCTGCGGATAGTCATCGCCTTCGTTGGCAAACCGCTGTGGAATGCCGTGGAACGACAGAACCAGCAGGTCGGGCTGACCATGCTTTTCAAAGGATCGCTCTACCGTCGCTTTCAGCGCAGCGATATAGGCCGGATGTTCGGCGTAGTCACGGATGAACTGCACGTCGGGCAGCGAACGGTAGCCTCTGAAGACCGTTGTCAGACCATCCCACACGGCCGCCACAGTAGAGCAGGAGAATTGCGGATAGAGCGGCAGCACGATCAGGCGGGTAACCCCCTGCGCCATCAGCTTATCGACCGCGCTTTTCAGGCTCGGATTACCGTAGCTCATGCCCAGTTCGACGGGCATATCGACACGCGCCGCCAGGGCATCGCGCTGACGCTGGCTGTAGACCAGCAGCGGGGAGCCACCTTCCATCCAGACTGAAGCGTAGAGCTTCGACACGCGCGGCGAGCGAAACGGCAGAATCACAGCATTGAGCACCGGCCACCAGAGCCAGCGGGGCGCATCGACCACGCGCGGATCGCTTAAAAACTGTTTGAGATAACGTTTAACTGCAGGTGTGGTTGGGGCGTCTGGTGTACCTAAATTAACCAGTAATACGCCGGGCTTATCTTGCCTCATTTGAGTTCCTTGATGACTACGGAGATGCGTGAAAACAGGGAAATTGTAGCGGAATTAGTGGGAGGTAAAAGCAATTACTGCAAAAGGGGCCGGTAATCCCGGCCCCACTGCGCTTAGCCGAGGATCTTAGCCAGTTCGGCACTCACTTCGGTCACTTTACGGGTGCCGTCGATTTTGTGATAGGCGGTGTTGCCCGCTTCCGCTTCTTTGCTGTAGTAAGCAATCAGCGGCGCGGTCATCTGATGGTACTCCACCAGGCGTTTGCGCACGGTCTCTTCCTGATCGTCTTTACGGGTGGTCAGCTCTTCGCCGGTCACGTCATCTTTGCCTTCCACTTTCGGTGGATTAAAGGTGACGTGATAGACGCGGCCAGATGGCGTGTGAACGCGACGGCCCACGATACGCTCAACGATCAGTTCATCCGGAACAGCGAACTCCAGAACGTGATCAACGGTGATCCCGGCTTCTTTCATTGCATCCGCCTGAGGAATGGTGCGTGGGAAACCGTCCAGCAGGAAACCATTTTTGCAGTCTTCCTGGGTGATACGCTCTTTCACCAGCGCAATCACCAGCTCATCGGTCACCAGTTTGCCAGCATCCATAATGGCTTTCGCCTGGTTGCCCAGCTCGCTGCCTGCTTTTACCGCTGCACGCAACATGTCGCCGGTGGAGATTTGCGGAATGCCATACTTCTCCATGATGAATTGGGCCTGAGTCCCCTTACCTGCGCCCGGAGCTCCGAGCAGAATAATACGCATTGCGTAAATCCCCTTGCGAATCGCATTGATCTATCTTCGAAGCCGAAGAACATACCATTATGACCCGCGCATCACAAGGAAGCGCGCGGATTGCACCGGGCAATCTCACGGGATTCAGTGTCCTGAAGCGGGCCCGCCGGGCCTGCCTGCCATTTTTTCAGATTTACCGCCTGCACCGAGCAGGAACTGCAGCCGCCGGCTCAGCTGGTGCGTCATATTTACGCTTTTTTTACCGCTGCCGCGCACGTTCGCATTGAGTTGCAGCCGGGAGTGCTGTGGCCATTTCACTACATCGTCAGCGTCTGACAGCGTCGAAATCAGGGCAGGCGGCACGTTAAAGCTGGCAAAGGGCAGGCCGGGCTGATGACAGGAGTTCAGCGGCAGCGGGCTGGAGAGAGAGAGCGCATCGACGGTCGCGGCGTTGTAAGGCCGCCACTGCGGGTCGCGGAGGCGGCGAAGGGCGTCCTGGGTCGCGGTCAGGGTCAGTCCCTGTTCAAACAGGCGTAGTTCGCTGCGCACCAGGGTGCTGAAGTCGTGGGTGCGTAACGCCACCAGCACCAGATCGCTGCAGATCTCGGCGTGGCGATCCAGTCGGGTGACAAACAGATGCGCCTCATCGATCAGCTTCTGATGCAGCACGCTGGCGAAACTCTCGCTCGCCTCCGTCACCCCCTGATTCTGGCAGTCGCGCAGCGGACGCACCCGCCCGTTGGGCAGTTCAACATGCGGCACCAGCATAATGCTGCCCGCAATCAGCGGCACTGCGGGCAACGTCGTCAGTTCGGTTATCGGATAGCGCGAGGCGTAACGCTGCTGGTTGCGCGCCTGCTCCTGACGCAGAAACAGCTGAGAAAGCAGGACTTTCGCCACATGCAGCGAAGGGGCAAAGAAGAGATCGAACTGCTCCAGACTGTAAAAGCGTGAAAGCGCCAGACGTAACCGATGGCGCGCCTCTGCTGACGTTTCAGAGGGTGAAGAACCGTGTGCCATGGCTGTCTCGCTTTGGTCAGTGTGCGGCGTGAGCGCAGGTTAAGCGAGGCGGAATATCCGTGAAAAATCACAGATATAAGGCTGAGTCAACCCGCCAGAATTTGCCCTGTAGAGTAGGTCAATGCGGCTGGACTTTAAAATGATATAAACTGACAATCCCTGTTAGTTTTTTGCACAGGGGATAAGGATGAACGGTTTGCCGCCACTGAGGGCGCTGCACTATTTTCATCAGGCGGCCTTACACTGCAGTTTTAGCGTGGCGGCTGTCCATCTGCATGTCACACACAGCGCCATCAGTCATCAGATCCGTCAGCTCGAAAGCTGGATGGGCAAGCCGCTGTTTGTACGCAGTAATGGCCGCGTCAGGCTTACCTCACACGGCGATCGGCTGCTGCTGAGCTGTCAGCAGGCGTTCAGCGAACTGCGGACCAGCTGTGAGCACATCCGGACCGGCCTGCTGGAGCAGATCCGCATCTCCTGTCCCCCCAGCTTTTTATCGCAATGGCTGATCCCCCGTATCGCCACCTTTTATCAGCGCTATCCGGAGATCGACGTTCACTTTCAGCCGCTGGCAGAGGTTGCACAGCTGCACAGTGAACATGTGGATGTGCTGATCCTGAGCCAGAGTGAGCGCCCCGAAGCCGACATTGATGCGACCCTGATCAGCGAAGAGGAGATTGGCCCGCTCTGCGCCCCACACTTTGCCTCGCAGCTGCGGGCGAGCAGGGATCTGGCAACGATGCCCCTGCTGCATGCAGATACCCGGCGGCACGCCTGGTCGGAGTGGGCAGAAAGAACGGGAAGCACGGGACAGTTTACCGGGGGGCAGCATTTTGAAACGCTGACGCTGGGGATTCAGGCTGCGCGAAGTGGTCTCGGGATCCTGATGGCGCCGCGTCTGCTGGTGCGCCGGGAGCTGGAAGAGGGAACGCTGCTCGCCCCATTAGGTTTTGTGCGGGTGGAACGCGCCACCTGGATGATGACGAAGCAGAGCCGGCGTCACGACAGAGAGATCAGCCTGTTTCGCGCCTGGCTGCAGGATGCCGCGCAGCCATAAAAAAAGCCGGTGAATCTCACCGGCTTTTAGCGTTATGCCGTCAGCAGCTGGTTCATGCGACGGATAAACTGGTTAGGATCGTCCAGGGTGCCGCGCTCTGCCAGCAGCGCCTGATCGAGCAGCAGCTCGATCCACTCGCCGAAGCGTGCTTCATCCTGGGTATCCGCAACGCGTTTCACCAGCGGGTGATCCGGGTTGAGTTCAAACAGATATTTCACCTCCGGCACCTCCTGTCCGGCCGCCGCAAACAGCTTCGCCATCTGGGTGGTCATCTCGTTGGCATCGGTGGTCACGATGGCAGGCGTATCGGTCAGACGATGCGTCAGACGCACCTCTTTCACGCGCTCGCCCAGCAGGTTTTTCACCCGCTCAACAAACGGCTCCAGCGCCTTTTCTGCTTCTTTCTGCTCTTCGGTCTCTTCGTCCGCCAGCTTGCTCAGCGATTCGTCCGCCTTGCTGACTGACTGGAACGCTTTGCCGTCGAACTCGGTGAGGTAGCTCATCATCCATTCGTCGATGCGATCGGAGAGCAGCAGCACTTCGATGCCTTTTTTGCGGAACAGCTCCAGATGCGGGCTGCTCTTCGCGGCGGCATAGCTGTCAGCGGTGATATAGTAGATCTTCTCCTGACCTTCCACCATGCGGCTGACGTAATCTTCCAGGGAAATGGTCTGCGCCGCGCCGTCGCTCTGCGTGGTCGCAAAACGCAGCAGCTTCGCAATCGCTTCCTGATTGGCGTGATCTTCTGCCGGGCCCTCTTTCAGCACCAGACCAAACTCTTTCCAGAAGGTCTGATATTTTTCGCTGTCATCTTTCGCCAGTTTTTCCAGCATCTGCAGGGTGCGCTTAGTCAGCGCGCCGCGCAGGCTCTGGGTCACCCGGCTGTCCTGCAGGATTTCACGGGAGACGTTCAGCGGCAGATCGTTGGAGTCAATCAGGCCTCGCACGAAGCGCAGGTAGTTCGGCATAAACTGCTCGGCGTCATCCATGATAAAGACGCGCTGAACATAGAGCTTCAGGCCATGTTTATGATCGCGGTTCCACATATCGAACGGGGCACGCGCCGGAATGTAGAGCAGGCTGGTGTACTCCTGCTTGCCTTCCACCCGGTTGTGGCTCCAGGCGACCGGATCGCTGAAGTCGTGGGCGATATGCTTGTAGAACTCGTTGTACTCTTCGTCGCTGATGTCAGATTTATTGCGGGTCCACAGCGCCTGGGCTTTGTTGATTTTTTCCCAGTGCGTGCCCTCGCCCTCTTCATCTTTAGCTTCGATCTCCACCGGCAGCGCGATGTGATCGGAGTATTTGCTGATGATGTTGCGGACGCGCCAGATATCCAGGAACTCATCTTCGCCTTCGCGCAGATGCAGGGTGATCTCGGTACCGCGATCGGCCTTCTCGATCTCAGCCAGGGTATATTCGCCCTCGCCCGCCGACTCCCAGAATACCGCTTCATGCGCTGCTGCGCCCGCGGCACGGGTGCGCACGGTGACTTTGTCCGCCACGATAAAGGCAGAGTAGAAACCTACACCGAACTGACCGATCAGCTGGCTGTCTTTAGCCTGATCGGAGCCCAGGGATTCAAGGAAAGATTTAGTGCCCGATTTGGCGATAGTCCCGAGGTTCTCAATGACCTCGTCGCGACGCATACCGATACCGTTGTCGCTGAGCGTCAGGGTACGGTTGTCCTTATCAACAGAGAGACGAACGCGCAGCTCGCCATCACCTTCATAGAGGCTGGAGTCTGACAGCGCGCGGAAGCGCAGCTTGTCTGCCGCATCCGAGGCGTTGGAGATCAGCTCACGCAGGAAAATCTCTTTGTTTGAATAGAGAGAATGGATCATCAGATGCAGAAGTTGTTTTACTTCCGACTGAAAGCCACGGGTCTCTTGTCCTTTCATGGTCATTGCTACCTCAACAAAACAGGTTGAACAAACGTTGAGGTTGATGTGGGGATGACAGGGAGAATTTCAAGCCGGTGTCTGTCACAACACCGGCAAATGCTTAAAATCTGAACTTCTGGCGGCCCGCCAGTGAGTGGGATAGCGTGGTGCCGTCGACCATCTCCAGCTCACCGCCCACCGGCACGCCGTGCGCGATACGGCTGGCATCGACGCCATACTGGCCGCAAAGCTCCGCAATGTAGTTGGCGGTCGCCTCGCCTTCCACCGTCGGGTTGGTGGCGAGGATCACCTCCTGCAGCGGTTCGCTCTCCAGACGCTGCTCCAGACGGTCCAGACCGATATCGGCCGGACCGATGCCGTCGAGCGGCGAGAGGTGGCCCATCAGCACAAAGTAGCGTCCGCCAAACTGGCCGGTCTGCTCAATGGCGTGAATGTCCGCCGGACTTTCCACCACGCAGATCTGACCATTCTGCTGACGCCGTGGATTGGCGCAGATGGTGCAGATTTCCTGCTCGGTAAAGGTCCGGCAATCGGCGCAGTGACCAATCTCCGACATCGCCCGGGTCAGCGCCTGGGCCAGCCGCATGCCTCCGCTGCGATCGCGCTGCAGCAGCTGAAAAGCCATGCGCTGCGCCGACTTCGGCCCAACACCTGGCAGGCAGCGCAGCGACTCCATCAATGCTTCAAGCAGTGGGCTGGTTTGCATCAGAAGGGCATCTTAAAGCCTGGTGGCAGCTGCATGCCTGAGGAGACAGACGCCATTTTCTCTTTCTGGGTTTCATCAATGCGACGTGCCGCATCGTTGAACGCGGCCGCGATCAGATCTTCCAGCATATCTTTGTCATCTTCCAGAAGGCTCGGATCCACCTCCACGCGACGGCAGTTGTGCGCGCCGTT
The DNA here is from genome assembly GCF_048452665.1 of Pantoea graminicola. Classification (NCBI taxonomy): domain Bacteria; kingdom Pseudomonadati; phylum Pseudomonadota; class Gammaproteobacteria; order Enterobacterales; family Erwiniaceae; genus Pantoea; species Pantoea graminicola. The sequence continues at coordinate 172,792 of NZ_JBLWSJ010000001.1, read as the reverse complement.
AATGGTCACTTTGACCAGGCCCGCACCCGATTCGCCGGTGACTTCGATTGCGGCGATCTCTTCCTGAGCTTTGGCCATTTTTTCCTGCATCTGCTGGGCCTGTTTCATCAGGTTGCCCAATCCGCCTTTACCACCAAACATAGTCTTCTCTCTCAGCTGAGGCTGCAGCGCTATCGTTGAGATAGCCGCAGCGTGTCTAAACAGGTCGGATACTCTCCTCATCCAGGTCAGCATCAAAAAAGCGCTGTAGCATCTGAATGTGGGTATCACAGGTGATCGACTGACGCGCCTGCGCCAGCTTCTCTTCGTAAATGGCCTGACGCCACTCCAGTGGCGTCAACACCGATGAATTATCGTCTTCAACTACCGAGAGTTCAACTCTCTGCCCGGCACGCTGACTCAGCGCCTCGCTTAAGACCTGCTGCGCCGAGGGGGAATTGAGGTGACGCTGACTGCTGCGCAGGTGCAGGCAGACGCCGGTTTCGGTGACCTCTTTCCAGGCATTCAGCGCCAGCTGCTGCACCAGTTTCGGCAGCGGCAGCGTGGGGATCTCTGCGGCCCACGGGTCGCGCGCCTGCGCCTCTTCCGCCAGTCGCGCCGCCAGCTCTGGGGTTTTCTCATGCTCCAGCGCAGAACGCAAGGCCTTTGGTGTCGCCACCGGCTCCGCCACTTCCACCGGCTGATTCACCGCTTTCCAGCGATAGGCCTCCTCTTTTACCGGGGCGGCCGGTTCGCGATCGCGGATACGCTGCTGGCTGCGCTCGGTGACCGAGGCCAGCCGCTCCAGCGCGGAGTTGGCCGGCCGCGCACCTGGCGCCGCCGGCTCACTCTTTTTTGGTTTGTTCGCTCCCTGACGCAACAACTGCGTGCGCGCCTGCAGGAGCTGACTGGTGGAACTGGAAAGTGCGGAATCGGAGGTTGTCTCGGGCGGCGGCGCGTCCGGTGGCGGTGCGCTGTGCGGCGCCGGATCGGGCGCGGCCATCTGCGGCTGAGCGGCGACCTGGCGCGGCGCGGGCTGAGGAGCGGCCTGCCGGGCCATCGGTGAGGCGGCCTGTGATGACGGCGTTGCGGCGCGCGCAGCCGGGGTCGATATTACCGGGGATGAGGCGGTTTCGGCCGCCGCGCCAGGCGCAACGGGTGACATCTGCTGGGTCAGCGCAGGACGCGCAATGGGTTCCGCCACCGCCGCTTTGGGATGAAACGCCAGCGCCCGCAGCAGCGTCATCTCGACACCCATGCGGCGATCGGGCGCAATCGGCAGATCCTTGCGGCCCATCAGCAGGGTCTGATAGTAGAGCTGCAGATCGGCTGGCGGCACGACGCGCGCCAGCTCACGCAGGCGAATCGCATTGCTCTCATCGTCGTCGTTGAGCGAGGTCGGTAACAGTTGCACCATCGCAATCTGGTGCAGCAGACGCAGCATCTCGATCAGCAGCGCCTCCCACTCCACGCCGCGTGACGCGGCCTGACTCAGCAGATTCATCACCTGCTGACCGTCGCCGTCCACCAGCGCCTCAAGCAGCCCCAGCGGCTGTTCATCATCCAGGGTGCCGAGCATGACGCTGACGGTGCTGCTGGTCACTGCGCCCTGCCCCATGGCAATCGCCTGGTCGGTCAGGCTCAGCGCATCGCGCATACTGCCATCTGCGGCGCGGGCCAGCTGCTGCAGCGCCCGTGTTTCGCTTTCGATCTCTTCCTGCTTCAGGACATGCTCAAGCTGCTGACGAATCTGGTCAACATCAAGGGCTTTAAGGTGAAACTGCAGGCAGCGCGAAAGAATGGTGACCGGCAGCTTCTGCGGATCGGTGGTCGCCAGCAGGAATTTGACGTGCGCAGGCGGCTCTTCCAGCGTCTTTAACAGCGCATTGAAGCTGTGACGCGAGAGCATGTGCACTTCATCGATCAGATAGACTTTGAAGCGGCCGCGCGCCGGGGCGTACTGCACGTTGTCGAGCAAATCGCGGGTATCTTCAACTTTGGTGCGCGACGCGGCATCGATCTCGATCAGATCGACAAAGCGGCCCTGCTCGATTTCCCGGCAGTTATCACATACGCCACAGGGGGTGGCGGTGATGCCCGTTTCGCAGTTTAGGCCTTTGGCCAGCAGACGCGCAATGGTGGTCTTCCCGACGCCACGGGTGCCGGAGAAGAGATAAGCATGATGGATGCGTCCCAGAGACAATCCATTCGCCAGCGCCGTCAGTACATGTTCCTGACCGACAACATCAGCAAAAGCCTGGGGACGCCATTTTCGCGCAAGTACCTGATAGCTCATGTGGATTCGACGAAGTTGGATGGAAAGATGAGCGCAGACGCTCTGCAACCCCTGTATAAGATTGCAGTAGTCTATCAGCTACGCTTTTGGCTGGCACTCGTTATCTTGACGCCGGGGCGTGACGGCCTTGCCGGGTCGCAAGGCCGAAAGAGTGGCTTAGTGGCCGGGGAATTTGACCAGGCTGTAGCTCTCGACGCCCAGCGCCTCAAGACGGGATTCACCGGTCAGGTCGAACAGGTTAATGATGAAAGCCGCATCCTTGACTTCACCGCCTGCGCGACGAATCAGTTTAACGGTCGCTTCGATCGTTCCACCGGTCGCCAGCAGGTCATCCACCACCAGCACCACGTCGCCGGGCTGGATGGCATCTTTGTGCAGTTCCAGCGTGTCGGTGCCATATTCCAGCTCATAGGATTCGCTGTAGACTGCACGAGGCAGTTTACCTGGCTTACGCACCGGCACAAAACCCACACCGAGTCCTAATGCTACCGGGGCACCAAACAGGAAACCGCGCGCTTCGGTTCCCACGACTTTGGTGATGCCTTTATTACGGTAGCGCTCAACCAGCAGCGAAATCGACGTGGCATAGGCGTGAGGATCTTCCAGCAGGCTGGTGACATCGCGGAACAGGATGCCTGGCTTAGGATAATCGGGGATACTTTTGATGCTGTTTTCAATCAATTCAAGCTGCTGCGCAGTGTCGGTCATAATGATACGCCTGGTAAAAAATTCTGTTTCGCGCAGCTTCAAAAGCGCTAATACCTGATAAAAGGTTCAGCGGAAGTTGATTCACAGAGGGAAGCCACGCATGAAGACGCCCAAATCTAAGCAAATGACCGGCTAATTGCAACTTTATCGCGGCGGTTGCGGTGCGTCCGCTGCTTCTGCCACCACCGGAATACGCCACATAAACAGCAGCAGCGCCGCCAGCATGATCAGCAGCATAATGCGTACCCAGAACTGATGAACCAGAAACAGGGAGAGGCTGAAGGTCGCGACGATCAGGCAGACCGCGCGCACTTTGGCGCCCGGCGGCATCGCACGATGCTGCTGCCAGTGGCGCAGATAGCGGCCAAAGGGCGATTTCCACAGCAGCCAGTGGTGAAAACGCGGCGATGACCGGGCAAAACACCAGGCGGCCAGCAGCATGAATGGCGTGGTCGGTAATAAAGGTAATACAATGCCCAGCGTTCCCAGCACAATCGCCAGCCAGCCGAGGGTCAATAACAGAATGCGTTGCATAAATGCTGCCCAGCTCACCTCTCATCTGCTTACGTTAACACAACGGAGCGTTACGCTATGAGTGCGATTGTCACCCAGGCGCGCCTGGCGCAGCTCCTGACCGCGCTGCGTCAGGAGATCGCCCGCCATCCCGATGGCGCCTGCCGTCAGCCGCGTTTTGATGCGCAGCTGTTCCGCACCCGGGGCACGCGGCTGGCGGACTACCTGCAGGAGGTGGAGGAGAATGTCGCCCGGCTGCGCGACAGCAGCCACGATCTGGCCCGCAGCGCCTGGCTGGCGGAACGGCTGGTCGATCAGATTGCCGCCCTGCAGCGTGAGGCGACGACCCAGCAGCTGCGCCTCCGACGCGAACAGCCGCTGCGGGAACCGCGCACCTCAAAATATCAGGAGTATCGCGAATTCGAGCGTCGTCTGCTGACGATGATCGCCCAGCGTGAGGCGCGCCTGGCGGCGGCTGAAACGCTGGCGGTTCAGCAGCAGCTGAAACAGGACCTGGAGACGCTGGAGGGCCGGCTGGCCCGCTGCCGTCAGGCGATTCGCGCCGTTGAGTGGGCCGCCTCGCTGCGCGGCAGCGCCCGGGACGAATAAAGCGCAGCGTGACAAAAGCGCTTCTATACTGGGTGTAATTCTGCGTGGAGAAGAACGATGGGTTTAGTGACCTGGCTGATAGCGGGGCTGCTGCTGGGCTGGCTGAAACGGCGGCTGATGCCGGGACGGCCCGGCGGTCTGGTGGCGACCCTGACACTGTCGATGATCGGCGCGCTGCTGGGCGGCTATATCGCCACCTACTTTGACCTGGGCAGCCTGGCAACACTGCACGCGGGCGCACTGGGCATGGCGATACTTGGCGCCCTGCTGATGCTGCTGGTGGTGGCCCGATTACGTATTTAGGAGAAAAGATGTCCCTGGAAAATGCCCCTGATGACGTCAAACTGGCCGTTGATCTGATTCAGCTTCTGGAAGAGCATCAGCTGCCGGTGGAAACCGTGCTCTCCGCGCTGGCGATGGTACAGCGCGATTTCGAGAACAAGCGCGATCACCCGTCGGCTTAGTGACGGGCGGTCAGCGTCGGACTGAGACGCAGCATATCGATAAAGGCGTTGACCAGCGTGGGCGCGTCTGCGGCCAGATCAAAGCTCTCTGGCGCAAACAGCCAGCTCTCCATCATGCCGTTAACATAACCGCGCAGGATTAGCGCAGCCTGACGCGTACTGAGAGTGCCCGGCAGTTGTCCTGCTTCAATACACTGGCGCAGGACATCTTCAATTTTGTCATAGCACTCCAGCAGTAAACTTTGTTGCATACTCTTCAGCGTTGACATTTCACCTACAAATTCGCATTTGTGGAAAATGATCTCCATCAGAGCACGGCGCTGCGGATCCTTTGCTGTCGCATCAAAGATATAGACCAGCATTGCGCGCAACACGGAGAGTGGATCCCCCGGGTATTTTGTCTGATACTCAAGTTCCACATCGTCCAGACCAGCATCACAACGAAGCCATATTTCGTGTAATACATCGGCTTTATTTTTAAAGTGCCAGTAAATTGCGCCTCGCGTGACGCTGGCCGCGGTTGCAATATCGGCCAGAGAAGTGGCTGAGACGCCCTGCTGTGAAAACAGAATGATGGCCGCATCAAGAATTTGATGCCGCGTTTCAAGTGCTTGTGCTTTGGTTTTTCGTGCCATAGGGGGCTTTTTTTACAAACAGGTAAGTTTACATACATTTGTGAATGTATGTACCATAGCATGACCTGCGACTTGACACAGCAATGGGTTTTCAGTTTGTGATCCATTGACCAATTGATATCGGACACTAGAGGTTTATTTATGAATAAAATCAGAGGGTTATCGCCTCTGGCGGCCGCCCTGATGCTCTCAGGCAGCTTTTTGTTAACAGGATGTGACAACAATAAATCCGAACAAGCCGCCCAGCAGCAACCGCCAGCCGTCGGTGTGGTGACACTGAAAACTGAACCCCTTAAGATTTCAACTGAATTACCCGGCCGCACCTCGGCATATCGTGTGGCTGAAGTCCGTCCGCAGGTGTCCGGTATCATTCTGAAGCGTAATTTCGTTGAAGGCAGCGATATCAAAGCCGGTCAGTCTCTCTATCAGATCGATCCTGCCACCTACCAGGCGGCTTACGACAGCGCGAAAGGCGACTTAACACAGGCGCAGGCGAATGCCCGTATCGCGCAACTGACCGTTAAGCGTTACAAGCCGCTGCTCGGCACGAAATATATCAGTCAGCAGGATTACGACACCGCCGTGGCGACCGCCGCGCAAAACGATGCTGCCGTTCAGGTTGCCAAAGCCAATGTGGAAACCGCCCGTATTAATCTGGCGTACACCCGCGTGACCTCCCCAATCAGTGGCCGTATCGGTAAATCGTCCGTGACCGAAGGTGCCCTGGTCCAGAGCGCACAGACCACCGCGCTGGCAACGGTTCAGCAGCTGGATCCGATGTATGTCGACGTTACGCAGTCGAGCGAAGACTTTATGCGCCTGCGTTCAGAGCTGGAGTCGGGTCAGCTGAAGCAGAACGATGGCAAAGCCAACGTCACCCTGCTGATGCAGGATGGCAGCAGCTACGCGCAGACGGGTACCCTGGAGTTTTCTGACGTGACCGTGGATGAAACCACCGGTTCCATCACGCTGCGCGCCATCGTACCGAACCCGAACCACACCCTGTTACCGGGGATGTTTGTGCGTGCGCGTCTGGATGAAGGCACCAATCCGAATGCGCTGCTGGTTCCTCAGCAGGCAGTCACCCGCACACCAACCGGTCAGGCGACGGTGATGGTGGTAGGTGCGGATAACAAAGTGGAATCCCGTACGGTCACCACCTCGCAGGCGATTGGCGACAAGTGGCTGGTCACCGGCGGAGTGAAAGCGGGCGAGCGCGTGATCAGCACCGGTCTCCAGCGTGCCAAACCTGGCGCACAGGTGACTCCACAAGAAGTCTCAGACGATGCGAAAGCGGCACCCGATGCAAAGCCGCAGTCTGACAAGTCATCGTCATAACAGGAGCCGTTGATTCATGGCTAAGTTCTTTATCGATCGCCCCATCTTTGCGTGGGTACTCGCCATCATCATCATGCTGGTCGGTGCGCTATCGATTCTCAAACTCCCGATCGAGCAATATCCCAATGTTGCGCCGCCGGCGATTGAGATTCAGGCCTCTTATCCGGGTGCGGATGCGAAAACGCTACAGGACTCGGTGACCCAGGTCATTGAGCAGAACATGAACGGTATCGACGGACTGATGTATATGTCCTCGAGCAGCGACTCCTCGGGTACGCTGACCCTGACGCTCTCGTTTGAGTCAGGCACCGATGCGGACATCGCGCAGGTTCAGGTGCAGAACAAACTGCAGCTGGCGACGCCGCTGCTGCCGCAGGAAGTTCAGCAACAGGGGATTCAGGTTAAAAAATCCTCCAGCAGCTTCCTGATGGTGGCCGGTTTCATCAGCGACGACGACAATATGACGCAGAATGACATTTCTGATTATATTTCGTCGACCATTAAGGATCCGCTGAGCCGTACCAAGGGCGTGGGTGATACTCAGGTCTTCGGTGCGCAATACGCCATGCGCATCTGGATGGATCCGCACAAGCTGAACAACTACAACCTGACGCCGGTTGACGTGATCAGCGCGCTGAACACCCAGAACACCCAGGTTGCTGCCGGTCAGTTAGGCGGTACGCCTCCGGTTCCGGGTCAGCAGCTTAACGCCTCGATCATCGCGCAAACCCGTCTGACCTCGACCGAAGAGTTCGGCAAAATCCTGCTCAAGGTCAATGAGGATGGTTCTCAGGTCCGTCTGCGTGATGTGGCAAGGATCGAACTGGGTGCGGAAAACTACGAGATCATCGCCCGCTACAACGGCAAGCCTGCGTCCGGTATCGGTATCAAGCTGGCCACCGGTGCGAATGCGCTGGATACCGCCAATGCGGTGAAAGCTGAACTGGCCAAAATGCAGTCGACCTTCCCGGCCGGGATGAAAGTGGTCTATCCGTATGACACCACGCCCTTCGTAAAAATCTCGATTTTTGAAGTAGTAAAAACGCTGATTGAAGCGATCGTGCTGGTGTTCCTGGTGATGTACCTCTTCCTGCAAAACTTCCGCGCGACGCTGATCCCGACGATCGCCGTGCCGGTGGTCCTGCTGGGGACGTTCGCCGTGATCAGTGCTTTTGGTTACTCGATAAACACCCTGACGATGTTCGGGATGGTGCTGGCGATCGGCCTGCTGGTGGATGACGCCATCGTCGTGGTCGAGAACGTCGAGCGCGTCATGGCCGAAGAGGGTTTGCCGCCAAAAGAGGCAACCAAACGTTCCATGGAGCAGATCCAGGGCGCGCTGGTGGGTATCGCGCTGGTGCTGGCCGCCGTCTTCATTCCGATGGCGTTCTTTGGCGGATCGACCGGCGTTATTTATCGCCAGTTCTCCATCACCATCGTTTCCGCCATGGCCCTGTCAGTACTGGTCGCCTTTATTCTGACGCCGGCACTCTGTGCCACCATGCTGAAGCCGGTTGAAAAAGGCGAGCATGGCAAAACCACCGGCTTCTTCGGCTGGTTCAACCGCATGTTCGACAAGAGCACCAACCACTATGTGGACAGCGTGGGCCACATGATCCGCAGCACCGGTCGCTATATGCTGATCTATCTGCTGATCGTGGTGGGTATGGCGTTCCTGTTTATGCGACTGCCCTCCTCCTTCTTACCGGAAGAGGATCAGGGTCTGCTGCTGGCGCAGGCGCAGCTGCCGGCCGGTGCAACCCAGGAGCGTACCCAGAAGGTGCTGGATCAGGTTACCGACTACTTCCTGACTCAGGAAAAGGATTCGGTTAAATCCGTGTTCACCGTTAACGGCTTCGGCTTTGCCGGTCGCGGACAGAACACCGGTATCGCCTTCGTCAGTCTTAAACCCTGGGATGAGCGTACCAGCAGCGACATGAAAGTGCCGGCGATTGCGGGCCGTGCCATGCAGGCGCTGGGCGCGATCAAAGATGCGATGGTGATTCCGTTCAACCTGCCTGCGATTATCGAGCTGGGTAACGCCACTGGCTTCGACTTCGAGCTGATCGATCAGAACAACCTCGGTCACGAGAAGCTGACGGAAGCGCGTAATCAGCTGTTCGGCATGATTGCTCAGCATCCTGATACCCTGGTGGGTGTGCGTCCGAACGGACTGGAAGATACCCCGCAGTACAAGCTGACAATCGATCAGGAGAAAGCGCAGGCGCTGGGCGTATCGCTGAGCGATATCAATACCACGCTGGCAGCCTCCTGGGGCGGCTCATACGTCAACGACTTCATCGATCGTGGTCGCGTGAAGAAAGTGTACGTTATGGGTAAAGCGGATTCGCGTATGTTGCCGGACGACATCGGTAAGTGGTACGTGCGTAACAGCAGCGGAACCATGGTGCCGTTCTCGGCCTTCTCAACCGCGAAATGGCAGTATGGCTCGCCGCGCCTTGAGCGCTACAACGGCCTGCCGGCGATGGAGATCCTGGGACAGGCTGCGCCTGGCAAGAGTTCGGGTGCCGCGATGGATCTGATGGAAGAGCTGGCGGCGAAGCTGCCTGCCGGTATCGGCTATGACTGGACCGGTATGTCCTATCAGGAACGTCTGTCAGGCAACCAGGCCCCTGCCCTCTACGCTATCTCGCTGATCGTGGTCTTCCTCTGCCTTGCCGCGCTGTATGAGAGCTGGTCGATTCCGTTCTCGGTCATGCTGGTGGTGCCGCTTGGGGTCATCGGTGCGCTGATCTTTACCACGCTGCGTGGCTTAAGCAATGACGTCTACTTCGTGGTGGGATTACTGACGACCATCGGCCTCTCGACCAAGAACGCCATCCTTATCGTCGAATTTGCGAAAGATTTGATGGATAAAGAGGGCAAAGGGCTGATTGAAGCGGCGCTGGAGGCGTGTCGTATGCGTTTGCGTCCTATCCTGATGACGTCACTGGCGTTTATTCTCGGGGTACTGCCGCTGGCAATCAGTACCGGCGCCGGTTCCGGTTCGCAGAACGCAGTGGGCACCGGCGTTATCGGGGGTATGGTCACCGCAACGCTGTTAGCGATCTTCTTCGTGCCGGTGTTCTTCGTGGTGGTCCGCCGCCGCTTCGGCAGGAAAAAAGATAACGCAGCAAAAGGTCATCCGGTCACCTCTGATCAGACACACTAAGCTGTCATCCGTTAAAGGGCCGCGCAAGCGGCCTTTTTTTTTGCCTGCAATTCTCTTTTCAGCTGCGGCCCTCTGCGGGTCGCGGCTTTGTCCTTCGCCCCGTGCTTCCCACTTTACGCCTTCCGGACACGACGATCGTTGCAATCCTGGACGGTCTGCCGCATACTATTGTTATAGTATAACATTACAATTGAGAGCGTTATGAAAGCGAATATTCATCCTCACTATCGTCCGGTGGTCTTCCACGACACGTCGGCTGACGTCTGGTTCAAAATCGGATCGACCATCAAAACCGACCGTACCGTGGAGTTTGAAGGCGAAACCCTGCCCTACGTCACCCTGGATGTGTCGTCGGCTTCGCACGTTTTCTACACCGGTAAACAGAAAGATTTCGCCAAAGAGGGTAGTACCGCACGCTTTAACCAGCGTTTCGGGCGCTTTCTTGGCCGCAAATAGGAGATGAGTCATGCAGGTCGTCAGCTCGCTGCGCTCCGCCAAAAATCGCCATCGCGATTGCAAAGTGGTGCGCAGGAAAGGACGTGTTTACGTTATCTGTAAAACTAATCCACGTTTCAAAGCGGTGCAGGGAAGAAAAAAAAGACGCTAGTGTGTGTCGTGATGAGTGGCCGGGCTTGCCCGGCCTTTTTTATGCTTACTGCATGCTCTTCAGCATCGCATTCACGTTATGTTTAAAGGCGGCCTGATAGGTTGCCGCCGGGCCTGAGGCCGTAGAGAGGGCTTCCGGATAAAGCTCGCCTCCCGGCTCCGCACCGGTGGCACTGGCAATCTGCCTGACCAGCCGCGGATCGGTCTGGTTCTCGATAAAGTAGCGGGTAATGTGCTGCTGCTTCAGCTGAGTGATTAACCCCCCCACGTTGCTGGCGCTCGCCTCGGCTTCGGTGGAGAAGCCCACCGGTGCCAGGAATGTCACGCCATAGCGCTGGCCGAAGTAACCAAACGCATCGTGGCTGGTGAGCACTTTCCGTTTATCGACCGGCACTCGCGCAAAAGCGGTTTTCGCCCAGCGATCCAGCGCCTGAAGCTGCTCTATGTAGTCCTCTCCACGCCGACGGATGTCCGGCGCGTCTGCAGGATCGGCTTTAACCAGCGCATTCATCACGTTGGTCGCGTAGATCACGCCGTTCTGCATACTGTTCCAGGCGTGCGGATCGGTAATGGTTTTGCCCTCGTCCTCCATGCTGCGGGTGGTGACGCCCGCTGAAGCGACCACGGGCTGCCCCCGATAACCGGAGGCGGTAACCAGCCGATCCATCCACCCTTCCAGGCCCAGTCCGCTGACAAACACCAGGTCGGCCTTCGCCAGCGCCTCGCTGTCCTGCGGTGTGGGTTCAAAGGTGTGGGGATCGCCGTTCGGCCCCACCAGACTTTTGACTTTCACATGGTCGCCACCGACCTGCTTAACGATATCGCCCAGCACGGTAAAGCTGGCAACCACATCCACCGTTTTTGCCATTGCTACAGGCGCAGCAAACAGCGCAGCGAGCGCCAGCGTCAGGGGTAATTTTTTCATAGCGTCCTCATAGATTTAATGGCGGCGTAAAATTCCGCCGCACGGTCCTGTCAGAATGGAGAGAAAAAAGAGCATGGCGGCGCTCAGCACCACCGCAGGTCCGGCTGGCAGAGAAAAGTGCCAGGAGAGCATCAGACCTGCCAGCGCCGACATCATGGCCATCCCCATCGCGATGAGCAGCATGGCGGCCAGATGGCGGCTCCAGAAACGTGCGCTGGCGGCGGGCAGCATCATCAGTCCCACCGACATCAGGGTGCCGAGCACCTGAAAACCGGCCACCAGATTCAGCACCACCAGCATTAAAAACAGACCATGAACCAGCGGGGCACTCCACTTTCCCTGCGCCCGCAGGAAGTCACTGTCGAAAGCGTCAATCACCAGCGGCCGGTAGATGATGGCCAGCATAATCAGCGTAAACGCCGCGATGCCGCCCACCAGCAGCAGCGCCGCGTTGTCTACTGCCAGCAGCGAGCCGAACAGCACATGCAGCAGATCCACGCCAGAGCCACGCAGAGAAACCAGCGTCACGCCCAGCGCCAGTGAGCCAAGGTAAAACCCGGCAAAGCTGGCATCCTCTTTCAGCGGCGTGTAGCGACTGACGGCTCCCGAGAGCAGCGCCACGGCTAAACCGGCGATCAGCCCTCCCACCCCCATGGCGACGAGTGACAGGCCGGAGATCAGATAACCGACGGCAGCGCCGGGCAGCACCGCGTGGGACAAGGCGTCGCCGATCAGGCTCATGCGGCGCAGCGAGAGAAACACGCCGAGTGGCGTGGCGCTGACAGCCAGCGCCACGCAGGCGACCAGCGCGCGTCGCATGAAACCGAACTCAATAAAAGGCTGTATCAGGGTCACGGTGCCAGGCTCCGCTGCAGGGAGAGAGGCGAGCAGAATTCGCCGGTCTCATCTTCATCCAGTGAAAGTACGCGGCTGAAATAGCGGGCGACCAGCGGACGATCGTGCAGAACCACCAGCAGCGTGGTGCCCGCCCGCTGCTGCTGCTCCAGGATCGCCATCAGCAACGTCACCGTCTGGCTGTCGATGCCGTTAAACGGCTCATCCAGCAGCCAGAGCGCGCTGCGCTGCAGCATCAGCCGGGCAAACAGCACGCGCTGAAGCTGGCCGCCGGACAGGGTTGCGGGCTGCGCCCCGGCGAAATCACGCATCTGTACCGCCTCCAGCACCTGCCAGATTTCCCGACGCAGCATCCGGTTGATACCGCCGAACCAGCCGCAGCGAGGCCAGCAGCCCATCGAGACCAGTTCAAAGACGGTCAGGGGAAAGCGGGTTTCCAGCTCGGTACGCTGCGGTAGCCAGCCAATATCCCGCCGCGCAATCTGCAGTTCGCAGCGCCCGGCTATCGGGGGCAGTAAACCCGCAATGGTTTTCAGCAGCGTCGATTTGCCGCTGCCGTTGGCGCCCACCAGGGCAGTCATCGAGCCTGCGGCAAGCTGGCCGCTCAGGGCCGGGGTCACGGCCTCACCCTGGTAGCCCGCCCGAAGCGAATCAAACCGGATCATGCGCTGATCCCCCATTTGATCGCCACGGCCAGCAGGGCGATGACGAGCAGTGCAACAGTCAGTCGCCCGCCCAGTGACATAAGTAATCCGCTCTGATGCATCACTTCACCAAAATGTTATAACATAACAATTAAGATAACGGATGTTGAGCACAGTTAAACGGGGGAATGTGTATCAAAAGATAAACAGGCTGGCGGTGACTGGCAGACCTGAACAGGGGAAACCGGCTCGGTGTTGCTGGCCAGTCGGGTAAACAGACGCTTTTGTGCTCAGCGGGCTTGCAAACCCGTTGCAGAAAACCAATGATAGGTTATTAATGGTTTAAGGCGAACCGGATATGCTGTCACGCATTGAGTGCGATATTGCCGCAGGCGAAACGGACTGCGCAAAAATAGCTGAGATTGTTCAGCGGAATATTCTCAAAATAACCGATCTTCTGGTGGGAGATTTACGCTGGTATTCACAAAATGCCCGGTTTGTTCCAGGCAGTTTAAAAATTATTTCCATTGAATATCAGGATCTGAATAGTTTTAAATTACTTTACGATTTTGACTGGAATTTATTTAGCCCCTGCCAGGATCTGAATGAAACGGTCACACAGTCGGAACAGGTAAACTTTCACATTAAGCCCGGCGCACTTGAGTTTGATGTGATAGACAATCAGCAACCCTCCCCCGGCGATGAATTGTAATATTTAGTAATGGAGGTGAGCAGAACTAATGGTTTTACACTATCTTTAGGATGTCCCGTTTAATAACTGCCCCGATAATCGCTTCATGGCCGTGTTCTCTTATCTCGCCGGCCTGCGGCAACTGTGCTAGCTATGGAGGGGAAAAAGATGGACGAATACTCACCGAAACGGCATGATATTGCCCAGCTTAAATACCTGTGTGAGAGCCTGTTTGACGACAGCATGGCATCATTAACGGACAGCCATCATGGCTGGGTAAATGATCCGACTTCCGAAAGCAATCTGCAGCTGAATGATTTGATTGAGCATATCGCCTCTTTCACCATGAATTACAAAATCAAGCACGTTGAAGATGAAGCGCTGATTTCGCAAATCGATGAATATCTTGATGATACCTTTATGTTATTCAGCAACTATGGTGTCACAACCCCGGATCTTCAGCGGTGGCAACGTTCAGCGAAGCGCTTATTTAATCTGTTCACTGAAGAGTGCGCTTTTCTCCAGCAGCCGAGCCATTCATTATAGTACTGACATGAGAACGATTTATTTATGAACAAAACCCTGACAAAAACCGATTATTTGATGCGACTGCGGCGCTGCCGCTCGCTGGATACCCTCGAAAGGGTGATTGAAAAAAATAAGTATGAATTACCGGAAGACGAATTAGCCATATTCTATTCGGCGGCTGACCATCGTCTGGCGGAACTGACCATGAACAAGCTCTACGATAAAGTCCCGGGTTCAGTGTGGAAATTTGTCCGTTAATCTAATCGATTATTGCTAAGTTTTACCCCTGTTTAGTACCAGACATTCCTGCCTGCCGGCACAGGATCGGCCCGGGCGGGTTTTGGCTGTCTGCAATTCGTGGGGGTTTTCAGGGGGGAAAATGGTGGGGGCCCTGCCAGCTACATCCCGGCACACGCGTCACCTGCTGCGGCTGCTTCCTTCCGGATCTGACCGAGTTCACAAGCTAGCATTGCGGGAGAACCAACAGGGCCCCCATTGACAAGCCCTCTTTACGAGAGCGGGGGCATTATCTGGGAAGGAGGGGTCAATTGCAAGCGTAGTCGGGACAACCGTTGTTTTCTTGAACAACCCTGACACGAAAGCGTTCAGACGCCCTTCTCCATGCTAAAATTAAGGCCCTTTTTCCGGATGAAACAAGCAGATGGATCAGCCTGACACTTTTCAGCACCGCATCTGGCAGATTGTTGCCGCGATTCCGTATGGCCGCGTCGCCACCTATGGCGATGTTGCCCTGCTCGCCGGTTCTCCGCGCGCAGCACGTCAGGTCGGCGGCGTACTGAGCCGTCTGCCTGAAGAGACTACCCTGCCCTGGCATCGCGTCGTTAACCGGCACGGCACCCTTTCCCTGCAGGGGGATCGTCTGTTACGGCAGCGGGATGCCCTGGCGGCGGAAGGTATAGCGATCAGTGATGACGGGCAGCTCGATCTGGCAACCTGGCGCTGGCGATTTTAGACAGGAAAAGGGGCGACAGCGTCGCCCCGAAACACGCTTAAATGTGGGTCGGTGCCGGAACCGCAGCGGATGGCGTTACCATCGTCGGTGAGGTAGAAGGCACGGTAGTTGCAGCGCCTGGCTGGGTTGGCATCGCCATAGACGGGACCGGGACCAGCAGCAGTTCCGCTTTGGTGCCACCCTGATTGATCACCGGCTTCACGCCTTCGGTGACAAAGGCCAGCTTGCCGTCGATGGCAATCGCCGCACTTAACAGAATGCGGGCGTTGGGCTGGATGTCGGCCGGGTTAAACGGCAGAACGAACTGGAACGGAGCCTGTTTACCCTCGGTGCGCACGACACGCTGTGACAGCACTTTTGATGGGGCATCGGCCATCGACGCATCAGACAGCGTCACGGTTAATACGGCATCCGGCGGCAGCGCAATGCGCTGACGGATGAAGATTGAGCCACTGACGTTCGGCTGCGCAATCGCCGTCGTCTGTCCTGCCACGGCTGACCCCAGCGTCGGCGTGGGCACAGGTTTACTTTTATCGGCGCATCCCGCAACAGCAACCACCATAACTACTCCACTGAACACATGCCTGAGTTTCATTGATGTCGTCTCCATTTGATCAAAATGATTATCGGCAGCGAATCCTGCTTACAGCGCTTCACTCGCCGTATGTCCTTAATGTTGGCACAAAAATGAGATTTTGCCTGGCACAGGCAAAGCGGAAAGTCTGATTGACGTTAACTGGTCCGATCTTTCACACTGAGCAGGTCACTACATTGAGGAATGCGCCATGAGTCAGGCACTGCAAAATCTGCTGAATTTATTGAATCTGGAAAAACTGGAAGAGGGTTTATATCGCGGCCAGAGCGAAGATCTGGGGCTGCGCCAGGTGTTTGGCGGTCAGGTAGTGGGTCAGGCGCTGTATGCCGCAAAGCAGACCGTCGCGGAAGATCGCACCGTTCACTCTTTTCACAGCTACTTTTTGCGGCCTGGCGACAGTCAGAAAGCGATTATTTACGATGTGGAAACGCTGCGCGATGGCAAAAGCTTCAGCGCCCGGCGGGTCAGTGCCATTCAGAACGGCCAGCCGATTTTCTATATGACCGCCTCCTTCCAGTCACCGGAACAGGGATTTGAACATCAGAATCCGATGCCGCAGGTGGCAGGCCCTGAGAATCTGTTAACCGAGCAGGCGATGGCGCAGAAGATGGCCCATCTGCTGCCCGAAAAACTGCGTGAAAAGTTCATTGCCGAACGCCCGCTGGAGATCCGTCCGGTGCAGATCCACAATCCGCTGCGGGGACATGTGGATAAGCCTGAACGTCAGGTCTGGATCCGGGCCACCGGGCCACTGCCCGACGATCTGCGTATCCATCAGTACCTGCTCGGCTACGCCTCGGATCTTAACTTCCTGCCGGTTGCCCTGCAGCCGCACGGCAAAGGCTTTCTGGAGCCGGATATGCAGGTCGCGACGATCGACCACTCGATGTGGTTCCATCGTCCGTTCGACTTCACCGAATGGCTGCTCTACAGCGTGGTCAGTACCTCGGCGTCCGGCGCGCGCGGTTTCGTCCGCGGGGAGTTTTATAATCAGCAGGGTGTGCTGGTAGCCTCAACAGTTCAGGAAGGCGTGATGCGTCAGCGCAGCGAATAAAAAAAGGGGGCGATTGCTCGCCCCCCGATTCTTTTGCTGCCCGACGATTACTGGTTGTAAGCGTTCTCGCCGTGGCTGTTCACATCCAGACCTTCACGCTCATGCTCTTCCGGCACGCGCAGGCCAACAATCAGATCGGCCAGCTTAAAGCCGACGAAGGCGACGACACCTGACCAGACAACGGTTACGCCCACGCTGAAGATCTGCACCCACACCTGATGGCCCATGGTTACGCCTTGTGCATAGCCTACGCCGCCCAGTGAAGAGGACGCGAACACGCCCGTCAGGATACAGCCCACGATGCCGCACACGCCATGCACGCCGAACACATCGCAGGGATCGTCCACGCGCAGCCATTTTTTCAGGGTGGTCACACCCCACAGGCCCGCCAGACCACCCACCAGACCGATAATTAACGCGCCACCCACGCCGACGTAACCACAGGCTGGGGTAATCGCAACCAGTCCGGCAATAAAGCCTGAACAGGCACCCAGCAGAGAAGGTTTACCACGCACCGCCCACTCGCCGAAGGTCCATGACAGCACGGCACCCGCGGTTGCAACAACGGTGTTCAGGAAGGCCAGCGCCGCAATTTCATTTGCCGCAGACGCGGAACCGGCGTTGAAACCGAACCAGCCGACATAAAGAATGGCCGTTCCGGTAAAGACCATTGGCAGGTTGTGCGGTTTAAAGGCTTCTTTGCCAAAACCGGCACGTTTGCCTACCAGGTAAGCGCCCACCAGGCCCGCGACTGCGGCGTTAATGTGTACGACCGTACCGCCAGCGAAGTCCAGCGCGCCATCCTGGGCCAGGAAACCGCCCGCCCAGACCATGTGTGCGATAGGCAGGTAAGAGAGCGTCAGCCAGACGCCGACAAAGATCAGCACGGCAGAGAAGCGGATACGTTCGGCAATGGCACCCACAATCAGCCCCACGGTGATGCAGGCAAAGGAGGCCTGGAACGCTACGTGGATATACTGATAGAAACTGCCCATTACGGCGGTGAGCTGAATGTTTTTCAGCATCGCCCAGCCGAAGCCGCCGAAAAAGGCGTTGCCTTCGCTGAAGGCCAGCGAGTAGCCGTAGACTACCCACAGCACGCAGACCAGTGAGAAGGTGACCGCAACCTGAGTCAGCATCGACAGTACGTTTTTGCCGCGGATCAGGCCGCCGTAAAAGAGTGCAATACCTGGAATTGACATAAACAGCACCAGCGCGGTGCAAATCATCATAAATGCGTTATCAGCCTTGTCCGCAACGGCAGGCGCGGCCATCGCGAGTGAGGGTAACAGTGCCAGGCTGGTGAGGCCCAACTTCGCTAACATTTTATTCATTTTTATCCCATCCCATCACAGTACTGAGTCGTAATTACAGAGCGGCTTCGTCGGTTTCGCCGGTACGAATACGGATAACGCGCTGCAGTTCAGCCACGAAAATTTTACCGTCGCCAATTTTGCCGGTGTAAGCTGCTTTGCTGATGACATCCACCACTTCGTCTAACTGATCGTCGGCAATCGCGATATCAATCTTGACCTTGGGCAGAAAGTTCACGCTGTACTCAGCCCCGCGATAAAGCTCTGCATGGCCCTTCTGACGACCAAATCCTTTCACTTCGGAGACGGTGAGCCCCTGAATGCCGATAGAGGATAAAGCTTCACGCACATCCTCCAGCTTGAATGGCTTAATTACGACGGTAACCAGCTTCATTGGATCCCCTCCAGCGAGTAAATAAGTAACGTTTACGGACACGCAGGGATATAAGCAAAGCCTGTGCCAGAGTGTAAAACCGGCACAAATCAGTGGTTCAGACGAGACGCGGCAAGGGATGGTATAGAGTGCCTGCTGCGCAGGCGCGCGGTATGACAGAGATCACAGTCGCTGAGTGCACTCCTTTGGTGCTTCAGGCGTCAAAGGAGTGCATTTATACAGATTAGTCTGATAAAGGTGCGCAAAAAAGGTGCAACTCAGCTTTCAGCGGTCGCCGCCGCGCCCGACGCCAGTTCATCTCCCGCCTGCTGAAGCTGGTACATCTGCCAGTAACGGCCCTGCATCGCCAGCAGTTGCTGATGGGTGCCTTGTTCCACGACGTGACCACGATGCAGCACCAGAATCTTGTCTGCCTCGATAATCGTCGAGAGCCGGTGCGCAATCACTACCAGCGTACTGTGCTGGCGCAGCGTCGTCAGGGTCTGCTGAATAGCCTGCTCCGTACCGGAGTCGATATTGGCCGTCGCCTCATCCAGGATCAGGATCTGCGGCAGGTCAACCAGCACCCGCGCCAGTGCCAGTAGCTGCTTCTGCCCCACCGACAGGTTGTTGCCCTGCTCGCCGAGACGGGTATGAATCCCCTCTGGCAGCGCACGCGCCAGCGGAGCCAGCTGCACCTGCTCCAGCACCCGCCAGACGGCCTCTTCGCTGATGTCACGTCCCAGCCGCACGTTTGCCAGAAGTGTATCGGCGAGCACCACCGGATCCTGCTGCACCATCGCGATACCGTGACGCAGCACGGCGTGGCTGAGGTCGCCGATGGGGCGACCGTCAATCCGGATTGCGCCAGGCGTCACCGGGTAATAGCCCATCAGCAGATTCGCCAGGGTGCTTTTTCCGCTGCCGGTATGCCCCACCAGCGCCACAAATTCGCGCGGCGCGACTTCCAGATTGATGTCGCTCAGCACGTTGCGGTTTTCGCGGTAGGCAAAGCTCAGCTGGTTCAGCGTAATACGACCGGACGCCAGAGGTTGCTGATCGACACCATACTGCTGCTGTGCTGCATCCATCAGTTCAAAAATGCGCTCACCGGAGACGACCGCCTGCTGCAGCATCGACTGCTGGGTGGTCAGCTCAATCAGCGGCTCATTCAGCCGGCCCAGATAGGTAATAAAAGCGTAGAGCACCCCGACCTCAAACACGCCAGGCACGGAGAAACTGAACAGGATCAGCAGCCCGCACAGCACCATCGCGGAGAACAGGCTCAGCAACGGGCGCAGCAGAAAACCATCAAGACGCAGCGTTTCCATGCGTGCCAGATAGTGGGAACGGCTCGCTTCGCCCATCCGCTCACCGAACCGCGCCTGCTGGCGGAACTGCTGGATGACACTCATGCCGCTGATCACTTCGTTAAAGCCGTTGTTGATGTCAGCCAGATAGCTGCGAACCCGGCGGGCAATCGGCGTGCTGTAGCGCTGATAGATAAACATCACCATCAGTACCAGCGGGAAGATCATCATCGCCACCAGCGCCATGCGCCAGTCAAGAGTGAACATCGCCACCATCATGGCACCGACCAGCGCGGCACTGCGCAGTACGGTGGAAACCACGGTGACATAGAGATCGCGGATCACTTCCGTGTCGTTAGTGACACGTGAAATAATCTGCCCGACCGGCTGGGTATCAAAGGCGCTCAGCGGCTGACAGAGCGCCGCGTTCATCACATCACTGCGTAACCGCTGTACCACCCCGATGGCGGCGCGATTAAACAGCAGCGCCTGCCAGTAGTGCAGCGCGGCGGCCAGCAGCTGAAGCAGGATAAAACCGGCCACCAGTCCGGCCACCAGCCCCCAGGGCATCTGATGTTTCGCCACCAGGTTATCGATAAAGTAGCTGACCAGCACCGGTCCGGTCACTTCTGCTGCGGCAGCGATCCATAGCATCCCCACCGCCAGCGACAGGGATTTACGCCAGGGTTTGCCGTAGCTGAGTAAACGTTTCAGGGTCGGCCACACGCGTCCGGACTTAGCCATGCGGCACTCCTTTTTCGTTTTTATCATCATCCAGCGCGGCTTCCAGTTGCTGGTAACGGTACATATCGCGATACCAGCCCGCCTGGCTGGTCAGCGCGTCGTGGTCGCCCCGCAGCGCCACACGGCCCTGCTGCAGCACCAGAATCTCGCTGGCTTCGGTAAGGGCCGACAGGCGATGGGCGCTGATAATCAGCGTGCGCCCCTGCCCCCAGATCCGCAGGTTATGCAGGATTTCGTGTTCGGTCCGGCCATCCACCGCCGAAAGCGCGTCATCCAGAATCAGGATTTCGGCATTCAGCAGCAGCGCCCGGGCGATCGACAGGCGCTGTTTCTGCCCCCCCGACAGCATCACACCGCGCTCCCCGACCTCGGTTTCATAGCCCTGCGGCAGACGCAGGATATCATCATGCACGCAGGCCAGCGTGGCGGCCCGTTCGATCTCCTCGCGGGTGGCATCCGGTTTCCCCAGCGCAATATTGTTTGCCACGCTGTCGGAGAAGAGGAACGGCGTCTGGCTGACGACCGCCAGACGGCTGCGCCAGCTGTCCAGCCGCAGCTGCGGCAGCGGGATCTGGTGATAGCGGATGTCGCCCTGCTGAATATCGAAGTGGCGCTGAATCAGGCTCAGCAGGGTGCTTTTGCCACTGCCGGTGGGGCCGCACAGCCCCAGCATCTCGCCCGGTTTCAGCTGGAAGCTGACGTCGCTCAGCACCGGACCGGCACTGGCCGGGTAATTGAACGCGCGAATGGCGACCTGCAGCGTGCCAGGTTCGGCTGGCAGAGTGGTGTCGCCATCCTCCACCGCCGGTGCCTCGGCCAGCAGCGCGCCGATGCGGCTCCAGGCCGCGCTGCCGCGCTCGACAATATTAAACATCCACGCCAGCGCCAGCATCGGCCAGATCATCAGGCCCAGGTACATGACAAAGCTGGTGAGCTGGCCCAGCGTCATCTGATCGTGCCACACCAGCCAGCTGCCGCCGCCAATCGCCAGCAGGTTAGAGAAGCCGATTGCGATATAGATGGTCGGATCAAAACGGGCATCGACCCGCGCCACGCGCAGGTTCTTTTCCCCGGTATCGCGGGCAATATCGGCAAACTGCTGCGACTGATGCTGCTCAAGTCCGAAGGCCTTTATCATCCGGATACTGGTCAGGCTCTCCTGCGTCTGATCGTTGAGGCTGGAGAAGGCGGCCTGCGCCAGCTTAAAGCGGTGATGCAGCTGATTGCCGTAGCGATGGATGACGATGGCCATGATCGGCATCGGCACCAGCGCGAGCAGCGTCAGCTGCCAGCTAATCTGCGTGCTCATGACCAGCAGCACCACGCAGCCCATCACCAGCGAGTCGACCAGCGTCAGAACGCCCTCTCCGGCGGCAAATACCACCCGATCCACATCATTGGTGGCGCGGGCGATCAGATCGCCGGTGCGGTGACGCAGATAGAAGGCGGGTTGCTGACGACTCAGCTGGCGATAGAAATCTTCGCGCAGCTCAACCGCCAGCTGGTAGGAGGCCCCGAACAGCAGCACGCGCCAGACATAACGCAGCAGATAGACCACCACCGCCGTTGCCAGCATGACCCCGATCCACATCATGATACGGCCGGTGCTCATGTTGTCGCGCGTCACGCCATCCACCACCACGCCAACCACATGTGGCGGCAGGAGCTGCAGGATCGCAATCACGATCAGCAGGATGACCGCGCCCAGATAGCGCCGCCACTCCCGCAGAAAATACCAACTTAATTGACTGAATAATCGCACAACGCTGTTCTCAATCTCAGGCCCTCAGGGGGCGACGGGTAAGGCCGTGGTGTATTTAATCTCTTCCATGGCAAAGCTGGAGGTGACATCAATCAGGCCGGGCACACCATTCACTAATCGTTTGTAGAAAGCATCATAGCTCTTCATATCGGCCACCTGGATCCGCAGCAGATAGTCATACTCCCCCGCCATCCGGTAAAAGGCCATCACCTCCGGCATGCCGCTCACGACCGAGACAAAAGTCTGATACCACTCGCGGCTGTGCTGCTGGGTTTTCACAAACATAAAGGCCGTCAGTGACAGCCCGATTTTATCCCCGTCCAGCAGCGCCACGCGTGCGCGAATAATGCCATCATCTTCCAGCTTTTTCAGGCGCTTCCAGCAGGGCGTGGTCGTGAGGTTGACGGCCTCCGCCAGCGATTGCAGTGACAGGGTACAGTCCTGCTGCAGCAGCGCCAGTAATTTCAGGTCAGTTTTATCTAACATTTGCGGCTCCGAGAGAATGGTTTTCTCCACCGGTGCGATTTTAGCGGCAATTATGCAATCTCTTTTTCCTGCGTGTGCCATAAAATAGCCACATCATTGTTTACCGGACACCTGAGATGCACACCTGCTGGATTCGCCACGCTATCAACGAAATTAACGCTGACTTTCAACGTTCGGCGGAAACCCATCTGATCCGTTTCGATCTGGCGGACTTTCCCGGCATCTGGTTCTACCTGAAAGATGAGAGCACCCATCCCAGCGGCAGCCTTAAACATCGGCTGGCTCGTTCGCTGTTTCTCTACGGCCTCTCCAACGGCTGGATTAAGCAGAATACGCCGATTATTGAAGCCTCGTCAGGCAGCACTGCCGTTTCTGAGGCGTACTTCGCAAGGCTGCTGGGACTGCCCTTTATTGCGGTGATGCCTGCCAGTACCGCGAAGCGCAAAATCGAGCAGATCACCTTTTATGGCGGCCAGTGCCACTTTGTGGAGGATCCCTGCCAGCTCTATGCAGAATCTGAACGGCTGGCGCGCGAGCTGAACGGCCACTTTATGGATCAGTTCACCTATGCGGAACGCGCCACCGACTGGCGCGGCAATAACAATATTGCGGAAAGCATCTTCCGTCAGATGCAGCATGAGCCCTACCCGATTCCGCATACGGTGATCATGAGTGCGGGCACCGGCGGCACCTCGGCCACGCTGGGCCGCTATATCCGCTATCAGGGACTGGAAACAAAACTGCTGGTGGTCGATCCGCAACACTCGGTCTTTTTCGATTACTGGCAGCAGCGCGATGCCACGCTGACCAGCACGCGCGGCAGCCTGATTGAGGGCATTGGCCGTCCCCGGGTAGAGCCATCATTTATGCCGGACGTGATCGATGAAATGGTGAAAGTACCGGATGGCGCGACGCTGGCCGCGATGCTGAAGCTGGAGAGTATTCTGGGACGCAAACCCGGCGCCTCAACCGGCACCAACTTCTGGGGCATGATGCAGGTGGCAAAACGTTTACGGGCCGCGAACCAGCGGGGATCGCTGGTCACCCTGCTGTGCGACAGCGGTGAGCGCTATCCCGACAGCTACTATCAGCCTGAGTGGGTGGCAAAACATATCGGCGATATCACGCCCTGGCAGCGCGAGCTGGCGTAAAAAACCGGACATCCTGTCCGGTACACGGCAAACCTCAGCATTCGGGGGAATACGCGAGGTGGGGCGTTGCCAGCCAGTGATTTAAGTAATGAGACACGGCCTGTCTCTCGCAATGGCCGATTACCGGCAGATGCGGCAGCGCGGCTTTCAGCTGCGCCATCGCATTGCCCATGATGAAGCCCTGTCCGGCCTGCGCCAGCATTTCGCGATCGTTCATTGCGTCACCAAACGCCATACACTCCGCCATTGTCAGCGACAGATGCTCACATAACTGACTCAGGGCGCTGCCTTTGTTGCAGCCTGCGGGCAGCACCTCCAGACAATTCACAGCGGAAAAACAGATATCGGCCTGATCGCCCAGCGCCACATCCAGCTCTGTTTTCAGCGCCAGCAGGCGCGGGTGCTCGTCAATAAAACAGATTTTAGTCACCTGATGCGCGGGCAGTGCTTTCAGATCGCAGAGCTGATAGCGGAATCCGCTCATCTGATGAGCGTTGAGCAGTTCAGGCCGCGGACGGTCGGTAAACCATCCCTGATCATTGAAAACATGCAGGGAAGCGGAGGTTGTCCAGTGACCGTGGATCACCGTTTCTGCCACGGCAGCGGGCAGATCCTGCGCAGCAATCAGCTGACCGGACGGGTCATGAACGCGGGTGCCATTGCCGGTGATCAGCCACGCGGGCAGCGCCATTTTCTCACGTAACATCTGCATCTCCAGCAGATGACGTCCCGTCGCCAGCACCAGATGAATGCCGCGCTGATGCAGCGCCTGCAGAGTGTCGAGCGTCTGCTGTCCCGGTTGATGATTTGGCAGTAACAGTGTGCCATCCATATCGAACGCCGCTAAACGCACCATGAGTGATCTCCTGCTGAAAGAGGAAGTCCACTATTGCCTGTTAATTGCGGAACTAATAGTGAATACTTTGAAAAAATTGTTCCGGGTTTAGAATGCGCCAGCTTAACCGTCTCAATCAGTTTCAGCGTCTGTGGCAGCAAAGTCAGGGCGCGCCACAGCAGACCTGCGTAGCGGAGATGGCCCGCCACTGCATCTGCAGCGAGCGTCATCTGCGTACCCTGCTGTCACAATGGCAGCAGGCAGGCTGGCTCAGCTGGCAGGGCGAACCCGGTCGCGGCAAACTGGGGCAGCTGCGGTTTCTGCGCACACCGGAACAGTTACGCCAGCAGCTCCTGCAACGGCAGCTTGAAGCTGGCGAGGCGGCGGAGGCCCTGCAGCTGCTGGATCTGCCGCCGGAAAGGCTGATCAATATGCTGCGGCCCCTGATGGGCGGCCAGTGGCAGAATGATACGCCGGTTCTGCGCATCCCCTACTATCGACCGATGGAAAGCACCGATCCACGCCAGATTGCCGGTCGCGCTGAGCAGCATCTGGTTCGTCAGATCTATTCCGGCCTGACCCGCTTTGAGCAGGATGAGCCGGTCGGCGATCTGGCGCATCACTGGCAGCACGATGAAACGGCCTGCCACTGGCTGTTCTGGCTGCGGCCACAGCTGATGTGGCACAACGATGAGCCCGTTCGGGCCGGACAACTGGTCACGCAGTTCCGCCAGCTGCTGCAGGATAAGCGCGTCAGCCTGCTGCTGGCGGAGGTGACCGGCATTGATGCGCCCCATCCGCTGGCTGTGCGGTTTACCCTGCGCCAGCCAGATTTCTGGCTGCCCCATCGCCTCGCCCACCTGCTGTGCCTGCTGCCCCACCCCACAGAACCCGCCATCGGCAGCGGCCCCTGGAAACTGCGACACTTCAGCCCCGAGCTGGTCAGGATCGAAAGCCATGCGCGCTGGCATCTGCAGCAGCCGCTGCTGCAGGCGGTGGAGTACTGGATTACGCCGCAGCTGTTTGATCCCAGCCTGGGCAGCAGCTGTCGTCATCCGGTGCAGATTGCGATAGGCGAACCCGCCGCACTCAGGACGCTGCAGCCGGTCAGCAGCAGCATCAGTCTCGGCTTCTGCTACCTGGTCTGCCGCCCGCGGGCCGGTTTTTCCGCCAGCCAGGCGCGCAGACTTTTTCAGCTGATCCAGCAGAGCGGCATCGTCAGCCGGTTACCACTGGATGAGGGATTGATCACTCCCAGCCGGGAGCTGCTACCCGGCTGGGGCGTACCGCTATTTGATGACGACCCGGTTCCTTTACCGGCATCCCTGACGCTGCATTATCAGTTACCGGTGGAGCTGCATGAGATGTCGCAGGCGCTGGTGGCGCTGCTGGAAGCGCACGGCTGCATCCTGAAGGTGGTGTTTCATTCGGTAAAAAACTGGCACACCCTCGCCCCGCCTGATGAGGCGGATATCGTAATGGGCGATCGGCTGATTGGCGATGCGCCGATCTTTACGCTGGCGAGCTGGTTGCAGATTGATCCGCTCTGGCGACCGCTGTGGTCTGGCGCGCAGGGCAAACAGGTGGCGGCGCAGCTGCAGACTATCCGGCAGATCGTGGATGGCGAAGCCCGTAGCCACGCGCTGCACCAGCTTTACGATCGGCTGATGCGCGACGGTATCCTGCTGCCCCTGTTTAATTATCGCTATCAGATCCATGCGCCGCCCGGCGTAGAGGGCATTGAGCTGAACACGCTGGGCTGGTTCGATTTCAGCCGCGCCTGGATCCCGCCCCCCATCGATCCATCCTGCCGCTGTTCAGCAACGGAATGAGGCATTACCATAGGCGCAAAATTCATTACCAGGAAAATGCCATGAAACGCGCGGTTGTTGTTTTCAGCGGTGGACAGGATTCCACCACCTGCCTGATCCAGGCTCTGCAGCTTTATGATGAAGTCCACTGCGTCACCTTCGATTATGGGCAGCGCCACCGGGAAGAGATCGAGGTGGCCCAGGATCTGGCGTTGAAGCTGGGTGCGCGCGCGCATAAAGTGCTGGATGTCACCATGCTGAACGAACTTGCCGTCAGCAGCCTGACCCGGGATAACATTCCGGTACCGGCTTACGATCCTGCGGCCAGCGGTTTGCCCAGTACGTTCGTTCCCGGACGCAATATTCTCTTCCTGACGCTGGCCTCGGTTTACGCCTATCAGGTCGAGGCGGAAGCAGTGATCACCGGCGTCTGTGAGACCGATTTTTCCGGCTATCCCGACTGCCGCGATGAGTTTGTCAAAGCCCTGAACCAGGCGGTTACGCTGGGTATGGCGCGCACGATCCGTTTCGAAACGCCGCTGATGTGGCTCAACAAAGCGGAAACCTGGGCGCTGGCGGACTACTGGCAACAGCTCTCCCTGGTACGCGAGCAGACGCTGACCTGCTACAACGGCGTAAAAGGCGACGGCTGTGGTGAGTGCGCGGCCTGTCATTTGCGGGCCAGGGGTTTACAGGCCTATCTGGACGATCGGCCGGGCGTGATGGCGGCTATGAAAGCGAAAAGCGGCCTGAACTGAAGCCATCCGGTAAGGCGGCAGAGCTTTTCGCTCTGCCCTCCTTTCCATCTCAGGCCATCAGGCGCATCAGGCGCTCGCGGAGCTCCCCTTCAAGCGCAACGGCCTTCTGAGTCTGCAAATCGATGCAGACAAAGGTCAGTGCGGCATCCGCCACCACGGTCTCCTGGCCTGCCAGCATTACCCGCTGAGCAATAATGCCGCTTCTGCCATTTAGCTGGGTGATCTCACTCTCTATCGCCAGCACGTCGCCCAGCACGGCCGGACGACGGTAGTTGATGTTGATATTGACCACGACGAAAGCCAGCTTCTGTTCCAGCAACCAGTGAAATGCCTCAACCTCTTCCAGCCATTGCCAGCGCGCCTCCTCAAGAAACTCAAGATAGCGTGCATTGTTAACGTGCTGATAGACATCCAGATGATAGCCGCGCACTTTTATTATGGTCTGCATGGTGATGCTCTCCTGCTCGCTCAGGTTAACTGGTTGGACCTGCTCACTTTAGCAGAGTGGCCTGGCTCAGGGAGATTAAGCATCACCGATGTGTACTGCCTCACAGTTTCAGCCTGGCTGCATTACGTTCAATCAGCGCATTACCAATGCCCGGCACTTCGCTGAGTTGCTGAATGGCACTAAAGGGCCCGTACTGTTCGCGGTAGTTCACAATCGCCTGAGCCTTTTTCAGCCCCACGCCATTCATGGCAGCAGAGAGCTGTTCGGCTGTCGCCTGGTTGATGCTGACCTGTTCCTGTTGCGGCGGCGGGCTGTTCTCCGGCAACAATCCCGGTGAGGCATGTTGCGTAACGACGCTGCCAGCCGGTTCCGGTTCCGCAGCCAGTGAGACGCTGTGACAGAGTGCGCCGCCCAGCGCGAGTGAAAAATAGAGGGCAATAAGTTGTGATTTAGCCATGCTGTGTTTCTCCTTGTGTGTAAACAGCAGCGACAGCGTGTCACTGCCCTGCACAGGGCTCAAACACCGGATGACAGAAATGGAAAAGGCCGCGAATGCGGCCTTTGATTGTTACAGTCGTTACACAGTTTCTGCGAGGCTTACTGCATTTGTGCGGCTGCGCCGTACTTGATTTTGGCCTCTTTACGCAGGTTCTGCAGCAGTGCTTCAAACGTCAGCTGCGCATTGTTCTGCGTGACGCCTTTGACCATCTCGTCAATCTGCGCCTGCGGCATGCTGCCGGTTTTAACCTTATCGACCGCCACCAGCACGACGTTGCCCTGCATATCTTCGCTGACACCCCAGGAGGGTTTGTTTTCCGCTGGCTGAGGCAGATTGAAAGCAGTCTGAGCCACCGGATCCTGTGCATTACGATCTACGGTCTTGCTGGCGCTCAGCGTCAGACCTGCCGCCGTCAGCGCATCCTGCTTACCGGCTTTCAGGTCGGCCAGCAGCTTATCTGCCTGAGCTTTGGCCTGCTGCGTTGCTTTGTCATGCTTCAGCGTGTCGGTGATCTGCGCTTTAACCTGATCCAGCGGTTTTACCGCTTCCGGTTTATGCTCACTGATACGCAGCACAAAAGCACGATCGCCATCGACGGTGATGATGTCAGAGTTGTTGCCCGGCGCGCCGTTCTGGCCCACCAGACCGCCATTGAAGATCGCCTGTTTCACCGCATCGAAATTCAGCTCCGCTGGCAGCGTATCCTGACTGAACCAGCCGGTCTCTTTCGCTTTCAGACCAGACGCCTGCTCGGCACCCGCCAGTGACTCGTTGTCATTGCTGGCTGCTTCGCTGACCTTCTGCTGCAGTTTGTAGAAGGCATCCACGCCCTTCTCCTGCTTCACTTTGGCCGCTACGGCGCTGCGAACCTCATCCAGCGATTTCACCTGCTCTGGCTGGATATCATCCAGGCGAACCACCAGGAAGCCGACAGAGGATTTGATCACGCCTGACATCTGGCCTTTCTCCGTCAGCCCGGCATTTTTCAGCTCATCCGGCGTCGTTGAGGGTTCCAGCCAGCCCATATCGCCGCCTTTACGGGCAGAGATCGGGTCAATCGATTTGGCTTTTGCCACGTCAGCAAAGCTGGCTCCCGCTTTCAGCTGCGCCAGCACCGCATTGGCATCGGCTTCTGTTTTTGTCTGAATCACGCTGTAGCGGTTGCGCTGTGGCTGGGTGTAATCCGCTTTATGCTGATCGTACCAGGCCTGAATATCGGCATCGCTGGCTGCCTGCTGCATGCTGGCTGCATCCATCAGCAGGTAGCTGACCCGGAACTGTTCCGGCGCCATAAAGCTGCTTTTATGCTGCTGATAATACTGGCTGATTTCATCGTCGGTTACGGTCTGTTTCGCTGCCAGCGCGTTGACGTCCAGTGTGGCCTGACGGATTTCACGCTGCTGCGACACCAGATCAACCAGCTTGCTGGCTTCGCCTTTCAGCGTGAAGTCGGTGTTCGCCACCGCATTGATCAGCTGCTGATTGGAGAGCTGCTTGCGCAGCGCTTCCGCATATTGATCCGCGCTAAAGCCCATGTTGCCGATCAGGCCCAGATATTTCGCGTTGTCGAATTTGCCGTTGGTCTGGAACGCCTTCTGATTGAAGATCGCCTGTTTGACCTGATCGTCGCTGATGCTGAGATGAAGATCTTTGATGTAGCTGTCGAGCAGCGCCTGATCGATCAGCTGCGACAGCGCCTGCTGGCGGATCTGCTGCATATAGCCGTCGTTACTGGCCAGCTGCGAGAACTGGTCGCCCAGCATCTGCTGCTGACGGTTGCGTTCGCTGTTAAACGCCTGCTCCAGCTGTCCCCGGCTGATCTCCTGACCGTTTACTTTGGCTGCATAGTCGTTATTGCCGCCAATCAGATAGTTGCCAACGCCCGTCAGCACAAAGGAGAGGATAATCAGCCCCAAAATAATCTTGAGCACGACATGGTTCGACGCCGCGCGTAAATTGTCCATCATGGTATGGCAACACTCCGCTGTAGTGTGAATGTAAAGCTCGGTCGCAATTCGCCACTGGCTGGCGTCTCACGTAACTGCTGGCTCCGCTGGCAGTCTCAATCCGGTCCTGGTCCATTTTACGGCCCGATTCTCACCGGTTAAAACAAAAAAGGCACATCTGATTGATGTGCCCGTATGTTACATGAGAACGCGCAAAGCGTCCTCTAATCCACTGAAGAAAATGCGTCAATGAATCTATTCGTTGTTATTAATTGACTGCGTCTTTCAATGCTTTACCAGCACGGAAACCGGGTACTTTACCGGCCGGGATGGTGATCTCTTTACCGGTTTGCGGGTTACGACCGGTACGTGCCGCGCGGTCACGCACGGAGAAAGTGCCGAAACCGACCAGGGCCACTTCGTCACCCTCTTTCAGCGCATCTGAAACGGAACCCATAAATGCATCTAAAACACGTCCCGCTGCCGCTTTAGAAATATCAGCATCAGCAGCAATTTTGTCGATCAATTGTGACTTATTCACTCTCTTCATCCCCTCTTTATTATTTCACATCGCACCGGGCTTCCGGCCGGGTACGAACGCGCAGCAAGTTATATCAAGCCTGTGGAGCCGAAACAACGGGTTTTCTCTGAGATCGTCGCGTCGGCAGCCACCTAAATTAGCGGCACAAAAAAAAGCTGGCAAGCGCCAATTGCCTTGCCAGCTCCGCTTTTTAACGGTTTATGCCGTTAATCACTATTTTGCTGTCGCGACCTGCATACCGTATGGCGCATTTTCCAGGGCCAGATTCAGCACCTCTTCAATGCGCTTCACCGGATGGATCTCCAGGTCGGCAATCACGTTCTGTGGAATGTCTTCCAGGTCACGTTTGTTGTCGTCCGGGATCAGCACGGTTTTGATGCCACCACGGTGTGCGGCCAGCAGTTTCTCTTTCAGTCCGCCAATCGGCAGCACCTGACCGCGCAGGGTGATCTCACCGGTCATTGCCACATCCGCCCGCACCGGGTTTCCGGTCAGACAGGAGACCAGCGCCGTACACATGGCGATACCAGCACTCGGGCCATCTTTCGGTGTGGCACCTTCAGGAACGTGAACGTGAATATCGCGTTTTTCGTAGAAGTCACCATTGATGCCCAGCTTCTCTGCACGGGCACGCACGACCGTCAGTGCAGCCTGAATTGACTCCTGCATCACCTCGCCCAGAGAGCCGGTGTAGGTCAGCTTACCTTTACCCGGTACGCAGGCGGTTTCGATGGTCAGCAGATCGCCGCCCACTTCGGTCCACGCCAGACCGGTGACCTGACCCACGCGGTTTTCACTGTCGGCACGGCCGTAGTCAAAGCGCTGAACGCCCAGGAAATCCTTGAGGTTTTCGCCATTGATGGTGATGTGCTTTTTACTCTTGTCCATCAGCAGTGATTTCACCGCTTTACGGCACAGTTTCGACAGCTCACGCTCAAGGCTACGCACCCCGGCTTCACGGGTGTAATAACGGATGATGCCGATAATCGCGCTGTCCTCGACCGTAATTTCGCTGGCTTTCAGCGCGTTACGTTCGATCTGCTTGGTCAGCAGGTGCTGCTTGGCGATGTTCAGCTTCTCATCCTCGGTATAGCCCGACAGACGGATGACTTCCATACGATCCAGCAGCGGCGCCGGAATGTTCATGGAGTTCGAAGTCGCCACGAACATCACATCGGAAAGGTCATAGTCGACTTCCAGATAGTGGTCGTTGAACGCAATGTTCTGCTCAGGATCGAGCACTTCCAGCAGCGCAGAAGCAGGATCGCCACGCATGTCGGAGGACATTTTGTCGATCTCATCCAGCAGGAACAGCGGGTTTTTTACCCCGACCTTGGCCATTTTCTGGATCAGCTTACCCGGCATGGAGCCGATGTAAGTCCGGCGGTGACCACGGATTTCCGCTTCGTCACGCACGCCGCCCAGCGCCATACGCACATATTTGCGGCCGGTCGCTTTGGCGATCGACTGACCCAGCGAGGTTTTACCCACCCCTGGCGGTCCGACCAGGCACAGAATCGGGCCTTTGATTTTGCTGACGCGACTCTGCACCGCAAGATACTCAAGAATACGATCCTTCACGCGCTCCAGGCCGTAATGGTCGGTATCCAGGGTCTCCTGCGCCTTACGCAGATCTTTTTTCACTTTGCTGCGGGCGTTCCACGGAACCTGCACCATCCAGTCGATATAGCCGCGAACCACGGTCGCTTCTGCGGACATCGGAGACATCATTTTCAGTTTCTGCAGCTCAGCGTCCGCTTTCTCACGCGCCTCTTCCGGCATTTTCGCCGCATCGATTTTGCGTTTTAACGCTTCATACTCGTCCGGCGCGTCATCCATCTCGCCCAGCTCTTTCTGAATCGCTTTCATCTGCTCATTCAGATAGTACTCGCGCTGGCTCTTCTCCATCTGCTTCTTCACGCGGTTGCGAATGCGCTTCTCAACCTGCAGCAGATCGATTTCAGATTCCATCATGGCCATCAGATATTCCAGACGCTCATTAACGTCGGACATCTCCAGCACAGACTGTTTGTCGGCCAGCTTCAGCGGCATATGTGCCGCAACGGTGTCGGCCAGGCGCGCCGCATCGTCAATGTTGTTCAGCGAGGTTAACACCTCGGGTGGGATCTTTTTATTGAGTTTGATATAGCCTTCAAACTGATTGATCGCCGTGCGCACCAGCACTTCCTGCTCGCGCTCTTCGATCTCTGGCGACACCAGATATTCAGCTTGTGCTACAAAATGGTCACCGTTATCGGCCAGCGTCGTAATATGGGCGCGCTGTAAACCTTCGACCAGAACTTTGACGGTGCCATCCGGCAGTTTCAGCATTTGCAATACAGATGCAACGGTCCCTACTGAGAAGAGATCGTTAATGCCAGGTTCATCCGTTGAAGCCTCTTTCTGTGCGACCAGCATGATTTTTTTATCATGATCCATTGCGGCTTCAAGGCACCGAATTGATTTTTCCCGGCCAACAAACAACGGAATTACCATGTGCGGATAAACCACCACGTCGCGCAGCGGCAACACGGGGATTTCAATGCGTTCAGAACGCTCAGGATTCATAGAGCTCTCTCTTTGTTTAATGTCCGCCAGGTGATGGGAACCGCATCAGGCAGGTATGCAGTTAAACCCACAGGTATCTGAGTATATGGGGATGATTGTCCGACATTCAACGTCACAGAGGCGAGAAAAGCAAAAGGGGAAAAATTTTCCCCTTTTTTACGAGTACGACATGGACGATCTGTTTATTTATTCGCCAGATGCCTGGGCTTCATGCTTTCCGTAGATCAACATAGGATCAGACTGACCATCAATAACTGATTCATCAATCACGACTTTCTCTACATCGTCCATCGAAGGCAGGTCATACATCGTTTCCAGCAACGCACCTTCTACGATTGAACGCAGACCACGCGCACCGGTTTTACGTGACATCGCCTTTTTCGCGATTGCCGTTAATGCCTCGTCACGGAACTCCAGCTCAACGCCTTCCAGGTTAAACAGCGCCTGGTACTGTTTTGTCAGGGCGTTTTTCGGTTCACGCAGGATCTGGATCAGCGCTTCTTCGCTGAGTTCACTCAGGGTTGCCACCACAGGCAGACGACCGATGAACTCCGGAATCAGACCAAATTTGATCAGATCTTCAGGCTCACACTGTGAAAGCAGTTCGCCTTCGCTGGCTTTCTGCGATTTCCCTTTGACGGTTGCGCCGAAACCGATACCGGAGCCGGTTTCAACACGCTGGGAGATCACCTTGTCCAGACCGGCGAATGCGCCGCCGCAGATAAACAGGATCTTAGAGGTATCGACCTGTAAGAATTCCTGCTGCGGATGCTTACGCCCGCCCTGTGGCGGAACGGCTGCCACGGTGCCTTCGATCAGTTTCAGCAGAGCCTGCTGGACGCCTTCGCCTGACACGTCACGGGTAATCGACGGGTTGTCAGACTTACGTGAAATTTTGTCAATTTCATCGATATAGACGATGCCGCGCTGCGCTTTCTGCACATCGTAATCGCACTTCTGCAGCAGTTTCTGGATGATGTTTTCAACGTCTTCACCCACGTAACCCGCTTCGGTCAGCGTGGTGGCATCAGCCATGGTGAAAGGCACATCAAGCAGGCGAGCCAGGGTTTCGGCCAGCAGCGTTTTACCGCTCCCGGTCGGGCCGATCAGCAGAATGTTACTTTTGCCCAGTTCAATACCGTTGCTGGTATCGCCGTTACGCAGACGCTTGTAGTGGTTGTAGACCGCCACCGCCAGCACTTTCTTCGCTCTTTCCTGACCAATGACATAGTCATCGAGGTGATGGCGGATTTCATGTGGGGTAGGCAGAGCACTACGTTCGCGGTGCGGAGCGACTTCTTTAATCTCTTCGCGAATGATGTCGTTGCACAGGTCAACACACTCATCGCAGATATACACTGACGGCCCGGCAATCAGCTTTCGCACTTCATGCTGGCTTTTGCCGCAAAAAGAGCAGTACAGCAACTTTCCTGAACCGTCTTTGCGCTTATCTGTCATCAGTTAACCTCTTCCTGTTCTCAGGCCATACCCGCGTATGGCGCTGGCCGTGCTGAGACGGCCGAAATTCATTCAACCCATTACAGTACCGTTGTCCCGATAACTATAGACCAGGAACAACGGCAGGTCGGGTCTTATTGACGATGCGTCAGAATCGAATCGACTAATCCATACTCTACCGCTTCATTTGCAGAGAGGAAACGATCGCGCTCGGTATCACGCTCAATTTCTTCCAGCGTTTTACCGGTATGCTCGGCCATCAGCTCATTCATACGCTGCTTCACTTTCAGGATTTCGCGCGCATGGATTTCGATGTCGGTTGCCTGGCCCTGATAGCCGCCCAGCGGCTGATGGATCATGACGCGTGAGTTAGGCAGGCAGAAACGCTTGCCTTTAGTGCCCGCCGTCAGCAGGAAAGCGCCCATGGAGCAGGCCTGACCCATACAGATGGTGCTGACATCCGGTTTGATAAATTTCATGGTGTCGTAGATCGACATACCGGCCGTGATCACACCGCCAGGTGAGTTGATATAGAGATAGATATCTTTTTCCGGATTCTCAGCTTCCAGAAACAGCATCTGCGCCACAATCAGATTAGCCATGTGATCTTCAACCTGGCCGGTCAGGAAAATGACGCGCTCTTTCAGCAGACGGGAGTAGATGTCGTAAGAACGCTCACCACGCGAAGTTTGTTCAACCACCATTGGCACCAGCGCATTGTGCGGTGCAGTATATTCACGATCGCCACTGTATGACATTACCGTCTCCTGGATAAATTTCATTGGCAACATTCTGTACCGATTCTACGTAAGACGCGCGGGAAACTCCACGCCGCATCTTTTCCGACACCTTCAGGACGGTTAATCAGTCAGCCTTACTCTCATTTCTGCATACTCCCAATATCTGGGGATGCTGCACACATGTTTCAAGCATAACAATCTTTTCCCTGTTCGCTAAACCGGAAAAAGCGATGCGTGAATAATTTGCCGATAAATTAAACAAATAGCCGTGACGCAGCGCGTCCCGGATGCAGAATACAAAAAAGCCCGCGACTTTTCAGTCACGGGCTTAGCACAGAAGGTTAACTGAGTGATCAGGCCTGAGCGGTCTGGTTCATCAGTTCCTGGAAGTTGGTCTCTTTCTCGGTCACTTTCGCTTTCGCCAGGACCGCTTCAACCGCCTGCTCTTCCAGCGCGACGTTGCGCATGTTGTTCATCAGCTCGTTGTTCTTGCTGTAGAACTCGATCACTTCCTGCGGATCTTCATACGCAGAAGCCATCTCTTCAATCATGGTGTTCACGCGCGCGTCATCTGCTTTCAGCTCGTGGGTACGAATCACTTCGCCCAGCAGCAGACCGACAACCACGCGGCGTTTAGCCTGCTCTTCAAACAGTTCGCGTGGCAGTTCCAGCGCCTGTTTTTCGTTGCCACCAAAGCGCTGTGCAGCCTGACGACGCAGAACGTCGATTTCGCTGTCAATCAGGGCTGCAGGAACGTCGATTTCGTTTGCCGCAACCAGGCCGTCGATGGCCTGAGACTTGATGCGGTTGCGGATAGCGCCTTTCAGCTCGCGATCCATGTTTTTACGCACTTCGGTACGCAGGCCGGCCACTGAACCATCTTCAACGCCAAAACGTTTGATGAACTCTTCGGTCAGTTCTGGCAGTTCGCGCGTTTCAACTTTCTTCAATACGATCTCAAACTTCGCATCTTTCCCTTTCAGGGTTTCTGCGTGGTAGTCGTCCGGGAATTTCACGTCGATAGTGAAGGTTTCGCCCGCTTTGTGACCCACAATGCCCTCTTCGAAGCCTGGGATCATGCGGCCCTGGCCCATGGCCAGAACGAAATCAGAAGCTTTACCGCCTTCGAACTCTTCGCCGTCAACAGAACCGTTAAAATCGATAGTCGCACGATCTTCCGGGCCTGCAGCCGCGTCGCTTTCGATCCAGTTGGCCTGCTGCTTGCGCAGGGTATCCAGCATGGTGTCAACGTCAGCATCGGTCACTTCAACCAGTGGTTTCTCGACTTCGATGTTTTCCAGGCCTTTCAGCTCAACTTCCGGATAAACTTCGAACTCAACCGCGTAGGTGAAATCCTGACCTTCTTTGTATTCGCCTGGCACGTAGTTCGGTGCGCCAGCCGGATTAATTTTTTCTTTGATGATGGCATCAACGAAGTTGCGCGTCATCAGCTCGCCCAGCACGTCCTGACGAACAGAAGCGCCGTAACGCTGCTCTACGATGTTCATCGGCACTTTGCCTTTACGGAAACCGTCGATGCGAACTTTCCTGGCAACGTCAACCAGTTCTTTTTTTACTGCGCTTGCGATGCTGTCAGCAGCGACAGTAATCGTAATGCGACGGCCCAGGCCCTGAGTGGTCTCTACAGAAACTTGCATCTTGTTACCTCAAAAAATCACGTGCTCGGTCAACTTCAGACACCACACATCGTGAAATGCGCCGTATCTAACAACCGGGACGGCTTCCGTGAAGAGAACCTGATCCCTGTTACCAGAAGCGTCCCGAAGACATTCCGGAAAAATAGACGCAGCATTATAGCGGCATCACCGGAATGAGTCGAGGACGCTTACTCACCACTTTTCAGCAACTTTGCTGCTTTTTTGAGCCAGGGATCGCGTTTATCGCTAATTAAATGAAAAAACGGCCCGCAGGCCGTTTCAGAGAAGGGAGATCAGGCGAGCGTACCGGCACCCCGGCAGTTGGGGGACGCGAGTACTGTATCCTGCAATCCTTCCCACTCTTTGAGCGTGTAGGTATGCAGGGCCAGGGCGTGAACGCTGCCCGCTAATTCCGCCGCCAGTTCGCCGTAGATAAGGCGGTGACGCGCCAGAAAACGCTGGCCCGCAAAGCAGTCACTGACAATCACCACTTTAAAGTGGCTTTCAGACCCGGCGGGCACGTTGTGACGGTAACTTTCGTCATGCACTTCCAGATGAGCTGGCTGAAACGCCACACGCAGCTTTTCTTCTATTTGTTCGCGGATCATGGCTATTACTCCTCAATGGCGAGCGCAGTGCCCCATCTCATTCAATCTTAGTCGCTTTTTGTGCGCTTACCCGTCAGCAGAGGGTAAATTTTGCATTTGTGATCTGCACGTTAACCGCGCGCATCATAACCCAGCTGAAACGAACCGCAAACCCGGCCGCGGCGGAGCCTTTTAAAACGATTTCAGACACAATTTCACCCGCGACAGGGCTTTTTTCACTGCCGGGCAATGCTATGATGGCCGCAGTTTTTGCAAACCAACCCCTGACACCAACGAGAAAAAGTATGTTGAAAAAACTGTTATTCCCCCTGTTGGCTGCGTTTGTTTTAGCCGGCTGTGCAACCAGCAATAATACCCTGACTATTCAGCCTAAAATTGAGCTGCCGCAGCAGGATCCGGGCCTGATGGGTGTGACCGTCAGCATCAACGGTGCCGACCAGCGTAAAGATCAGGCGCTGGCAAAAGTGAACCGTGACGGTCAGTTAGTCACCTTAACCCCATCACGCGATCTGCGTTTCCTGCTGCAGGAAGTGCTGGAGAAGCAGATGACCGCACGCGGATATATGATCGGTCCTGATGGCGCGGTCGACCTGCAGATTGTGGTTAACAACCTTTATGCTGATGTGACACAGGGTAATGTGCGCTACAGCATCACCACCAAAGCGGACATCTCTATCATCGCTACCGCGAAAAACGGCAACAAGCAGGTTAAAAATTACCGTCAGACTTACAGCGTAGAAGGCGCATTCAACGCCAGTAACCAGAAGATTACCAATGCCGTGAATGCCACCATGAGCGATGTGATCGCCGATATGGCGCAGGACACCAGCGTCAACGACTTCATCAAACAGAACGCCCGTTAATCTCCTCTCCTTCCTGCCCTGCCTCGTGCAGGGCACTTTGTTATCTGCAGGATGCGCATGAATCACTATCTCCGCCTCTTCCGCCAGAAAAACGCCGCCGTCCTGTTACTCCTCGGTTTTGCTTCCGGACTGCCGCTGGCACTGACCTCAGGCACGTTGCAGGCATGGATGACGGTGGATAATGTCGATCTGAAAACCATCGGGTTCTTTTCACTGGTCGGCCAGGCTTATGTCTTTAAATTTCTCTGGTCACCGATGATGGACCGTTACACGCCGCCGTTTCTGGGCCGGCGTCGCGGCTGGTTACTGGTAAGCCAGCTGACGCTGGTGAGCGGCATCCTCGCCATGGGCTTTCTTCAGCCCGGACGCGATCTGACCCTGATGGCCGCACTGGCGGTGCTGATCGCCTTCTGTTCCGCCTCGCAGGATATCGTGTTCGACGCCTGGAAAACGGACATCCTGCCGCCAGAGGAGCGCGGCAGCGGTGCGGCGATCACCGTGCTGGGTTACCGGCTGGCGATGCTGATTTCTGGCGGGCTGGCGCTGTGGCTGGCTGACCGTTATCTGGGCTGGCAGGCCACCTACTGGCTGATGGCGCTGATGATGGTGCCGGGGATTCTCGCTACGCTGATGGCCAGTGAGCCGGACACGCGCATTGCCACGCCCCACTCGCTGCGTCAGGCGGTCGTCGATCCGCTGAAGGATTTCTTCCAGCGCAACAATGCGTGGCTGCTGATCACCCTGATCATTCTCTACAAGCTGGGCGATGCCTTTGCCGCCTCGCTGACCACAACCTTTCTGATCCGCGGCGTCGGCTTCAACGCCGGTGACGTCGGCCTGGTCAACAAGACCCTGGGCCTGCTGGCGACGATTATCGGCGCCCTGTACGGCGGGGTGCTGATGCAGCGCCTGAGCCTGTTCCGTGCGCTGCTGATTTTTGGCGTGCTGCAGGCGGTGTCGAACTTTGGCTACTGGCTGCTGGCGGTGACCGACAAACAGCTATGGAGTATGGCCAGCGCGGTCTTTGTTGAAAACCTCTGTGGCGGAATGGGCACCGCGGCCTTTGTCGCCCTGCTGATGACGCTGTGTAACAAATCATTTTCGGCGACCCAGTTTGCGCTGCTCTCGGCGCTCTCGGCGGTCGGCAGGGTCTATGTCGGCCCGGCGGCAGGCTGGCTGGTGGAGCTGTGGGGCTGGCCGGCCTTTTATGCCTTCACGGTGGTGGCCGGTCTGCCGGGTCTGCTGCTGCTGCTGTTTTGTCGTCAGACACTGAATCAGGTGGAGCGGAGTGGCAAATTCCTGACGCGCAGCTACTATCCTCATGGCTATCGCTGGACGAATCGTCTGTTTGCAGCCGGGTGCGGCATCCTGGCGCTCTGGCTGGTGGCGCTGGCAATGGATGCGCTGGGCTGGACGGCGCTGTCGTCGTGGCTTGCTCGTCTGTTTGAGCTGGGCATGACGATCGCCCTGCTGGCGGTGCTGGCTGGCGTGTTGCTGGACTACCGGGCGCTGAAAAAAACGCCTGCGCCCCCTGCATCTGACGCTTAAGCGAAATCGATAGGTTGACGGACCGTGGCTTATTTTTTTAGCAGCCGAATAAGCCCCGGTCATTTATCATCGCGTGTTATTTTCAAAAAATAACAATATGGCCTGAGGAGACGCAGACTGAATACTAAAAACCGGTGAGCAATTACTTTAGTTAAATTTCATCACATAAATGATGCAGACTTGTTAAATATTTGGGAGTTAAAAGTAAGGGTTATTCCTTTCCCTGATTTTTTCGC
The DNA here is from genome assembly GCF_048452665.1 of Pantoea graminicola. Taxonomy (NCBI): domain Bacteria; kingdom Pseudomonadati; phylum Pseudomonadota; class Gammaproteobacteria; order Enterobacterales; family Erwiniaceae; genus Pantoea; species Pantoea graminicola. The sequence continues at coordinate 132,551 of NZ_JBLWSJ010000001.1, read as the reverse complement.
GGTGGCTTCCATTGGTTTTTGTTATATTGGTGCCAACTGCTTGTCTGCGTTAATTATTTGTCACCTGACGCAACATCTGTGACACCCTTAGCAAAAGGTGTCAACACGTATCTGACACATCCTTAAGCTGGTTTACACTGCATAAACCTTCCCGTAAAATGCGCGCACACTTAAACGACAATAGAGCCCTTTGTCATTGAGGTCGTTAAATGAGACTCAGTAAATACAATAAAAGTTTGGGGATTTTGTCATTAATTGCAGGCACTTTATTAATGAGTGGCTGCGATAGTGCATTGTTAAATCCCAAAGGACAGATTGCACTGGAGCAACGTTCGCTGATACTGACTGCCTTTGGCCTGATGTTGATCGTCGTGATTCCCGCAGTCCTGATGGCCGTGGTGTTTGCCTGGAAGTATCGGGCGTCCAACACGAATGCGAAGTACAGCCCTAACTGGTCACACTCTAACAAAGTGGAAGCCGTGGTCTGGACCATTCCGATCCTGATCATTCTCTTCCTCAGCGTGCTGACCTGGAAATCGACCCATGCACTGGAGCCCAGCAAACCGCTGCAATCTGATGTGAAGCCGGTTGAGATCGATGTGGTTGCACTGGACTGGAAATGGTTGTTCATTTACCCGGAACAGGGTATTGCGACCGTGAACCAGATTGCCTTCCCGGCAAATACTCCGGTGAACTTCAAAATCACCTCTAACTCCGTCATGAACTCTTTCTTCATCCCAACGCTCGGCAGCCAGATCTATGCGATGGCCGGTATGCAGACCAAGCTGCATCTGATTGCGAATGAGCCGGGAACTTTCGACGGTATCTCTGCGAACTTCAGTGGTCGTGGTTTCTCTGGCATGAAGTTCAAAGCCATTGCAACCAAAGACGATGCGGAATTCCAGCAGTGGGTGGCTAAAGTTAAAGCAGCCCCTAACACGCTGACCACGATGGATGATTTCGAGAAAGTGGCTGTGCCAAGCGAAAATCACCCGGTGGAATATTTCTCTTCAGCTGATCCGAAACTGTTCATGCAAGTCATCGACAAGTTCAAGATGAGCCACGGGAAAATGGACATGCCACAGCATGAAGGTATGGACATGAGTCACACCGCTTCCGCGGGAGCCGAGGAATAATACGATGTTCGGAAAATTAACACTGGATGCAGTGCCGTACCATGAGCCGATTATCATGGTTACGGTCGCCGCTATCATCTTAGGTGGTCTGGCGCTGGTCGCTGCGCTCACCTATTTTGGTAAGTGGAAATATCTGTGGTCTGAATGGCTGACGTCAGTCGACCACAAACGCCTGGGTATCATGTATGTCATCATGGCGTTCGTCATGCTGCTGCGTGGTTTCGCTGATGCCATCATGATGCGTACCCAACAGGTTATGGCTTCGGCCGGTGAAGCGGGCATTCTGCCACCGCACCACTACGACCAGATCTTTACCGCGCACGGCGTGATTATGATCTTCTTCGTAGCGATGCCTTTTGTGGTTGGCCTGATGAACATCGCCGTTCCGTTGCAGATTGGTGCACGCGACGTTGCGTTCCCGTTCCTGAACAACCTGAGCTTCTGGTTTACTGCGGTCGGTGTGATCCTGGTTAACATTTCTCTGGGTGTGGGCGAGTTCGCACAGACCGGCTGGCTGGCGTATCCGCCGCTTTCCGGCGCGGAGTACAGTCCCGGGGTCGGGGTCGACTACTGGATCTGGAGCCTTCAGCTTTCAGGTATTGGTACGACCTTAACCGGTATTAACTTCTTCGTGACCATCCTGAAGATGCGTGCGCCAGGCATGAGCCTGTTCAAAATGCCGGTCTTCACCTGGACCGCGCTGTGCACCAACGTCCTGATCATCGCTGCGTTCCCGGTTCTGACCGTGACCCTGGCGCTGCTGACGCTCGATCGTTATCTCGGCTTCCATTTCTTCACCAATGAAATGGGCGGGAACATGATGATGTACGTCAACCTGATCTGGGTCTGGGGCCATCCGGAAGTGTATATCCTGGTACTGCCGGTGTTTGGTGTGTTCGCAGAAATTACTGCGACCTTCTCCAAAAAACGTCTGTTTGGTTATACCTCTCTGGTCTGGGCGACCATCGCCATCACCGTTCTGTCGTTCATCGTCTGGCTGCACCACTTCTTCACCATGGGTGCGGGTGCCAACGTTAACGCCTTCTTCGGTATCATGACGATGATCATCGCGATTCCGACCGGGGTTAAAATCTTTAACTGGCTGTTCACCATGTACCAGGGCCGCATCCAGATGCACTCTGCCATGCTGTGGACCGTTGGCTTCCTGGTAACCTTCTCTGTCGGGGGTATGACCGGTGTTCTGCTGGCCGTTCCGGGTGCTGACTTTATTCTGCACAACAGCCTGTTCCTGATTGCGCACTTCCATAACGTGATTATCGGTGGTGTGGTGTTCGGTTGTATGGCGGGTGTGACCTACTGGTTCCCGAAAGCGTTCGGCTTTACCCTGAATGAAACCTGGGGCAAGCGCGCATTCTGGTTCTGGATCATCGGCTTCTTCGTGGCCTTTATGCCGCTGTACGCACTGGGCTTCATGGGTATGACCCGTCGTCTGAGCCAGAACATCGATCCACAGTTCCATCCTCTGCTGGTGGTTGCTGCGGTCGGTGCAGGTCTGATTGCACTGGGTATCCTGTGTCAGCTGACCATGTTCTATGTCTCGGTACGTGATCGTCATCAGAACCGTGACCTGACCGGTGACCCGTGGGGCGGTCGTACGCTGGAGTGGGCAACCTCTTCACCACCACCGTTCTATAACTTTGCTGTTATCCCACATGTGCACGAGCGTGACGCTTTCTGGGAAATGAAAGAGAAAGGCGAAGCGTACAAACAGCCGGCATCGTATGAAGAGATTCATATGCCGAAAAACAGCGGTGCTGCCATCATCATCTGCGCATTCGCAACGGTAATGGGTTTCGCGCTGATCTGGCATATCTGGTGGATGGCGGGTCTTTCATTCCTCGGCATGATCGTTACCTGGATCGTGAAAAGCTTCGACGAAGACGTGGATTACTACGTTCCGGTTGCTGAAGTTCAGAAGATTGAAAACCAGCACTTTGACGAAATCAGCAAAGCAGGTCTGAAATAATGTCAACTGAAACTCTGATTAAACATCACCACGACGCCCATGCGGAGCATGGGCATCACGATGCAGGAGCCAATAAAGTCTTTGGCTTCTGGATCTACCTGATGAGTGACTGCATTATCTTCGCAACCCTGTTTGCGACCTATGCTGTCATGGTCAACAACACTGCCGGTGGCCCGGCAGGTAAAGATATCTTTGAGCTGCCATTTGTTCTGGTAGAAACCGCCCTGCTGCTGCTGAGTTCGATCACTTACGGCATGGCTGTTATCTCCATGAACAAGGAGCAAAAAGGGGCCGTTATCGGCTGGCTGGCGCTGACCTTCCTGTTCGGTCTGGGCTTTATCGGGATGGAAATCTATGAATTCCATCACCTGATTGCCGAAGGCTTTGGCCCGGATCGCAGCGGCTTCCTGTCTGGCTTCTTTACGCTGGTCGGTACCCACGGTCTGCACGTGACCTCCGGTCTGATCTGGATGCTGGTACTGATGTTCCAGATTTCCAGACGTGGCCTGAACGCGACTAACCGCACCCGTATCATGTGCCTGAGCCTGTTCTGGCACTTCCTGGACGTGGTCTGGATTTGCGTCTTCACCGTTGTTTACCTGATGGGAGCCATGTAATGAGTCATTCTGTTAACGAACATGGCGCTTCACACGGTAGCGTGAAGTCCTACATGATCGGCTTCATCCTCTCTATCATCCTGACGGCGATCCCGTTCTGGATGGTAATGGATGGCAGTGCATCTCACGGTACGATCCTTGGTGTTGTCCTGGTGTGTGCAGTGATTCAGGTGCTGGTGCACCTGGTCTACTTCCTGCACTTAGACAGCAAATCTGAGGGTGGCTGGAACATGGTAGCCATTGTCTTCTCGGCCATCATCATCCTGATTGTCGTAGTAGGCTCACTGTGGATCATGTGGAACCTCAACTACAACATGATGCCTCACTAAAGAGTCACACGTAATGTTTAAGCAATACCTGCAAGTTACAAAACCAGGAATTATTTTCGGGAATTTAATTTCTGTGATCGGCGGATTCCTGTTGGCCTCCAAAGGCAACACGGATTACGCCCTGTTTCTCATCACCCTGGTGGGCGTGTCACTGGTGGTTGCATCCGGTTGTGTTTTCAACAACGTGATCGACCGCGACATCGACATCAAGATGGAGAGAACCAGGAATCGGGTGCTGGTAAAAGGCCTTATCTCCGCGAAAGTAAGCCTGGTTTACGCCACTGTGTTGGGTATTGCTGGCTTTGCGTTGCTCTACTTCGGTGCTAATCCGCTGGCCATGTGGCTGGCGGTGATGGGCTTCGTGGTTTACGTGGGCATTTACAGCCTCTACATGAAGCGTCACTCCGTTTACGGCACGCTGATTGGCAGTCTGTCGGGTGCTGCGCCGCCGGTTATCGGCTACTGCGCCGTCTCCAACCAGTTTGATGCGGGCGCGTTAATCCTGCTGGCGATCTTCAGCCTGTGGCAGATGCCGCATTCGTACGCGATTGCCATCTTCCGCTTTAAAGATTACCAGGCAGCGAACATCCCGGTTCTGCCGGTGGTGAAAGGCATCTCGGTGGCTAAAAATCATATTACGCTCTACATTCTGGCGTTTATGATTGCCACGCTGATGCTGACGCTGGGGGGTTACGCGGGCTACAAATATCTGGTGGTGGCCGCTGCGGTCAGCGTCTGGTGGCTGGGCATGGCCCTGTCGGGTTACAAAACGGCGGATGACCGTGTCTGGGCGCGTAAACTGTTTGTCTTCTCTATCGTCACCATCACCGCGCTGAGCGTGATGATGTCGGTCGATTCGATGGCACCGGTGTCGAAGGACCTGCTGACTTACGTCTGGTAATCAGCAACGAAATGGCATGAAAAGGGCGCGATTTTCGCGCCCTTTCTTTTTGTTACCACTGCTTAAAAACTATTGTTTTACCCGCCCTGCCCCGCCCCCTAGAATAAATGCAGCACATTAACAGAGGTTGGAATGAACGATAATAAAATGACTCCGGTGGAGCTGCGTGCCACATGGGGCCTCGGTACGGTCTTTTCCCTGCGGATGCTGGGAATGTTTATGGTCCTGCCGGTACTGACCACTTATGGCATGGCATTACAGGGTGCAAGTGAAACCTTGATCGGCCTGGCAATTGGCATCTATGGCCTCGCCCAGGCAATATTTCAGATCCCTTTTGGTCTGCTCTCCGATCGCATCGGGCGTAAGCCGCTGATCGTCGGCGGGCTGTTGCTGTTTGTACTGGGCAGCGTGATCGCTGCCTGCACCGACTCTATCTGGGGCATCATTCTGGGTCGTGCGCTCCAGGGCTCAGGCGCGATTGCTGCGGCCGTGATGGCCCTTCTCTCCGATTTAACCCGTGAGCAGAATCGCACCAAGGCGATGGCGTTTATCGGTATCAGTTTTGGCATCACGTTTGCGATTGCGATGGTCGTCGGACCGGTGGTGACGCACGCGCTGGGACTGCATGCGCTGTTCTGGATGATTGCGATTCTGGCCTCGCTGGGTATCGTGATCACGCTGCTGGTGGTGCCCTCCGCTTCTCATCATGTTCTGAACCGCGAGTCCGGCATGGTTAAAGGCAGCTTCCGCAAAGTGCTGGCCAATCCACGTCTGGTGAAGCTGAACGTCGGGATTTTCTGCCTGCACGTTCTGCTGATGTCGAGCTTTGTGGCCCTGCCGGGTCAGTTTGAGCAGGCGGGCTTCCCGGCGCCCGAGCACTGGAAGGTCTATCTCACCACGATGCTGATCGCCTTTGCGGGCGTGGTGCCGTTCATCATCTATGCCGAAGTGAAGCGTCGCATGAAGCGCGTCTTTGTCGGCTGCGTCGGGATGATTGTTATCGCCGAGATCGTGCTGTGGGGCGCGGAAGGCCATTTCTGGACTTTAGTGCTGGGCGTTCAGCTCTTCTTCTTCGCCTTTAACCTGATGGAGGCGATCCTGCCTTCGCTGATCAGTAAAGAGTCACCTGCAGGTTATAAAGGCACAGCAATGGGGATCTACTCCACCAGCCAGTTCCTGGGCGTGGCGGTAGGCGGCAGCATGGGCGGCTGGGTGTTTGGACATTTCGATGCGCAGACCGTCTTCCTGGCTGGCGCGATCGTGGCGGTGGCCTGGCTGTTTGTCAGCATGACGATGCAGGAGCCGCCTTATGTCAGCAGCCTGCGCATCGTGCTGAGCGATGCGGCACTGGCCGTGCCGAATCTGGAACAGCGTCTGAAGGCGCAGCCTGGAGTGAACGCCGTGTTTATCGTGCCGGAAGAGAAAAGCGCCTACATCAAAATCGACAGTAAAGTCACCAGCCGCCCTGAACTGGAGGCGCTGCTGGGCAGTTGCTGACCGGTGTTGTGGCGATGGCGGCCCTTTGCGAAAGGCAGAGGCTCCCTGATGCAAACGCCCTCCTCCTGACGATGTCCGCCCGTCAATCAAAAACCCGGCCTGAGCCGGGTTTCATCACTGAACTGCCTTCGCGCTGAATAAACTCAGCCTCTCCCGCTTAGTCGCGGAAGTTTTTAAACTGGAACGGCTGCCCCAGATTGCTGCCGCGCACGATCGCCATCGCACTCTGCAGATCATCACGCGCTTTACCGGTCACACGCAGCGCTTCGCCCTGAATCTGCGTCTGCACTTTCAGCTTGCTGTCTTTGATCAGCTTCACCAGTTTCTTCGCGACGTCGCTTTCAATGCCTTTTTTCAGTTTCGCCTCGACCGTCCAGCTCTTACCGCTGTGCTCAATCTCTTCCGGCACCTCTAAGGCACCGCCTTCAATTCCGCGCTTCAGCAGTTTCTCACGCAGAATATCGACCAGCTGCTTAACCTGAAAGTCGGACTCGCTGGTGATTTTAATGGTTTCATTCTTTTCGTTGAGCTCAAACTCGGCGCTCACGTTGCGGAAATCGAAGCGGGTTGACACTTCACGGTTGGCATTCTCCACCGCATTGCGAATTTCCTGCAGATCGACTTCTGAAACGATATCGAAAGATGGCATCTCTTCTTCTCCTGACGCTAAAGTGACATGCATAATACGCGTCTTAGGGTGCTAAATAAAATCAGGCTGCACACAACGCTATAATAAGGTGTGACAGCAAATAACAGATGGATAGCCCGCCAGCGGGAGGCAGTATGAAAATTACCGTGTTAGGTTGCGGCGCTCTGGGTCAGGTCTGGCTGACCGCGCTTGCCCGCCAGGGACACGATGTGCAGGGATGGTTGCGGGTGCCGCAGCCCTATTGCTCGGCGAACGTGATCGATCCTCAGGGCACGATCTCGAATCGCACGTTTATCGCCAACGATCCGCTGTTTCTGGCGGAGAGCCAGCTCCTGCTGGTCACGCTTAAAGCGCCGCAGGTTTCGCCCGCCGTCAAAAATCTGGAAAGCGTCCTGCCGGAAAACTGCCCGGTGCTGCTGCTGCACAACGGCATGGGCACGCTGGAGGAGCTGAAAGGGCTGACGCAGCCGCTGCTGCGCGGCGTGACGACCCATGCCGCCATGCGCGATGGTACCGTCATCAAACATATTGCCAGTGGCATCACCCACATCGGCCCCGGCAACCGCAAGAGTGCCGCTTACAGCGATCTGGCCGATATCCTGCACCCTGCCCTGCCCGATGTGGCCTGGCATGATAACATCCGGGCGGCCTGCTGGCGTAAGCTGGCCGTCAACTGCATCATTAACCCGCTGAGCGTGGAGTATGAGTGCCAGAACGGTGCCCTGCGCGCTTATCCGGCGCAGATCGCGCAACTCTGCGAAGAGATCAGCTGGGTGATGGAGCGTGAAGGTCAGAGTATCGCCAGCGAAAGTCTGCAGGACATTATCTTCGACGTAATTGAAAGCACCGCGGCCAACACCTCTTCGATGCTGCAGGACGTGCGCGCCCAGCGGCTCACCGAAATCGACTATATCAGTGGTTTTCTGCTGCGCCGCGCCCGGACGCACGGCCTGGTGCTGACGGAGAATAGCCGTCTGTATGACATGATTAAACGCAAGGAGTCTCATTATGAGCGCGAACGCATCGGTGCTGGTCTGCCTGGCACATGGCAGTGAAGAAACCGAAGCCGTCACCACCATCGACCTGCTGGTCCGGGCCGGACTCAGGGTCGTCACTGCCAGCGTCGAAAGCGATGGCAGCCGGGAGATCGTCTGCTCGCGCGGTGTGCGTCTGCTGGCTGACGTCACGCTGGTCGAAGTCGCCGACAACGATTTCGCCGCGATTGTCCTGCCGGGCGGTCTCAAAGGGGCAGAAACCTTTCGCGACAGCCCGCTGCTGGTCGAAACGGTGCGTCAGTTTCACCTGAATGAGAAAATCGTTGCCGCGATCTGCGCCGCGGCGGGCACGGTATTAATCCCGCACGAACTGTTCCCGATCGGCAACATGACCGGTTTTCCCGGCTTAAAAGAGACGATCCCGGCGGAGAAATGGATGGAGCGGCGTGTCGTCTGGGATCCGCGCGTCAATCTGCTGACCAGCCAGGGACCGGGCACGGCGATGGATTTTGCGCTGAAGCTGATCGATCTGCTGGTGGGAAAAGAGCGGGCGCGCGAGGTTGCGGCACAGCTGGTGCTGGCCCCCGGCATTTACGACTATCAGGCTTAAAACAGGGTATTTCAGTGAAGCCGGTCAGCCCTGAGCAGGCGTGACCGGCAATACGCACAGCCCTAAGGCCGGTAGACTTTCACGTTCTTAAAGCCCTGCTCATGCAGGTAGAGCGCCTGAAGACGGCTCATCACCCCGCGATCGCAATAGAGCAGCCAGGTGCGGTTCTGATCGAGATTGCCAAACTGCGTGCTGAGTTTGTAGAACGGCAGCGACTTCACCTCCGTGGCGTTCAGCTCCAGCGGATTCTCTTCCTGCTCGTCGATGGCGCGGATATCCAGCACCACATCGTTTTCACTCAGCAGGGCGACAGTTTCCACTTCCACCACTTCCTCTTCGGTCTGCTCGGCGATGGTACGGATATCGACGTTCGTCGCCTCCTCCACGACCCGATCCAGAATGGAGAAGTCGAAGTTCTGCTCTTCAGCTTCAATCTTCGCCTTCACCGCTTTCACCGTCGGGCTTTTTGAGATCACGCCACAATATTCCGGCATGGTGCTGGCAAAATCTTCGGTGCCGATCTCGCGGGCAACTTTGATGATGTGTTCTTTATCATGCGAAATCAGGGGACGCAGAATCAGCGTATCGGACGCATTATCAATCAGACGCAGATTGGTCAGCGTCTGGCTCGACACCTGGCCGACCGCTTCACCGGTAACCAGCGCCTGCACGCCGTAACGCTCCGCAATCGTCGAGGCGGCACGCACCATCATGCGCTTCAGCACCACGCCCATCTGCCCGTCATCCACTTTTTCCAGAATTTCGCCCACCACCGGCTCGAAATTGATGGCCACAAAGCGTACGCGGTGTGAACGGCCAAAACGGTTCCACAGATAATGTGCCACCTGACGGACGCCGATCTCATGCGCCGCGCCGCCAAGATTAAAGAAGCAGTAGTGCACGCGGCTGCCACGACGCAGCAGCATATAGCTGGAGACGCCGGAGTCAAACCCCCCGGAAATCAGCGACAGCACATCTTCCTGCGTCCCGATCGGGAAACCGCCCAGGCCTTCGTAGCGCGCGGTCACCAGCGTCAGTCGGTTCTCTTCCACCTCAAGATGAACCGTGACTTCCGGGTTTTTCAACTGCACGCGGGCGCTTTCAATGTGCTGATTCAGACCGCCGCCGACATAACGCTCCACATCCTGCGAACTGAAGCTATGCTTACCACGGCGTTTTACACGTACGCAGAAGCTCTTTCCTTCGAGACTGTCGCGATACTGCGCCAGCGTCTGTTCAAAGATGTGATGGACATCGGTGTACTCACGATCTTCGACCGCTAAAACGTGATGGATCCCTGGAATGCGCGTCAGCTCATCGGGAATAATGTCCCGCAGCGCCGGATTTTTTGACCGCACTTCAATGTGATCCCAGAAACGCACAACGGCGATGTCGTCGCTCACGGTTTTCAGGACGTTACGGATATTGCTGGCAAGAATCTTGATAAAGCGCAAACGCACCGACTGACTCTTGATGGTGATTTCAGGAAATAACTTGATGATAAACTTCATGGCGACACAGCTTCGTTGGGCAAATAAGTGCTAAAACAGGCAGCACTTAGCTGGTAAAATCACAAAATTGCGGGCTGCAAGGCGCAACCGCATCCGAGGCGCGGGAGTATATCACCTTTGTCAGGTGACTGCTTCTTCATCAGCCGCCGCATTGATTATTTTGCTAATCATAGGGTCTCAGCTACCATGACCGATTGCGAGATAATGTCCCAACCGTGAGTCGACACGAAATATGCCGAAAAAAGCCGAACAGCCAGCCAGCTTTGAAACGTCATTGCAGCAGCTGGAGCAGATTGTCAGCCGTCTGGAAAGTGGTGAACTGCCGCTGGAAGAAGCCCTGAATGAGTTTGAGCGCGGCGTTCAGCTGGCGCGCACCGGCCAGCAGACGCTGCAGCAGGCTGAACAGCGCGTCCGTATTCTGCTGAACGACGACAAAGACGCCGATCTCACTGCTTTCACGCCGGAAAACAACTAATGGATTTTGCCCGCTTACTCGACGATCGTCAGCAGCAGATCAACGCCGCGCTGACGCGTTTTATAGAGCCACTTCCTTTTCAGAGTTCTCCTCTGGTGAATGCCATGCATTATGGGGCATTATTAGGCGGTAAACGCCTGCGTCCTTTTCTGGTCTACGCTACCGGCGAAATGCTCCACGCCGACCCGGCGAGTCTGGATGCGCCCGCCGCCGCGGTTGAATGCATTCATGCGTACTCCCTGATTCATGACGATCTCCCTGCGATGGATGATGATGCACTGCGTCGCGGGCAGCCAACCTGTCACATTAAATATGGCGAAGACACCGCGATTCTGGCGGGCGACGCCCTGCAGACGCTGGCCTTTTCTATTCTGGCCGATGCAGCGATGCCCGGTGTCAGCGCGGAATATCGTCTTAAGATGCTCTCCGAACTGGCGCAAGCCAGCGGCGTTGCCGGGATGTGTGGCGGCCAGGCACTGGATTTAGCCGCAGAAGGCAAACAGGTCGGTCTCGACCAGCTTGAACAGATTCATCGCCACAAAACCGGTGCCCTGATCCGTTCCGCCGTGCGTCTGGGTGCGCTGGCGGCAGGTGACGCGGGCCGTGATGCGCTGCCGCTGCTGGACCGCTATGCCGCGGCGATCGGTCTCGCTTTTCAGGTGCAGGACGATATTCTGGATGTGGTGGGTGACACAGCGATCATCGGAAAACGCCAGGGTGCCGATGAGCATCTGGGAAAAAGCACCTATCCTTCATTGTTAGGTCTTGAAAATGCCCGTGCCAAAGCGCGGGATTTGTATCAGGAAGCTCTTGATGCTTTAGAAATGCTCGCTGCGCACTCTTATAACACTACAGCACTGCAGGCGCTGGCGAGCTTCATAATTGAACGCGACAAATAACTTCCATAATGAGTCTCTGATGAGTTTTGATATTGCTAAATACCCGACACTGGCGCTGGCAAACACGGTTCAGGAGCTGCGCGCCCTGCCCAAAGAGAAGTTGCCTGCGCTGTGTGATGAACTGCGTCAGTATCTGTTAGACAGTGTGAGCCGCTCCAGCGGCCATTTTGCGTCGGGTCTGGGCGTAGTCGAACTGACGGTCGCGCTGCATTATGTCTACAACACCCCCTTTGACCATCTGGTCTGGGATGTGGGTCATCAGGCTTATCCCCATAAAATCCTGACGGGTCGCCGCGATCGCATCGGCACCATCCGTCAGAAAAATGGCGTACACCCGTTTCCGTGGCGCGGCGAAAGTGAATATGACGTGCTGAGCGTCGGTCACTCCTCCACCTCTATCAGTGCCGGTCTGGGCATGGCGGCTGCGGCCGAACGTGAAGGTCAGGGCCGCCGCACCGCCTGCATCATTGGCGATGGCGCCATCACCGCCGGTATGGCGTTTGAGGCGATGAACCACGCCGGTGATATCAAGCCGGATATGCTGGTGATCCTCAACGACAACGAAATGTCGATCTCCGAGAACGTCGGCGCGCTGAACAACCGCCTGGCGCAGATTCTGTCCGGCAAAACCTATTCCCGCCTGCGCGAAGGCAGCAAGCGGGTGCTGACCAGCCTGCCCCCGATCAAAGAGCTGGTCAGACGCACCGAAGAGCATCTCAAGGGCATGGTCGTGCCGGGGACGCTGTTTGAAGAGCTGGGCTTCAACTACATCGGCCCGGTTGACGGTCACGATGTTCTGACGCTGGTCAATACGCTGAGCAACATGCGCAACCTGAAAGGGCCGCAGTTCCTGCATATCATGACCAAAAAAGGCAAAGGCTACGCGCCAGCCGAGGAAGATCCGATTGCCTGGCACGCGGTGCCTAAATTTGACCCGGCGATTGGTGAACTGCCGAAAAGCGCAGAGGGTTTGCCGAGCTACTCGAAAATCTTCGGTAACTGGCTGTGCGAGATGGCCGCAGACGATCCGAAGCTGATGGCGATCACCCCGGCGATGCGCGAAGGCTCCGGCATGGTGGCCTTCTCGCGCGAATTCCCGAACCAGTATTTTGATGTGGCGATTGCCGAACAGCATGCGGTCACCTTCGCGGCCGGTATGGCGATTGGCGGCTATAAGCCGATCGTGGCCATCTACTCCACCTTCCTGCAGCGCGCCTACGATCAGCTGATCCATGACGTCGCTATTCAGAAACTGCCGGTCCTGTTTGCTATCGATCGTGGTGGTATTGTTGGCGCGGATGGCCAGACCCACCAGGGCGCCTTTGATCTCGCCTATCTGCGCTGCGTGCCGGATATGGTGATCATGACCCCGAGCGACGAAAACGAATGCCGTCAGATGCTCTACACCGGCTATCACTATCAGGATGGCCCCAGCGCCGTGCGCTATCCGCGTGGCACCGGTGTCGGCACGCCACTGGCGCCGCTGCAGAGCCTGCCGCTGGGCAAAGCCGTGGCGAAGCGTCAGGGTGAAAAGCTGGCGATCCTGAACTTCGGCACGCTGCTGCCGGAAGCCGCTGCCACTGCAGAGGCGCTGAACGCGACCCTGGTCGATATGCGCTTTGTGAAGCCGCTGGATGAAGCATTGATCGCCGGGCTGGCCGCTACGCACGACTCGCTGATCACGCTGGAAGAAGGCGCCATCAAAGGCGGCGCCGGCAGTGGCGTCAATGAATTTATCATGGCGAAACGCCTGGCTGTACCGGTGCTCAACATCGGTCTGCCTGATGAGTTCATCCCGCAGGGGACGCAGGATGAAATACGCCACGACTATCAGCTGGACGCGGAGGGCATTCAGCAGCAGATCGCCCGCTGGCTGGCGCAGTAGTCACTCCTCTCTGCGCTCCCCCTCGGGGAGCGCAACATCCTGCTATGCTAAAACCTTTGCACTTTCGCAGGAGCCTCCACCATGAAAATGATTCAACTGGGTACCACCGATCTCCAGGTTTCGCGCCTCTGCCTGGGCTGTATGACCTACGGTGAGCCCACGCGCGGCAATCACGCCTGGACGCTGCCGGAGTCAGGCAGCCGTCCGCTGATCCAGCAGGCGCTGGACGCGGGCATCAACTTCTTCGACACCGCCAACAGCTACTCTGATGGCAGCAGCGAAGAGATTCTGGGCCGCGCGCTCAGGGATTTTGCCCGCCGTGAAGAGATCGTGGTTGCCACAAAAGTCTATTTTCCGCTGAGCAATCTCTCTCAGGGTCTGTCACGCAAAAATATCCTGCAATCCATCGATGACAGCCTGCAGCGCCTCGGCATGGAGCATGTTGACCTGCTGCAGATCCACCGCTGGGATTACGACACGCCGCTGGAGGAGACGCTGGAAGCCCTGCATGACGTTGTACAGTCGGGCAAAGCCCGCTATATCGGCGCGTCGTCAATGCACGCCAGCCAGTTTGCCCGCGCCCTGCAGATGCAGTCGGAACAGGGCTGGCACCGCTTTGTCACCATGCAGGATCAGTACAACCTGATTCAGCGTGAAGAGGAGCGCGAAATGCATCCGCTCTGCCTGAAAGAGCAGGTTGCCGTGCTGCCGTGGAGCCCGCTGGCACGCGGTAAGCTGACCCGCCCGTGGGGTGAAAACACCGCACGTTCCGTCTCCGATCAGGTAATGGCGAAGCTCTATGAGAGCACTGAAGAGAACGATGCCGCGATCGCCGGGCGACTGGCACAGGTGGCGGAGAGTAAAGGCGTCACCCGTGCGCAGGTGGCGCTCGCCTGGCTGCTGAGCAAGCCTGCCGTCACGGCACCGATTATCGGCGCGTCGCGTGCGGAGCAGTTTGCGGATCTGGTGAAGGCGGTCGATGTCACGCTGAGTGACGAGGAGATTACCCTGCTGGAAGAGGTTTACCAGCCGCATCAGGCGGTGGGGTTCGAGTAGTGCCAGACGTGACGCCCTGGCCGGGCGTCACACCCTTTGGGAAGCGATTCGGCTTAGCGGTCAGCCCGCCAGCCAGACCCCAAAGCCGTAGAGCATCACCGCCGCGATCACGCCGGCAATGATGTCATCCACCATGATGCCCATGCCACCGTGAACGTTGCGGTCAAACCAGCGAATCGGCCACGGCTTCCACATATCAAGAATACGGAACAGCACAAAGCCCCCCGCCACCCACTGCCAGCTGTTGACCGGAATCGCCATCAGGGTAATCCACATGCCGATAAACTCATCCCAGACAATACTGCCGTGATCGTGTACGCCCATGTCTTTAGCAGTGCGATGGCACAGATAGACACCAACGCAGATGCCCACCAGCACCACCAGCGAATAGAGATCCTGCGGCAGAAACGTCATCAGCCACCAGAAGGGAATCGCCGCCAGCGACCCCATGGTACCGGGCACCACCGGGCTTAACCCGCTGCCAAAACCGGTTGCCAGCAGATGCCAGGGATTACGCATCCGCAGGCGGCTTTTCGCCACGTCGTTATTTAGTCTCAAAGTGATCGAACCCTTTATGGCGGAATGTCGCGGGCTTGCCGTTGTCCAGCAGCGTCAGGCCATCCGACTCCGGCGCTATCTGCCCGATACAGGTGTAAGGCACGCCCAGGTGACCCAGCGCCACATCGAGCGCGCCATGATTGACTTCCGGCACGGTGAAGCAGAGTTCGTAATCTTCGCCGCCACTCAGCGCCCAGCGCAGCACCTGCTCCGGCTCGAAGTGATCGCGCAGCGCCGCCGAGAGCGGCAGCGCCTCCAGATTCAGGCGGGCGCCACAGCCGCTGGCTTTCAGCACATGGCCGAGATCGGAGATCAGACCGTCGGAGATATCCACCGCTGAAGAGGCGAGTGAACGCAGAGCCTGTCCCTGCAGAATGCGTGGCATCGGGCGCAGATGCCGTTTAATCAGCGCTTCATGCACTACCGGATCGCTGATGCGACAGTGGTGCTGCAGCAGCGCCAGCCCGGCCGCACTGTCGCCCAGCGTGCCGGTCACATAGATCCAGTCGCCGGGTTTTGCACCGGAACGCTTCAGGGCACGACCCTGCGGCACCATGCCGTGGATCGCCAGCGTCAGACTCAGCGGCCCGCGCGTGGTGTCGCCGCCGACCAGCTGCATATCGTAATATTCCAGCAGTTCGAACAGGCTTTCGCTGAAGGCGGACAGCCAGCTCTCATCGACCTGCGGCAGCGTCAGGGCCAGCGTCAGCCACGCGGGATCGGCACCCATCGCCGCGAGATCGCTGAGGTTGACCGCCAGGGCTTTGTAACCGAGATCGGCAGGATGGATATCCCGTAAGAAGTGGACACCCGCGACCAGCGTATCCGTGCTGATCGCCAGCGTCTGTTTTTCCGGCACGCTAAGTAACGCACAATCGTCACCGATGCCGAGCTCGACATCACGGCGGCTGCGCGTTCTGCGGTTGAAGTAGCGTGCGATGAGTTCAAATTCACCACAAGACATAATTACGTTCCGCTTAACCCTTCATGAAAAAAGGCCGGCAAGCCGGCCTTTTTGATTATTTGCGATGGGGTCGAATTTGTGGACCGGCTTTATCCAGCACGCCGTTGACAAATTTATGACTGTCTTCGGCACCGAAGACTTTCGCCAGCTCAATGCCTTCGTTGATGGCCACTTTATAGGGCACATCATCACGTTTGCTGAGCTCATAGAGCGAGATGCGCAGAATCGCTTTCTCTACCTGACCCAGCTCTTCGAGCTGACGCGACAGCCAGGGCTTCATCAGTCCATCCAGATACGCACTGTTGGTCGCCACACCGGACAGCAGTTCGCGGAAGTAGGTAATGTCGACATCTTTGACGTCCTGTTCCGCCAGAAACTGGTATTCCACATCGGCAATGTCGTTGTTCGACAACTGCCAGGAGTAAAGCGCCTGAACAGCGCACTCACGGGCGCGACGACGAGCAGCAGGTTTCACAAAATTCCCCTTACAAAAATCAGGCTTTAATGGCTTTCAATACGTTGATCATTTCGAGCGCGGTCAGCGCCGCTTCGGCACCTTTGTTACCCGCTTTGGTACCGGCACGTTCGATGGCCTGCTCGATGCTTTCAGTGGTCAGCACGCCAAACGCGACAGGAATATCGCTGTTCATGGCGACGCTGGCGATACCGGAGCTGGCTTCACCCGCCACATATTCGAAGTGAGCGGTGCCGCCACGAATCACGGTACCGAGTGCGATAATCGCATCGTGTTTGCCAGCGTTAGCCAGCGTGCGGGCGGCCAGAGGCAGTTCATAGGCACCTGGCACCCAGACGACGGTAATATTGTCATCTTTGACCTGGCCAATGCGTTTCAGGGCATCAACTGCGCCATCCAGCAGGCTGTCATTAATGAAGTTGTTAAAACGCGCAATAACGATGGCAACACGGGCCTCAGGCGTTGCAACAGCAGCTTCGATAACTTTCATACTTATCCTTTAAGGGGTTTGGTTAGCCCCGCGCAGGGGGGCGGATTCTATCATACTCTTGGGCGGCGTGCTCTCGCTTTTCCGACCATGCTATTGCGGTGTCAGCGTCAGGCGTAAATCGTCACCAACCTGGCGGACATCGCTGAAACGGAACGCCGGGGCGTCAGCCAGCTGGCTGAGCCCTGGCAGCTGGCACAGGCCGCGCCCTTCGTGACCTAACAGTTTAGGCGCGACATAGAGGATCAGCTCATCGACAACGCCCGCCTGCAACAGGGCACCGGCCAGCGCGGCGCCAGCTTCAACCCAGACGCTGTTAATCTGACGCTGTCCCAGCAGCATCATCGTCGCCACCATGTCCAGCTGCTGCTCGCGCAGCGGCACCGCGATTTGCGTCACCCCGTCCGGCCAGTGCTGCTGATCCGGCTGATGGCGCATCAGCCAGGTTTCACCCGGCTGCGAAATAATCCGATGCTGCGGCGTCACGCGATTCTGGCTGTCGATGATGACCCGCACCGGCTGGCGCACTGCCTGTTCATCCAGCAGGGCCTGGCTCTCCTCATTGAGTTCAGACCAGCGCACCGTCAGGGCAGGATCGTCTGCCAGTACCGTGGCGCTGCTGCTGAGGATCGCGGCGCTCTGCGCGCGCAGCTGCTGCACATCGCGACGGGCCGCCGCCGAGGTTATCCACTGGCTTTCGCCGCTGGCCATCGCCGTCCGGCCATCCAGTGACGCGCCCAGCTTGAGCTGCACCCACGGAAAGCCGGTGCGCATCCGCTTGAGGAAGCCGCGATTCAGTGCCTCTGCTTCGGCCATCATCAGCCCGTAGCTGACGTCGATGCCCGCCTGATGCAGGCGGTGGAGTCCACGGCCGGCAACCTGGGGATTGGGATCCTGCATCGCGGCCACAACACGCTGCACACCGGCGGCGATCAGTGCGTCACAGCAGGGCGGCGTGCGGCCATGATGACTGCAGGGTTCGAGCGTGACATAGGCGGTTGCGCCCCGCGCTTTTTCGCCAGCCATACGCAGCGCATGGACTTCCGCATGGGGTTCACCCGCACGCTGATGCCAGCCCTCTCCCACTACTTCGCCATCGCGCACGATAACGCAGCCGACGTTGGGGTTCGGCATGGTGGTAAAGCGGCCGCGTCGCGCCAGTTCCAGCGCGCGCGCCATGTAGCGTTCGTCCATGGTTTAATCCTGTAGCCGGGCGATCTCTTCGCCAAAATCACGAATGTCTTCAAAGCTGCGGTAAACCGAAGCGAAGCGAATATAGGCGACTTTATCGAGCTTTTTCAGCTCATCCATCACCAGATTGCCAATCAGTTTGCTCGGGATCTCACGTTCGCCGGTGGCGCGCAGCTGGGTTTTAATATGGTTCACGGCGCTCTCGACCGCGTCGGCGCTGACCGGACGCTTCTCCAGCGCCTTCATCATCCCGCTGGCCATTTTGTCTTCATTGAAGGGTTCGCGCACGTCATTGCTTTTCACCACGCGGGGCATCACCAGTTCCGCCACTTCAAAGGTCGTGAAGCGTTCATGACACATCAGACACTGGCGACGGCGTCGCACCGACGATCCTTCACTAACCAGACGAGAATCAATCACTTTGGTGTCCACAGCGGAGCAGAATGGGCAATGCATGACGTTTCCTGACGCGAGAGTGATAGGCCAGACAGTGTAACGCGAACTGCGGATCAACAAAATCTCTTCCGTGCCTTTCCTGGGATTCTCATCGCAGGATAAATGACGCTGAATTTCGTCTGCCGCAAAACGGACTACGCTTTACAGACGACAGTAAAAATTTTCCACTCACACACCGGAGGTAATATGGGGCTGTTTAACTTTGTGAAAGAAGCTGGCGAAAAATTATGGGATGCGGTGCATGGCGGCGATGACCAGAATAAAAAGCTGCAGGATCACATCAACAAGCTGGGCTTACCCGACAGCGACAAAGTGGATGTGAAGGTCAACGGCGATACCGTTACCGTCACCGGCGATGGCCTTTCGCAGGAGCTGAAAGAGAAGATCCTGATCGCAGCGGGCAACGTCGCAGGCATTACCAAAGTGGAAGACAAGGTCACCGTTACCGACAGCGCGGCCGAGTCAGCGCTCTACACCGTGAAAAAAGGCGATACGCTGAGCGCAATCTCTAAAGAGGTTTATGGCAACGCCAATGAATACAACAGGATTTTTGAGGCGAATAAGCCGATGCTCTCTCATCCTGATAAAATCTATCCTGGTCAGGTTTTACGTATTCCCAAATAACGGACAAGGATAACTTATGAACAGGTTGGTTTGGGCGCCGGTGGCACTTTCGCTGATTACGCTGAGCGGCTGTAGCACAACGGCCGGTAATCCGCAGGTCAGAGAGCTGCATCAGGAAGTCACTCAGCTGAATCAGCAGATGCAGCATCTGACTACGCAGGCCAGTGCGCTGGAGATCCAGGGGCAGCTTAACGCCCACTCTGAACAGGGTGCGTGGCTGGTGCCGCAGGCGAACACGCCGGTGGCGTTGAAGACCCGGCTCGGCACGCTGCGGCTGACGCTGTCGCCGGTCACCGCCGAAGCCAGCGGCTCGCGGGCGACTCTGACCGTTCGCTCAATGGACGATAGGCCTCTGCCCGCCCTGCATGCAACCGTCATCTGGGGTGAACTCGACCCGGCAACCGGTAAACCGCTGAACAGGGACAGCCTGAGCCAGACCGTTGCGCTGCCAGCCTCGCTGCTGCCACAGCATACGGCGTCCATTCCGTTGCGGCTCAGCGGTCTGACACCCGAACAGTTAGGTTATGTCCGGGTGCACAACGTGACCGGTGATGCCCCCGCCCCGACCCGTCCTGCGGCATCCGCTACCCCTTAGGGGCGCGATGCAATGAAAACGGGCAGCCACAGGGCTGCCCGTTTTCATTGCGCGACGGTCTTTACGGCAGGATTGAAGGCTGATCGGCGCCCTCTTTCTCCACCTTCTGAACCAGCATATGTTCACGCTTCATGCCCAGCTTCAGCGCCAGCGCCGAAGAGACATAAATGGATGAAATCGTACCAATCGCCACACCAATCAGCATGGTCAGCGAGAAGCCTTTCAGCAACGCACCGCCAAAGATGAAGAGGATGAGGATCATCGCCAGCGTCGTCAGCGAGGTGATCAGCGTACGGCTTAAGGTCTGGGTCAGCGACACGTTCGTAATGTCGTAAGAGCTGCCGCGACGGATCCTGCGGAAGTTTTCACGAATACGGTCTGACACCACGATTTTATCGTTAAGCGAGTAGCCGATCACTGACATCAGCGAGGCAACGATAGTCAGGTCGATTTCAATGCGGAACAGCGCCAGCAGGCCGCAGGTGATGATCACGTCATGCGCCAGCGCCAGTACCGTACCCAGCGCCAGACGCCACTCAAAGCGAAAACCGATATAGATCAGAATCGCAATCAGTGCAGACAGCAGCGCCATCGCCCCCGCCTGCGCCAGGTCGCTGCCCACGCTCGGGCCAACGAACTCAATGCGCTTCACGGTCGCGTTCTGCTGGGTGGTCTGGTTGATCACCGACACCACTTTATTGCCTAACTCGGTACCGGCTCCACCGGTCACCGGCGCCATACGCACCATCACATCGCGGCTGCTGCCAAAGTTCTGCACCAGCGGCTCGTCAAAGCCCGCCTTCACCAGCTCACTGCGCAGCGTGTCGAGGTCGGCGGGTTTCTCCAGCGCGATCTCAATCACCGTACCGCCGGTGAAATCGAGACCCCAGTTGAAGCCACGCACGCTTACGATCGCAATCGCCGCGAGGATCAGCAGTCCCGAAATGATGAAGGCCAGCTTATCCCAGCGCATAAAGTCGACGACTTTACGCCCGTGATTTAACTGCTCAATGTTATATTCCTGTGCCACAACGCACTCCTCAGATAGACAGCTTGTTGATGCGTTTGCCACCGTAAACCAGGTTAACAATGGCACGGGTACCGATAATCGCGGTGAACATTGAGGTCGCGATACCAATTGCGGTGGTAATCGCAAAACCTTTGATCGAACCGGTGCCGACCGCGTAAAGAATGATAACTTTGATCAGGGTTGTGACGTTCGCATCGACAATACTGGAGAAAGCGCCTTTGTAGCCCTCATGAATTGCCTGCTGAACCGAGCGCCCGTTACGCAGCTCTTCTTTAATACGTTCGTTAATCAGTACGTTAGCATCCACCGCTACCGCCAGCGTTAACACGATACCGGCAATACCTGGCATGGTCAGGGTCGCGCCTGGCAGCAGAGACATAATGCCGACAATCAGCACCAGGTTGACCAGCAGTGCGCTGGTCGCAATCAGACCAAACTTCTTATAGAACACCACCATAAACAGGATCGATGCGAGCAGACCCCACAGGCAGGCTTCCAGACCCTGGGTAATGTTCTGCTGACCCATGGTCGGTCCGATAGTGCGCTCTTCCACAATCTGGATAGGCGCAATCAGCGCACCGGCGCGCAGCAGCAGCGAGAGCTGGCGTGCTTCGTTCGGATTGCTGATACCGGTGATGCGGAAGCTGTTACCCAGGCGAGACTGGATATTAGCGACGTTAATCACCTCCTCCTGTTTCACCAGCACGGAACGGCCGTTGGCATCTTTTTTACCGCTGTCTTTATACTCCACAAACAGGGTCGCCATCGGCTTGCCGATGTTGTCCTTGGTGAAGTTCGACATGATGTTACCGCCCGCGCCATCCAGTGAGATGTTCACCTGTGGCTGGTTGTACTCATCCATGCTGGAGGTTGAATCGGTGATGTGATCACCGGTCAGGATCACCCGCTTGTAGAGCACGACCGGCTGACCATCACGCATCTGCTTCACTTCCGAGTCACCCGGTACACGGCCACTGGCCGCCGCACCCGGATCCACGCTGGTGTTAACCAGACGGAATTCCAGCGTTGCGGTTGCGCCCAGAATCTCTTTGGCGCGCGCCGTATCCTGAATCCCCGGCAGCTCAACGACGATGCGGTCAGAGCCCTGACGCTGCACCAGCGGTTCCGCCACACCCAGCTGGTTCACACGGTTACGCAGAATGGTAATGTTCTGCTGAACCGCATATTCACGCGCTTCGCTCAGGCGGGCATCGCTCATGGTGGCACGCAGGGCATCGCTGCCGCTGCTGTTGATCACCAGATCCTGGTGACGTGAGCTCAGCCAGGCGATCGCCGCATCGCGGCTGGCAGCGTCACGGAAACGAATTTCCACGCCGTAGTTCGCGATTTTATTGACGTTGGTGTAAGGGATGTTTTTGGCGCGCAGGTCGCTACGCAGCGTGTCAGCATTCTGCTCCTGCAGCTTACTGAGCGCCGTATCCATGTCCACTTCCATCAGGAAGTGCACACCGCCCCGCAGATCGAGACCGAGTTTCATCGGTTCTGCTGACAGCAGAGTCAGCCAGCGCGGCGTCGCGGGTGCGAGGTTCAGCGCGACAACGTAGTTTTCACCCAGCGCTTTCATGATCGCTTCACGGGCGCGCAACTGCACATCCGTATTGGCGAAGCGTGCGGTGATCGCCCCGTTTTCCAGCGCAACGGATTTGCTCTGGATATTATCTTGTTTTAATGCGGACTGAATTTGATCCAACGTCTGCTCACTGGCGGCGCTTCCGCGCGCACCAGTGATTTGAACGGCCGGATCCTCACCATACAGGTTGGGAAGCGCATAGAGCAGGCCGACGAGAATCACGACGACCAGCATCACGTACTTCCACAAAGGATAACGATTTAACACGGCAGTTCCCTTAGGGAAGAAAGAATTACAGCGCCTTGATAGTGCCTTTAGGCAGCACGGCGGCGACGAAATCACGTTTAATGACTACTTCGTTGGTGTCATTCAGCGCAATCGCTACGTAGCCCGTGTCAGAGACTTTTGTTACGCGACCTACCAGGCCACCGCTGGTCAGCACTTCATCACCCTTGGAAATAGAGTCCATCAGCTTCTTGTGCTCTTTCGCACGTTTCTGCTGTGGACGCAGGATCATGAAATAGAAAATCAGACCAAATACCACCAGCATGATCACCAGAGAATACGGACTTCCCTGAGACGGTGCGCCTGCTGCGGCCACGGCGTCAGAAATGAATAAGCTCATTAAATTTCCCTCATTGATGAATTGTCAGACGTTAATGGCGGAACTTCTTTGCCCGTCCGTTGGTAAAACTCAGTTACAAAGCGCTCTAATTTACCCTCTTCAATGGCCTGGCGTAAACCTGCCATCAGACGCTGGTAGTAGCGCAAATTGTGGATAGTATTCAGGCGCGCGCCCAGTATTTCGTTACAACGGTCGAGATGATACAAGTAGGCACGACTGTAATTGCGACAGGTGTAACAATCACACTCGGCATCCAGCGGCGCAGTGTCATCTTTGTAGCGGGCGTTGCGGATTTTCACCACGCCTTCCGTCACAAACAGATGGCCGTTTCGGGCATTGCGGGTGGGCATCACGCAGTCAAACATATCGACACCGCGACGGACGCCTTCAACCAGATCCTCCGGCTTACCGACACCCATCAGATAACGCGGTTTATCCTGCGGCAGCTGCGGACAGACGTGCTCAAGAATACGGTGCATGTCCTGCTTAGGCTCACCCACCGCCAGGCCGCCCACAGCGTACCCATCAAAGCCAATCTCTACCAGACCTTTCACCGAGACATCTCGTAAATCTTCGTAAACCGAGCCCTGGATAATGCCAAACAGGGCATTTTTGTTGCCCAGGCTGTCGAAACGGTCGCGGCTGCGTTTCGCCCAGCGCAGCGACATCTCCATCGAGCGTTTGGCGTAGTCCCAGTCCGCCGGATAAGGCGTACATTCGTCGAAGATCATCACGATGTCGGAACCGAGGTCATACTGGATCTCCATCGATTTTTCCGGATCGAGGAAGATCGGATCGCCGTTGATCGGGTTACGGAAGTGAACGCCCGCTTCGGTGATCTTACGGATATCGCCCAGGCTGAAGACCTGGAAACCGCCGGAATCGGTCAGGATCGGCCCTTTCCACTGCATAAAGTCATGCAGGTCGCCGTGCAGTTTCATGATCTCCTGGCCCGGACGCAGCCAGAGGTGGAAGGTGTTGCCCAGAATGATCTGTGCGCCCGTCTCCTGCACCTCTTCCGGCGTCATGCCTTTCACGGTGCCGTAGGTGCCCACGGGCATAAACGCCGGGGTTTCCACCACGCCACGATCGAAAATCAGACGGCCACGGCGCGCGCGCCCGTCAGTGGTATCAAGTTCAAATTTCACAAAGCCTCCATCGGAGAAACAGTCCGATGCAGATAGCCTTCGTCGCGTAACGGGCGAGTCCGGCCATCGGTTAATAAATCAGTCGCCCACTTTTTCCAGCGGCGCCTGCGGATTTTTGCTGATAAACATCGCGTCTCCATAACTGAAGAAGCGATACTGCTCAGCCACGGCTGCGCGGTACGCGGCCATGGTGTGCTGATAACCGGCAAAGGCCGACACCAGCATAATCAGGGTCGATTCGGGCAGGTGGAAATTGGTGATGAGTGCATCGATCACCTGATACTCATAGCCCGGATAGATAAAAATCTGGGTATCGTCGAAGAACGGCGCGATCAGGGCATCCTGACTCGCTCTGGCGGCGCTCTCCAGGGAACGCACGGAGGTGGTGCCGACAGCCACCACCCGGTTGCCCCGCGCTTTGCAGGCCAGCACCGCATCAACCACGTCCTGCGGCACTTCGGCATATTCGGCATGCATGTGATGCTCTTCGATAGTCTCGACGCGCACCGGCTGGAAGGTGCCCGCGCCAACGTGCAGCGTCACAAAGGCCATTTCGACGCCCTTCTCTTTCAGCGCCTGCAGCAGCGGTTCGTCAAAGTGCAGCCCGGCAGTGGGCGCCGCCACAGCCCCCGGACGGGCGCTGTAGACGGTCTGATAAAGCTCGCGGTCAGCTTCTTCATCCGGGCGATCGATATAGGGCGGCAGCGGCATATGGCCGACGCTGTTGAGGATGTCGAGCACGGCGCGCTCGTCATCAAACGCGATCTCAAACAGCGCATCGTGGCGTGCCACCATGGTTGCTTTCACGCTCTCATCCTCGCCCAGCAGCAGCTCAGCACCCGGCTTTGGCGCTTTCGAGGCGCGCACATGGGCCAGCACGCGCTTGTCGTCCAGCATGCGCTCAACCAGCATCTCGATTTTGCCGCCGCTGGCTTTACGGCCAAAGACGCGTGCCGGGATCACCCGGGTATTGTTGAACACCAGCAGGTCGCCTGGATTGAGCTTATCCAGCACATCGGTGAACACACCATGCGACAGGTTACCGCTGGGACCCTCAAGCGTCAGCAGTCGACAGCCGCTGCGCTGCGCCTGGGGATAGTGAGCAATCAGGGATTCGGGCAATTCAAAAGCAAAATCGGCGACACGCATTGAAATGTTCTTTCTCAGGCAAAAACAGGCGGCACAGTTTAGCGGAAAATCGACCAATTCTGAACAACTGGCTGCGCAAAGGCAGTTCAGCCTATAATGCGTCATGAACTTTCTCGCTCATCTCCATCTGGCTCAGCTGGCCAACAGCTCCCTGCTCGGTAACTTAATGGCCGATTTTGTGCGGGGTAATCCGCACCAGCACTGGTCTTCGCCTGTCGCAGACGGCATTCTCATGCACCGTCGTCTCGACGTCATGACCGATGCGCTGCCAGAGGTGCGCACCGCCCGCCAGCTTTTCCGGGCGGAAACGTATCGCGTGGCCCCCATCACTTTGGATGTCATCTGGGACCATTTTCTGGCCCGCCACTGGCAGCAGTTCACGCCTGACCAGACGCTGGCGCAATTTTCTGCCGCCGCCGAGCAGGAGATCGTGCCGCAGCTGCGCGACACCCCCCCTGAATTTCAGCACCTTAACGCGGTAATGTGGCGCGAGCACTGGTTTGAACACTATGCCCAGCCCGCACGGCTGGAGCGGGTGCTGCACGGTATGGCCAGCCGTCGTCCCCGCCTGGCGGCGCTGCGCGACTCTTACCACGATTTCACCCGGCATTACGATCAGCTGGAAGCGCTGTTTTTTGATTTTTATCCGCGTTTAATGACGCTGGCGACCAACAGAACCCTGTAAAACCCGATCCTCTGCTACCGGGCTGGCGGCAATCCATTCCTGCCCGCTGAAAAACCGTCGCCCGGTTTCGCCCCATCTTGCCATTACACGCCATCTGCGGCTTAATGAAGCCTTTCTTAACAGTAGTTAAGTTAACATCACAGCCAGACCGCCTGTTCAGGCGCGCCTTCCGTTCGATAGGGCAAAAAAGCATAAGAGGAAAAGATGTCATCCGCTTCGCATTCTGAAATTGACGCGCGTTACCGTTACGCCTGCGACATCGCCCGTGCGGCGGCCAGCCGGGCCTTATCCTGGTATCAGCAGCGTCAGACACTGGTGGTGGAACACAAAAGGGATTTGCAGGACGTGGTCAGCGAGGCCGATCGCAATGTGGAGGCCTTGATCAAGACCTTAATCGCCGAACGGTTTCCGGAGGATGCCGTCTATGGTGAGGAGAGCGGCGGCGAGGTTCAGGGTGCCCCTTTTATCTGGGTTGTCGATCCGATTGATGGCACCGCCTGCTTCGTCAACGGACTGCCAAACTGGTGCGTCTCGCTGGCGGTGGTGTGTGAGGGTGAACCCGTTATCGGCGTGATCTGCGATCCTAATCATCAGGAGCTGTTTCACGCCCGCGCCGGTCAGGGTGCCTGGCTCAATGAACGTCCGATACAGGCTCATGGCGCAACAGCGCTTAATGAGGGTCTGCTCGGCATCAGCAACTCCAGCCGGACGCCGGGCGAAAGCGTTTCGCATCTGATTAACGGGCTGATCGCCCAGGGCGGCATGTTTATCCGTGTTGGTTCCGGCGCGCTGACCAGTGCCTGGGCGGCAGCGGGACGCCTGATTGGTTATTACGAAGCGCATATGCATCCCTGGGACAGTCTGCCGGGCATTGTTCTGATGCGCGAAGCGGGCGGTGTCACCAACGATTATCTGCGCAACGAGGGGCTGAAAAACGGCAATCCGGTGCTGCTGGCTAATGCAACGCTCTATCCACAGATCAAAGCGCTGACCGGTAACAGTGCGCTGGATGAATAGATGAGGCTGCCCATCCTGTGCCGCTGCGCGCTGATCCTCACGTCTCTCTGGCTGGCAAGCCCGGCGACACAGGCCGCGGAGTATCAGCTGGAGAAAGTGGTTGAACTGAGCCGTCATGGTGTCCGCCCGCCAACGCCGGGCAACCGTAAAGAGATCGAGGCCGCCAGTCAGCAGCCCTGGACACAGTGGAGCACGGCCGATGGCGAGCTGACCGGTCATGGCTACAGCGCGGTGGTCAATAAAGGGCGCTGGGAGGGCGATCACTATCGCCAGCTCGGTTTGCTGAAGGCTGGCTGCCCTGATGCGACCCAGGTCTACGTGCGCGCCAGCCCGCTGCAGCGCACCCGCGCCACCGGCGCGGCGCTGACTGACGGGGCCTTTCCCGGCTGCGGCGTGCCGGTGCATTCCGTGGCGGGTGACGCTGACCCGCTGTTTCAGAGCGAAAAACTGGCGATCGTCCGGGGCGACCCGGCTCAGGAGCTGGCCGCTAAACAGCAGAAAGCGGGCGATCTGGCGCAGCTGCAACAGCAGCTGCAACCGGCGATTCAGCAGCTGAAAGCCGCCGTCTGTCCGCCCGCCGTTGCCTGCACCTTCTTCGACCAGCCCTGGTCGATCCGGCAGACCCGCAGCGGCGGCAGTTACGTCTACGGGCTGAGCGCGATGGCGAGCATGGTGGAGACGCTGCGGCTGGGTTACAGCGAAAATCTGCCGTTCGATCAGCTCGCCTGGGGACATATCACTTCCGCCGCGCAGATCACCACGCTGCTGCCCCTGCTGACCGCCAACTACGATCTCAGTAACGATCTTCTCTACCTGGCTCAGCGGCGCGGCTCAATCCTGCTCAACGCCCTGCTGGAGACGATCGACGATGCGCGTTCGCCTGCCCGCTGGTTTATTCTGGTCGCGCACGACACCAATATTGCGATGGTGCGCACCCTGATGGGTTTCAGCTGGCAGCTACCCGGTTATGCACGCGGCAACATCCCGCCCGGCAGCAGTCTGGTGCTGGAGCGCTGGCGCGACATCCACAGCGGCGAACGGTTTTTGCGCCTCTATTTTCAGGCACAGAGTCTGGATGGGATACGCCAGCTGCAGCCGGTTGATGAAAAACATCCGCTGTTACGTCAGGAGTGGCATCAGCCCGACTGCAGAGTCACAAAGGTGGGTCTGCTCTGCCCTTATCAATCCACACTGAATCGGCTGCGTAAAAACCTGGATAACAGCGCTACGCTGCCGGTTTCGGTTATAGTGCCCTGAGTCTGTGGCTAATGAAATTCAGACCGCCGCTTTCCGGCGGCCTGAATAATGTTAACCGCTGTTAATTAGCGCCATTCCGACCTTTTCTTATTTAAAACTGGCTGGCTATCAGCCCCCTCTTTTTTGTTTTACGATAGTTACGTCAATCATCCCTTTATAATTATTTTTTCCTGTAATTCTTTGATTCTTTCGGCGACTGGTTTCGCCGTTTTTTATTTTCTTCATCCCCACGCCTGCTGTTCAACTCCCGCCCGCCGCGCCCTGCCGCGCGATGACGCCTGTCCGGCTATCCGGCTTAAGCATCTGTGATGCTAATCAGGTCATTAATTAAACCGTTCCACACGTCGTCGGAAAAATAAACTGCTTAACACCACGCCATACTATTTCTGCGCAATGTCGCAGCGGTTGAAAAACGGAAGGCTGTGCAGCGGATCACACAAATAACGGAGGATAAAACAGAAGCGGGAAATAACCGGATCTGCTCCCCCGGCATCGGGAGAGCAGAACAGAAGATCAACGAGGCTTACGCACCAGTTTGTAGCCTGCTAGCAGCAGCACGATCCACACCATACCGACATAGAGCGAAACGCGGGTATCGGGGAAGTAGCCAATCAGCGCGATAATAAAGCAGAGGAAAGCGACGCCAGCGCCAGCCGTCCAGCTGCCGCCAGGCAGGGCAAAGTGCAGTTTGCTGGCCGCCTCTTTGCCGATTTTGCGACGAAACGCTATCTGCGACAGCAGAATCATGATCCAGACCCACACCGTGGCAAAGGTCGCCAGGGAGGCGATCACCAGGAACACTTTCTCCGGCATCAGGTAGTTAAGGTAGACCGCGATCAGCATGGCGAACATCATTACCACCACCGTCACCCACGGAATGCCGCGCGAAGAGACTTTCATAAAGATCTTCGGCGCATGGCCCTGCTGTGCCATACCGTGCAGCATACGGCCCACGCCAAACACATCGCTGTTAATGGCCGAGAGCGAGGCCGTCAGCACCACGAAGTTGAGGATGGAAGCCGCCGCCGCGATCCCCAGATGCTGGAAGGTCAGGACAAACGGGCTGCCCGCAGTGCCAACCTGATTCCACGGATAGATCGACATAATCACAAACAGCGTGCCGACGTAGAACACCAGGATGCGCCAGGGTACGGAGTTGATCGCACGCGGAATGGACTTCTCCGGATCCTTCGCTTCACCGGCGGTGATGCCGATAATCTCAATGCCGCCATAGGCAAACATCACCATCTGCAGCGACAGCAGCATCCCCACCACGCCGTGCGCGAAGAAGCCGCCGTTACTCCAAAGATTGTGGATGCCGGTCGGCTGACCGCCATTGCCGATCCCCCAGATAATCATGCCAAAACCGGCCAGAATCATCACGATAATGGTGGCGACCTTGAAGAAGGAGAACCAGAACTCCACCTCGCCGAACACCCTGACGCTCATCAGGTTGACCGCGCCGATGATCAGCACCACGCTCAGCACCCAAATCCAGTGCGGCACCTCAGGGAACCAGACGCCCATATAGATGCCGAAGGCGGTGACATCCGCGATCGCCACAATCAGGATTTCGAAACAGTATGTCCAGCCGGTGATGTAGCCCGCCATCGGCCCCAGGTAGTCCTGCGCGTAGCGGGAAAAGGAGCTGGCTTGGGGGTTGTTCACTGACATCTCACCCAGTGCGCGCATGATGATGTAAGCCACGGCTCCGCCGATGATATAGGCGAGCAGCACGCTCGGTCCGGCCATTTTTATCGCATCAGCGGAACCGTAAAACAGCCCGGTGCCAATCGCCGATCCCAGTGCCATAAAGCGGATATGGCGCGTGCTCAGTCCGCGTTTGAGCTTGTTGGTTTCTTGCATAACAACCTGTACCTGTGAAATGAAAAAACCACGGGCAAGCCCGTGGTTAAAGAAGAATCAGCGCTCTCTGTTACGAGTGAACGGCAACCTGTTCAGGACCCTTCACCCGGTCGACAACAGCGGCAATCAGCAGCATCACCAGCGACGGCGGCAGCCAGGCGAGACCCTGGTCGGCCAGCGGCAGATGCTGACTGAAAGCGGGCAGCATATCTTTAAACCCGGTGGTTTTAATCGCATCAACAATGCCAAACAGCAGGCTGACCACCATCGCCGGTGCGATAATCCGGCTGCTTTTGTTCCACCAGTTCAGGGTGAAACTCAGCACGACCAGCACGATACAGGGCGGATAGATCGCCGTCAGTACCGGGATGGAGATCTGAATCAGGTGGCTCAGGCCGAGGTTCGACACCACCATTGAGAACAGACCCAGAATAAATACCAGCGTTTTATACGACAATGGCAGGTATTGCGCAAAAAATTCCGCACAGGCACAGGTCAGGCCCACGGCGGTCACCATACAGGCGACGAAGATCAGCGCGGCCAGGAAGAAGCTGCCCATATCGCCAAAGGTGTGCTGAACATAGGCATGCAGGATCGCGGCGCCGTTGGCGTTTTGATCCACCAGCGCGCCACTGCCTGCGCCCAGTTTGAACAGGCAGAGGTAGACCAGCGTCAGGCCCAGACCGGCGATCAGGCCCGCCAGCACGGTATAGCGGGTCAGCAGCGCCGCATTTTCCACGCCACGGGAGCGGGCCGCGTTCACAATCACGATGCCGAAGACCAGGGCGCCCAGGGTATCCATGGTCAGATAACCATTAACGAAACCGCTGGAGAAGGCCGCACGCTGATAGTCGGCGGTCGCCGTAATGGTTCCGCCTGCCGGCCAGAGCAGCGCAGCCACGCCGAGCACGGTCAGGGCGATAATTTTCAGTGGCGCCAGGAAGTGGCCCACGGTATCCAGCAGTTTGCCGGGATAGAGCGACACGCCAATGACCAGCACGAAGTAGATCAGGCTGTAGATAAACAGCGGCAGCCAGCCTTCACCGGTCAGCGGGGCGATCCCCATCTCAAACGAGACCGTTGCGGTGCGCGGGGTGGCAAACAGCGGGCCGACAGCCAGATAGCAGACGGTCGCCAGCACGATGCCCGCCACTTTGCCAATCGGGGTGCTGAGCGCATCCACGCCGCCGCCCACACGAGCCAGCGCGATCACGGTCATGACGGGCAGGCCGACAGCCGTGATCAGAAAGCCTATTGCGGCAGTCCAGACGTGTTCACCAGACTGAATACCAACCATGGGCGGGAAAATGATGTTACCCGCGCCAACGAACAGGGCAAATGTCATAAAGCCCAGCGCGAGAATGTCCTTCGAAGTTAAACGATGTGTCATACGGCCTGTCACTGATGTTGCGGTGGAAGTTGAGTTCGTGTTGTCCCCCTCGCTGCGTCTGAACCGCGACGACGTACACTGTCAGAGCACGGTGTCCGCTTCGGGCTGGCGCGCAGGTGGTTTAATCTGCTGTTATTCTGTTTACAGAGGGGTGGATCGACAACGGCGCTAAGTAAAACGTTTATAGCGGTGAAAGGCAATACGGGATCGGAAAACCAGAAGGTTATCCCGCCTTTTTTCCAAAAGGCAGAGGATAGCGTTGATTTTTTCAGCAGGCACACAAGATGATGTGCCTGAAAAGTCGTCAGGCCGTGAGAAATCCCCGCATAAACGACCGTTCAGATACACAAAAGGCGCGTTTTACGCGCCTGTCTGCACAACGTTACAGCACTACCAGACCTCTCTGGCGATATCGACCACTAAACGGATCTTCTGCCACTGCTCGGCTTCGCTCAGGCTGTTACCCTCTTCCGTCGAGGCAAAACCACACTGCGGGCTGAGGCAGATCTGATCCAGACTGACATACTGCGCCGCCTCCTCCAGCCGGATTTTCACCTGCGCCGGATCTTCCAGATCACCCAGTTTGGTGGTGATCAGCCCCAGCACCACCTGCTGATGGCCGGGCTTAACAAACCGCAGTGGCTCGAAGCCACCAGAGCGGGCGTTGTCATACTCCAGGAAAAACGCATCCACATTTACGCTGCCGAACAGGATCTCCGCTACCGGCCCGTAACCGCCCTCTGAAATCCAGGTGGAGCGGAAATTGCCGCGACAGACATGCAGGCCCACGGTCAGATCGGCAGGTTTATCGTCCAGTGCGCTATTCAGTACCTGAGCATAAATCTGCGCCAGCTGCTCCGGATCGTCGCCGCGCGCCCGGATGTCGCGCTTCTGATCCTCAGAACAGAGATAGGCCCAGACGGTGTCATCCAGCTGCAGATAGCGGCAGCCCGCGTCATAAAACGCCCGGATAGCCGCCTTGTAGGTCTGCGCCAGATCGCTGAAGTAATCGGCCAGATCCGGGTAAACCTCCGCGTCAATGACTTTGCGGCCGCCACGGAAGTGCAGCACGCTGGGGCTGGGAATGGTCATCTTCGGCACCGCATCGCCGGCAATGCTCTGCAGGAAGCGGAAATGGTCGAGCATCGGGTGATCGGCCGGGAAGCCCAGTTTGCCGACCACTTTCACGCCCTGCGCTTTGGTCTGCACGCCATTAAACTGAATGCCCTGCTCCGCCTCATAACGCTCAACGCCCTGGAGGCCATAGAAGAAATCGAAGTGCCACCAGCCGCGACGAAACTCCCCATCCGTGACCACCTTCAGGCCATTTTCACGCTGTTTCGCGACCACATCACGAATCGCCTCATCTTCGACCTTACGCAACGCAGCGGCAGCGATCTCACCGGCGGCAAACTGTTCGCGCGCCTGTTTGATGGCGGCAGGTCGCAGGAAACTGCCGACGGTGTCGGCACGGAACGGGGCGGTTTCTCTTTGCATGATCACTCCTTTCTCGCCTGCCGGTAATGACGGCAGGAAATAGTTGCATTCTGATATAAATAGCCATCTGGATGGCTAAATGTCTGAACACAGAGTGTCACGCACGCGGCGCGGCTGCAACTGAAGAAAATTCAGCGATGATGAAATTAATTCATGTTGGGCTATTGCAGGGAGGCCCGCGCCTGGGCGATCTGGCTTTCCGACAGCGGCAGATAGCCAGCCTCGCTGACGCGCCGCTGTCCCTGCGCCGAGAGTACCTGCTGCAGGAAGGCGGCCACCAGTGGCGGCAGCGGTTTACCGGGCGCTTTATTGACGTAAAGGTAGAGCGGACGCGCCCAGGGGTAGCGGCCACTGCGGATGGCGTCCGCATCCGGGACGATGGCCTGCCCCTGATCGTTGGTCACTGCCAGCATTTTTACCCCGCTGAGGTGAAAGCCGAAACTGGCGTAGCCGATGCTGCGTGAATTTCCGGCGACGGCCTGCACCACCGCCGCCGAGCCGGGAAACTCCGCGACGTCGCTGCGAAAATCGCCCCGGCACAGCGCCTGCTGCTTGAAGAATCCCCAGGTGCCGGAGGCGGAGTTACGGCCATAGCGCTGAATCGGACGGCTGCGCCACTGCGCCCCGGTTAAGCCGAGATCGCCCCAGCGCAGCGGCACATCGCGGGCGCCACACAGGCGGGTCACCGAAAAGATGGCGTCGAGCTGGCGGGGTGCGATCTGCTGCAGCGGGTTGCGCTGATTGACCACCACCACCAGCGCATCCATCGCCACCGGTACGGCCAGCGGAGGATAGCCGTAACGCGTTTCAAAGGCCTGACGTTCATCGGCCTGCATCGGGCGGCTCATCGGACCGAGCTGCGCCGCTCCCGCAGCCAGCGCGGTCGGGGCAGTAGAAGAACCCGAGGCCTGCACCTGTACGTTAACGCCCGGCACCTGACGGCTGAAATCTTCGCTCCACAGCGTCATCAGATAGCCGAGCGTATCAGAGCCCACGCTGCTGAGGTTGCCGGAAAGCGCACCGGGCTGGGCAAACGCCAGGCCCGGCAGCAGAGTCACAATCAGTAAAAGAAGGAGGCGCATCAGGGAGATCCGGCAGCGATTAATGAACGGCATTCTCCTGCATCATGCCGCTGACAATCAACCTTGCCGGCAGCGTAAAGGTAAAACAGGTCTCGCTGTATGGCACGCTGGTAATGTCGAGCCGCGCGTTGTGGTGGCTCAGCGCATGTTTCACAATCGCCAGCCCCAGCCCGCTGCCGCCGGTGGCCCGGGAGCGCGCTTTATCGACGCGATAGAAACGCTCGGTCAGCCGCGGAATATGCTCTGCCGCAATACCCGGCCCGTTATCGCACACCCGCAGGGTCGCGCCCTGTTTGCTGCGCAGCCAGCTGATATCGATCCGCGTGCCCGCAGGCGTGTGATTGACGGCGTTGTAAACCAGATTGGAGATGGCGCTGCGCAACTGCTCGTCGTTGCCGAACACCTTAAGATGGGGATCGGTGTGGAAATGGATCTCGTGGCGGCCACCGCTCAGCGTCGCCGCCTCATGCTGCAGCAGTTTCAGCATCACCGGTACGTCCACCTTCTCTTTCAGATCGATGGCCGGCGCGGCCTCAATGCGCGACAGCGTCAGCAGTTGCTTAACCAGACTGTCCATCCGCCGCGTCTGCTCTGACATGGTGTGCAGCGCTTTACTGCGCGAAGGTTCACTCATCACCGCGTCGTTCATCATCTCCAGATAACCCTGCAGCACCGTGAGTGGTGTGCGCAGCTCATGGCTGACGTTGGCAAAGAAGTTGCGGCGCGCGCCCTCCAGCTGGTGCATCTGCGTGACATCACGCGCCACCAGCAGCCACTGCCCTTCGCTGTAGGGCATCACGCGAAACTCCATGTGCAGTTTGTTGTTGAGCACCAGCGTCAGCGGCTTGTCAAAATCGCGCTGACGGAGATAGCGGGAAAACTCAGGATAACGCAGGAGATTGAGGATATTCTGGCCATTATCTTCCGGCCACCGCAGGCCAAGATGCTGCTGCGCCAGCCCGTTGCACCAGAAAATCGTTCCCTCTTCCGTCGTCAGGATCACCGCATCCGGCAGCGACTCCGCCCCGCTGCGGAAACGCTTGATCAGATTACCCAGTTCGCGCCGCCGCCGCCGGTTTCGCAGCTGCATCTGATAGAGGCCATAAAACAGCGGTTCCCAGCTGGCACGCCCGGCGGGCGGCGTCATGGTGCGGTCAAGCCACAGCCAGTGCGACAGCCGCATCAGATTGTGAAAGTGCCACAACAGCACCGCCAGTACGCTCAGCAGCAGCCACCAGGCCAGGCCGCCGGTCAGCAGGCCCAGCAGCAGCCCCGGCAGGCAGGCCAGCAGCAGTTCTGCAAGTAATCTCTTCCAGGAGAGGCGTTCCAGCACGGTAAAAGCTCCGTTTAGTAGCGGGCAGAGAAACGATACCCTGTTCCACGAACGGTTTGTACCATGCGATCGTGGCCGGAGAGTTCCAGCGCTTTACGCAAACGGCGAATGTGGACATCAACCGTACGATCTTCCACATAGACATTGGTGCCCCAGACGTGGTTGAGCAGCTGTTCGCGGCTGTAAACCCGTTCCGGGTGGGTCATAAAGAAGTGCAGCAGTTTATATTCGGTAGGGCCCATTTCCAGCGGCGTGGTTTCGGACATCACGCGATGTGAGGAGGGATCCAGACTCAGCCCCTGCATCTCAATCACCTCTTCCACGGCCATCGGCGAAATACGCCGCATCACCGCCTTGATCCGCGCCATCAGCTCTTTCGGCGAAAAGGGCTTGGTGATGTAATCATCGGCGCCGACTTCCAGCCCGCGCACCCGATCTTCCTCTTCACCGCGCGCGGTGAGCATCATCACCGGAATATCGCGCGTCATCGCTTCGCGTTTCAGGTGTTTGATAAACTGAATGCCGCTGCCGCCGGGTAACATCCAGTCCAGTAAAATCAGGTCGGGCCAGGGTTCAATCAGCTTGCCCACGGCGCTGTCATAATCTTCCGCCTCAATCGGCTGATAGTCGTTCTGCTCCAGAACAAAACACAACATTTCGCGGATGGGGGCTTCATCCTCCACAACCAGAATGCGCTTAGCCATTATTACTCCTGCAGATTATGACGGCTGTCACTGAGATTCGCGGCGCCATTATGCGTCAGATTTGTGACACTTTTATGAAAAACATAACCTGCCTGTAACCTCGTGGGTAATCATTTATGACAGGGCCACGACATTTTTTTGCTTTGGCCGCAGAGCCCGTATAATCGCCGGGCGAATCACAACGGCAGGGACTCATCATGCGCATTATTCACACTGCGGACTGGCATCTGGGGCAGTTCTTCTACAACAAAAGCCGGGCGGCGGAACATCAGGCGTTTCTCGACTGGCTGCTGATCCAGATAGAACAGCATCAGGTGGATGCGCTGATTATCGCGGGCGATCTCTTCGACACCGGGACGCCGCCCAGCTATGCCCGCGAGATGTTTAACCGCTTTGTAGTCGCACTGCAGCCGACGGGCTGCCAGCTGGTCGTGATGGCGGGCAACCACGACTCCGTTGCCACGCTGAATGAGTCGCGTGAACTGCTCGCCTGTCTCAATACCCGGGTGATCGCCACGCCGCAGGAGAATGACGACGTGCTGCTGCTCAGGACCCGCCAGGGCGAGCCGGGCGCACTGCTCTGCGCCATTCCCTATCTGCGTCCGCGCGATATCCTGCGCAGCCGGGCGGGCCAGTCGGGACGTGACAAGCAGACCTCGCTGCTGCAGGCGATCGCCGATCACTATCAGCAGCGTTACGCCGCCGCGCAGGCGCTGGGCCATGCGCTGCCGATCATCGCGACCGGCCATCTCACCACCGTCGGCGTCAGCCAGAGCGATTCGGTGCGCGACATCTATATCGGCACGCTGGACGCCTTCCCCGCCAGCGCCTTCCCGGCGGCTGATTATATCGCGCTGGGCCATATCCATCGCGCTCAGCGCGTTGCGGGCAGCGAGCATATCCGCTACAGCGGCTCGCCGATTCCACTGAGTTTTGACGAGCTGAGCAGCGAAAAAAGCGTTTTTCTGCTCGAGCTGGCGGCCAGTGGTCTGCAATCCGTCACGCCACTGGTGGTGCCGCAGACGCAGCCGATGCGGATGCTGAAAGGATCGCTGGCGCAGATCGCCGAGCAGCTCAACGCCTTCAGCGCAGTTCAGCAGGCGAAGCCCACCTGGCTCGACATCGAAGTCACCACCCAGGAGTACCTCAGTGACCTGCAGCGGCAGGTCGAGAGCCTGACCGCCGCGCTGCCGGTAGAGGTCCTGCTGCTTCGCCGCAGCCGTGAACAGCGGCAGCAGAGCCTGGCGCGGCTCGACAATGAAACCCTGAATGAGCTGAAGGTGGAGGAGGTTTTCGCCCGCCGCCTGGCGCTGGATGAGGCGCTGGATGAGACGCAGATTGACGAGATGACCACCCTGTTCCGCCAGACGCTGGCCGCCATGGAAGAGACGCAATGAAGATCCTCACGCTCCGGTTTAAAAACCTCAATGCCCTGCGCGGTGAATGGTTCATCGACTTCCGTGCCGAACCTTTTGCCAGCAACGGCCTGTTCGCCATTACCGGTGCCACCGGGGCCGGTAAAACCACCCTGCTCGACGCCATCTGCCTGGCGCTCTATCACCAGACGCCGCGCCTGGGAGCGATATCCCAGAGCCAGAATGCGCTGATGACCCGCGACTGCGCGGAATGTCTCGCCGAAGTAGAGTTTGAGATCAAAGGGGAAGCCTGGCGCGCCTTCTGGAGCCAGAACCGCGCACGCGGTACCGCCGACGGCAAGCTGCAGGCGCCGCGCGTGGAGCTGGCGCGCTGCGCCGACAACGTCATTGTCGCCGATAAGGTCGGCGACAAGCTAAAGCTGATCGAAACCCTCTCCGGGCTCGATTTCGAGCGTTTTACCCGCTCAATGATGCTCTCTCAGGGGCAGTTCGCCGCCTTTCTCAACGCGAAGGCCAGCGAACGCGCCGAACTGCTGGAGGAGCTGACCGGCACGGAGATCTACGGCCTGATCTCCACCGCGATCTATGAGCGCCACAAAGAGGCGAAGACCCAGCTGGATCTGCTGCGCAGTCAGGCGGGCGCGATGGCCCTGCTGGATGACGCGGCGCGTGCGGCGCTGCAACAGCAGCTCGCCGATCTCACCGAGGCGGAACAGCGGCTCAGCACACACTATCAGCAGGCTCAGCAGCAGCAGCAGTGGCAGCAGCAGACGCAGCAGCTTCAGCTGGAACATGAACAGGCGGAGGCCGCAGTTCAGCAGGCACAGGCAGCCTCACTGGCGGCAGAGGATGACCGTCAGCGGCTGGCCCGCAGCGAACCGGCAGAAAAACTGCGCAGCATCCTGCAGCAGCGCGACACGCTGCGCACCGATCAGCAGCAGATGGCGAGCCGCTGTCAGCAACGCACGGCGGACGCAGAGCAGGCACAGCAGCAGCAACAGCTGCATCAGCAGCACTACGGCGTCACCCAGACCGCCCGCCAGCAGGTGCTGCAGGAACAGCAGCAGCAGGAGAGTTTGCTGACTGACCAGGTGCTGCCGCTGGATCAGCAAATCGCAACGCTGCAGCAGTCGCTCCAGGAACAGCAGCAGGAGAACAGCCGGCAGCAGCAGCATCTGGACCAGACGCAGCTCACCCTGACAGCGCAGACGCGTCAGGTCGCCGCCTGGCAGCAGGCGATGGCAGAACAGCATCAGTTACGTCAGCAGCTGGCCGATGTGGCACAGTGGGGTGCCGCTCTGCCCGTCTGGCAGGAGAACTTTGCGCTGCTGGCTCAGCGTGAGGCAACGCTGGCTGGCCTGGCACAGCAGGCTGAACAGCAGCAACAGCAGATCGCCGCGCAGCAGGCGCAGCTACAGCAGCAGGCACAACAGGCGCTGCCGCGTCAGCAGGCGGAACAACAGGCACGCGCGGCGCTGTCGCAGGCGGAGCAAGTGCTGACTTCGCTCCAGGAGCAGCATCCGCCAGCGGCGCTGCGTGAGGCGCAGAGCCAGTTGCAGCAGAGCCGTCCGGCCCGGCAGCAACTGCTGCTGCTCGCCACGCAGTGGCAGCCGCTGCACCTGCAGCTCGGTCAGCGCCAGCAGCGACTGAGCGCGCTGGAAAAAGCGCATCAGCAGAGCGAGGCGGAACTGCAGACCCTGCGCGAGACGTGGAAACGCGAAAAGCAGCAGCTGGACGATGTCGAAAAAATCTG
The DNA here is from genome assembly GCF_048452665.1 of Pantoea graminicola. NCBI lineage: Bacteria > Pseudomonadati > Pseudomonadota > Gammaproteobacteria > Enterobacterales > Erwiniaceae > Pantoea > Pantoea graminicola. The sequence goes on along the minus strand of NZ_JBLWSJ010000001.1, from coordinate 93,151 downwards.
TGCGCTGGAGCAGCAGATCGTCGATCTCAGCGATTACCGCGCGCGTCTCACCGCCGATCAGCCCTGCCCGCTCTGCGGCTCCTGTACGCATCCCGCTGTGGAGGCCTACAGTTCGCTGGAAGTAAGTGCTAACCAGCAGCGTAGGGCTGCGCTGCAGCAGCAGACAGAGGCTCTGCGTGAAGCGGGCACAGCCAGAGGAGAGCAGCTGAAACAATCCGCGCTGCAGCAACAGAGCCTGCGTGAGGAGATCGCGCAGACGCAGCAGCAGCTCGATCAGCTTGAAAAGCAATGGCAGGCGCTGAGCAGTAAGCTGGCACTCACCTTCCCGATTGCCGATAGCGAGGCGTTAGCCGCATGGCAGCAGCAGCAAAGCGAACGTGAAAGTCAGCTTGAGCAGCAGCGCCAGGCGCAGGAAGCCGCAGAACAGGCGCGTCAGGCCGCGAAAGATCACTACCTTCAGCAGTCGCAGGCCTGGCAGCAGCATCAGCAGGCTGAACAGCTCGCTCAGCAGTCGCTCACCAGCCTGCAGCAGTCGCTGGAGGCGCTGCAACTGCGTCAACAGCAGGAGCAGCAGGCGTGGCAGATGCTACAGAGCCGTCTGGCACAGCAGTTCAGCGCTCACGATCTGACTCTCCCTGCCGCCGCCGATCGTGAAACCTGGCTGGCGACACAGCAGACGCGCTGGCAGCAGTGGCAGAAAAGTGAGCAACTGCTCACTAACCTTCAGCCTCAGCTGCTTAAAGGGGAAACTCAGCTCACTGCCCTGCAGCAGCAGGCGGAGCAGGAACAGCAGCAGCTCGCCGCCCGTCTGCAACAGCAGCAGCAGAGCCAGACGCAGCTCAGCGAAATGCGGCAGCAGCGCCAGGCGCTGTTTGGCGATCGCGATGTTGCACACGCCCGTCAGCAGATGCAGGCGCGTGTTCAGCAGTGCGATGAACAACTGACGCAGCAGCTGACCGCCCTGCAGCAGGTGCAGGCGGAGGTCAGTCGCCTGCAGGGTGAGTGCTCGGCGCTGGAAGCTCAGCGTCAGAGTCTCTGCCACAAACGGGCGGAGGCGGAAACGGCCCTGCGCCAGGCCCTGGAGCACGCCGGCTTTGCGGATGAAGAGCACCTGCGCGCGGCGCTGCTGGATGAGCAGACAGCCGTGCAACTGCGCCAGCAGCTACAGCAGCTTGATCAGCAATGTCAGCAGCAGCAGGCTCGTCTGGCGGATCTGGCGCAGCGACTGGCGGCCCATCAGCAGGCCAGGCCCGCCGCGATGCCGGAATCGGCCACTGCGCTGGCAGAGCAGCTGGAACAGTTACGGCTGGCACTGCGTGACAACGCCAGTCAGCAGGGGCAGATTCAGCAGCAGCTCAACAGCGATGCCAGCCTGCGCGCCCGGCAGCAGAGCCTGATGACGCAGATCGAACAGGATAGCGTGGCGCTGGCGCAGTGGAGCCTGCTCAACGATCTGATCGGCTCCGCCAGCGGCGATAAGTTCCGGCGTTTCGCTCAGGGATTAACGCTGGATCACCTGGTGGCGCTGGCGAACCGCCAGCTTGACCGGCTGCATGGCCGCTATCTGCTGCAGCGCCGTGCCCAGGATCAGCTTGAGCTGGATGTGGTTGATACCTGGCAGGCCGACGCTGCGCGTGATACCCGCACGCTGTCGGGTGGTGAGAGCTTCCTGGTCAGCCTGGCGCTGGCGCTGGCGCTGTCCGATCTGGTCAGCCATAAAACACGCATCGAATCGCTGTTCCTGGATGAGGGGTTTGGCACGCTGGATGCCCGGACGCTCGACACCGCGCTGGATGCGCTGGATGCGCTCAACGCCAGCGGTAAAACGATTGGGGTGATCAGCCACGTAGAGGCAATGAAAGAGCGCATTCCGGTGCAGATTAAAGTACGAAAAATGAATGGATTAGGTTACAGCCAGCTGGAACTGCCGCAGGGATAACGGGCACGTATCACTAAAATGCCTGCCCTGCTCATCGATCGCATGGCATAAACATCACAGGGAATTTCGGGTCCTCTCAGGCGATAAAATAGCTAACCCGGGCAGGACTCGAAATCCGCACTGTGTCAGACGACAGACGACAGACGACAGACGACAGAGATGATTCGATGTTAAGGCAGGCCTGCGGACTAATCCTGCTAAACAGACAGAACCTGCCCCACGCCTCATCACTCTGTGCCTTCAGCGCGTTTTAATTAACGCATTCCCCTTCCCGATCAATTCAGGGCCGGATGTTTATGCAGATAATCCGGTTTCCGACGCAGGGAGCAGGAAGCCGACGCATGGAAGACAGGAAAAAAGAAAACCGCTCTTATCATCGCCCGGCCTGGAATGACCACGGGCGGTTTCACTTCGAACTCATCTGTTACCCCAAAGAAGAAGATGCCCGTGCAACGGCTCCCGTGGATCGCTCCCGGTCAGTATACAGCGACCTGTCGGACGCCCTGGTATTCACGGTCCGCTCCATAATAAAAATCGCGCAGCAGGTGCCCGCACCATGAGAAAGCTCCCTCTTCAGCTGCTTTTCCCGCTGGCGATAGTCCTGCTGGCGGCAGGGTTCTCTATTCACAACTACGTGACGTTTGTGCATACGCCACCGGCGTTAACGGACAAGGAGAAACGTAGGGTCGATACCCTGTTTGCCACCACCAGAGCCCAGTGTGTGGGGCGCTATGTATTTGAGGTTCCGGCCTCGTTTGAAAATACCCTCACGGACCGCGCTCAGATCAATGAAGTCAGCATCAGCAGCAGGCGGCTCTACCCGCCGGCGTTTGCACAGCGTATCCGGCTGCGGGAGCAGGAGCTGCAGAACGGGCACACAGTGAGAAAAGTGGATCAGCCTTTTCTTAAACAGGTGTACCGGATGAGTGAAAACGCGGTGATATTTGATCGCAATACAAATGAGAGTGAGGCTGGCTTTGGCCGCATTCTGGAGGGGGCACCTGTACGCTGACGGGGTAGCATTTATTCTCACTCAAGAAATCAACGATTTGTCAGATCCTAAATATCAGGAAAGTAAAGAAAGCTTAATCAGGGCTGGTGTAAATACAGATTCTCTTAACACTAAATCCCGGAAGCTGGCTGAGCTGCAGGATTTAATGTCGCGCCTGAGCGGGCGTAAAGATGATGAAATACCGGCTCAGCCCGGCACCTGCATTTCACAGGGATTTATCCGCGACGGTAAGGGGACGCCACAGGAAGATATCACTTTTATTTACCCCCATAATCCAATCTTTTCTTTCGTCGTCTGGAGCAATAATGCCTTAAAAGAGAGTACCGACATGATGGAGCGAAGCGGTGAAATCCAGTCTTATCTTTCAGGAATTAACGCCAGAACGCTGCGTAAGGAAAAGACACAGATTGCTGACTTTGCGGCCAGCGAATGGCTTGCCACTGCGCCTTCAGAACAATCTCCGGATAATCCGACAGCACAGTTACTGTTTACTGCCATAGCCAATGAGAAAACAGCAGACTTCAGGCATCCCAATCTTGACCTGACGCTCAGCAATCACGCCCTGCCTCCCCCGGCTTACAGTGAAGCAGAACTGGTAGAGATATGGGACCGCATCACCCGCTCCTTCCGCATCAGAAATAATGCGTTCTGAGTAACGGGCGCCAGAGCGCCCGTCAGAGTCTGATCAGCGGACGCTGGCGAGTCTGTAACGTGGTCCGCGTTGTGCGCCAGCAGACGATCGCTGGTCAGCGACGCGGTTACCAGAAAGCGTGCCGCAAAGGCATATTTTCTCTTCATTTCTAATCCATGAGTTAAAGAAGAGGTCATCCGCTCAGGGGCGGTAAATTCTGGTTCTGCCGACAGTCAGAGGAATGCCATAGCATTCATCAGGCCGCGCTGTAAACTGTCGGCAGCAGACCGCCAGATCTTTCAGGGAAATTAGCCATTTAAATGAATTTAATTAATGTAATGAAGGGAGTATTGCCTGGGGTAATTATTGCAATTTCACTCAGCGCCTGTCAGCAAACGCCTGTAAAGCAAAAGAATAGCGTGGCAAATCTCTGTGATATCGCACGGGACCCTGACAGCAAAGCCTGTCACTGGACTAATCAAATGCAGCCAGTCCTGAACCAGCAGTTCAGCGATGCGTCGCGTTACGCGGGTCAGCAATGTCTGGTGCGGATGGAGTGGCAGCCGAGTGGACGGTATGCGGTAACGCAGACCGAAGGCAATGAGGCGCTCTGCCTGCGCGCCTGGCAACTGGTGGCACAGAGCCGCGATCTGCCGCCTCCGCCGGAACCGGATCAGCCAGCGTGGTTTGGCTTTGCACCTTAGCGTTAGCTGGCCAGCCCCTCCTGCCGCCACTGACGCGGACTGATGCCAAACCAGCGGCGAAAGGCGCGTGAGAATGCACTGACTTCGGAGTAGCCCAGCAACAGGGCCATCTCCGAGATAGGCAGCTGTTTCTGCTGCAGATAGTGTGTGGCCATTTCGCAGCGCACCTGATCCACCAGCGCGCTGAAGCTGCAGCCCTCTTCACGCAGCCGCCGCTGCAGTGACCAGCTCGACAGGCCGAGTTTATCGGCCACCTCCTCCAGCACCGGTTCGCCCTGCATCAGCGATAAGTTAACCTGCGAACGGGCCAGCTCGATCATGCTCTGCTGCGACGTGCCCCGGTTGAGCCGCCGGATCGCATCCTGCATCACCATCAACAGGATCGGATCGCTTTCCGGCATCGCACGCAGCAGATCGCGCTTCGGGATCACCAGCGAGTTAAATGGCTGATCGAACCAGACCGGCGCATCGAACACTTTGCAGTGATCGTGCCACTGGCCGGGACGCGGATGCTCAAAGTGCACCTCACGCGGAGCCCAGTGGCGGCCCGCGACGTGGCGGATCAGGTTCATAAACATGCCCAGCGTCAGCTCGGCATCCTGGCGGCGAGAGAGGATGGCACCGTGCCGCACCTGATAGTCAAGCCGCCAGCACTCGCCCTTATCCACCAGACGGGTCAGCGTATCGTGCTGATGCCAGGGAAACGCGGCTACCACGTTTTGCAGCGCCTGCTCCAGGGTGTCGGAGCAGAGGCCAATGTAGCCGATCAGGCCTAATGACTGCGGTTTAAACTGCCTGCCGTAGTGCAAACCGAAGTTATCAGATCCGGAGTGGCGCGCCGCCTCTTCCAGCACCCGACAGTAGTTCACCAGCCCCAGGCTCAGCGTCGGGCTGGCCAGCCGTTCCGGATCGATGCCGCTGATGCCGAAGATGCGATCGGCATCGCCGCCCTGCGTATAGATAAACTCGCTTAATCCGGTCGCTGCCGCAGCCAGCACGCCGTGATTGCCTGCCCCTGTCGCGGCAGAGCAGGCAGCAAACGCATCGGGTTTTATCAGTGTCGGATTCATGGTCGCCTCTGTCAGATTCAGGTGGATCACCCTCACCGAACTCTGAGCAAGTTCCATACCAGGTCCCCGCAACCCTGAATGCGGCCTGCGGGCGGCCCGGTAGGCGCAGAAACCTGTTAACCGGCACTGCGGCGGCGCAGGGACGCCCGCCGCTGGTGCATCAGGCGCCGACCGGCAGCGCACTGCCCGCCAGATAACGGCGGCAGAGGCGCACCGAGTGGCTGGCCCATTCCGGCCCGAGGCTGCGCGCCATTTCCGTTTCCGCATGCGATCCCACCCAGGCGGTGAGCTGGATACGGCGCTGGATCAGCAGCGCGGGCAGCACGGCTATCTCTGCATCACTGATATGCGCCACCTGCTCATAACCGCGGATCCAGTGTTCGATCCACTCTGGCGCGCGCGGATGGTGCTCCACAAAACTGATCGCCGCCGCCAGATCGTGCAGATACCAGCCCAGCCCGCAGTCGTCAAAGTCGATCACCCGCGTCTCCCCTTTGTGCAGCAGCAGGTTGGTCAGCCGCAGATCGGCATGGATCAGGCCATAGCGATCCGATCCCTTGCCAAACTGCGCCAGTGCCGATCCCACCTGCGCGATCGCCTGCTCTACCACGCCGTGATCGGCGGCAGGGAGATTGGGCGCATCCTGCCAGCGTCCCCAGTGACTGCGGGCGCTGGTCATGGTGTCGTGATCCCAGATAATGCGGCGAAAACCCGCAGGCGGCTGCCACTGTTTGCTGTGCTGATGCAGCCGCGCGGTAATCTGGCCGAGCTGCTGAAAAGCGCGGGGATCGACCTCGGTCGTGGGCATCTCCCCCTCGATCCAGTGAAACAGCACGGCGTAACGCTCTCCGCCATCCGGCAGCCGCAGCGTCAGGACCTTTTCGCCCGTCTTATCCGGCACCGCTTCCGGCACCATGATGCCGGTTTCGCGCAGCGCATCGAGCCACAGCAGTTCGCTGGCGATGTCTGCCTTCTGATGATAATCGCCACGGTGCAGCCTCAGCGCATAACGGCGGCCAGCGGCCTGCAGCAGAAAGGTGGCGTTCTCAGATCGGCACAGCAGGCTGAGCGTGCCCTGCAGCGCGGCGGGATAACAGGCCAGCGCCTGCCGGGCCATCAGGGTCAGTTGGGAATCATTCAGATTGTCATATTGTTTAGCGCTCATCACTCCGGCTCCTGGTCACTTGCGTGAACTCAGCATGCGTCGCCGGCTGCGGCGCTGCTTGACCTCAGAAGAGACAAAGTTGACCGCAGCGTGCAGCCAGCCCGGTTGCTGCCGCTGAGTTGACCGCGGAGGACAGAAATCACTGCGCCTGCGTCAAGTCGCGCCGCGCCGGGCTTCGGCATTATCACTGCTTTAGCGTCATGGCGGTGTAACGCCGCGTGAGACCAACAACGACGGGGATAACGGTATGACAGACAGACTCAAGCCCACGCTGGGCACGCTGCATCTGTGGGGAATTGCGGTTGGCCTGGTGATCTCAGGCGAATACTTTGGCTGGAGCTATGGCTGGGCCGTGGCGGGCACGCTGGGATTTCTGGTGACCACCGCGCTGATCGCCACGCTCTATACCTGCTTTATTTTCAGCTTCACCGAACTGACCACCGCGATCCCCCATGCGGGCGGCCCCTTTGCCTACAGCCGCCGCGCCTTTGGCGAAACCGGCGGGCTGATCGCCGGTCTGGCGACGCTGATTGAGTTTGTTTTTGCGCCCCCGGCAATTGCCATGGCGATCGGAGCCTATCTCAACGTGCAGTATCCCGCTCTTAACCCGAAAACTGCGGCGGTGGGCGCCTATCTGCTGTTTATGACGCTGAATATTCTCGGCGTGAAGCTGGCGGCGATGTTTGAGCTGGTGGTGACCGTACTGGCGGTGCTGGAGCTGCTGGTATTTATGGGCGTCGTCTCACCCGGCTTCAGCCTGGCTAACTTTACCGCACACGGCTGGGCGGGCAGCGACAGTTTCGGTCTGCCCGCCTTCTCCGGCATTTTCGCCGCGATTCCTTTTGCCATCTGGTTTTTTCTCGCCATCGAGGGCGCGGCGATGGCGGCTGAAGAGGCGAAAGATCCGAAGCGAACCATTCCCCGCGCCTACATCAGCGGGATTCTGACGCTGGTGGTGCTGGCGATTGGTGTGATGCTGCTCGCGGGCGGCGCAGGCGACTGGCGGAAACTCTCCGATATCAATGACCCGCTGCCGCAGGCGATGAAAATGATTGTCGGCGAACATTCGACCTGGATGCATATGCTGGTCTGGATCGGGCTGTTTGGCCTGATTGCCAGCTTCCACGGCATTATCCTCGGCTATTCCCGCCAGTTTTTCGCCCTGGCTCGCGCGGGCTATCTGCCACCCTCTCTGGCAAAACTGTCGCGTTTCCATACGCCGCATCGGGCCATTATTCTCGGCGGCGTCGTGGGTATTGCAGCGATCTACAGCGACGGCGTGATTAATCTGCAGGGAATGACGCTGACGGCGGCGATGATTACGCTGGCGGTGTTTGGCGCAATTGTGATGTATATCATGAGCATGCTGAGCCTGTTTAAACTGCGGCGCAGCGCGCCGGAGATGGCGCGCAGTTTCCGGGCGCCTGGCTATCCGGTGGTGCCTGGCATCGCCCTGCTGCTGTCGGTGGTCTGCCTGCTGGCGATGCTCTGGTTCAACCCGGTGATTGGCGCGCTGTTTGTTGCCATTATGCTGGCAGGCTGGCTCTATTTTCTGGCGACCAAAACGCAGCGCGCGCAGGCTCCGCAGGACAGTATGCTGGTGGGCGAATAGCGGCGGCTCAGTCGCGCAACAGTGATGAACGATTCAGCGCCTGACAACGGGCGCTGAATCGCCAGCGAAGATCCCGGCATCAGCCGTGCAGCGGCCAGAGCCACGCGGCACCGCGCACGCCGCTGGAGTCGCCATGCTGCGCCTTGCAAACCGGCGTTTCGCACTCGCCGCCAAACACCCACGTCTTCATCAGCAGCGGCACGGTCTGGTAGAGACGATCCACATTGCTCATGCCGCCGCCCAGCACGATGATATCGGGATCGATCAGGTTCACCACATGCGCCAGCGATTTCGCCAGCCGGATCTCATAGCGGCTCATCGCCAGCCCGGCGATCGGATCCTTCTGCGCCAGCAGCGAGACGATCTCCGCCCCTTTGCGATGAACCCCGCTCAGCCGCTGGTAGTCGATGCCAAAGCCGGTGCCGGACACAAAGGTCTCTATGCAGCCCTTCTGACCGCAGTAACAGGGGACCTCCTCACGATAACGCAGTTCATCCTCATCCATCCACGGCAGCGGATTGTGGCCCCACTCACCGGCGTTGCCGTTGCCCCCGATGCGTGATTCTCCGTTGATCGCCACGCCCGCGCCCGATCCGGTGCCGATGATCACGGCGAAGACGACCGATCGACCGGCCCCGGCCCCGTCGATCGCTTCCGACACCGCCAGGCAGTTGGCGTCGTTGGCGATACGCACCTCCCGGTTCAGCATCCTGGCCAGATCCTTGTCCAGCGGCTGACCGTTCAGCCAGGTCGAGTTGGCATTTTTTACCCGCTTTGTGTAGGGCGAAAGTGAGCCAGGGATCCCGATGCCGACCGTGCCGGTTTCGCCGGTTTTCTGCTCGGCCAGGAAAACCAGATCGACAATCGTCTGCACGGTTGCCTGATAATCATCACGCGGGGTATTCACCCGCTGTCGGAACAGCGCCTCTCCCTTATCTGACAACGCGATGACTTCTGTCTTGGTGCCGCCGAGATCGATGCCTATACGCAAGGTGAATTCCTCGTTGATGAGTCAGGTGAGAAATACAGTAAAAGGGCTCTGCCGGAAAGGCAATGAAACCACGCCCATGTTTCGTTATCATGCGCGCTGACTCTCGCAGACTTGTGCGCCCGATCGCGCTACGGTAAGGAATCCCGATGTTGTGGTTTAAAAATATGATGGTTTATCGTCTGAATCGTGACATTCCGTTGTCCGCAGATGAGATGGAAAAACAGCTCGACGCTTTCACGTTTTCGCCCTGTGGCAGTCAGGATATGAGCAAGACGGGCTGGGTCCCGCCGATGGGCAACCGCAGCGACGCCCTGACCCATGAAAATAAGGGTCAGATCGTAATCTGCGCCCGCAAAGAAGAGAAAATTCTGCCTTCGCCGGTGGTGAAACAGGCGCTGGAAGCGAAAATCGACAAGCTGGAAGCAGAGCAGAGCCGTAAGCTGAAGAAGACCGAAAAAGATTCGCTGAAAGATGAAGTGCTGCACAGCCTGCTGCCGCGCGCCTTCAGCCGTTTCAGCCAGACCTTTATGTGGATCGACACGGTCAACAACCTGATTATGGTGGACTGTGCCAGCGCGAAAAAAGCGGAAGATACGCTGGCGCTGCTGCGCAAAAGTCTGGGTTCCCTGCCGGTGGTGCCCCTGACGCTGGAAAACCCGATTGAGCTGACCCTGACCGAATGGGTGCGTTCGGGCGATCTGCCCGCCGGTTTTGCGCTGATGGACGAAGCGGAGCTGAAAGCCCTGCTGGAAGATGGCGGCGTGATCCGCTGCAAAAAACAGGATCTGGTATGCGATGAGATCGCCAACCATATCGAAGCGGGCAAAGTCGTAACCAAACTGGCCCTCGACTGGCAGGAGCGTATTCAGTTCGTGCTGGCCGACGATGGTTCAGTGAAGCGCCTGAAGTTCAGCGATACGCTGCGCGACCAGAATGACGACATCGACCGCGAAGATTTTGCCCAGCGCTTCGATGCGGACTTTATCCTGATGACCAGCGAACTGGCCGCCCTGACCAGCAATCTGGTGGAAGCACTCGGCGGCGAAGCTCAGCGTTAAGTCACCCGGCGGCATCATTCAGGCACGGTCTGCCCGCATTGGCGGTAAGATCCGGTCAGGGCTGAAACACGCTCAGATCGGCGGGACGTAAAATGTCATCCGGGGCGGGACGTTCCTGGTCTGGACCTGTTACCGGGGCGTAACGCATGTTTATTGCTGCCTGAATCACCCGGTGCGCGGTTCGCCGCAAACTAAAAGGGCCGCTGAGCGGCCCTTTATTTAACCTTTCAGGTAACGGCAGAGATAGGAGCTGGGTTCGCCGACCTGCAGATGAAATTCGCTGTGGCCGGGCACGTTAAACACTGAACCCGCTTCAAACCATTTCCATTCGGTTTCGCCTGGCAGCAGCACCTTAAGCGAACCGCTGACCACGGTCATCTCTTCCGGCTGGCCGGTTCCGAAGGTATATTCCCCTTTTGCCATCACGCCCACGCTGGCACGGCCCGTGCTCGCACTATCAAAACCGATAGACTTAACTTTTCCGTCAAAATACTCACTGATGTTGAGCATAACCGTTCTCCAGAGCACATGTGTGTGTCTGGCAGTGTAGAAGGGAACCTGCTGATCTGTCACGCGAAATCATGGCCGTTTGTGATCTCTTCAGCCGGGCCGGGCACGGAGCCGGAAATCGCCCTGATACGAGGGGGAAAGGAGGGAATAAGCGGAGAAAGGACACAGACGCAATGTCAGGTGGCTGTGAGATCCGCCTCTGCGGGCAAAACGCCGCAGGCAAACAGGCCGGCTTCCCTGCCAGCATCAGCATTTACTCTTTTTCGACGTCTTCGTAGCGCGCTTTGGCATCACGCGCTTCTTCTTCCGTCTCATGCTCACTGATTAACGAATTGGGTTTGGGATGATCGGCACGCAGTTCATAATACGTGACTTTCTTTCCTTCAGGGCCCTTCTCAACAGGCACGATTTTCGCTTCACGCGGATAGGGTGGTCTGGTCGGCATACGGTGTCCCTCTTGTCTGAATAACATTCCACAGGACAGGCTGCTGCCTGCCATGGGATCAGTATAGACAATGGAGTCTGAAGCGGGCCGGAAGCGGGAAAAATCTGAGGTCAGCTGGCGCGCGCCAGGGAGAGCGAAAGCAGGATCGCCTCCACCACCCGCTCAGGTGACTGCATGGCATCCACCTGATGGTGCGCTGCGGCCTGATAGAGATGCGCGCGCTCGCGCAGCACATCACTCATCTCGTCTGCGATGGGCCGCCCGGTCAGGGTCGGACGCTGAGCCGCTTCGGGTTCACTTTCCAGCCGCTCTGCCAGAACCTCCGGCGATGCACTGAGCCAGATGACCTGTCCCTGCTCCTGCATGTAACGGCAGTTCTCTTCAGCCAGAACCATTCCGCCGCCGGTGGCGATGACGGTGCAGGGTGCGGTGACGGCCCGCAGCGACTGCGCTTCACGGGCGCGGAACCCCTCCCAGCCCTCCTCTGCCACAATCTCGGCCACGCTGCGCTGCGTAGTGAGCTGCAGATGGTGATCGGTATCCGTAAAGGCATAGCCCAGCGCCTGCGACAACGCCTCGCCGACCGTGGTTTTGCCGCAACCGCGAGCGCCAATCAAAAAGATGGGTAGTGACATCAGGGCCGTTCCTCCGCCTGACCGCGCGATGCGGCTGCATGGTGTGCTGATTAATGCGACGCATGATAACTGGAAATTATTATGGCCTCCACCCGTCAGGCACGATTTACGCATTTTCGTCTCCTTAACGGCGATAATCTCTATCTTTTCAAGGCCAAACCCATGCACACTTTGTGCATCAGCGGCCAGACAGGGCGGTAAATATTGCGCAAAACCGGGGATAATCGCGGCTGGCAATATTTGCTTACCGCCCCGATTTTACTTTTCCCGCTGGCGCCCACATATACTGTTAACCATCGCCACAGGAGAGTCATCATGCAACGCGAAGAACAACAACTAATCGAAGGGCTGTTCAGCCGTCTGAAACAGGCTGAAAGCCAGACCGTGGCTCGGGATGCCGCAGCCGAACAACTGATAAACCAGCATCTTCAGACCCAGCCTGGCGCCCCCTACTATATGGCGCAGGCGATCCTGATTCAGGAAGCGGCGCTGAAAAAACTGAATGAGAAGATATCGGCGCTGGAAAGCCAGGTTACTCAGTTGCAACAGCAGCAACAGCAGCAGCCCGCGCAGAGCAGCGGCGGCTTTCTGTCAGGGCTGTTTGGCAGCGGTTCGCGCCAGCAGCAGCCTGTTCAGCAGCAGCAGTCGCCGTGGAACAGTGCGCCACAGCAACCGGCTCAGCAGCAGTATGCACCCGCGCAGGCCGCGGCACCGCGCGGCACCGGCTTCCTGGGCGGCGCACTGCAGACGGCCGTGGGCGTCGCAGGCGGCGTGGTGATGGCGGATATGCTGACCAGCATGTTCCATCACTCGCAGCCGGAGGAGATCGTTAACATTATCAACGAACCGCCGCTGCCTGAGATCAACGATAACCTCAACACCTTTAACGGTGGCGACGATCAGGCTGATAGCTTTAACGGCGGCAACGACAGCAGCTTCCTGGATCAGAATAGCGGCTGGGACACGGATTATGCCAACAATGGCGATCTTAACGATTTTGGCGGCAGCGATTTCGACGATGACGACAGCTTCGTTTAATTGCCACGCTTCTGCTGAGTGAGCCAGCTATCCAGCTCATTGGCAAACTGCTGGCGGTCACGCGGACTCATGGTCGCGGGGCCGCCGGTCTGCACGCCACTTGAGCGCAGGGTGTCCATAAAATCGCGCATGGTCAGGCGCTCACGAATCGTCGCCGGTGAGTAACGTTCGCCGCGCGGGTTAAGCGCCGCCGCTCCCTTCTCAATCACCTCCGCCGCCAGCGGAATATCCGCAGTGATCACCAGATCGCCAGGCTGCACACGTCTGACGATCTCGTTGTCCGCGACATCAAACCCGGCAGGTACCTGCAACGTGCGCAGATAAGGCGATGGCGGTACGCGCAGAAACTGATTCGCCACAAAAGTGACCGTGGTCGCGGTGCGGTCCGCCGCACGATAAAGCACCTCTTTAATCACATTCGGACAGGCATCCGCATCGACCCAGATAGACATCTTAATTCCTTACAGTCAGAGAAGGCTCGATCTTGCCGGGTTCCGTTTAAATGGCAAATTTTATTTGCGCTGCGCTGTCCGGCAGTGACGATGACTTGTTATTCAGGCTGGCTGAAGTAAGCTGCCTGATAACAAAATGACGACTGTCCTGAGGAGAGAGCGGTGCTGACAAAAAAAATCGGGTTTATTGGCGGCGGAAACATGGCGAAAGCCATCGTCGGCGGACTGGTAAAGAGTGGAAAAGTCACTCCATCAGATATTTTCGTCTACGACCGCAAAGCCGAAACGAATCGGGCGATGGCGGAGGAGTATGGCATTCGTGCAGCAGAGAGCGCAGAGGCGCTGGCGCGCGAGGTGGACATTCTCTTCGGCGCGGTGAAGCCGAATGTCATCCTGAAAGTCCTGAAAGAGCTGTCGGGCAGCCTGAAAAAAGAGGCGATGGTGGTGTCGATTGCAGCGGGTGTCACGCTCGACTCGCTCTCATCGGTGCTGGGTTACGATCGCAAAATTGTCCGGGCGATGCCGAATACCCCTTCGCTGGTGAGCCAGGGTATGACCTCGGTGACGCCAAATGTGCTGGTTGAGCAGGCTGAAATCGACGAGGTCGTGGCGATCTTTGAGAGCTTTGGCAACGCGGCGGTGGTGGATGAATATCTGATTCACTCTGTCGTCGGCGTCAGCGGCTCTGCACCGGCCTATGTGTTTATGTTTATCGAAGCGATGGCGGATGCGGCCGTTTCTGGCGGCATGCCACGCGCCCAGGCTTACCAGTTTGCGGCGCAGGCGGTGAAAGGCGCAGCGGAGATGGTGCTGACCACCGGCAAACATCCTGCCGAACTCAAAGATATGGTCTGTTCACCTGGCGGCACCACCATCGAAGCGGTCAGGGTGCTGGAGCAGAAAGGGATGCGGTCGGCGGTGATTGAGGCGATGCAGCACTGCATGGCGAAATCAGAGGCGCTGAGCCGCAGCTGACGGTGGCATGAAAACGCAGGACGAACCGGCTCACGCCGTCGCCCTGCGCCCGCATTAACCGAGGTGTGGCTGGCAGAGCGCCACCGCCTCCTCCAGCGTCATCGGCTGCTGCATCCGTTCAATCAGTTCAGCGGTCAGCGTGTAGAGGCCGCATGAGCAGATCGCGGCCACGTTCCCCTGCTGTCCATAAAACGCCATAAACTTCTTCTCCTCCAGCGAACCGAGCAGCTGAAAATTGTCCCACTCTTCGGCATGACCCAGATACTCGTAACGGGTGCCGTACTGGGCTGTCCAGAAGAACGGCACACGATCATAGGCGACGGCCCGATCCAGCATATTCCAGGCGGCGGTCTGTCCCTGCTGATGGGCGACACGATAGTGCTCAATGCGCAGCGGCCCCTGGGCTGACGGATAGGTAGCGATATCACCGGCCGCCCAGATTGCGTCCGCGACCCGCAACTGTTCATCCGTCTGCAGGCTGCCATCTTCAGCCAGCGGCAGATCGTGGATAAAGTCGGTGACCGGTTTGACGCCGGTGGCAAACAGCACTACGCTGGCCGAGACCTGCTGCCCGCCTTTGAGCCGGACGCCGCTGACCTGCTGCTCCCCCTCCAGGGCTTCGATCTCGCCCTGCACCCACTTCACGCCGTTTTGCGCATGCAGCTGATAAAAATAGCGGCCAATCTGCTCGCCGAACCGTTTCGCAAAAGGCAGCGCCTGACGGGCAACCACGGTGACATCGATATCACGGTTACGCAGCGCAGAGGCCAGTTCGGTGCCGATAAAACTGTTGCCGATAATCACAATCTTATGAGTGGCATCCACCGCCTTCAGCAGCGCATCCGTCTGCGCTTTACTGCGCAGCAGGTGGACGCCCTCCAGGTCACGGCCCGGAAGTTCAGGCAGCACCGGCGCGGCGCCGCTGGCGATCAGCAGCCTGTCAAAATTCAGCGTTTCGCCATCATCGAAGATCAGCCGTTTTTGCTGCGCATCGAGACGGCTTACCCGGGCCTGAATACGCTCAACATGGTCCATGACATCGGCTTTCAGCAGCTGCGGCACCTCGTCGATCGCCATTTTGCCGGAGGGGACAAATTTGGTCAGTGCGGTGCGATCGTAGGGTGCGTCCGCTTCGCGTTCCACCAGGATGAGCCGGCCTTTAAAGCCGTCGTGACGCAGACGCCACAGCGCGGCGCTCCCTGCCGCCCCTCCGCCGAGTACCACATAAACCGGTGCGGCCGCCCCGCTGCCAATCGGTGCGGCAGGCGACATCGCTTTCGGGTTCACCAGCACCCGCCCCTCTTCGATGCGCAGCGGGTACTGTTTAAGATCGGCCAGCGCCAGCGGTTCACACATTTTGCCATCGGCCAGATCAAAGGCGGCTTTGTGCCACGGACAGACCAGCCGGTCGCCGCAGATCGCGCCCTGCTCCAGCGGCGCACCCGCGTGAGGGCATTTCGCCTGGTAAGCGCGGACATGTTCCCCGTCACGGATCAATAACAGGTCTGTTTCGCCAAGCGTTTTTTTAACCGGCTGTCGCTGGGGCAGATCGTTCAGGTCGACGATAAATTGATAATTCACGGCATGGCTCCTTTAGCGCTTCTGATGGGGGCGACGTAGCAGAACAGCGTTCTGCGTAAATCCTCACAAACAGTAAGTGTGGCAAAGGAAGCGGGAAGCCTGAGGAGGAATATTTATCAGAAATTTAACCTGTTGTTTAAACAGGTAATTTAATCGGGACAGTGAGGCGGGAAGAAACGGCCACCGCAGTGGCCGGAGAAGCGGTCAGCTCTTTTTCAGGCACTGGCTCATAAAGGTTTTACGCGCATCACCCGTTAACTTTTTCTCGCCAGCCTCGCCGTTACAGTTTTTCATCTTCATCTGTTGCGGCGACATCTGTGAGAGCTTGCTCTCTTTCTTCAGGCATTCGCTCATAAAGGTTTTGCGCGCATCCCCTTTGAGATCCTGCGATTTAGCATGCTGGTTACAGACGGTCATCTTCTCCTGCTGCGGGGTTTTTTCTGCCGCACCGGCCACGCCACTCACCAGCAGACCGGCCATCATCATTGCCATTAAACCGACTTTCATCCTGTTATCTCCAGTGTGGATTGTTCCCTGTTATTCTGGCAGCGAATAAGTAAAGCGGAAAATGTTTCAGGTCAAAGTGATGTGAAGATCCCATTCCCGGCGGGGGCGGAAGGCTCAGTGGCGGGGATGCCGCAGCAGCCTGTCGATGTGGTCGCGCAGCAGTTGCGCATCATCATCGTCATCGGCTACATGGGCCATGGCGCTATCAATGGTGGTCATGATCTCGCGATGGTGCTGCGGATCCAGTTTGCGAATCAGTGCGGTGACGACAATTTCCAGCGCCTCGATCTGCGCCACCTGCTCTTTCACTGTCGCCTCTTTTTCAGCCAGCTTAACCAGTAACTCAGCAATCAGGTTTTTCATACTGTTGCCTCAGCGAGGATGGAACGCTGAAATTATCACCACGCTGGCTAAAAAAACAGAGGGCAACAGCCTTTTTTTCAGTGAGTTAGCCCGCATCCCGGCGCTTTTCTTCGCCGGTACCGGCTGACTCTGGCGGGCGAAACGTTTTGCGGGCTGACCGCGCGGCGGTTAACGGTTTCGCCCGCCGCGTACTCCGCTTAACGGGGATCGATAAATCCGCGGCCCGGCCCGCCACCGTGGCCGCCCCATCCGCCACCGCCGCCCGGCGGCGGGAAGAGGCATCCGCTTAACGTTGTGACCAATGCCAGGATGGCCGCCAGCTTAAGGATTCGAATCATAATAACCTCAGAGTGAAAAAAATCGGGCTGAGTGTATGAAGCTCCCCGCATGGCGACAAGTGAGATTCCTCCGCAACCGGCCGCTATTCATTTTTGCTGACCAGACTTAACGGTTTACCCGCAGTAAGGCGGCACAATCACAACATTCCGCCAGGTTTTGCGGCAACATTATTTGTCTGAATCGGGACGGCGGACTCTTTACAGCCTGCGCAATTTTGCGCATTGTGAGCGCATTACATTTACAGGATACCCACATGACACTCTCTCAGGCAGCTCTTAGCGATATTCTCTCCCGGCGCGACTGGGAAAACCCGGTGGTGACCTCATTGCATCGGCTGGATGCACATCCGCCGTTCGCCAGCTGGCGCGATGAAATGGCCGCCCGCGATGACCGCCCTTCCGCCTCACTGCGCAGCCTCAACGGAGAGTGGGGATTCAGTTACTTTGCACAACCTGAGGCGGTGCCCGCCAGCTGGCTGCTGCAGGATCTGCCGGACGCTACGACCCTGCCTGTCCCGGCCAACTGGCAGATGCACGGCTTTGATGCGCCCATCTACACCAACGTGCAGTATCCGATTCCGGTCAATCCGCCGTTTGTCCCGGCAGACAACCCCACTGGATGTTACTCGCTCACATTTACGCCGGACGCGGAGTGGCTCGCTTCCGGACAGACCCGCATCATCTTTGACGGGGTCAACTCCGCCTTTCACCTCTGGTGCAATGGCCACTGGATCGGTTACTCGCAGGATAGTCGTCTGCCGGCGGAATTTGACCTGAGCGACGCGCTGCAGGCCGGCCAGAACCGGCTGGCGGTGATGGTGCTGCGCTGGAGCGACGGCAGCTATCTGGAAGATCAGGATATGTGGCGGATGAGCGGTATTTTCCGCGACGTCACGCTGCTGCACAAACCTCAGGTGCATCTGGCGGATGTTCAGCTGGAAACCCGGCTCAGCCCGGAATTTTCCCATGCTGACCTGCGCGCCCGGGTTCGCGTTGCCCTGCCCGCAGCGGCCACCTCAGCCTGCCAGCTGCGCCTTACGCTGTGGCGCGGTGAGCAGCAGATTGCACAGTGTCAGCAGCCGCTGGGCAGCGCCATTATCGATGAGCGGGGTCACTACCCCGAACGCGCACTGCTCACCCTGCCGGTGCCGCAGCCCGCGCTCTGGAGCGCCGAAACACCCCATCTCTATCGCGCCACGCTGGCGCTGCTGGATGCGGATCAGCAGGTAGTGGAGGTGGAAGCGTATGACGTGGGCTTCCGTCAGGTCACCATCGATAACGGCCTGCTCTGTCTGAATGGCAAACCGCTGCTGATCCGCGGCACTAACCGTCATGAACATCACCCGGAGCGGGGTCAGGTGGTGACTGAAGCGGACATGCGCCGCGACATCGCCCTGATGAAACAGCACAATTTCAATGCGGTGCGCTGTTCGCACTACCCTAACCATCCGCTCTGGTACCGGCTCTGCGATCAGTATGGGCTCTATGTGGTGGATGAAGCGAATATCGAAACGCACGGGATGCAGCCGATGAACCGGCTCTCCGACGATCCACGCTGGTTCGCCGCCTATAGCGAACGGGTGACGCGCATGGTGCAGCGCGATCGTAACCACTGCAGCATTATTATCTGGTCGCTGGGCAATGAGTCGGGGCATGGCGCGACTCACGATGCGCTGTATCGCTGGGTGAAAAGCAGCGATCCCACCCGCCCGGTTCAGTATGAAGGCGGCGGTGCCGATACCGCCGCCACCGATATTATCTGTCCGATGTACGCCAGGGTGGATGAGGATCAGCCGTTCCCGGCCGTGCCAAAATGGTCGCTGAAGAAGTGGATCGG
Organism: Pantoea graminicola; assembly: GCF_048452665.1. Classification (NCBI taxonomy): domain Bacteria; kingdom Pseudomonadati; phylum Pseudomonadota; class Gammaproteobacteria; order Enterobacterales; family Erwiniaceae; genus Pantoea; species Pantoea graminicola. Next base: position 74,288 of record NZ_JBLWSJ010000001.1, on the reverse strand, counting down.
CCTGCCGGGCGAAACCCGTCCGCTGATCCTCTGTGAATATGCGCATGCCATGGGCAACAGCTTTGGCGGGTTCGCGAAGTACTGGCAGGCGTTCCGGTCGTTTCCGCGCCTGCAGGGCGGCTTTGTCTGGGACTGGGTCGATCAGAGCCTGACCCGCTATGACGATCGGGGCAATCCGTGGCAGGCCTACGGCGGTGACTTTGGCGACAAGCCGAACGATCGTCAGTTCTGTATGAACGGGCTGGTGTTTGCCGATCGCTCGCCGCATCCGGCACTCTATGAAGCGCAGCGTGCGCAGCAGTTCTATCTGTTTACCGCCGATCCCGATAATCCGCTGAGCTTTACGGTCAGCAGCGACTTCCTGTTCCGCCACAGCGACAACGAGATCCTGCGCTGGTGCATCGAACAGGCGGGCAACGTGGTGGCGCAGGGGGAGGTGCCGCTGGATATTGCCGCGCAGGGCCAGCAGCGCATCACGCTGCCAGAACCGCCCGCGCTGCAGGGCGACTGCTGGCTTAATGTCGCGGTTTATCAGGTCCAGCCGACAGCGTGGAGCCCCGCCGACTGGCGTGTCGCCTGGGATCAGTGGGCGCTGCCCTCGACGATGGCGCTACTGCCGCTGCCGGAAGCGGGTGAGGCGCCGGTTCTGCATGAGGCGGCCGATGAGATCGTGGTCAGCCACCCGCAGCAGCGCTGGCACTTTTCACGCCAGAGCGGTGAACTGACGCAGTGGATGGTGGATGAGCAGCCGACGCTGCTCTCTCCCCTTCAGGACTGCTTTATCCGGGCGCCGCTGGACAACGATATTGGCACCAGTGAAGCGGAGCGGGTCGATCCGCATGCCTGGGTCGAACGCTGGAAAGCCGCCGGTTATGACCGGATGCACAGCCGCCTGATCGCCCTGACCGCCCATGCGCTGCCGCAGTCGGTGCTGATCGAAACGCAGCATGGCTGGTACGCCTGCGATCGGCTCGCCTTTATCAGCCGTAAACGTTACCTGATCAACGACCAGGGCGAGTTACAGCTGCAGCTTGCGGTTGAACAGTCGCGCGGCCTGCCGCCGCCCGCGCGCATCGGCGTGCGCTGTCAGCTGGCGCAGATCCCGGAGCAGGTAAGCTGGCTTGGTCTGGGGCCGCATGAAAACTACCCCGATCGTCAGCTGGCCGCGCAGTTTTCCCGCTGGCAGCAACCGCTGGAGCAGCTTTTCACGCCCTACGTGTTCCCGGGCGAGAACGGGCTGCGTGGCGGCACCCGTGAACTGGACAGCGGCAGCTGGCAGGTCAGCGGCGATTTTGCGTTCTCACTGAGTCGCTTCAGCCTGGAGCAGCTGCGTGAAACCTCGCATCGCCACCTGTTGCGCCCGGAAGCGGGCTGCTGGCTGCATCTGGATGCCTGCCACATGGGCGTCGGCGGCGATGACTCCTGGAGTCCCAGCGTCAGTCCTGAATTTTTGCTGACCCAGCAGCGCTGGCAGGCTGAGCTGAGGATTCGCCTGCCGGTCGCGCGGTCACCGGACGCCGGTAAAAACGCGTCAGACGCATCACATTAACCCGCACCACCAGGGCGGTGGACAGGAGACCCGGCGAAAACCTGCCGCCGCCAACACCGCCGCCCCCGGCAGTAGCCAGGAAACATAAAAGAGGGGGTGATAACCGAAGATCCGGCCAGTGTTTGTGTCGACGCACCGCAGGCATCATCGCGCCATCGGCGAAGCCCGGCAGAAAACGCAGCTCGCCCGGCTGCGTCGTACGGGTCACAAAAGAGAGGGCGACAAACAGCAGCGGCAAAAAGCCGGGTCGCCGTTGATGCCGCGCAATTCGCCACCCCATTTTTCCGCCAGATGACTGACACTGCCTGCCTGACGCCCGGTTTCTCTGCCCGCCCCCATCAATATGGAAAAATAGGTCATTCTGTTACTGACAACATTCTGCGGTGCTTCTATGTTTAAAAAACCGCCAGTCACGGCGGTGTGGCGATCTCTCTGATCGGCGCGACGCCCTCCGCAAAAAAAACGGTACCGTCCGACGACGCTGAGGCGAATCAGCTTCATAGACTGACATGCGCATGCCCGCCATAAGAACGGGCACTGTTTTAGCGGAGGTGGGGAATGCGTACAGCACCAGACAGCGCCAGCCGTGCAATCAGAGACTATTTCAGCAGCCCGAACTGGCGCACGCCGCCTGAATCTGACCTGCTGGCAGTGATTCTGCGTGAATTAATGGAAGCGGGAGAGCCCGCCACCAATAAAGCTATTATTGCGCGGGTGATTGATAAGCTGAAAGTCGAGGGCGACGAGATGCAGCTGCAACGCTACGGCGCCCTGCTGACTCAGCTTATCGGGACGCAGCCTGAGGAATAACGCGCCCGCTATTTCACCCAGCGCAGTTTATCCGCTTCGCTGACGCTGGCCCGCCCGCTGCTGCGCTGAAACAGGCACAACTCCCGCCCCCGCTGGTTCTGCATGTGGCGCTGCGGATAGCGTCCCTCCAGCAGCAGGACGCTGTAGCCGGTAGTATCGTCATACTCAATGGCGTCACCCAGCACCCGGACTTTGCTCAGGTGGCTGGCGTTAATGCACGCCTGCACCATCGTTTCATGACTCTTTTTCCAGGCTTCCGCGCTGGATGCCTGCGCCAGCATGCTGCTGAGTAACAGTGCGGGCATGAGTGCCACGATGCGTTTCATTTCTCTGCTCCTGTTCCGGCCCGAAGGCGCTAAAAAAATTCCCGCCGGGGCGGGAATAAACAAGACGAGCACTATTTATTGTGTGACGAGGACGTCTCTCTGACGCGCTGCTATCCTCGCCTGTCATTATGACAACCCTATGACATCGCTGCCGTTAGCCACAATAAACCGAGCTGATCGTGCCATTTTTGTCGGCCAGAAAATTAAGCCGGCTGAGGTTGAAGTCCATCGTGACCGCCGCGTTATACGGAATAGGACGTACCTGCTGATCGAAGTGCTGCCCCTGTAACGCCGTTAAGGGTTTGCCAACGTAGTTCTGAAACTGAGACGCGCCGCAGCGGTCCGTTTCGGGATCCTGAGCCACGCGCGCGGTGTCGGGCTGAGAGGCAGACTGACAGGCGGTGAGTGCAAACAGGCCAGTTACCAGCAGCCCTTTTCCATAAAATTTCACGTTCATTCTCCTGTTGGACGGGTAAAACTTTCCCCTAAGCGTAGCAAAACGTGCCCGCCGGTCTGAAGCCCGGAAAGATAAAGTTATGACAGCCCACGTGAAACCGGCTGGCCCACAGCGCGATTTTTTAAGATTAATCGCACGCCGTGCCTAAAAAAAGGGGTGAGATGGCGCCAGACTATATAGGAATGTTCTTAGCCTTAAGGAGGTCATGATGGAACTGGTAATCTTTATTGTCTGCGCAATGCTGATGACCGCCGTCGCGGTCAAAGTCCGTTAATGGATTTCAGCCGGATTCTGCGCGGTCCTTTCCAGAAGCGTACTGAATGCTGCCAGCGGCATCGGCCGACCGAGGAAGTAGCCTTGCCCCTCTTCGCACGAGAGCTGTTTTAGCTGATTCAGCTGCGCTTCTGTCTCAATGCCCTCGGCGGTAATTGTCAGGGCAAAAGCGCGCGCCAGCGCAATAATCCCGGCCACCACCGACTGCGCCTGCTGCGATTCCGGGAAGTCTTTCATCCAGGAGCGATCGATCTTCAGACCGTTAAACGGAAACGTCTTCAGATAGCCCAGCGCCGCATAGCCCGTTCCAAAATCATCCACCGTCAGCCTCACCCCCAGTGAGCGTAATCCCTGCATCACCTCCAGCGCATGTTGCGGATGCTCCAGGGTGACGTTCTCGGTGATCTCCAGCTCCAGACAGGTCGCCGGCAGACCACTTTTTGCCAGCGCATTCGCGACCCGCTGCACCAGATCGCTGGTGCGGAACTCCATCGGTGAAATATTGACGGAAACGTAGCGATCGCCACCCCAGCCCAGTGCGTCTTCACAGGCGCGCATCAGCACCCAGTCGCTGATGCTGGCGATCAGGCCGTTCTCTTCCGCCAGCGGAATAAAATGGTCGGGCGTAATCCACTGATCCGGGGCAATCTGCCAGCGAATCAGCGCCTCCGCCCCTGCCAGCTGTCCGGTAAGCAGCTGGTAACGGGGCTGATAGTGCAGGCGAAACTCATTGTTCTTCAGCGCCTTTTCAATCCGGCGCGCCATCTCACGCTTATCTTCCCGCTGGCTGGCCATCTCATTGGCATACCAGACCCACTGATTGCGCCCCGCTTCGCGCGCCTCGTTCAGTGCGATATCCGCCATGCGCAGCAGCACTTCGGCATGGGTAGCATCCTGCGGAACGCAGGCGATCCCCATGCTGATGGTGAGATAGTGAACATGCTGGCCCGTGCTGATCGGCTGCTGGATCTCGTGAACCAGATGCGCGCACCGCTGGTCAACCCGCTCACGGTTCGTGTCACGCAGCACCAGCACAAACTCATCACCACTTAACCGCGCAACCAGCTCCTGCGGGCCGATACAACGCTTCAGGCGCTGCGCGACCTGACTCAGTACCTCATCGCCCGTCGCGTGGCCCCAGGTTTCGTTGATCGGCCTGAACTGATCGAGATCCAGGGTAATCAGCGTCAGCGGCACCCTGTTTTCGGGCTGCTCAAGGTGCAGCGCCAGAAACTCCTGCAGCTGGATGCGGTTCGACAGGCCGGTTAAGACATCGTGACGCGACAGAAACTGAATGCGCGCCTCCGCTTCCATGCCCTGGGTGATGTCCGATACCGTGCCGCGAAAGCCGATGCGTTGCGCGTCACGCCAGATCGTTTTCGCGACCAGCTGGCCGATGCGCCGATGCCCCTGCGCAGACATAAACTGGCAGCGCAGCGGCATCGTCTGCCCGTCCTGCTCCTGACGCCGCAGCCAGGCGACCAGCGAATGGCTGGGATGTGTCAGCAGCTGATCGATATGACGTCCCAGCCAGTGTGTGATGTCGTGGCCGGTCACGGTGTGAAAGCGCGCCGAGAGATAGACCAGCCGGCCCTCTTCATCAGTTTCCCAGATCCAGTCTGATGCCGCTTCAGCGAGGTCGCGAAAGCGCGCTTCACTGTTGGCCAGCTCCTGCTGACTGATCGCCAGCAGCGCAAAGCGCCGGTCAGAGAGAATGGCGTTGGAGAGCGCGTGGCGGCTGACGCGCCGGGTAATCATGCCGATGATGATCGCCATCAGTATCAGCAGCGGCAGCAGAAAACAGAGCAGGCCCAGGCCCGGCATTTTTGACGTCCAGCGCAGCACAATCGACTCGCCGCCTGGCGGCGTCAGCACCATACGGGGTTCATGCATCGCATCCTCTTCACCAGCCGGCAGACGCAGGTCGCGCACATCCAGCGTCGCCCCCAGCGCCTGAAGTTTTTCCGGCGTGAACAGATTCACAAAGACCATCACGGATGGCGGTCCTGCCACTGGCGGCACATTGGCTATTTTGCCACTGCTGATCGGGGCAGCTACCACGATGGCGGGCGTGTGGTTGACCAGCACATCCCGTGTTATCGCCTTGTTGTTGAGCCGACGGCTGTCCGCAATCAGCGACTGCGCCTCTTTACCCAGCCAGGCCTCCAGTGGCGTCTCGGTGAGCCTGCCATCGATCACGGTGTACGTGGTACGGCCCTGGCCATCGACCACAAACACGCCCTCATAGTGGTACTCTTCGTAGAGTCCGGGGCCAAAGTTCTCTTCATCATACGCCCAGACTTTGTTGACCCTGACATGCAGATTGCGCCAGGCTTCGCCCCAGAACGCATAATCCCGGATGTCGGTGACCATCGCCTCCTGCCGGGTTTTCCACGCCTGCTGCATCAGCAGCCGGTCATGCTCCACCGAGACACTGTTCTGCCGCTGCGCAATTGTCAGCACCATCAGCATTGAGAGCACCAGCACGCCAAACAGCAGCAGCGAAAGCGTGCGCAGGCTGCGCCGCGTAAAGCGGACAGTGCGATCTTCTGTAGCATGGCTGAATGGCGCTGACGGCGGCGCCGGAGGATTAAAAGTCATCAAAAGTGCTCACTACACATTCAGGGTTTGAAACGGGTGGCCTGCAGGACAACATGGCTGCTGAACCAATAAGTTTTCTCAGTTATCGGCTGGCCTGGTCGGGTGTTTAGTCTGCGGTTAAAATTTAGCGCTTTAAGATTGTTACCGGCTGACTCGACAGCGATCGGGGGCGTTGCTACTATGCGCTAACCTTCGCTGGCTGAGTCGCCTATGAACACCAATTCCGACAGAGTGACCCTGACGCTGTTCTACGTCGGCAGCTTTGTGGTCTATTACCTGGTTACCATGCTGATCACGCTGTTCCCCAACTACAGCGTGCTGCGTAATGACGGCCTGCTGGTGCCGGTACTCTGCCTGTTTGAATTTGCGGTCATTTATCCGCTCTATCGCTTCTACTGCCAGCGCCGCTCCGATTTGCCGCTGGGTGAGCTCTGCACGCTGCAAACGTTGCTGTTTACGGGTGCGCTGTTTGTTCTGATGGCGGCACAGATGCAGTTCATGCAGCCGGAAGGGTGGCTGGTGATGCAGGCCCAGCAGGGTCGTAATTCGCTACTGATCCTGCTGCTGACTGCCGTGCTGCTGGCCCCGGTGTTTGAAGAGGTCCTGTTTCGCGGTTTTCTGTTGCAGGGTTTCCTGCTGTGGGCCCCCCGCAGCCGCTTCGCCTGTATGCTGCTGACCTCCCTGCTGTTTGCGGTGATGCATACCCAGTATGTGCACTGGCAGACGCTGCTTGCCCTGACGCTCTTTTCGCTGCTGCTCTGCTATGCCCGGCTGCGGAGTAACAGTCTGGCGCTGCCTATTTTCCTGCACACGCTGAATAACCTGATCGCGCTGCTGCCCGCCTGGTATTTTGCCGGTTAACCTCTGGCGTCCCCTTTTCTGCGGCGCCTGAACATCCCCGCTGTCTCCGGGCCAGGCGGGCTTCCGCCCACACTGTTCATGCCGCCCCGTCACGTTTGTCTATACTGGATGTTAAAAAAGGATAAAAAGCGCCACAGTCCGGACCACCAGACCGTGTTAAGGAGAGGAACCATGTTAATAGGATTTGTGTTGTTAGTGAGCGCGTGCGGTTACGATGCCTGTGAGGCGCTGCCGGTCTCGGAGCGCATCTATCCGACCAAAGTTGACTGCGAAACGATGGCCAATCGTATCCATAAAGTCAGACCCAATGTGGTCCTGCTCTGTGGTGAAGTTCATCGCTGATTCAGGACCAGCGTCAATAAAGCTGGCGGCAACGTTGCAAGCTGGCGCTTTAGCGTACAAAATATAAGCTGTTGTGAACCACTACCGTTGTGAATCCCATGAAAACATCACGCCCCCGTCGTCCTGGTGGACGCTGGGTTTATTATCTTTTATATGATGGCATTCTGTGGCCCTGCCCCGTCCGATGGGAGTGGGAGAGCAGCTATGGCGGCTGGTTACCCTTTTACTACACGCCAACCTTTGAGTTTGTGGTGGGCGATCCACGCAAAGCTTATAAGATTGCGCGCAGCGACGTACGCACCCGACGGCGAGAAGATGCCTGGGCGTAACCGGCTATCCCCACGGCAGCCACGAGGCCGTAAGCAGAAAGTGGACGGCCTCCAGCACGATAATCAGCATCAGTAGCAGCCCCAGCGTATGACGGTCCATGCCTTTCATGGTTCAGGCCCGGAGAGTGGCTGCCCGGCATAGCCGCAGCAACGCCCAAAAGAGGCCCGGCCAAACGCTTTTATTGTGCTCATCTGCCCCCCGCTTCCCCGTCACCCTGGTTTCCTCGCTGTCAGACTGTCAGAAAATGAAAAATGCGCCAGAGGGCGCATCGGTTCTGGTCCCGACAGGACCGAAGGTGCAGAGTATCACGCCCGGGCCGCCCTGCGGCGACCCGCGGCACTCATCAGTTGTTCAGAGTGTAATCCAGCGTAATTTCCGCGTTCAGCAACTGAGAAACCGGGCAGCCCGCTTTGGCTTTATTGATGATCTCATCAAAGGCGGACTCATCAATACCGGGCAGAGAGACGGTACTGGTCAGCGCCACTTTAGTGATGGCAAAGCCGTCGCCTTTCTTATCCAGTGACACGTCAGCCGTGGTGTCGATGCTCTGCGGCGTGTGGCCTTCATTACCCAGCATCAGCGACAGGGCCATTGAGAAGCAGGCCGCATGCGCTGCACCGATCAGCTCTTCCGGGTTGGTGCCTTTGCCACCTTCGAAACGGGTGTTGAAACCATAGGGTTGCTGGCTCAGCACACCGCTCTCGGTGCTGACCGTGCCTTTACCTTTGATGTCGCCTTCCCAATGCGCCGAGCCTTTCTTATGAATGGTCATGTCATTCCTCCTGTTGGTTAAGGTGGTAAGTATAGACAATACATTCGCTTTCGCAGGCTCAACTCACGGCGCGGGGACGGGAGGGCGCGAGCTGCGGGCTCAGCAAAGCCTCCGCCTGCACCAGCGAGTCGCGGGTGATTTCGCCGATCGATTTGGCACCGGTAAGCGTCATGGCGACACGCATCTCCTTCTCAATCAGGTTCAGCAGGTTCTCCACGCCGCGCTGACCGTGGGTCGCCAGCGCATAGATAAAGGCCCGTCCCAGCAGCACGCTGTCCGCACCCAGCGCGATCATCCGCACCACATCAAGTCCGTTGCGGATGCCGCTGTCCGCCAGAATCGTGATATCACCTTTGACCGCGTCGGCAATCGCCGGCAGCGCACGCGCCGAAGAGAGCACCCCGTCCAGCTGGCGTCCGCCGTGGTTCGAAACCACGATGCCATCGGCGCCGAACCGCACCGCATCCCGCGCATCTTCCGGGTCGAGAATGCCTTTGATCACCATCGGCCCTTCCCAGAACTCGCGTATCCACTCCAGATCGCGCCAGGAGATAGAGGGATCGAAGTTGTTTGCCAGCCAGCCGATATAATCTTCCAGCCCGGTGGGCTTGCCGAGATAAGTGGAGATGTTCCCCAGATCGTGAGGACGCCCCTGCAGCCCGACATCCAGCGCCCACTGTGGATGCGTCACCGCCTGCCAGTAACGCCGCAGCGCCGCGTGCTGACCGCTCATCCCGGAGTGGGCATCGCGGTAACGCGCGCCCGGCGTCGGCATATCGACGGTAAACACCAGCGTCGAGCAACCGGCGGCTTTGGCGCGCTCCAGCGCATTGCGCATAAAACCCCGGTCACGCAGCACATAGAGCTGAAACCACATCGGCCGCGAGATCTGCGGCGCGACCTCTTCAATCGGGCAGACCGAAACCGTCGACAGGGTGAAAGGAATGCCTTTGCGATCGGCCGCACGCGCCGCCTGTACTTCACCGCGGCGGGCATACATGCCGCACAGGCCGACCGGCGCCAGCGCAACCGGCATCGACAGCGTTTCGTTGAAGAGCCTGGTTTCCAGGCTCAGCTCCGACATGTTTTTCAGAATACGCTGGCGCAGCGCCACATCCGAAAGATCCTCCACGTTGCGGCGCAGGGTATGCTCGGCATAGGCACCGCCATCCAGATAGTGAAACAGGAACGGCGGCAGGATACGTTGCGCGGCAGCGCGATAGTCACTGGCAGCGGAGATAATCATCGGTCAGATTCCTCTGGATTACGTGTATCGTTATCGGGCAGGCGGGTGATGCGCGCCTGGCGTGCTTCATCCTCATGCAGACTTTTCAGGGTGGTGTGCACAAACCCCAGATGCTGCATCGCCGCCTGGCGGGCCGCATCGGCATCGCCCGCGAGGATGGCATCGAGCAGCGCCTGATGCTGCTCCGTGAGGCGGGCGAAAATCGCAGGCTGGGTATACATGCGCTGACGGCTCTGCATCACCGACGACTGCAGCAGTTCAAAAAAGCCCCGCATCGTCTGCAGCAGCACCACATTGTGCGACGCCTCGGCAATCGCCAGATGGAAGCGGACATCCGCCTGGGCGGCGAGATCGGGATCGTCACTCTCTTTAAGCTTCAGGGTGGCGTCAAACGCGTACTGCAGCTTCTCTTTATCCGCTTCAGTGGCGCGCAGTGCCGCGTGCCAGGCGGTGCTGGCCTCGATGGCGTGGCGCGCCTCCAGAATGTCATAGCGGTAGTCGGGATCGTCCTGCAGCAGCTGACGAATCGGCTCAACGATGCGCTGTTCCGACCAGGGCGTCAGCTGCTGACGGATCCAGGTGCCGCCACCGCGTCGGCTGACCAGCATCCCGCTGCTGATCAGCTGCTGTATCGCTTCCCGCAGCGAGGATCGCGCCACCCCCAGCTCGGCAGAGAGCTGCCGCTCGGCGGGCAGGCGCATGCCCGGCTCAAGCTGATGTTCGGTAATGTAAGCGCGCAGGCGCTTTACGAGCGTGTCGGCGCCGGTCATGGGATCATCCACGGGAAAACGTAGGCCTGCAGCGTGGTAATCACCCCGACCATGCAGGTGAAAATCAGGCTGTGTTTCACGGTGAAGCGGAACAGGTCCGACTCCTTACCCACCAGCCCGACCGCCGCACAGGCGATGGCGATGGACTGCGGCGAGATCATCTTCCCGGTCACGCCACCGGTGGTGTTGGCCGCCACCAGCAGCACATCGTGCACCCCGATCTGCTGCGCCGTGGTGGCCTGCAGCGCGGCGAACAGCGCATTCGATGAGGTGTCCGATCCGGTCAGGAAAACGCCCAGCCAGCCCAGGAACGGCGAGAAGAAGGTAAAGGCGTGGCCGGTATGCGCCAGCGCCAGTGCCAGCGTGGCCGACAGGCCGGAGTAGTTAGAGATAAACGCAAAGGCCAGCACCATGCCAATAGAGTAAACAGGCAGCGCCAGCTCTTTCAGCGTCTCGCCGAAAGTCTGCAGGGCCGCCCTGGGCTTCATGCGCAGGAAGATCATCGCCATAACCGCCGCAATCAGGATGGCGGTGCCGGTGGCGGAAACCAGATCCAGTTTATAGATGGCCGGATAGGGGGTGGCGCTGCCGACGACCGGCGGCATCCGCGCTACCAGCTCATTCAGCATCGGCACCGGCACCGCCAGCACCCAGTCATAGAGCGCGCCGCCTTTGGCGAACAGCGCCTTAAAGGGCGGAATGCTCCAGAGCGTCACGGTGGCGGTCAGAAACAGGAACGGCATCCAGGCGCGGATCACCTCTCCCGGCCGGTACTTCTTCACCGGCTGCAGAGCCGCATCCGGCTTCGCCTCTGCGTCTGCGAAGCGGAAAATGCGCACCGGCTTCCAGACCCTCAGGAACAGCGTCAGCGAAATCAGCGAGGCGAGCGACGAGATAATGTCGGGCAGTTCCGGGCCGAGGAAGTTAGAGCTGAGGAACTGGGCGATGGCGAAGGAGCCGCCGGCGACCATCACCGCAGGCCACGTCTCTTTCACACCGCGCCAGCCATCCATAATCGCCATAATCCAGAACAGCACAATCAGGGTCAGCAGCGGCAGCTGCCGTCCGGCCATCTGGCCGATAGCAAAACTGTCCAGCCCGGTGACCTGCCCCGCCACAATAATCGGGATGCCCATCGCGCCAAAGGCGACCGGCGCGGTGTTCACAATCAGACAGAGACCGGCGGCGTAGAGCGGGTTAAAACCGAGCCCGACCAGCAGCGCGGCGGTAATCGCCACCGGCGCACCAAAGCCTGCCGCCCCTTCCAGAAAGGTCCCAAACGAGAAGCCAACAATCAGCATCTGCAGACGCTGATCGGGCGTAATCGACAGGATAGAGGCGCGGATAATATCGAACTGGCCGGTTTTCACCGAGATTTTGTAGACGAAGACTGCGGCGATAATAATCCAGGCAATCGGCCACAGCCCATAGAGAAAACCATAGACCACGGCGGCCAGCGCCTGTGCCGCAGGCATCTGATAGAGAAACAGGGCCACCAGCAGCGCCAGCACCACGGTCGTGGTGGCGGCCAGGTAGCCTTTCATTTTGAGCTTAATCAGCGCAAAGAAGAAAAAGAGAATCGGGATTAGCGCGATCAGGCTTGAGAGCCAGATATTACCCAGCGGATCGTAGTTTTGTTGCCAGATCTGCATGCCATTATCTCCAGAGGAAGAGAGGTGACGTGGAACGCAGCCGCAGGCGCTGCATGCCCCGGCCCCGGCAGATTGGTCAGACCAAAACTGCATTTGCGGGGCTTATGGCAACAGATAGTTAATGTATTGTTAATCTGTGGCAACAGAAGTTGCGCCTATTTTCCGGTTGTGTGAACCAGAGAAAAATATCGTCATGATTGGTCCGACCAAAATCAGCGATTCACCTCCGGAAAGGCGGGCTGATAGCTGCGCGGATGGAAACGCAGGTTCAGCGCAATCAGCAGCAGCGTCACCGCCGCCTGCAGCAGCCAGACGCTGGAGAAGGCGCCGGTGAGCGCATGAAGCTGCCCGGCAATAAAGGGCATGCTGCCCGCGATAATAAACCCGACACCCTGCATGAACGCCACCAGCCGTGCGCCCGCCTGCGGCTGTTCCAGATGGTCCAGCGCCAGCACCAGCGCCAGCGGAAACGCGCCGCCTAATCCGAAACCTGCCACACCCGCCCAGAGCCAGGGCGCAAGCTGCGGCGCAAACAGGAAGCCGAGCATCCCGCCGAACTGCATCGCCAGCGTCAGCAGCAACAGCGGACGGCGATCGCGCCCTCGCACCAGCAGGGGCAGCAGCAACGCGCCGCTCACCTGACAGCCGATCATCATACCGAGCAGGGACCCGCCCGCCTGGGCGCTCCAGCCGAGCTGATGATAAAAATCGGGCAGCCAGGCCACGCAGATGGCATAACCGCCGTTGACCAGCCCAAAGCTCAGCGCCAGCGTCCAGGCCCGGGTTTTGCGCCACAGCGCCGGCAGCGTGACCTCTTCAGTCCGGGCGACCGGTGCAGAGGGGATAAACAGCCAGAGCAGGATCGCCAGCATCACCGGCACGGCCCAGCTGCTCAGCGCGCCCTGCCAGCCAAGCAGGCTATTCAGCCACGGCGAAAGGGCCGCCCCTATGCCACCGCCGCCCATCAGCGCGGCGGCCCAGAGTCCGGTGACACCGGCGCTGCGACGGCCAAAACGCTGGCGAATCCATCCCGGCATCGCCATCTGCACGATGCCGATTCCCGCCCCACCCGGAACAGTACTCAACACCAGCCCATATTCGTCGCTGAGTAATCCGCGACTCACCAGCGCCAGCAGCAGCAGCCCTAACCCGCCCGTCAGCAGTTTACGCACGCTGAATCGCTGCATCAGCGGCGCACTGACCAGCGCAATCACGCCCATCATCATCATCGGCAGCGCGGGCAGCAGCGAGGCCGCCAGGGGGGACAGGCCGATGCTCTGCCGCAGCAGATCCAGCAGCGGGCTGACTGAGGTCATCAGCGGCCGCATATTCAGCCCCGCCAGAACCAGCGCCGCCAGCAGCAGGTTGTTCTCTCTGTTCATCTGAGATCCACACAGTTTAAAGTTGCCAGCCTGACAGCAGTCGCTACTATCTGGAAATGAAATATTACTCTGCCAGGTAGTGGAAAAATGAATCGTCATCCGATGTTTACGCCTCAGCAGCTGCTCAGCTTTGTAGCGGTGTGTGAAACCGCCAGTTTTACCCGCGCCGCCGACCGGGTCCATCTGTCGCAGTCCACCGTCAGCCAGCAGGTGCGAAGGCTGGAGGAGATGGTCGGTAAAGCACTGCTGGTTCGCTCCTCGCATCAGGTGCAGATCACCGAAGAGGGCGAAAAGCTGCTGGGCTACGCCCGCCGGATTATCGCCCTGAACGGGGAGGCGCATGACGTGCTCAGTGACCAGTGGCGCGACGGCGTACTGCGGCTCGGGGTGCCGGAAGATTTCGCCGCGCCCACCGCCGACCTGCTGGCGCACTTCAGTCGCGCCCACCCGCAGCTGCGGCTGGATGTGATGAGCGGAATGCAGGTGGAACTGCGCCGCGCCTGGCAGCGGGAAGAGCTGGATATCATGCTGATCAAACAGCCCTACGGTGAGCGGCCGCTGGCGTCGCGTCCCGAGCCGCTGCTGTGGCTCGACAGCGCAGCCTGGCCCTGCTTCGAGCAGACACCCGTGCCGCTGGTGCTGTTTCCGCAGCAGGGGCTTTACCGCGATGAGGTCTGTCAGACGCTCGACGCCCTGGGGCGCAGCTGGCGCATTGGCTACAGCAGCGCCAGCCTGGTTGCGCTGGCCGCGGCCAGTGCGCAGGGGCTGGGCCTGACCCTACTGCCTGCCAGCTGTCGCCTGCCGCAGCATCGGGTGCTGGGCAGTGAACAGGGGCTGCCGGTGATCGATACCTTCGAGCTGGCCCTCTTCTGCCGTCATCCTCAGGATCCGCTGCAGCGTGAGCTGGCAGAGTCGCTGGCGGCGTTCGGGCAGTTACGCTGGCAGTGAGAGATCGAATAGCCGTCAGTGGAAAATAGCGCAGCAGAGTTAACCGCCGTTTGTCAGATTAAAACCTTGTTCACTTTGCAGGAGCCTCTGATGCCGATTACCTCTTCACCCAGCCGCCGTGATTTCCTTGGACAAAGCGTTCGCTGGACCGCCGCAGGCGGCCTGCTGGCAGCCGGTCTCGGCCAGGCCAGCGCCGCGACCGCCTCCTCGTCGCCCGCCACCGGACCCGATCGACCCGCTGCCGCCCTGCCCCATCAGGATCACTATCTGCTGCGCAACGTGCGGCTGGAGGAGGGCTTTATCCGCGAGGATGATGAGATTGTGGCAACCCGGACCGGGCTTTACGACATCAGCGTCCGCGACGGCAACATTGACCAGCTGACCGCCGCAGGCCAGGGCGACGCTTCGCTGCCCTCCTGGGATGCGCAGAATGCGCTGCTGCTGCCGGCAACCCAGGATATGCACATCCATCTGGATAAGACCTTCTATGGCGGTCCGTGGCAGGCGCCGCGTCCGCGTCAGGGCAAAACCATTATGGATATGATCGCACGCGAACAGGTGCTGATCCCGCAACTGCTGCCCCATTCTCAGGCGCGCGCCGAAGCCCTGATCGCCCTGCTGCACGCCAGAGGATCCACCCGCGCCCGCAGCCACTGCAACATCGACCCGGTCAGCGGCCTGAAGAGCCTGGAACATCTGCAGGCGGCCCTGGCCCGGCATCCCGACTTTCCCTGCGAGATTGTGGCGTTTCCGCAGCACGGCCTGCTGCACTCTCAGGTTGACGGGCTGATGCGCGAGGCGATGCAGCATGGCGTCGGGTATGTCGGCGGGCTGGACCCGACTAACGTCGATGGCGCGATGGAGAAGTCGCTGGATGCGATGTTTCAGATTGCGCTCGACTACCAGCGCGGCGTCGACATCCATCTGCATGAAACCTCTCCAGCGGGCGTGGCGGCGATTCATTACATGATCGACACCGTGGCGAAAAATCCGCAGCTGAAAGGCCGGGTCACGCTGAGCCACGGTTTTGCTCTGGCGACCCTGGACGGCGCGGCGCTGGATAAGATGATTGAGGGGCTGGCGGAACAGCAGTTCAGCGTCGCCTCGACGCTGCCCATCGGCAAACTCACGATGCCGATTCCGCAACTGCAGGCGGCCGGGGTGAAGGTGATGACCGGCACCGACAGCGTGATCGATCACTGGTCGCCATTCGGAACCGGCAGCATGCTGGAAAAGGCAAATCTCTATGCGCAGCTCTACCGTGGATCGGATGAGTTTTCGCTGTCGCGGGCGCTGGCCATCGCGACGGACGACCGGCTGCCGCTGTCGGCGCAGGGAGAACGCCAGTGGCCCGCGCCAGGTGATGAGGCAAGCATGATGCTGGTCTCTGCCAGCTGTTCGGCCGAAGCGGTGGCGCGCATTTCGCCGGTGGTTGCAACCTTCTCGCGCGGTAAACCGGTGTTTGCGCTGACCCCGGTCTGAAACGCCGCAAACAGCTCCCCTGCGTACAGGAAGGGGAGCCACCCCTTCCACAGCGGCAATCTCCTGTCAGACTCCGGCCCTGCCGCCAACGCAGCACAAATCACCTGCAGCCAGAAACAACAAAGCCTCCCGATGGGAGGCTCTGCATTTACCTGAGCGCAGTAAGGATTACGCGCTTTTGGCCCATTTATCCTTTGACATCAATTCCATTGCCAGCGCGTATAGGCGACGATCTTCCTGATCACAGGGCTCATCTTCCGCATAACAGCCGATCATGGAGGCGATCTTATCCGCAGATAAACTCTCTCCATGAACATGCAGTGTCAGTACGGCGCGGCCTACTATTTTAAGCACATTCTCATGTGGTCCCTGGATGCTATTACTCAATGAAAATACCCTCTACCGGTCGTTGTACCAGGAATATGGCGCGCTAAATATAAAGCAATTAGCTCAGGATTTTTATCGGCACGAGCACCGATATTTTTTAATGATTAATTCTATTACTGGAGGCTTAGTTAGGGAGTTATCTGATTAACAATGAAATAAATTTTCAAAAACGGCCACTTATAAAGCGATAACTGGCCTCAAATCGGATCTGACATCAACCCGCTCTCCTTTCGCCCGTGTGATTGATAAAAATAAACCACCTTTTTCTGTAAAGTTCAGTCAATTCTTAAGCTCTCTGATGACGATAGTTTCATCACGCTTACCATCGAGGTTCCCGTTGCTGTCAGGCGTGCTTTCTGCCAGACTTGCGGCGCAATAATGCCCGACACCTTCAGCCTCAGAGGCCGCGCCCGTGACCGCTTTTTCTACCCTCAATTCGCTTCCCGACAGCCAGCTCGATAACCTGCGCGAGATGGGCTATACCAGCATGACGCCCGTGCAGGCGGCTACGCTGCCTGCCATCCTGCAGGGACGCGACGTGCGCGCGCAGGCGAAAACCGGCAGCGGCAAAACGGCTGCCTTTGGCATTGGTCTGCTGCACCATATCGACAGCACCCGCTTCCAGACCCAGGCGTTGATCCTCTGCCCGACCCGTGAACTGGCAGATCAGGTAGGCAATGTGCTGCGCCAGCTGGCGCGCTACACCCGTAACATCAAGGTCCTGACACTTTGCGGTGGGCAGCCGATGAGCGCACAGCGCGACTCACTGGTGCATCCGCCACATATCGTCGTCGGCACGCCGGGCCGCATCCTCGATCATATTAACCGCGAAAACCTCAAGCTGGACCAGCTCAACACCCTGGTGCTGGATGAGGCGGATCGTATGCTGGAGATGGGTTTCCTGAACGACATGGAAACGATCATCAAAGCCACACCCGACTCGCGCCAGACACTGCTCTTCTCTGCCACCTGGCCCGATGCCATCTCGGCCATCAGCACCCGCTTCCAGCGCGATGCACTGAGCGTGGTCACGGAAGATGTCAGCGAACTGCCTCACATCGACCAGCAGTTCTTTGAAGCCAGCCACAATGAGAAGCTGGGGCTGCTTATCGCCCTGCTGGGCGACCAGCAACCCTCCTCCTGCGTGGTCTTCTGCAACACCAAACGTGAATGTGACGACGTCGCTGAGGCGCTTAACGCGCGCGATATCAGCGCCCTGCCACTGCATGGCGATCTGGAGCAGCGCGACCGCGAGCGTGTCCTGATCCGCTTCGCTAACGGCAGCGGTCGCGTCCTGGTGGCGACCGATGTCGCCGCGCGCGGGCTCGACATCAAATCCCTGGCGATGGTCGTCAACTATCAGCTCGCCTGGGACCCGGAAGTCCACCTGCACCGCATTGGCCGTACGGCTCGCGCAGGTGAACATGGCGTTGCGGTCAGCCTGGTCGCCGCCGATGAAATGGCGCGCGCGCATGCGCTGGAGGATTTCCTGCAGCAGAAGCTGCCGTGGGTGTCAGCCAGCACGCTGAAAAAGGGCAGCAGCAAGCCGCTGCCTGCCGCGATGATGACGCTCTGTATCGATGGCGGCCGCAAGGCCAAAATTCGTCCGGGGGATATTCTGGGCGCACTGACAGGTGAAGCCGGTTTCCGCGCCGAGCAGATAGGGAAAATCGTTCTGACGCCGACCCACGCCTACGTGGCGATTGAGGCGAACCAGGCCAAAGCGGCGCTGGTGAAGCTCAGGCAGGGTAAAATCAAGGGCAAAACCTGCCGGGCGATTCTGCTGAAGGATTAAGGAAAAACGGGCGAGGATTACCCTCGCCCGCGCTATTATGGCTCGTCGATCTGTGTCACATGCAGAGTTGTTTTATCACCTTTGCCGTGCACCTTGCCGCTCACGCGCACTTTGTCATCGGCGGTGTAGGTTTTGCCCCCGAATGTCTTTTTCGAGGCGATAATCGGCAACGTGCCGGTGTTATCGCGGAACTGATACCGCTCACCCTGCTCTTTCTTCACGATATACCCTTCCAGCGTCACATAGCCGCCCTGACGGAAATCGCGGATCTGATTGATATGCGTCTGACCGGTATCTTCTGAACCTTTATAACCCGCATCCTGCTTATGCTGCGGCGGTGGCGTATCACCGGCTTTGAATCCACCCTCTTCGGCCGATACCCCTGCACTCATCAACACCAGCAATGACGCTAAAATCACTTTTTTCATTTCACACTCCTTTATTGGAAAGGTGTCCATGCTGAACCTTCAGCATTAAGCCTGGCACAATAATGGGCGTCCGTTTTATTTCACCCTTCTCTTCTCACTTTTTTCCGTTTGCTGCCGATAACCTGTTCACACCCTATTTCACCAGCTGCGTTAATGCAGAGGCAACCATGGATAATTTTCAAAAAGAGATCGATGAAAGAGCGAACCTCGCGTTATCAAACAAGTTTGAACTGCTGCTGTTTCGCTTAGGTTCCGACCAGCTCAAAGGCAAGTCGGAGCTCTTTGGCATTAACGTCTTCAAGCTGCGTGAAATCGTGCCGATGCCCCCCATCACCAAAGCGGCCGGCATGCGTTCACCGCTGTTGGGTATGGCGAGCATCCGGGGTCAGTTTATCCCGGTCATCGACCTGCCTGCCGTGACGGGCTGTGTTCCGGAAACCGGTCTTAACCTGCTGCTGGTTACCGAATATGCGCGAAACACCCAGGCTTTTGCCGTGGAGTCGGTAGAGAACATCGTGCGTCTCGACTGGAGCCAGGTCCACACCGCGGAAGCCGGTATTGGCGGCCGCAATATCACCAGTATTGCCTGTCTGGACAGCGACAAGCAGAGCAACGAGCTGGCGATGGTGCTGGACGTTGAGCAGATCCTGTATGACATCATTCCTTCGGTGCGTGGCGTTGAACCAGAAGCGGCCCTGCCGCGTGCCTTCCCCTATCGCCCCGGTGCGGTCGCTATCGTGGCAGAAGACTCCAAAGTGGCACGACAGCTGCTGGAACAGGGCCTGAAAAGCATGGGCATTCCGGCACTGATGTTTAACACCGGTCTGGATGCCTGGGAAAAAATCAAACTGATGAACCAGGAAGCGCAGGCCGCGGGCGAATCGATTCGCGACAAAATTGCGCTGGTGCTGACCGACCTGGAGATGCCGGAGATGGATGGCTTTACGCTGACCCGCAACATCAAGCGCGATCCGACGCTTAAAACGCTGCCGGTGGTCATTCACTCTTCTCTCTCAGGCAGCGCCAACGAAGATCACGTTCGCAAAGTCGGTGCCGACGGCTATGTAGCGAAGTTTGAGTTAAATGAGCTGTCAGACGTCATTTTCAACGTTCTCGACGCAGCCCGCTAGACCCGTGCGGGCCGCCTGACAGGCCCGTCACACTTTTACTCTTCGCCAGCGGAAAGGCTGGCCTGACCAGGAACGCACTATGCACATCGAAACGCTAACAGATACACCGTCCCGTCAGAACGTGCTGCGCGGCCGTTTACGCCAGCTGGCCTGGATCACCGCGGTAACCCTGAGTCTGGTTTTCTGGGTAGGCCTCTACTTCTTAATTTTCTGAATCCATTCTTGTTTGTCTGGATAGGGCTGTCAGCACCGCTGCTGACAGCCTTTTTTTTGCCCTGCTGATTTGCCTTTAGGTTATCTGCTTAGCCCCTCTGATGTTTCCTGCCGCCGATTTATTTACGCACCGTTATTACTTAAAAATTGTTAAAGGTACAACGGCGTGCTCCGATAACAGTATGCGCGGGATCACATTTTGCCTGTGGCAGTGACCACAGACCTCAACGCGGCACTGCGCACAACAGCATAAGCTCTGAATGTGGCTAACAAATTGATTAATAATAAAGCGGGGAAGAGAACATGGTCAGCATCAGGAATATGAAGGTGGGAATGCGGCTTGCTGCAGCCTTCGGTATTATTGTGACGTTACTGATAGTGATTGGTGTGACATCCATTACCAGGATTAACAATATTAATACGGCGATCGCGTCGATCGTTGACGATCGTTATGTAAAAGTACGACTGGCGTTTGATGTGCGCGATGGCGTCAACGATCAGATCAAATACCTGCGCGGCATGGTGATCGACACCACACGACCGGAAATGAACGTGAAACGTTATGGTCAGCTGGATGAAGCCACCCGGCGAACCAATATGGCCATGAAAAAGATCGAAGAGATTCAGGTCACGCCGATCGGCAAGAAAAAGATCGCCAACCTGCTGGCGTCGTCTCTGGCCTTTGAGAAAGTGAAGGCGGAGCTGATCGCGCTGGTAAAGTCGGGGAATTTTGATGCGGCCAGCGTCTATGTGCTCAAATCGATGACCGCCACCCAGAATAAGTTTCTGCAGGATGCGGTAAATTTCGCTAACTCTCAGGATTCGCAGCTGCGCAGTGAAGGTCAGGGCATTGTGGAAAATGGTCAGTCCGCCATCTTTATCACGCTGCTCTTCTCGGGCCTGGCGATTCTGGCTTCTATCCTGCTCGGCTATCTGCTGACCCGCTCGATTGTCCGTCCGCTGGTGAGCGCCGTTGATGTCGCAGAGCGCGTTGCCTCAGGTGACCTGAGTTCTCAGATCAAGGTCACCTCACGCGACGAAACCGGCGTGCTGATGCAGGCTCTGCAGCGGATGAATGACAATCTGCTGTCGATTGTGACCGAAGTGCGCACCGGCTCAGATACCATCGCCGTCGCATCCAATCAGATCTCCAGCGGTAACCTCGATCTTTCGACCCGCACCGAACAGCAGGCCAGTTCGCTGGAAGAGACCGCCTCAGCAATGGAGCAGATGACCTCTACCGTGAAACATAACGCCGACAATGCCCGCGAAGCTAACCAGTTGGTTGCAACCACCTCGACCGTGGCACGCGAAGGGGGCGTCGTAATGGAGCAGGTGATCGAGAAAATGGAAGCGATCGCCCTCTCCTCTCGTAAAATCGTCGATATCATCAGCGTCATCGACTCCATCGCTTTCCAGACGAACATTCTGTCGCTGAACGCGGCGGTCGAAGCGGCGCGCGCGGGCGAACAGGGTCGTGGCTTTGCGGTGGTGGCCAGTGAGGTGCGCAATCTGGCGCAGCGCTCGGCCTCTGCGGCGAAAGAGATCAAAGTGCTGATTGAAGACTCTGTCGCGAAAGTCGATGAAGGCAGTAAACTGGTGACCCATGCGGGTTCCACCATTGGCGACGTGGTGAACAGCGTGCAGAGCGTGGCGAACATCATGAGCGAAATCACCATTGCCAGCAGCGAACAGAGCAGCGGCATCAATGAGATCAATCAGGCGATTACGCAGATGGAAGCGGTGACGCAGCAGAACGCCGCGCTGGTACAGGAAGCGTCCGCCGCCTCCCAGGCGCTGCAGGATCAGGCTGAACGGATGGCGCAGGCGATGAGCGTGTTCAATACCGTCAAGCTCTCACTGCAGCCCGTACAGCCTTAATCTTACCACGGCCTGCTGCGGCAGGCCTGTTGCTGTGCAGAGCCGACAGGACGGCATAGCGCGTTTCTTTGTCGGGAAAGCAGGATCTTCAGGCAGGATAGGTTGACAGGGTTGAGGTTGAAGAAGAGAAACAGCAGAAACAAAAAAGGCTGCCCGGGGCAGCCTTTTATTACTGTAAATGCAACAACGCTATAAAGCTCACAAGCCTTTATCAGAGAGCACGAGGCGCGCTCTGAGTTGCAATCCTCGTTGCGTTCACCTGAACAACAACAGATTTGCAGAAAATGCATTTCGCTCCATGCGGATTGGCTCTTGTCACATCAAAATGTGATGTACGAAACTGTGAGCCATTACAGTGAGGACACTTAAAAGTAATCTTCAGTCCTTAGAGACCAACAACGTTCGCAGCAGCCGGGCCTTTAGCGCCATTTTCTACTGTGAATTCAACTTGCTGACCTTCGTCTAATGAACGGAAATCGGTGCCCTGGATTGCAGAGAAGTGTACGAATACATCTTTGCTGCCGTCCTGAGGAGAGATGAAACCGAAGCCTTTCTCTGCGTTAAACCATTTAACGGTACCGCGAATTTTGTTAGACATGCTTAAATCCTTAATTATCGAGCCTTCCGGCGTAATGGCCTGAGAACAGATTTTAATCAGAACGTAAGAGAAGACTCAAAAAGAAGGGATGTCTCGCGACAAACTTAGAGATGAGAACTGCTTTGGTTACTTAGCTTTGATAGTGTCTGTTAATCAAACCGACGATTCATTAAGCCATACTTCTTCCGGGGACGCAACCTGCATTTGAAATTAAACTCAAATCGCCCTGCCCGCAAGAAGTGCTGGCGCGGATTGTGTTGCGGAGCCCTTATTCTGCGCGGCTCCGCAGGCAAAAAGCTTACTCAGCGGGCCCGCCATTCAGCTCTCTGAACAGGATATTTCGCAGCCCGGCATCGTTCAGAGGATCGAGGTTAAGCCAGGTCAGCGTCTGGCGATCGTGCGTCTGATCGTAATCGGAGTAAACGCCATGGATCTCTCCTTTTTCCGGTGAGTAAAGAATGGCAACAGACTGCGCCGGGCAGTTGTGCGGTTTACAGCCGGAGAGCACCTGCCAGGTCACGCCCTTCAGCGTCAGGGTTTCAGCAGGCGTACTGGTGCCGCCCTGCTTCACCCAGGCAGGAAAATTATGCCCGGCGATCAGCCGCTGATAAGCCTGACCTGTCTGCCTGTTCTGTATAAAATCAAACAGATAAGGCGGCGTTGCCGCACTCACAAACATCGGAACCATCGCCAGTGCGGCCGCCATAAACCCTTTTTTCATGACCTCTCCTTATTTATCACGCGTATCAGCTGCATTAAGCAGGACAATATCGGCTTTATCGTTGCCTGACAGATTAAACACGATCAGCCCGCCAGATCAAAAAAGGGCGAGGCCGGAGCCTCGCCCAAAAAATGCCGATCATCAATCGTAGTAAGGGACCTTGCGGTCAACGCCGTTGATATTGATCAGCACAAAACCGGTTGGTGCGGTCTTGTTGGTCGGTGTACCCGCTGCGGTGGCCAGCGTGACAACCCCTTTTTCATTCGCCCCGACACCTGCCAGCCCGTTATGCATGCCGAAGCGTGCTGCGGGTTTCAGGTTACTGAGTTTGGTGATATCCGTAACCACCGACATATCAGCCTGGAACAGCGAGCAGGCACCGGTATCGAAACGCGTCGGACCGGTGGTTTTCAGGTTGAACATGGTTTCGCCGCTGTTGGCTTTCAGCTTGACCCACACGACGGCATAGGTGGTGCCGACCCGGCCATAGCGAATATCCAGCACGGAAGGTTGTCCCATGTGGTAAGCATCGGCCCAGACCGTCTCCAGTCGCTGCAGGTTGATCAGGGTTTTACCGGTGCCGGGCACATTGACTGGTGAACCGGCGGTGCCGGACGGCGTGGTGGCATCCGCTTTCCCGATCAGCTCCATCACCCATTGCTGATTAGGCGCCGGGAAATAGAGCTGCCCCAGCCGATACCAGTTATCGGTATCGGTGTTGTTCACCACCTTGTAGCCGCTGTAATAGCCAGCGCGCAGCGAACCGGTCAGGAAACTGCCGTAGTTCTCATCCCGGCGATAGCCATATTCAAAGGTGGATAACCATTTGTTGCCGGCCACATCATTGGTGATTTTCGCACCGGCCTGCAGGTTAATGTGACGCATCACTACGCGGGCATTGTTGAGATTGAGCGGCGTTACACAATCCTCAATGTTGAGCGTATCGATGGTCCAGCCCCCGTCCGACAGATCGCCCGGGTTCGCCGTATGCTCGATCCAGACGTTACGCATGATCCCCTGGGTCACGCGCGGCATATAGAGCGTGGCATCGCCGTAGCCCGACTGGAAATTGGCATTACACAACTCGATAGCCGTTGAGTGATCCCAGTTACCCTTCGGTGCGTTTGACCAGCCCACATCGAACACCCGGGAAAAGGTGCTGGAGGTGTAGATCTGGTCGAACTTACTGTCGAGCGTATCCTGCAGCTTAAAGACCGTGCCCCCCGTACTCTGCGCTTTAAAGCAGAAGAGGCTGACGATCTGGCCGCCGGTAATTGTATTTTCAAAAAACGGCTGTTTGTTGCTGCACTGCTCAGGACTCACGGTGGATTTCAGGGCGATATCGGCACTGGCCTGCCCGTGCCAGGCGATGCCTTTAATGGCGATTTTACGCGCCATCACCTTAAACACCGGGTTATCGCTCTTGTCGGAGACGATGGTGGTGCGCGGCGACGAGCCCTGTTCGATGTCATCCCCAATCAGACCAAAAAACGGCAGCTCTGTGTTGGTGAGATCGATCGGTGAGATCAGGAAACGGCCGCCCGGAAAACGCACCGGGATCGCTTTGGCATAGGTGTTGTAACTCTGGGTCCATGCCAGCATCCGTTTAAAGGCATCGGTATCATCGGTAACGCCATCCCCCTTCGCACCAAAGTGCAGGATATTCACTTCGGCAGGATCGTTGATGGTGCGCTTCCAGTAGAAACCGTTACCCACTGCCACCGTACCGCCATCATCTTTCAGCGGCGTGGTGCTGAGGAATCCCACAAAGTCAGCGCCGCCGCGGAAGCTGGAGTCTTTGTCGTAATAGCGTTTCAGGCTCGCCACTTCACCTGATTTCGGTGGGACTGTGGTACGCAGTTCAGCAAAAGAGTTAACTTCGATCATAGAATCCTCCTCAGGATCATTGAGATAGTGCGCCGGTTATCAACGCACTACTTTGCCGCGGCCGGATGGCCGCAAAGGGTGTCCCACATGTCGTTGTGGGTGTTGATGGCGCGCACCGTCCGGATGTCCATCTTTTGCGCATCATCGCCGTAGGTATAAAGAGGGGAAAAAAGCACACAGGCAGAGTCGGTGATCGCCACTGGCTCAGGGTTTGTGGTATTTCGACTGCTGCAGCTTGTCGCGAGCAGCAGCGTCATCAAGGCTGTTATTGTCGGTCGCCACACGGTTAGCCTCCTCGCGATGCTGTTGTTGCTGTTGTGCCACCGCCGTAACGCGGGACGCCTCCTGACGCGCGTTATCGACGTCAGATCGTGCTTTTTGCTGCACTTTTCCGACTTTTTTGCCGCCGAAATAGCTGGCACCCAGCGCCGCGACGATGCCAGCCAGCGCCGCAAGCCAGTGCCAGCTGCCGCCCAGCAGAGAAGTAATCAGCGTCATGATTTCGCGCCTCCGGGTTGATCCTTCGCGTTAAGCAGATTTTTCTGCCGGACAAACTGGGCAATCACCCCCATCGCCACCATGAACGCGCCCACCAGCCCCAGGTAGTTGTGCGGCAGAATCGCTTTCACATCTTCCGGCAGAACGCTCCAGGCATCGACGGCGGCGGCAGGAAAGGACTGTGCCCAGGCGCTGAGCATCGAGCCGAGTGACGCCAGCCAGACAGACCAGGTTTTAAACAAGAGGCGGGCATGAGAGACAAACTGCAGGGTGGTGAAGCGCTGCAGCAGCAGCAGAATGATGATTGCCGTTAATACGGCGACGAGGAACATAAGCCATCTCATAGCAACCCCCTGTAAACCGCATAGGTTCCGCTGCGCATCATCTCCGCGTGACGCCTGGCGCGGCCCGGCGTCTGACGCGCCCAGAGGCTGTTCATCATCGCGTCGGCCGCCTCATTAAACTGCTCTGCGGCGATGGCGCTGAGCATGTTTTTGAACTGCATTACCCCCTCAACGCCAAGCTGGTAAGCCATGCTGAGCAGGACGTCGGTCCGGGCGTCGTTGCACTTTGCCAGCGCGTTACGCAGCGGCTCCCTGCCCTGCATCTCCTGAATTTTGTTTTCAAGAATGCACTGCTTCCAGACGTCGCCGACCCGTCGTGGCACGCGAAAGACGTAGTTACTCAGCGACGCGCCTTTCGGTCCGATGCGGATACCGCCCGCCACGGTGGGGAAGCCCAGCGTGTCGAGATAAGGCGTGTCCACATATCCCTCTTCAAAATTCAGTACTGCGATGATCTGGCTCATAACAACTCCTCAATAACGGGTGAATTCCATACAGCCCTGTGAAAAGAAATACATAACGCCCGCTGATCATTACCCTGCGCCGCGCAGCAGAATGCTCTGCTGACCATCCAGCAAAACTGAACAGTATTTCAGCAGATTGCGTCCAGCCGGAGCTGGAGTTCGCGGAGCTTTGATCGGAACGGAAACCGCCCTTTTCTCTGCCTGTCAGCCCACGGCGTAGAGATGGACGTGCGGCAGGCAGCAGTTGTCGAAACTGGGTGTTTCCTGACTGGTAATACGGGGAGCGGTGATTGCGCGTTCAACACGCGGAGTAACCTGACGCTGGCAGATTTGCTCTGCACGTCGCAGGGGTAGTGTTTCAGTCGGGAAGTTCAGCGCCTGATCGATGCTCTGTTTCAGGCTGCTGAGGGGTTGGCGCCGCCGATGGCGGCGAGTACGTGCGTTGCCCACAAAAACGCTTTTGCCATAGTGAATTATCGCCATAACTCCTCCTGTGAATGAGTCTTTGGCGATGGGGTGGCAGGCGCGAGCTTTCGGTGATCCGAACGGGCCCGAATGTCGTTTATTGCGATCGCACGCCTGCCGCCCGGCTGCGTAAGCAGCCAGGTGGAAAGTAAGCGAAGGGAAATAACGGCATCTGACGACGCTGCATTTTGCGCATCCACCCCATCCCAAAGTTCACTGACTTTTGGGTGGTATGATTCGCGCTTGTGCAGCGCCTCAATTGTTTAAGAGCGGCTCATCCCTGAAAGAACTGCTTCGTTCGTCCATGTTCAAATTATTAACAGGTTCTTATGCATTATCAAACACTGTTGGTTAATTTTTTATTTACCGCTGGTTAAATTTATGAATTTAAGCCGATTATTTTTTTGCAGCCCCCCGAGGAAAGCGACAAAAACGGGCTTAGCCGAGGATTTGATAGTGACGTGCCTGGCTCATGATCACTTTCGCCAGCACCTTCAGGCTGGTGACATCCTCATGATTCAGATACCAGGTTTCATAACGTTTATTATCTGAAATTACAGCAATTTTCTTATGCTGCAGCTGTAAGCGTTTGAGGTAGAGCTGCTCGTCAAGCGTAAAGATATAGATGCCGTCGCCGTCGAACATCCGCACGCTGATGTCCACAAACAGCTGATCGCGTGGCGCAAAGGTGTCCGCCATGGAGTCGCTGTTGATAGCGATAAGCCGGATGTTCTCTGCCGGACGGCCATTAAACAGCACCCGCGCCTCATCCAGACCATACTCAATGGCCTGGATGGTCTCTACAAACTCATCGCGCGCGGGCAAGCCCGCCGCGCTGCGCTGCCCGATGTCGAGACTGTCGACCCGATACACACTTTTGTGGGCAGTGAAGGTGTTCAGCGTGACCGGTTCTGCGGGCTGCTCCATTCCGTATTGCAGCCACTCTACCCTGACGCCCAGCAGCTGACTGAGCGCCAGCAGATTACCGCCATCGGGGACGGACTGCGCATTAAACCACTTCCACACTCCTGGCGTTGAAATCTTACAGCCTTGCTGCTGCAGGGCCCTGGCAACCTGTTTGTTTCGTCCATGTCCGACAATGCCGGCACTCTCACAGGCCGCTATCAGCCTGGCAGTGAAAGCCTGTCTTGTACTTTCTTTTTTAACCATTAGTTAATAATCAGCCATAGAAGAGATACTGGATGTTATTTTCATTATTGCTACCAGTTCATTTTATATTACCGCTCATTTACTACCTAACCGCTTTATCAAGCATTTCTGATTATCATTATCCGCTTCAGCCTGCCGCTGAACAAAAAATATTGCCTCAGGCCGCATAGAGCCTGGGCTTTCAGGAATGTTCCGTAAAAAATTGCGTAAAATTCAGCCAGCATAGCGGACAGCGGTGACAAAGCCAGCGCGAAAAGAGATCTGATTCACAAAAAATTCTATCTTTCACTGGCCCGAAAAAATGCGCTAAAAAAAACGGGAGTCTGTGAAAGACTCCCGTTTTGTTAAAAATTAGTGTGGTCAGGATCGGAGCGTGTCGTCGCCCCAGACTATCCATTTATAGGTGGTCAGCGCCTCTAGCCCCATCGGCCCGCGGGCATGCAGCTTCTGTGTGCTGACCGCCACTTCTGCGCCCAGTCCAAACTGCCCGCCGTCGGTAAAGCGGGTGCTGGCGTTCACATAGACTGCCGATGAGTCGACCTGCCGCACAAAGCGCGCGGCGTTGCGGGTGTTGCGGGTCAGAATGGCATCAGAGTGCTGCGTGCCGTGGGTGCGAATATGCTCGATCGCCTCATCCATATCCGCCACCAGTCGGACGTTAAGATCCAGCGACAGCCACTCATCGTTGTACTGTTCAGGAGTCACCTGCGTGACCGTGGCTGGCCCCTGCTGCAGCTGCGCCAGCACATTGCTGTCGGCGTGCAGCGCGATCCCTTCCTGCGCCATACGCGCGCTGAAGGCGGGCAGGAAACGATCGGCCATCGCCTGATCCACCAGCAGCGTCTCCAGGGAGTTACAGGCGCTGGGACGCTGTTTTTTGGCGTTGACGATCAGATCAAGTGCCGGTTCGATCTCCATCGTCTCATCGATATAGATGTGACAGACGCCGATGCCGCCGGTGATCACCGGAATGGTCGAATTTTCCCGGCACAGTTTGTGCAGACCGGCTCCGCCGCGCGGGATCAGCATATCGACGTAGCGATCCAGCTTCAGCAGCTGATTCACCAGCTCGCGGTCGGGGTTTTCAATCGCCTGGATAATGGCCGTCGGCAAACCGTGCTGCTGCAGTGCATTCTGGATGACGCGCACCGTGGCCGCATTGGTGCGCCAGGTCTCTTTTCCGCCGCGCAGAATGGCGGCATTGCCGGTTTTCAGGCAGAGGCTGGCGACATCGATCGTGACGTTGGGGCGCGCCTCGTAAATCACCGCGATCACGCCCAGCGGCACACGACGGCGTTCAATCCGCAGCCCGCTGTCGAGCAGGCCACCATCCATTAACTGGCCGACCGGATCGGCCAGCTGGCAGACCTGACGGACATCGCTGGCGATGCTGCTGAGCCGCTGCGGGTTGAGCGTCAGCCGATCCAGCAGCGCGGCACTCATGCCGTTCTGACGCGCATCGGCTAAATCCAGCTCATTGGCCGCCAGAATATCGGCGCTCTCCGCCTCCAGGCGGTCGGCAATCGTCATCAGCACCTGATTCTTTTCGGCCGCTGACAGATCGGCCACGGTGTAAGCTGCGGCGCGTGCCGCTTTTCCCATCTCTTCAAGCATTATCCGCTCCTTAACTGACGATCATATCGTCGCGGTGAACCGCCACCGGGCCATATTCATATCCCAGGATTTCACTGATCTGCTGGCTGTGGTGACCGGCGATCATCCGCATAGCGTCGCTGTTGTAGCGCGACACGCCATGGGCGATATCGCGCCCCTGCAGGCTACGGATACGGATCACCTCACCGCGCGAGAAGTTTCCCTGGATAGCGCGGATGCCCTTGGGCAGCAGCGAGCTGCCGCGTTCGATAATGGCCGCCAGCGCCCCGTCATCGACGGTGAGTTCACCGGCCGGTGGCGCACCAAAGATCCAGCGTTTGCGATTCTCCAGCGGCGACTGCTGCGCGTGAAAGCGTGTGCCGACCGGTTTGCCGTCGATCACATCGCTGATCACGCCGCTGCGGCTGCCGGAGGCGATGATCACATCGATACCCGCACGGCAGGCGACATCGGCCGCCTGAAGCTTGGTGGACATGCCGCCGGTCCCCAGCCCGGAGACGCTGTCACCCGCCAGAGCGCGCAGCGCATCATCGATAATATGGACGTCGCTGATCAGCTCCGCGTCGGGATTATTGCGCGGATCGGCGGTAAACAGCCCCTGCTGATCGGTCAGCAGCAGCAGCTTGTCGGCTCCGCCCAGCATCGCGGCCAGCGCGGAAAGGTTGTCGTTGTCGCCGACTTTGATCTCCGCCGTAGCGACGGCGTCATTCTCATTGATGACCGGCACAATGTGGTTATCCAGCAGCGCACGCAGCGTGTCGCGGGCATTCAGGAAACGTTCGCGATCTTCCATGTCGGCGCGGGTCAGCAGCATCTGACCAATATGGATGCCGTAAATGGAAAACAGCTGTTCCCACAGCTGAATGAGACGGCTCTGCCCCACCGCAGCCAGCAGCTGCTTTGAGGCGATGGTCGGTGGCAGTTCGGGATAGCCCAGATGTTCGCGTCCGGCGGCCATCGCGCCAGAGGTGACGATCACAATGCGGTGGCCTGCGGCGTGCTGCTGCGCACACTGACGAACCAGTTCCACCATGTGCGCCCGATTTAACCGGCGGGAGCCGCCGGTAAGAACGCTGGTACCCAACTTGACCACGAGGGTCTGACTGCCACTCATATTTCCTGCCGTAGTGAAAAATTTTTACGAAAGGACGTTTTAACAGGAGTCGATACGGATGCCAACAGCCAGCGGGGGAAAAGCACGAAATTACGCGAACAAGGCGGTAGACCAAAAGTTCAGCATTAACAAGAAATCAGGAAAAGTGTCATAAAAAGTTCATCAGTGACGGGTAAAAAGTCGGTGCTTTACAAAAACTTTCATTTTTTTACGGCGTTCACATTGGGATTGATAGCAAATGAAGAAAAGCACACTGGCCCTGATCCTCTCCTCACTGACGCTGGCTTCTGCCGCGCAGGCTGCCGAAATCTATAACAAAGACGGCAATAAGCTGGACTTATACGGCAAGGTCAAGGCAGAGCACTACATCAGCGATAATGCCAGCGCAAACGGTGACAAGTCCTATACCCGTATCGGCTTCAAGGGTCAGACGCAGATTAACGACCTGATGACCGGTTATGGTCAGTGGGAATATCAGTATAACGTTAACAACTCCGAAGGCAGCGATGCGAACAACGGCAACAAAACCCGCCTTGGCTTTGCCGGTCTGAAGTTCTCGCAGTATGGTTCGGTGGATTATGGCCGCAACTATGGTGTGCTGTATGACGTGGAATCCTGGACCGACGTCTTCCCTGAGTTTGGCGGCGACGGCACGGCCCGCTCCGATAACTTCATGACGCAGCGCGCAACCGGCGTGGCGACCTACCGTAACAACAACTTCTTTGGCCTGGTGGATGGGCTGAAATTTGCGCTGCAGTATCAGGGCAAAAACGACGCCAGCAGCGCCAACAGCCGTACTGACATCAACCGTCAGAACGGCGACGGCTACGGCGCCTCTCTGGGCTATGCGCTGGGCGATTCCGGCGTGAGCCTGATGAGTGCCATCACCTCCTCTGATCGCACCACCCAGCAGCAGGCGCGCGCCTATGGCCGTGGTGACCGTGCGGATTCATGGGGTGCAGGCGTGAAGTATGATGCCAACAGCGTTTACCTGGCCGCGATCTACACCGACACCCGCAACATGACGCCTATCAGCGGCACCAACCGCAACACCGGCGCTGCCGTCGCGGGCGCAGCCAACAAAGCGCAGAACATCGAACTGGTGGCGCAGTATCAGTTTGATTTCGGCCTGCGTCCTTCTGTCGGTTATGTGCAGACCAAAGGCAAAGATATTGAAAACGGTATCGGCGATGCGGATCTGGTGAAATATATCGACGTGGGCGCGACCTACTACTTCAACAAAAACATGTCCGCCTTCGTGGATTACAAAATCAACCAGCTGGATGATGATAACGCGCTGTCACTCAACAACGACGACGTGGTGGCGATGGGTGTGACCTACCAGTTCTGATTGCAGAGGCCTGCCTGCGGGCAGGCGCGCCAGAACAGCCATAAAAAAAGGGCGAGTTTTTTAACTCGCCCTTTTTATGCTGAACCCTAATCAGGCGCTCAGCTTCACCGGTTTCTCATCGAAGTCGCTGGCCGGAATAAGGTCCAGTTCCTGCTCCTTCAGCATCGCTTTCAGGCGGGTGTGGAAATTCCGTAACGTCTCTTCCACGCGCGCCGTGTTCTCTTTGCCTTTGATTGTGGCTACCGACCAGTCGCCCTCTTTATCGAACAGACCGATATGGTAGACATAGGTAAAGTGGTCAGCCTGCGCTTCCAGCTCCATCCACCAGCCCCAGAATTCACGCAGCTCCGGTGCCGGTTTCACATTGACGCAGGCAGCCAGGCAGTCAAAGAAGAACCGGGTTTCGCCACATTTTCCCTCGCGAATATAGGGCCCCAGCTCCGTAAAGCGCTTAAGCAGGCGACTGCGGGGGTGACCACTTGGTAACGTCATGCTGATTCTCCGTAGGTTTGACCGCTATACAGCCCTGTTTTTCCTGGCACTCTGCTCACACCCTGGCGTAAGACAGACAGCCCGGAACAATTTCGCTACTAGTTGTAGCAAACAGTGTGAATTTTGCCAGTTACCTTTTTAGACGCTTCTCCAGCCAGTCGCAAATTTCATTCAGCGCCCTGTCGAAACTGGCTATCATCGGCTTAACCGGGATCAGCAGCGCTTTGCCGTCTGACGAGGAGTTCGCAATCAGCCTGCTCTCCTCTTCCGGGCTGAAGAGATCGTTCTGCCAGTAGCCCGACAGCATCGGCGTCGGCGTGCGGCGGCCCAGTAACCCCTGGGTTTTAAGTGAGTAGCGATTCAGTTCGGTGCGCAGCGCGCTGTCGGAGGCGGTGGCCATGCCCAGCCGGCTGGCCAGCATATCCATATACATATCCGGGATCGCATCCTGCAACGCTCTCTGGGTCAGCAGAGCGTTGACGATTGGCCCCAGACAGGCGACACCGCGCAGCCGCTGCGACTCCAGATAGGCCAGTCGCACGGCCACGTTGGCCCCGAAGCGGTAGCCAAACGCCGCCACCCGCTGATGATCGATCCACGGTACGTTTGCCAGATCGCGCAGAACCTGCTGATGGAGGAAGCTGGTGTCCTGATTCAGCGTCCATTTCACCGAGTTACCGACCGACGGCATATCGATGGTCAGCATCGCGATGCCGCGCGGGGCAAGATAGTCGTGGAAAAGACGATAGTGATCGCTCTGCAGGGAGTCGAGCGCGCCGCAGAACAGCACGGTGGGATAAGGGGCGTCCACACCCGGCGGCATGTGCAGAAAGCCGCTGACCGGGCTGCCGTTCGGGATGGCGAAGGTGAGGATTTTCAGTTCGCCGGGCAGCCGCTGCGTCGCCTCTTCATAGGCGCGATTCGCCAGGGTCTGCGCCTGATCGGCCAGCTCATCCCCTTTGATATAGGGATAGGCGGCGACGCTGTAGAGATGCGCCGCATGCAGCCAGTGGTTGCCCGCCTCGCTGTCGTCGCGGGTCTCAAGCGCCTTCTGCTGCCAGAATCCCGCCTGTCGGCACCATTCAAAGGGCCAGTTGCCGCCGCGAAACCCGATGACCGTGTCGAGCAGTGCCTCATCGGTGTGTTCAGCCCGGCTGATGGCGATTCGCGCCAGCACTTCGCTGATCTCCTGCGGCGTCAGACCACGCCATGCCCACATCAGTTTGTTGAGCATACGATACCAGCCACGCTGGCTGTCACCATCCAGGGCGGAGTGGACATCCGGGGTGGCGTGATGCTGGCGGCGAACCAGGGAAGAGGTTTCAGGATGTTTGAAGCGCGGCTTGAACAGCTCCTCGCTGAGATTTTTGCTCGACATACTCACTTCTCCTGCATCAGAACGGCGTGGGCTAAGTGTACTGTACGGCTATTCAGCGTGCGAGGCTCAGAAAGCACAACGCCCGGAAAACCGGGCGTTGTCTGATGTGTATCAATCAGTTTTTTACAATCGGCGGAATGTAGACCACGCCCATATCCCACGGCTGCTCGATCCAGGTATCCTGCGGAATATCCACGATGTAATCATCAACCAGTGCGCGACCGGCCGGTTTAGCGAAAATGGTGCAGAAACGGGCTTTCGGGTACATCTCGCGGATCGCCTGGGCGGTACCGCCGGTGTCCACCAGGTCATCGATCACGATAAACCCTTCGCCGTCGCCTTCTGCGCGCTTCAGCACTTTCATTTCGCGCTGATGATCGTGGTCGTAGCTGGAGATGCAGACGGTATCAACGTAACGGATACCCAGTTCACGGGCCAGCAGCGAAGCCGGTACCAGACCGCCGCGGCTCACCGCGATGATGCCTTTCCACTGTTCAACAGGCAGCAGGCGCTGGGCCAGTTTGCGGGCATGGATCTGAAGCATGTCCCAGGTAACGACGTATTTTTCGCTCATAGAATAGAAATCCCAGCCAACCGAAGTGGCTTAAAAATGTGCAACGGGGAAAAGGTTGCGCGAGATTATAAGGAGTTGACGCGCTAAAAACCAGCACCCGCACGCTGGTTGCGGCTTTTTAGCGCGCCGGAGAGCGCACCCGGTGAAAAACAGTGATATTCTCGGGCCTGGCTCGTCAGATTTTCTGACGGCGATTTTTCACTGGAAACTCGCGATGTCCGGCCCCGCCGGTACACGGATACAGGAGACCTGTCGTGTCTGAATTGTCTCAACTCTCTCCACAGCCACTGTGGGATATTTTCGCTAAGATCTGCTCCATTCCTCACCCCTCCTTTCACGAAGAAGCGCTGGCTGGCTACATCATGGGCTGGGCGAAAGAGCAGGGCTTCTGGTGTGAGCGCGATCAGGTCGGCAACATCCTGATCCGTAAACCCGCCACCCCGGGCATGGAAAACCGCAAGCCGGTCGCGCTGCAGGCGCATCTGGATATGGTGCCGCAGAAAAATAACGACACCGTGCATGACTTCACCAAAGATCCGATTCAGCCGTGGATCGATGGCGAGTGGGTCAAAGCGCGCGGTACCACCCTGGGCGCGGACAACGGCATCGGTATGGCCTCGGCGCTGGCGGTGCTGGCGGACAGCAGCCTGACGCATGGCCCGCTGGAAGTGCTGCTGACCATGACCGAAGAGACCGGCATGGATGGCGCGTTCGGACTGCAACCCAACTGGCTGCAGGCCGAAATTCTGATCAACACCGACTCGGAAGAAGAGGGTGAGATCTACATGGGCTGTGCGGGCGGTATCGACTTCGTCTCCACCCTGCCCCTGACCCGTGAAGCCGTTCCGGCTGACTTCCAGACCCTGAAGCTGACGCTGAAAGGGCTGCGCGGCGGTCACTCCGGCGCCGATATCCATATGGGTCTTGGCAACGCCAACAAACTGCTGGCGCGCTTCCTGGCGGCACACGCGGCCGAACTGGATCTGCGTCTGCTGGCCTTCAGCGGCGGCACGCTGCGCAATGCGATTCCGCGTGAAGCCTTCGCGACCGTGGCCGTTGAAAGCCATAAAGCCGACGCGCTGAAATCGGCGGCGGCGCAGTTCCTGAGCGCCATTAAGAACGAGCATGGCACAAAAGAGCCGAACATCGCGCTGGTCAGCGAGCCGCTGGCGCATCAGGGTGACGCCCTGAGCCGTGACAGCCGCGATCGCTTCCTTAACCTGCTGAACAGCACGCCTAACGGTGTGATCCGCAATTCAGACGTGGCAAAAGGCGTGGTGGAAACCTCACTGAACATCGGTGTGGTCACGATGGAAGATGACCACGCCGAAATCAACTGCCTGATTCGTTCCCTGATCGATACGGGCCGTGATTACGTGGTGCAGATGCTGACCTCGCTGGGCCAGCTGGCGGGCGCACAGACCAAAGCGAAAGGCGGCTATCCGGGCTGGCAGCCCGATGCGGACTCCGCCATCATGGCGCTGACCCGTGAGACCTATATCGCGCTGTTTGATAAGACCCCGAACATCCAGGTTATTCACGCGGGTCTGGAGTGCGGTCTGTTCAAAAAACCGTATCCGGACATGGATATGGTGTCGATTGGGCCTACCATCACCGGGCCACACTCGCCGGATGAGCAGGTTCACATCGAAAGCGTGGGCCTCTACTGGAAACTGCTGACCACCCTGCTGAACGTGGTCCCGAAAAAGTAATTCTGCCGCAAAAAAGTAAACCAGGCTCCGGCCTGGTTTTTTTATGCCTGCCCCTTTTCACCAGCATAATTCGCTACCTTTTTCGCGCTTCTCCCCGCTATTCCGCCACGTTCCCGCGCTTCGCTGGTTATAGACGCCATTATGTCCAGATGTCTGGATGGCTAATAAGATTTCGTGCTAGCTTATGCGCTTTCGGCTGTTGCCGCCCATCCTCCGTTCAGGAAAAAATGCGGCCAGTGATTCTTCAGGAGAGTAATGACATGCCAGGGTTAAACTGCCTTGAGATGCGTAACATCTCCATCGCTTTTGGCGGGTTTGCCGCGCTATCGTCGGTGGATTTCCGCAGCGAAGGCCATTCGGTACACGCGCTGACCGGCGCGAATGGCGCCGGGAAATCCACGCTGATGGCGATCCTCTCCGGTGCGCACCGCCACTACAGCGGTGAGATCCTGCTGGATGGCGAGCCGGTCTCTATCCGCTCGCCCCGTGAAGCCAGGCAGCGGGGGATCCACCTGGTTCAGCAGGAAGTGGATGTGGCGCTG
The DNA here is from genome assembly GCF_048452665.1 of Pantoea graminicola. NCBI lineage: Bacteria > Pseudomonadati > Pseudomonadota > Gammaproteobacteria > Enterobacterales > Erwiniaceae > Pantoea > Pantoea graminicola. The sequence goes on along the minus strand of NZ_JBLWSJ010000001.1, from coordinate 37,729 downwards.
GTGCCGCAGCTCAGCGTGGCGGAAAACATCCTGCTGGATCGGCTGGCTGAACCCGGACACCGCTATCGCTGGGGGGAGGTCCGCCGTCAGGCGCGGGCGCTGCTGGCAGAGCTCGACGTGACGCTGGACGTCAACCGGCTGGTCGGGCGCTGCACCCTGGCGGAAAAACAGCAAATTTTGCTGGCACGGGCGCTCTCCCACCACTGCCGCTTCCTGATTCTGGATGAACCCACCGCCCCGCTGGATCAGCACGAGAGCGAACGGCTGTTTGCCGTGGTGCGTCGTCTGCAGCGCAGCGGCATCGGCGTGGTCTTTATCTCTCACCGCATCCATGAGCTGAAAGCGATCTGCGACCAGCTGACGGTGCTGCGCGATGGCCGCCTGGTGGAAACCGGTCCGATGGCCGCGCTCAGCGGCGAGCAGATCGTCGAGAAGATGCTGGGACATCAGCTCACCGATATCTTTCCGCCCCGCCGGCCACAGGCGGCGCAGCCGCTGCTGCTGGCGGTGGAAGGATTGCACGATGATGAGCGGCTGCAGGCTATCTCGCTGCGGCTGCACAAAGGCGAGATCCTCGGCATCGCAGGACTGGCCGGTGCCGGTAAAACCGAGCTCTGCAAGGCGCTGTTTGGTGCCAGCAAAAGCCGCATCGACCGGGGCGAACTGCATGGTCAGCCGTGGAAGCCCCGCTCTCCGCACGACTCGGTCAGCCGCCGCATGGCGCTGGTGCCGGAGGAGCGGCGCAAAGAGGGGATCTTCATTGATGAGTCGGTCGCGATGAACCTCAGCGTCAGCGCGGACGACAGTTTTTCACGCTGGAGCCTGTTTGGTCATCGCCAGGCGTGGCGCTGGGCGGAGCAGGTTATCCGCCAGCTCCGGATCCGCACCACCGGCCCGGCTCAGACGCTGCGCCGTCTTTCCGGCGGTAATCAGCAGAAGGTGGCGATTGGCAAATGGCTGCGCAACAACGCAGACGTGCTGATTTTTGACGAGCCGACCAAGGGCGTCGATATCAAAGCGAAAACCGAACTCTTTACCCTGATCGACAGCCTGGCGCGGGAAGGCAAAGGCATTATCTACGCGTCAGGTGAATTTTCTGAACTGGTCGGCCTGTGCGACCGGATTTGCGTGCTCTGGGATGGACGTATTGTGGCCGAACTGGCCGCAGAGAACGTCACCGAAGAGACGCTTTTGCTCTATTCCACCGGAGGAACCCCAGCGTGAGCAGTAAAGAGACCCATCTGAACCTGACCGCCACACCGTGGCGTCACCAGCTGTTCGACTTCCTCTATAAATGGGGGATGTTGCTGACGGTGGTGATCCTGATCGCCGCCTTTGGCCTGGCTTCCGACAGTTTCCTGGAACCCAACAACATCATCAATATCCTGCGCTCGATTGCCATCGTGACGGTGATTGCGATCGGCGTCTCGATTTCGCTGACCGTGGGCGGCTTTGATCTCTCGGTGGGGTCAACCGCCTCGCTGGCGAATGCGCTGGTGATCTCCCTCTTTGTCTGGTACGGCTTTGGCACCACCAGCGCGATCCTGATCACCCTGGCGCTCTGCACGCTGGTCGGGCTGTTCAACGCCTTTCTGATTGTTATCCTGCGTATCCCCGACATGCTGGCGACGCTGGCCACCCTGTTTGTGATTCAGGGTGTGGCGATGACCTACAGTTTTGGCGGCTCAATCACCGAGAACATGGTACTGCCGAGCGGCGATATGGCCGAAGGCACCATTCCGGCGGCCTTTGGCCTGCTCGGCCAGGTGCCGACCATCGTGATTATCATGCTGGTGGTGACCGTTGCGGCGCAGCTGGCGCTGTCGCTGACCAAACATGGCCGCCGGATGTATGCGCTGGGCGGCAACCCGGAAGCGGCACATCTGTCGGGCATCCGCACCACCCGCTATCGGGTGCTGGCGTATGTAATCGCCTCGCTGCTGGCGGGTCTGGGCGGCATCCTGCTCGCCTCGCGTATCGGCTCTTCTCAGGTCAACGCCGGAAGCGGCTACCTGATGGATGCGGTCGCGGCGGCGTGGATCGGCTTCTCGCTGGCGGGTTCCGGCAAGCCGAATGCGCTCGGCACGCTGGTCGGCGCGGTGATCCTCGGCGTGCTGCAGAACGGGCTGGTGATGCTCTCCGTTCCTTACTATGCCATGGACATTATTAAAGGACTGGTGCTGGCCTTAGCGCTGGCGATCACCTATATCCAGCGCCGCTGAGGCGCATTTACCGGAGTTAATAACAATGCAAAAAATCACACTCTCGCTGCTGGCCCTGAGCCTGCTGAACGCCAGCGCCGCCTTCGCGGACGCCGTTACGCCGGTGCCTGCCGCTATCGCCAGCCATGACGGCCCGATTCGTATCGCCGTGATCCGCAACCTCGGTTCCGATGACAACACCACCCAGTTTGTGGCTGGCGCGATCCAGCAGGGCCGTCAGCTGGGCTTTAAGGTCAGTACCTTCCTGAGCAACGGCGATGACGCGCGCTTTCAGGATTTCGTGAATCAGGCGATCAGCCAGAAGTATGACGGCATCGTGCTGTCACACGGTAAAGCGCCCTACGCCAGTGGTCTGGTGAAGCGGATCGCCGATGCGGGCATTAAGCTATCGGTGTTCGATACGCCGGTAGACAGCCCGGTTCCGGGCGTCACCGTGACTGCCCAGGATGACGCCTCGCTGGCGCAGCTGTCGCTGGGCCAGCTCATCAGTGATTTCCACGGCAAGGCGAAGATCGTCAAACTGTGGGTCGCCGGCTTCCCGCCGATGGAACGCCGTCAGGTCGTGTATGAAAAGCTGCTGAAAGAGAATCCGGGCATCCGGCAGCTTGAGTCGATTGGTGCGGTCTCAACCGACGTCCAGGGTGACACGGCGAATAAGATCGGCGCGATTCTGGCGAAATACCCGAAAGGTCAGATCGACGCCATCTGGGGGGCGTGGGATGCCTTCAGTCAGGGCGCATATAAAGCGTTGCAGGAGAATGGCCGCACCGAGATCAAGCTCTACAGCATCGACGTGTCAAACCAGGATCTGCAACTGATGCGCGAGAAAAACAGCCCGTGGGTGCAGACGGTGGCGGTCGATCCGAAAACCATCGGCGCGGTGAATATGCGTCTGGTGGCGAAGAAGATTGCCGGTGAAGAGACGCCAGCCACATACCAGTTCAAAGCCGCGTCGATTTCGCAGCAGCAGCTGAGCAGCCAGCCGGGCGCGGTCAACGTCGCCTCGCTGAACAAAATCATTCCGGGCTGGGGCGATAATCAGGATTTCGTTGCGCCGTGGTTCGCCACCCTGGCGGCGAAAAACAGCAAGTAAAAGGCGGGCCGTTACAGCCCCAGCAGTAGCTGACGCTCAAGCTGGGGATCGACCATCGTCACATGTAACCCCACCAGCCGCACGCCTCGCCCGGCACGACGCTCATCCCAGGTCTTGCGGGCGATGGCTATCATGTCCTCTTTATTCAGCACCGGCCAGATATGCTCCTGGGTCGTCTGCTGAAAGTCGCTGAACTTCAGTTTGACGCCCTGACGCGCCACCTGCTTATCGGGTCGGATCCGGGTCAGACGGCGATCCAGCTCGGCATAGAGAAAATCGATAATCTCCAGGCACGCCTCCCAGTCGCTGATATCTTCCGCCAGCGTGCGCTCAACGCCCAGCGATTTACGCTCGCGCTCCACAATCACGCCCCGCTCATCGATGCCGTGACTGCGCTCCCACAGCACCCGGCCAAACTTACCAAAACGCTTCAGCAGCAGCGCCAGGTCCGCTTTCTGCACGTCGCCGCAGGTGGCCAGCCCCATCTCCTCCAGCTTTTTAGCCGACACTTTGCCGACGCCGGGAATTTTCGCCAGCGGCAGGGTCAGCAGAAAACCGGCCATCTCCGGCGGTGTGATCACATACTGGCCGTCCGGCTTGTTGAGGTCAGAGGCGATCTTCGCCAGAAACTTAATCGGGGCGATCCCGGCCGAGGCGGTAAGTCCGGTTTCACGAAAAATGGTGGCGCGGATCGCCTGGGCCATCAGCGTCGCCGAGCCGTGACAGTGCGGGCTGTCGGTCACATCCAGATAGGCTTCATCCAGCGAGAGCGGTTCAATCAGTGAGGTGTAGCGGGTAAAGATCTCACGGATCTGCGCAGAGGCTTCTTTATAGGCGTCAAAGCGGCCCGGCAGCAGACGCAGATGCGGGCAGAGTTTAAGCGCCATGCCGGTGGGCATCGCACTGCGCACGCCATATTTGCGGGCCGGATAGTTGGCGGTGCTGATCACGCCGCGACGTTCGCGGCTGCCACCAATGGCGATCGGGATATCGCGCAGCTGGGGATTGTCACGCATCTCCACCGCGGCATAGAAGCAGTCCATATCGACATGAATGATTTTACGCATACCCCCCTCCGGCACTGGATAAGTATACAGCTGGCGGACGTAACTGCAATCGCTGTCGCGTTGAGGATTAAAGTTTACAAATTTCTGACCGAATAACTGCCAGTAATTCGCGAATTTGACTGAGACCGTCTTGCTAAAAAAACAGACAATGTTTAATGTTGCGCTGCGGTAGCGGACAGTTCCGATAATGCAAGCAGAGACGCACAATTTGCGTCATGTTCTCTTCACCTCAAGGTACACACAGCATGGGCAAAATCGCACTCCTGTTTGCGATGATTTTACTGCCAGCCCTCAGCATGGCAATGACTCCCGAACCCGTTCAGACAGCGGCACCGGTCAGCAAAGAGTTAAAGAAACAGTTACTTGGCACCCCGGTTTATATCCAGATCTTCAAGGAAGAACGCACACTCGAACTTTACGGCAAAATCGGTAACGAATACCGCCTGCTGGATACCTACCGCATCTGTAACTTTTCGGGTGGCCTCGGCCCGAAACGCCGCGAAGGCGATTTCAAAAGCCCGGAAGGTTTTTACAACGTGAGGCTGAATCAGCTGAAGCCGGACAGCCGGTTTTATCGCGCGATCAACATCGGCTTCCCGAATCAGTATGACCGCAATCAGGGCTACAGCGGCAACTATCTGATGATCCATGGCGACTGCAAGTCAATCGGCTGCTATGCCATGACCAACGCCTATATGGATGAGATTTTTACCTATGTGAATGCCGCGCTGCGTAACGGCCAGCAGGATGTCAGCATCAGCATTTATCCGTTCCGCATGACCGACAGCAACATGCAGCGTCACCGCTACTCCGCCTACGCCAGTTTCTGGCAGCAGCTGCAGCCGGGATACGCCTGGTTTGCGAAGTATCACCAGCCGCCGGTGGTGAGTGTCGCCAGCGGCAAATATGTGATGAGCAGCCCGGCACCGGTTTTAGCCAGTCCCGAAGCCGCTTCACGCTCCTTCCTGGCGCTCTCCAAGGCAGAATAAGGCCCATTCACCTGGCGCAATCCGCTGCCAAGTTTCATTGGCCGTCAGCGGCTGCGTTGCGATCACCGTCACCACGTCATGCGGCGTGGTGTGCTGCTGAAAATCAACCTCCACATCCTGATCCAGCAGCTGCGCCCGGCCAAAGGGCGCGCGGCGGGTGATCCAGAAGAGATTGGTCGAACAGAAGGCCATCAGATAACGGCCATCTGACAGCAGCATGTTAAACACGCCCTTCTGCCGCAACGTTCCCGCCAGCTCCCCGATAAAACGAAACACCGCAGGCCAGTTGCCCGGCGTACGCGGGTAGCGCGTGGCCAGCTGATGCAGGATCCAGCAGAACGCTTTTTCACTGTCCGTTTCGCCAACCGGCCGGAAGGTGCCGGTTTCCAGCTGACGATAGCCTTTGAGCTGACCGTTGTGCGCATAGGTCCAGTTGCGGCCCCACAGTTCGCGGGTAAACGGGTGCGTATTTTCCAGCGACACCTGGCCGCGGTTCGCCTGGCGGATATGCGCCACCACCGAATGCGATTTGATGGGGTACTCCTGCACCAGGCGCGCAATCGGCGAGTTAAAGCTCGGCAGCGGATCTTTAAACGTACGGCAGCCTTTATCTTCGTAAAAAGTAATGCCCCAGCCATCTTTGTGAGGTCCGGTTCCACCGCCACGCTGAACCAGTCCGGTAAAGCTGAAACAGATATCCGTGGGAACATTGGCGCTCATCCCGAGCAATTCGCACATAGCCACCGCCTTAGATTAAGCGGCCCCCCGCGAGCGGGAAGCCGGCGCAATTACTTCACCATCTCTTTTTCGATCAGCAGCATCAGGATATGGATGACTTTGATGTGGATCTCCTGGATGCGATCGGCATAACCAAAGTGCGGCACCCGGATTTCAATATCGGCACTGCCCGCCATCTTACCGCCATCTTTACCGGTCAGGGTGATCACTTTCATCCCCTGCGCACGCGCCGCCTCAATTGCCTTAATGATGTTGGCAGAGTTACCGGAGGTGGAAAGACCCAGCAGCACATCGCCCGGCCGCCCTACCGCTTCCACGTAGCGTGAAAAGACGTAGTCGTAGCCAAAGTCGTTACTGACGCAGGAGAGATGGCTGACGTCGGAGATGGCAATCGCCGGATAACCAGGACGGTTTTCACGGTAACGGCCGGTCAGCTCTTCGGCGAAATGCATCGCATCGCAATGGGAGCCGCCGTTACCGCAGGAAAGCACCTTGCCGCCCGCTTTGAAGCTGTCAGCCAGCAGCACCGCAGCACGCTGGATCGCATGGATATTGGCATCGTCACTGAGGAATGTGTTCAGCGTGTCAGCAGCTTCATTAAGCTCAGCGCGGATGATGTCCTGGTACATAGGGGTGTCCTTTTGTAGGAGAGGTTAATCGCAGCAAGTTTAACGGAATGGCCCGTCAGCGCAAAGCGTCATGCCGGGCCGTGGCGGTGATTCTGACCGCCGCTACTGATGAAAAAACAGACAGAGCGGGGATTTTGTGAGGCAGGTTGTAATTGCGATGTAAACAAATTGATAAATCGGGCCAACTGCTCTAAACCTCTCTACATAACAGGTCAGACCTCTTACTACTTGGAGCGGTTCACTATGATGGTTGTTTCGATACTTGCCACGGTGGCGCTAATCGGCGCCCTGTTCTATCACCGCCTGTCGTTACGGCTGAGCAGCGCGATCCTGCTGCTCTGGACCGCCGCGATGGCTGTCGCTCACCTCTGGACGCCGTGGCTGCTGCTGCCGCTGGCGATCATTCTGTTGCCGTTTAACCTGCCGTCGCTGCGTCGCAGCCTGTTTTCAGCGCCGATCTTTCAGCGTTTCCGTAAGGTGATGCCGCCGATGTCGCGCACCGAAAAAGAGGCGATCGATGCGGGCACCACCTGGTGGGAAGGCGACCTGTTCCAGGGCAAACCGGACTGGCAGAAGCTGCACAATTATCCGCAGCCGCGTCTGACCGCCGAGGAGCAGGCGTTTCTCGACGGCCCGGTTGAAGAAGCGTGCCGTATGGCCAACGATTTCCAGATCACCCATGAGCTGGCCGATATGCCGCCGGAACTCTGGGCCTATCTGAAAGAGCATCGTTTCTTCGCGATGATCATCAAGAAAGAGTATGGCGGCCTCGAGTTCTCCGCCTATGCGCAGGCCTGCGTGCTGCAAAAACTGGCGGGCGTCTCCGGCATTCTGGCGATCACCGTCGGCGTGCCTAACTCACTCGGCCCGGGCGAACTGCTGCAGCACTACGGCACCGACGAGCAGAAAAATCACTACTTACCACGCCTGGCGCGCGGTGACGAGATCCCCTGCTTTGCACTGACCAGCCCGGAAGCGGGTTCTGATGCCGGGGCGATCCCCGACACCGGCGTGGTCTGCATGGGCGAATGGCAGGGCAAACAGGTGCTGGGTATGCGCCTGACCTGGAACAAGCGCTACATTACGCTGGCGCCGATTGCGACCGTGCTGGGCCTGGCCTTCAAACTGTCTGACCCGGATCATCTGCTCAGCGACAACGAAAACCCGGGCATCACCTGTGCGCTGATCCCGACGCATACGCCTGGCGTGGAGATTGGTCACCGCCACTTCCCGCTGAACGTGCCCTTCCAGAACGGCCCGACCCGCGGCAAAGATATCTTTGTGCCGATTGACTACATTATCGGCGGGCCGGAAATGGCCGGTCAGGGCTGGCGGATGCTGGTCGAGTGTCTGTCAGTGGGTCGCGGCATTACGCTGCCCTCAAACTCAACCGGCAGCCTTAAAACGGTGGCGCTGGCAACCGGCGCCTACGCCCACATCCGTCGTCAGTTCCGTCTCTCTATCGGCAAGATGGAAGGGATCGAGGAGCCTCTGGCGCGCATCGCCGGTAACGCTTACGTAATGGACGCCGCGGCCACGCTGATTACCGCCGGGATTATGCAGGGCGAAAAACCGGCGGTGCTGTCGGCGATTGTGAAATATCACTGCACCCATCGCGGTCAGCGCGCCATTATCGACGCCATGGATATTGCCGGGGGTAAAGGCATTATGCTCGGCAACAGCAACTTCCTGGCTCGCGCCTATCAGGGTGCGCCTATCGCTATTACGGTGGAAGGCGCGAACATCCTGACCCGCAGCATGATTATCTTCGGTCAGGGTGCTATCCGCTGCCATCCCTATGTTCTGCAGGAGATGGCGGCGGCCGCCAGCAACGACGTTAACGCGTTTGACCGGGCGCTGTTCAGCCACATCGGCCATGTCGGCAGCAGCGCCATGCGCAGCCTGTGGCTGGGGATCACCGCCGGACGGACCAGCGCCAGCCCGACCCGCGACAGCACCCGCCGTTACTATCAGCACCTGAACCGCATCAGCGCGAACCTGGCGTTGCTCTCTGATGTGTCGATGGCCGTGCTGGGCGGCAGCCTGAAGCGGCGTGAGCGCATCTCGGCGCGTCTGGGTGATGTGCTGAGCCAGCTCTATCTTGCCTCGGCGACGCTGAAACGTTATGACGATGAGGGCCGCAATGAAGCCGATCTGCCGCTGGTGCACTGGGGTGTGCAGGATGCGCTGCACCAGGCCGAAGAGGCGATGGACGATCTGCTGCGTAACTTCCCGAACCGGCTGGTGGCGGGCGCCCTGCGGATGACGCTGTTCGCGGGCGGACACCACTGCCCTGCACCGTCTGACCGTCTGGATCATCAGCTGGCGAAAATGCTGCAGCAGCCCTCCGCGACCCGCAGCCGCCTGGGCCGTGGCATGTACCTGACGCCGAGCGAACATAACCCTGCCGGTCAGCTGGAACAGGCGCTGCAGGATGTCATGGCGGCCGAGGTGATTCATGACCGGCTGTGCAAACAGACGAAACAGCCTCTCTCCTTTACCCGGCTGGATGCGCTGGCGAAGCGCGGGCTGGAGCAGGGCTGGATCGATGCGAAAGAGGCTGAGATCCTGCAGCGTGCCGAAGTGAGCCGTCTGCGGTCGATTAACGTCGATGAGTTTGAGCCGGACGCACTGGCGGTGGCGGTGCCTGAGAAAGCGCCTCAGCCTGCGTCACGGGCGAGTGAGGCGGCCTAGAATCGGGAGCCGATGTGATGCCGGCTCCGGGTAGTGACCCTGTGCGCCCGGAGCCAGAACTGTTTTCAGAGGCCGACTTCCCGTCGGCCTTTTTTTATCCCGCCTGACGGATGCGGGCAATCAGCGCATCCGCATCTTCTACATGATCCGCCGCCAGAATCAGCGTGCGGCCCAGGTTAATCGCATTGCGGATGCAGTCGGTGCGCATCGCCGGATCGGCAATCAGCTTCATATCGGCGACGTGGGACATCCCCACCGTGCGGCGAATCAGTTCGGTTCCGCAGTAACCAATGGTGTCTGCCCAGACTTTGCGCAGAAACGCGGCCGCGTAGCCCGGCCAGGCCAGCGCCTGATCGCGGGTTTTCTCTTCTGCCAGCGCCATGAAGCGTGCGGCAAAGGTCGTCCAGAGCGTATGTATATCGCTGAGGCGCTGTTCGCGTGCATCGGCCGCCTCGCGCGGCGCCAGCAGCCCTGGCAGGCCGCAGTAGTTAATCAGCAGGTTCCCGATAGCGGTACCGACGTCAAAACCGATAGGGCCAAAATAGCCAAATTCCGCATCAATCGCCTTGAGGCTGCCGTCCGCCACAAAGATCGAGCCGCTGTGGATATCCCCGTGCAGCAGTGCTTCGGCATGGGCAAAGAAGCGATGTTTCAGGCCGCCCACCGCAATGCGCAGCGCAGCGTCGTCGCGCAGGCTGGCGACGAGTGGCTCCAGCGCGGCGGGATAGCTGTTGCGCTCATGACCGGTGTAGGGATCGTTAAAAAAGAGATCTTCGGTGATTTCACACATTTCCGGATTGATGAACCGCGCCACTTCCGCTTTTTTCTGGTGCGGATGCAGGATGAAATCGGAGGTGTGAAACAGGGTTTCTGCCAGATAGACGCCTAACTGCCGGGCCGCTTCCGGGTAGTAAACCCCCTTCACCAGCTCGCCGCGCCAGATGCGATGGCTGGAGAGATCCTCCATCACCATCACCGCCAGATTCGCATCGTAATGGGTTATCTGCACCGTGTGCTGCGGACAATATTTGTAATGCTCGACCAGCGTCTGCGCTTCCAGCCGCGCCCTGTCCAGCGTCAGCGGCCACGACTCACCCACGCAGCGCACGTAAGGCAGCGCCTGCTTGACCACCACCCGGCTGGTACCCTGGTCGTCATAGATCTTAAACACCAGGTTGAGGTTGCCATCACCAATCTCTTCTGCCCGGCTCAGTGCAGCAGGATTGTCCACACCGCCAAATTGCCGGGCATAGTCCACAGCATCAGCAGCAGTAAAGGTATGGTATTGCGACATTGCCTTTTCCTCATCAATCGAAGGGGGATGACCAGGGATAATAAGCCGTTCAGACGTCTATACATCCGTTCAGCATGTTGGCACAATACCTGTCATTAACGCAACATGGATTTCACCCACAATGCAGACACTTAAAACTACCAGTTTACAGGTTCGTGACAATCAGCTCTGGATCCTCGACCAGCAGGCGCTGCCGCAGAAGAAAAACTGGCTGCCAGCACACAGCGTGCCGCAGTTGATTGAGCATATTCATGCGTTGCGGGTGCGCGGTGCGCCGCTGATTGGGCTTTCCGCCTCGCTGCTGCTGGCGCTGCTGGCCGGTCAGGGCGAGACACGCGCTGCACTGGCGCAGGCGCTGGAGACCCTGCGCGCCGCCCGTCCTACCGCGGTCAATCTGATGAATAATCTGGATCGAATGAAAGTGGCACTGGCGCAGCCGGACTTTGCCTCCGCGCTGGCGGAGGAGGCCTGGCGGCTGGTGCAGGAAGATAAGCAGTTGTGTGACGCCATCGCAGAGGCGGGCTGCACGCTGGTGAAACCCGGCAGCCAGCTTCTGACTCACTGCAATACCGGCGGACTGGCGACGGCGGGTGTCGGTACTGCGCTGGGTGTTATCGCACGGGCGCATCAGCAGGGTCGGGTAATAAATGTCTGGGTGGATGAGACCCGTCCCCTGCTTCAGGGAGGGCGTCTGACCGCCTGGGAGCTGGGTGAACTGGGGGTGCCCTACACCCTGATTACCGACGCCATGGCCGCCAGCCTGATGGCGCGCGGCGAGGTGGATGCGGTCTGGGTCGGCGCGGACCGCATTGCCGCCAACGGCGATGTGGCGAACAAAATTGGCACCTATAGCCTGGCGGTGCTGGCCCACTATCATCAGATCCCGTTCTACGTCGCGGCTCCGCATACCACGCTGGATCGCCACTGTCCTGATGGCGCCTCCATTCCGATCGAGCAGCGGGCCGCCAGCGAAGTCACGGGCGTTGCGGGCAGCTTTGGCAGCGTTCAGTGGGCGCCGGAGGCGGCGAAGGTTTTCAACCCGGCGTTTGATGTCACGCCTGCCGCCCTGATCAGCGGCTGGATACTGGACACCGGCGTGGTGACGCCCGATCAGGTGCGGGATGGCCACTTTCAGCCACGATAATGCGCTGTGAGGCGCGGGCTGCGCGGCCCGACGCCTCACGCGCAGAGTGACCGGTTACGCCAGACGCGGATAGGCATCCGCTATCTTATCGCCGGTGAAGTTCGCCACCCAGCCTTCCTGATTATCGAAGATACGGATCGCGGTAAAGTGCGGTGACGAGCCCATGTCAAACCAGTGGGGCGTGCCCGCTGGCACCGAGATCAGATCGTTCTTTTCACAGAGGATCTGCAGGATCTCGCCATCCAGATGCAGACAGAAGAGTCCGGCCCCTTCGACAAAGAAGCGCACCTCATCTTCGCCGTGCGTATGCTCGTTAAGAAACTTCTCGCGCAACACCGTTTTCTGCGGATTGTCGGCGCGCATGCTGATGACATCCCAGCTCTGATAGCCCTTCTCCGCTACCAGCCGATCGATAGCGTGCTGATACGCCCGGATAACGGTTTCGGCGTCCGGATTGTCACCCAGGTTGCGATCCGCTTCCCAGCGTTCAAAACGGACGCCTTTGGTGTTCAGGCGATCGCGGATCGCCTCTGCGTCAGTGCTATGCCACACCGGCTGCGCGGCGTCACGATCGGTAAAAATAGTCAGTGCACTCATCCTAAATCGACTCCGGGTTAATCTGGGAAAAATCGGTGACCTGCCGATGGCGGCTCTCAGGATCCGCCTCGCCACGCAGCAGTTGCCGCGTCTGCCAGCCCGCCTCCGCAGCCGCATCCAGCTCCTGATGAATATCGGAGAGAAACAGCAGCTGCTCCGCTGGCTGGCCGATCTCAGCAGCAATCGCCCGATAGGCGGTGACCTCACGTTTGGCCCCGACGTGGGTGTCAAAATAACCGCTCAACAGGTCAGTAATATCACCTTCGTCGCTGTAGCCAAATAACAATTTCTGCGCCGCCACCGAACCGGAGGAATATACATAGAGTTCAATACCCTGCGCCTTCCAGTGGCGCAGCGCAGGCACGACGTCGGGATAGAGATGGCCGGTAAAACTGCCGTTGAGATAGCCGTCGCGCCAGATCATGCCCTGCAGGGCTTTCAGGCCGGTGGATTTACGATCCTGATCCATGAAATCCAGCAGGATCGCCGTCACCGCCGCCAGATCGGCCTCGGGCTGACCAGCTTCATCGCGCACCGACTGCAGCGCCGCGGCAACCTCAGGTCGATCGGCATGGTCGCGCACAAACGCGGGCAGATGCTGGCGCGCAAAGGGGAACAGGATGTTATGTACAAAGCGGATATCGCTGGTGGTGCCTTCGATATCGGTGACAATCGCGTGAATCATGCTCTCTCCAGCAGGCGACGTTGACGTTCGCATTCAAATAAAAATTCCAGACCTTCCAGATGGCGGCGTGCTTCGCTGACGTCCCGGCCCCAGCAGGTTAAGCCGTGGCCGCGCAGCAGAAAGCCATAGCGCAGCGGAAAACGGGCGGCGTAATCTTCTATTTCCGACGCCAGCGCCGCGATATCCTGGCTGTTGTCGAACAGCGGGATCGCCACGGTATCCAGATGCGTCTGCTGTCCGCTTAGCGATTTTTGCATCTCATAGCCGTGCAGCAGCAGCGCCGCCCCCTGCTCCACCCGCGACAGCACGGTCGAATTAACCGTATGGGTATGCAACACCGCGCCCGCCTCGGGAAAGAGGCGATAGATCATCGTGTGCAGCCCGGTTTCTGCCGACGGCTTACGGCCCGACAGTGACTGGCTGGAGGCGATATCAACCTCAATGAAATCATCCCGCGTCAGCATACCTTTGTCTTTGCCCGATTCGCTCAGCAGGCAGACATGCGCATCGCGACGCACGGACATATTCCCGCCGGTGGCTGGCGCCCAGCCTTTCGCCCCAATCCAGTGACAGGCAGCGACCAGCTGATCTAACGGAAGAGTCTGCGACATAACGGTTCCTTGCGGTGAAATGTGATATCGGGTGGCGTAAACAGCGGTAAAGGCTATCAAAACAGAACAACTCAAAACGATTAAACAGTCAGCAAGCGCAGGAAATCATAGAATCCTGTTCCCCGGTAGCTGATACACGCCAGTGACCGGGTAAGCCCCTGCCGCCCGCGCCGCTGAAATGCGGAGCATGACGCATTTAGCCGTCTAAGCGTCTTGATTGCCAAATACTATCATCCTGTTTATAGTGGCACAAACCCCGGGTGACACCGCATCAATCTTCGCGCTTAAGGCCTGACACCATGACGCAGCACAACCTGATCCCCGAGAGTAAGCTTCCTTTACTCGGCACCACGATTTTCAGCCAGATGAGTGCGCTGGCTCAGCAGCACAACGCCATCAACCTCTCGCAGGGCTTTCCTGATTTCAGCGGTCCCGACTATCTGCAGCAGCGGCTGGCGTTTCATGTCAGCCAGGGGGCAAACCAGTATGCGCCGATGACCGGTGTGCTGCCGTTGCGTGAGGCGATTGCTGAGAAAACCGCGCGGCTTTATGACTACCGGCCAGATGCTGAGACGGAGGTGACTGTGACGGCGGGCGCCACCGAGGCGCTCTATGCGGCGATTACCGCGCTGGTGCGGCCGGGCGATGAGGTGATCTGCTTCGATCCCAGCTACGACAGCTATGCGCCTGCGGTCGCGCTGGCGGGCGGCATTATGAAACGCATTGCGCTGCAGCCGCCCGCTTTCCGCGTCGACCGGGCAGCCTTTGCTGCCCTGCTGAGTGACAAAACCCGATTGGTGATCCTGAACACGCCACACAATCCGTCTGCCACCGTCTGGCAGCAGCAGGATTTCGCCGCGTTGTGGGAGGCGATTGCCGCCCGGCCGATCTATGTGCTGAGCGACGAAGTCTATGAGCATATCTGCTTCGATGAGGCGGGCCACGCCAGCGTGCTGGCCCATCCTGAGCTGCGTCAGCGGGCCATAGCGGTCTCCTCGTTTGGCAAAACTTTCCATATGACCGGCTGGAAAGTGGGTTACTGCATTGCGCCTGCGGCGATCAGCGCCGAGCTGCGCAAGGTGCATCAGTACCTGACCTTCTCAGTGAATACCCCGGCGCAGCTGGCGATGGCGGATATGCTGCGTGAGCATCCGGAACATTATTATGCGCTGCCGGCGTTTTATCGCGACCGCCGCGACAGGCTGGCAACGGCGCTGGCCGCCAGCCGTTTTAAGGTTTTGCCCTGCCAGGGCACCTACTTCCTGCTGGTGGATTACAGTGCCATTTCTGACCTGGATGATGTCAGCTTTTGCCAGTGGCTGACCCGCGAAGTGGGTGTCGCCGCGATCCCACTCTCGGTGTTCTGCGCCGCCCCTTTTCCTCATAAACTGATTCGCCTCTGTTTTGCTAAACAGCCGGCGACCCTGGATGCCGCCGCGGAGCGCCTATGTCAGCTTTAAAAATTACGCTGTTGCAGGAGACACTGAGCTGGATGGATGGCGAAGCCAATCTGCGCCATTTCGACGCGCAGCTGGCCGGTCTCACCGGCCGCGATCTGATTATCCTGCCGGAGATGTTTACCACCGGCTTTGCGATGGAGGCCGCGAAAAGCTCGCTGCCCGAGGCGCAGGTGATTGAATGGCTGCATCAGCATGCCCGGCGCACTGATGCCCTGATTGGCGGCAGCGCGGCGATCCAGACCGAAAACGGCGCGGTAAACCGTTTCCTGCTGGTCGCGCCCGACGGCACGGTGCATCCGTATGATAAGCGCCACCTGTTCCGGATGGCGGATGAGCATCACCACTATCTGCCCGGCGAGCAGCGTCAGGTGTTTGCGTGGCGCGGCTGGCGGATCCTGCCACAGATCTGTTATGACCTGCGCTTCCCGGTCTTCTCACGCAACCGCAACGATTACGACCTGGCGCTCTACGTCGCCAACTGGCCTGCGCCGCGTGCGCGGCACTGGCAGGCGCTGCTGTTAGCGCGGGCGATTGAAAATCAGGCCTACGTGGCAGGCTGCAACCGCGTCGGCAGCGACGGCAATCAGCATCACTACAGCGGCGACAGCCAGATTATCTCCCCGCAGGGCGAGATCCTCAGCGCGGCCGAGCCGCATCAGCGCGCCCGGCTGGATGCCGAACTGTCGCTGGAGACGCTCAACGCCTACCGCGAGCGCTTCCCGGCCTGGCAGGATGCGGATCGTTTTTCACTGTAGAACCCTGGCGCGGCAGTCAGCGCCTCAGCTGCCGCGATAGGTCGACCAGGACCAGGGCGAGATCAGAAACGGCAGGTGGAAATGGCTGCCCGCCTCGGCAATCACGAAATCGATCTGCGCGCTGACGTAGAGCGCATCCCGACCGGCGACGGCGAAATAGTCGCCGATCTCTGCAGTTAACCGGTAGTGACCCGGTGACAGCGGTTCGGGCGTCAGATCTTTCAGCCGCCCGTCGCTGTCGGTCGTCCCCTCCGCCACCGGAAACCACCCTTCGGGGCTGTTCTGCTCCAGGGAAATCGCGACGCCACAGGCGGGTTTGCCCAGCGCCGTGTCCAGAATGTGGGTGGTGATGGTACTCATCGGATTGTCTCCTTAAGGCGTAACAGGGTAATTTCACGCAGCTGATCCAGCGTCTCCTGCTGTTCATCAGCCTCGCTGTTCTGCAACCGGCGCTGTAACGCGGCCAGCATCTCTTCGCCACTGCGCCCCCTGGCGCGGATCAGAAACACCCGGCCAAAACGCGCTTCGTACCGCTGATTGCCCTGCTGCATCGCCTGCTGCAGGGCGTGACCGGCCTGCTGCATCGCGGACTGCTCGCCACGCGACAGGGCCGCCTCTTTATCCGCGCCCTCCGCGCGCTCGCCGATGCGGGGATGGGCCGTGAGCGCGGCCTGTAACTCAGGCTGCTGCCACTGCCGGGCCAGCGCATCGGCCACCGCCAGCAGCGCCTCTGTGCTGGCAAAAGGCCGGGCGGCCACCAGCGCCTGCTGCCAGTGGGGGATCGCCACGCAGTGCCGGATGGCGGCCCGGGCCTCGTCGGCGGCGAGCCGGTTAAATGTGGCTAATTCCATCTTCAGCTCCGCCCGGCAATCAGCGAGACCGCCTGCAGATAAGCCTGCAGTGCAGGTGCCACATCGTCCACCGCCACCGACTCCGCCGGATGGTGACTGATGCCGCGATGGTTACGCACAAAGAGCATGCCGACCGGCCAGCGTTCGGCGATAGCGATGGCGTCGTGTCCGGCCCCGCTCGGCAGCGAAAGCGTGCGCCCCTGCACCGTTTCCACCGCGTGACTCAGCGCCTGTTGCAGCGCGGAGTCGCAGGCAGTGGCGCCGATGCGGTAATATTCGTTCGACGCAAAACGAAGCCCGCGCCGCAGCGCAATCGCCTCCGCCTGAGTTAACAGGCTGGAGAGCAGCGTCTCCAGCGGATGATCCTGCGGGCCGCGCACATCCAGCGACAGCGACACCTCACCAGGGATGACGTTCACCGCGCCCGGCGCACAGTTCAGGGTGCCGACGGTCGCCACCAGCTGCGGATCCTGCTCCCGGGTGGTCTGCTCAATAAAGACCATCCACTCTGCGGCGGCAGCCAGCGCATCTTTGCGGTGGGTCATGGGCACCGTCCCCGCATGTCCCGCCTCCCCGGTAAAGCGGCAGTTAAGGCGGCGCGCACCGTTGATCGCCGTGACGACGCCCAGCGCCAGATCCGCCTGCTCCAGGCAGGGACCCTGCTCGATATGCAGCTCAAGATAGCCGACGATATCCTCAACCCGACGCGCGGCGGCGGCGATCTGACTGCTGTCGAGACCGACATCGGCCATCGCCTGCGCCACCGTGATGCCGTTGCCGTCAGGATGGGTGATCCAGCTCTGTGGCCAGCTGCCGGTAATGCCACGGCTGCCAAGCAGCGTGATGCCGAAACGGGTGCCCTCTTCGTCACCAAAGCCGACCACCTCAATCGCCAGCGGCAGGCGGCACTGATGTTCGTGCAGCCACTGTACGGTTTCGATGGCGCTGAGCACGCCCAGCATCCCGTCGTAACGTCCCGCGTTGCGCACGGTGTCGAGATGCGAACCCAGCAGCAGAGCAGGCGCGCCCGCGTCAGCCGCTTCGTAGCGCCCACAGATATTGCCGACCTCATCCTGCCACACCCGCATGCCTGCCGCCTGCATCCACTCACCGACGCAGGCGTTGGCGCGCAGATGCTCGGGTGAGAGGTAGACGCGGGTCAGCCCCTCTGCCGTTTCGCTGATCGCCGCCAGCGCATCGCAGCGCGCCATCACGCGCTCTGCAGCGGACCGGGCTTCGCTGGCGCTCATCATCATGCGTGACTCCCGTAGTGATCCCACGCGGCCTGGGCCCCAGCGCCCTGTGGCGTGCGATAGCCGACGTGGGTCAGCACCGTCTCCAGCGCCGACAGGGTCTGCATCACGCAATCTTTACGTGCGTTGTAGCCCATGGTGCCGATGCGCCAGACCCTGCCATGCAGCGGGCCAAACGAAGTGCCGATCTCAATGCCGAAATCCTCCAGCATCAGCTTGCGCACCTGGTCGCCATTCACGCCGGAGGGGATCATCACGCCCAGCACGTTATTCATTTTATGTTTCAGGTCGCCAAAGGTTTCCAGCCCCATTCCCTGAATGCCTTTCAGCATTGCGTCGCCATGCAGCTTGTGACGGGCAATGCCGTTGTCCAACCCTTCCTGCAGGATCAGACGGGCACACTCGCGCGCGCCAAACAGGGCGCTGGTCGCTTCCGTGTGATGGTTAAGCCGCTCCGGCCCCCAGTAATCCATGATCATGCCGAGATCGAAATA
The DNA here is from genome assembly GCF_048452665.1 of Pantoea graminicola. Lineage (NCBI taxonomy): Bacteria > Pseudomonadati > Pseudomonadota > Gammaproteobacteria > Enterobacterales > Erwiniaceae > Pantoea > Pantoea graminicola. The sequence continues at coordinate 19,153 of NZ_JBLWSJ010000001.1, read as the reverse complement.
GTTGGAGTAGATCATCTCCTCGTCGCCATCCTGGTGCGCCTCCGTGCGGATCCCCTGCTCCACGCATTTGCGCTTGCGGATCACCGCTTCCATCTCTGCGCTCAGGGTGATCGGCGAGGTGCCCGAGGGGCCGCCCAGACACTTCTGCATCCCTGCCGACACCGCATCCAGCCCCCAGGCGTCCGTTTCCAGCGGGTTGCCCGCCAGCGACGCGGTGGCATCGGTGTAGAACAGCACGCCATACCGTTTGCAGATCGCTCCCAGCTGCTCCAGCGGCTGCAGCATGGTGGTCGAGGTGTCGCCCTGTACCGTGAGCAGCAGACGCGGCCGCACTTTTTTAATCGCCTCTTCCACCTGATCGGGCGTAAAGACCTCGCCCCACGGCACTTCGATAGTGTGAACCTCGGCGCGACAGCGGCGGGCGATTTCACACAGCAGATGACCGAAGCGGCCAAACACCGGCACCAGCACTCTGTCACCCGGCCGGATAGCGGAGAGCAGGATCGCCTCAATACCGGCGCGTGACGTGCCATCGATCAGCAGCGTCCAGCGGTTTTCGGTGCGGAACACGCCGCGATAAAGCGCCATCACCTCGTTCATGTAGTGGGTCATGGCGGGATCGTACTGACCCAGCAGCTGACTCGACATGGCGCGCAGAACGCGAGGATCGGCATTGATCGGGCCTGGCCCCATCAGCAGACGCTGTGGCGGATTCAGTTGCGGGAATTGGGTAATATCCATCATCGTTTCCTTTAGAGAGGCTCAGAGACGCACCGAAGAGATAAACTGCTTCAGCTCCGGCGACTGCGGCTGAGCGAACACTGTTTTGCTGTCGCCCTGTTCCCAGACGCGCCCCTGATGCATAAAGACCACACGATCGCCCACGTCGCGGGCGAAGTTCATTTCATGCGTGACGAGGATCAGCGTCATCCCCTCTGCCGCCAGCTGCTCCAGCACCTTAAGGACTTCGCCTACCAGTTCGGGATCGAGCGCGGAGGTGATCTCATCACAGAGTAAAACTTTTGGCGTCATCGCCAGCGCACGGGCGATCGCCACCCGCTGCTGCTGACCACCGGAGAGACTGCCCGGATAGTAGTTAAGCCGCTCGCCCAGCCCGACTTTTTCCAGCATCTGCGTTGCCAGCGCCCGGCATTCGGCATCACTCTTTTTCAGCACCCGGCGCGGGGCCAGCATCACGTTTTCCAGCGCCGTCATGTGCGGAAACAGGTTGAAGTTCTGAAATACCATCCCGACCGAGCGGCTGATTTCACGCGCCTGCGAGTCGCGATCGGTAATGGTCATCCCGCCGAGCTTGATGCTGCCCTCCTGGTAGCCCTCCAGCCCGTTCATGCAGCGCAGCAGCGTGCTTTTACCCGACCCGCTGCGACCGATGATTGAGATCACCTCGCCCATGTCGATATCCAGATCCACGCCTTTCAACACATGGTTGTCGCCGTAATATTTTTGCACCTGATTAATGGTGATGAGCGGCATTGAATTTTTTCTCCAGATACTGGCTGTAACGGGACAGCGGATAACACATCAGGAAGTAGCCCAGCGCCACCAGCCCGAAGACTTTAAACGGCTGATAGGTCACGTTGTTCAGAATGGTGCCCGCTTTGGTCAGCTCGATAAAACCGATAATCGACGCCAGCGCGGTGCCCTTGATCACCTGAACGGCAAACCCCACCGTGGGCGCGATGCCAATGCGGATCGCCTGCGGAGCAATCACCCGCCACAGCGTCTGACCAAAGGTCAGCCCGAGGCAGCGCGACGCTTCCCACTGCCCCTTCGGCAGGGCGCGGATACTGCCGTACCAGATATCGATCAGAAACGCGCTGGTGTAGAAGGTCAGCGCAAGCGACGCCGCGGTCCAGGGCGCGACATCGATGCCGAACAGGCCGACACCGAAAAAGGCCAGGAAGAGCTGCATCAGCAGCGGCGTGCCCTGAAACAGCGCGGTGTAGCCGCGAATGATGCGCGTCAGCCACCGGCGCTGCAGCAGGCGCATAAACAGCAGCGGCAGCGTCACCAGCGTGCCGCCGGCAAAGGCCACCAGCGACAGTAACAGGGTCCAGCGCGCCGCCAGCAGCAGGTTGCGCAGAATGTCCCAGTCGGTAAAGGTCGTCATCATGAGGGCTGCACTCCAAACCATTTACGGCCAATCGCCAGCAGCAGATGGCGCATCGCAATCGACAACGCCAGGTAGATCAGCGTGGTCACCAGATAGACCTCAAAACTTAAGAAGGTGCGCGACTGGATCAGGTTGGCGGCAAAGGTCAGCTCCTCATAGGAGACCTGCGACACCACCGACGAGCCCAGCATGACGATGATGCACTGGCTCACCAGCGCCGGATAAATGCGCTGCAGCGCCGGGGGCAGCACCACCCGCAGGAAGGTCTGGCTGCGGGTTAAACCCAGCACCCGCCCCGCTTCCCACTGTCCTTTCGGCGTCACCTGAATCCCGGCACGGATAATCTCTGTGCTGTAAGCCCCGAGGTTGATCAGCATCGCCAGCAGCGCCGCCTCACCTGCCGTAAGCTTCAGCCCCAGCGCCGGCAGACCAAACACGATAAAGAACAGCTGCACGACAAACGGCGTGTTGCGGATCAGCTCGACATAGATGCCCCAGAGGCGGCTCATCCAGCCCGGTTTGCCGCTGCGCAGCGCCGCGCCCGCAATCCCAATCGCCACGCCGCCGGTCGTCGCCAGCACCGTCAGCTGAATGGTGACCCAGAGGCCGGAGAGCAGCTCCGGCCAGTATGGCCACAGGGCGGGAAAGTTAAGTTGCCCGGTCATGAATCGCTCCTCAGGCGCCGAGGTTCGCGGGCAGCGGCGCTTTCAGCCACTCTTCAGAGAGTTTATTCAGGGTGCCATCTTTAATGCCCTGCTCAATCAGTTCGTTTACTTTCGCTTTCAGCGCAGGCTGATCTTTCTTCAGGCCGATATAGCAAGGCGAATCTTTCAGCATAAACTGCGCGACGGGCGCTTTGGCCGGATTCTGACGCGCGATCGCGGCGACCACGAGGTTGCCGGTAGCCACATACTGCACCTGACCGGAGAGATACGCGGACAGCGTAGTGTTGTTATCTTCGTAACGTTTCACCTGCGCATCTTTCGGCGCCACGTCGCTCAGCACCATATCCTCGACCGCTCCGCGCGTGACGCCGATCGACTTGCCGCTCAGGGCCGCTGCCGCCTTGATTTCGTCGCCTTTCGGCCCGAACACGCCCAGGAAGAACGGCGCATAGGCGCGGGTAAAATCGATCACTTTTTCCCGCTCGGCGTTTTTACCCATGCTGGAGATCACCAGATCGACCTTGTCGGTCTGCAGGTAAGGCACGCGGTTGGCACTGCTGACCGGCACCAGCTGCAACTTAAGTTTCATCTGCTTTGCCAGGTATTTCGCCATATCGATGTCATACCCCTGCGGCTGCAGATCGGTACCCACCGAACCAAACGGCGGGAAATCCTGCGGCACGGCAACGCGGATGACGCCGCGCTTCTGAATATCCTGCAGTTGATCGGCCAGCGCGCTTCCCGTCTGCGCCATCAGTAACGCCGCTGCGGCAACCGCCATCAGAACTTTTTTCATTATGCACCCCGGTGAGATTAACGTGAAACAAAAGATTCTTTGAACTGGAATCTGCAACTAATGTGCCAACCCGGCTGGCAGGAAAAAAAAGGATAAACGCGGCGGTTCGGGGTGAAAAGCGGGCGTAACCGGGGCAGTTACGCCGTAGCGGGGATGTACTGAAATGGGGCAAAGCACCAGAATGGTGCCTGTTAACGGTGCTCCAGCTCGTCAAACTGCTGATAAAGATCCGCGATCTGATGAATGCGCTGGCGTCCCTGAGCCAGGGTTTCATGCAGCAGCGCATTCGCCAGCAGATTCACCAGGCTCATGGCGCCGCTGTAGCTGTCGAAGGCCGAGACGCTGTCCAGCGGCGTACAGAGCTGCCAGCGCGCCAGCGCCATCACCGTCTGCGCCTGCGGCTCACACAGCACCAGCACCGGCACCGCGGCGGCCTGCAGCTGCTGCATCAGTGGCCGGATGATGCGGGGACGCCGCCGGAAGGCCATCACCACCACCATATCCTCCGGGGAGATATCCACCAGCTCCTCAGCCAGCGTCTGGCCCGGCTGCGGCAGGATATGCACCTGGGAACGCGCCTGCACCAGCTGCTGACGCAGGTGCAGCGCCACCGGATAGGCGTTGCGCATGCCGATGATAAAGACGCGCTTCGCCTGCGCCATCTGCCCGACCACCTCACTGAACTGCCGGGCATCCAGGCTGTTGACCCACTGCGTCAGGTTGGCCATCTCCTGCTTGTAGTGGCGCGCCAGCAGCGTGTTGCCCTGCACGGCATCGCGGTTATCGGTCAGCGGCATGCCGCTCTGACGCAGGATGCGCAGCTCATCACGCATATCCTTATATTTTTCATAGCCCAGACGCTTAAACAGCCGACTGACCGTGGCTTTCGACACGCCGCTGAGCCGCGCCAGCTCGGCGCTGTTGTAGCTGATCAGATCGTCGAAGTGGTCAAAAACGAAGTCGGCAATACGCTGCTCCTGCGGCGAAAGCTGGGGATAGTGACTTCTGAGTCGTTCATCAAGCTGTTTCATAACCCGTCCTGTAACTTTTGTTTCAGCAGAAGCTAGCACAATTTACGCCAGGTTAACCGCCGCAATCTCTGTCCGGTATGAAAACTGGAACAGCTCTTGCTTCATCAGAGATTCTGTTACCCGAAGAACGAGTGAACGATGATTCAGAGCAATATGGCCCCGCAGGGGATGGCGGTGACCCCGCACCATCTGGCGAGTGAGAGTGCGCTGGCGGTGCTGCGTGATGGCGGCAACGCCATTGAGGCGATGGTGGCAGCGGCGGCGACCATCGCCGTGGTCTATCCGCATATGAATGGACTGGGCGGCGACGGCTTCTGGCTGATTCTGCCGCCCAACGGGGAGCCGGTGGCTATCGACGCCAGTGGCGCAGCCGGTGCGCTGGCCCACTGCGATTTCTACGCGGATCACCCGACGATCCCCCATCGCGGGCCGAAGGCGGCGCTGACCGTGGCCGGTACGGTCAGTGGCTGGCAGGAGGCGCTGGCGATCTCTGAAGAGATGGGCAGCCCGATGCTGCCGCTGGCGCGCCTGCTGCGGGATGCCATCCGCTACGCCGCCGACGGTATTCCGGTCACGGCGTCGCAGACCGCCGCGACCACCACGTTTCGCCATGAGTTACAGCATCAGCCCGGCTTCAGCGCCACTTTTATGCCCGACGGCAACGTACCGCAGCCAGGCAGTCGTTTCACCCAGCCCGCCCTGGCGCAGACGCTGAGTCTGCTGAGCGAACAGGGGCTCGACAGCTTCTATCGCGGCGCGCTGGCGCACCATATGGCCGATGAGATGGCTACGCTGGGTATGCCCGTTACGCTGGCGGACCTTCAGCAGCATCGTGCCCGCCGCACAACGCCGCTGCATCTCAGTCACAGCGAAGGCGACATCTGGAATATCACCCCGCCCACTCAGGGCATGGTGTCGCTGGCGATCCTCGGCATCACCGATCGTCTGGAGATGGCCGGCGCGGATGACGCGCAGACGGTGCACCGCATCGTGGAGGCCACCAAAAAAGCCTTTGCACTGCGCGATCAGCACATCACCGATCCGCGTCACGTCAAAGAAGATTTACAGGCGCTGCTGGACAGCGACCACCTTGCCACGCTGGCCAGCCAGATTGCGGATGGCGAAGCCGCCGACTGGGGCCGTGGACGCGGCCCGGGCGACACCGTCTGGATGGGCGTCATGGACAGCAGCGGTCTGGCGGTGTCGTTTATTCAGAGCATCTATCACGAATTTGGCAGCGGTGTCGTGCTGCCCGGCACCGGGATCACCTGGCAGAACCGTGGCGCCGCGTTCAGCCTCGATCCGGATCATCTGCTGGCGCTGGCGCCCGGTAAGCAGCCATTTCATACCCTCAACCCCGCCGCGGCACGCCTGAAAGATGGCCGTACGCTGGTCTACGGCGCGATGGGCGGCGACGGGCAGCCGCAGACCCAGGCGGCGATCTTTACCCGCCATGTGATTCAGGGGCTGCCGCTTCAGCAGGCGGTAAGTGCGCCGCGCTGGCTGCTGGGCCGCACCTGGGGACAGTCATCCGACTCGCTGAAACTGGAAGGCCGCTTTGATGCCGAAACGGTTTCGCGGCTGCGTCAGTGGGGGCACGAGGTGGAACTGCTGCCGGACTTCAGCGAATCCGTGGGCCATGCGGGAGCCATCGTGCGCCACAGCAACGGCATGTTCGAAGGCGCCAGCGATCCGCGCAGCAACGGCAGCGCCGCCGGTTTTTAACAGGAGTGAATCATGAATCAACACGACTGGGCCAGCTATATCGGCCATATGGAGCAGATCCTGCAGCTGGAACTGGATGAGGCCCGGCGCGCCGAGCTGCTGATCCAGCTTTCGCGCATTGCAGAGATGGCGGCGCCGCTGATGGCGTTTCCGCTGGATGACCGGCTGGACGTGGCAGGAGTCTATCAGGCATGAACTTAAGTGACGTTTCGATTCAGACCCTGCAGCGGGCGATCCAGCAGGGTGAGATCACTGCGCATGAGGTGGCGCAGCACACGCTGCAGGCGATTGAGCAGCACAATCCGGCGCTGAACGCCTGGACGGCGGTGACCGGGCCGCGCATGCTGCAGGAAGCCCGCGCCGTGGATGCACAGCGGCAGCGTGGTGAGCCCCTGCCGCCGCTGGCGGGCATCCCCTATGCCGTGAAAAACCTGTTTGACGTGGCGGGGCACAGCACGCTGGCCGGGGCCAGCCTGTTCCGCGATCGTCCGGCCGCGCAGACCGATGCCTTTGCTGTCGATAAGCTGCGGCACGCGGGCGCACTGCTGTCGGGCATGCTGAACATGGATGCCTACGCCTACGGCTTTACCACCGAGAACAGCCACTATGGTGCGACGCGCAATCCCCGCGATCTCAGCCGCGTGGCGGGCGGCTCGTCCGGTGGCTCCGCGGCCGCCGTGGCCGCCGGGCTGGTGCATTTTTCGCTGGGCACCGACACCAACGGCTCGATTCGGGTGCCCGCGTCGCTGTGCGGCATTTTTGGCCTTAAGCCCACCTTTGGCCGCCTCTCGCGCAGCGGCAGCCATCCGTTTGTCGCCAGCCTGGACCATATCGGCCCTCTGGCCCGCCGGGTGGATGACCTCGCGCTGGTCTATGACCAGTTGCAGGGTGCCGATCCCGCTGATGCGTTTCAGGCGAATCATCCGCAGGCCGCCACGCTGCCTTCGCTGGCTCAGGGCAGCGAAGGCTTACGCTGCGGCGTGCTCGGCGGCTTTTTTGCCCGCTGGTGCGATGAGGATGCCCGCGTCGCCGTCGCGGCGGGTGCGGCCGCGCTGGATGCGCATGAAGAGGTGCTGATGCCGGAGGCGGAACTGGCACGCTCGGCGGCGTTTATCATGACCGCCGCAGAGGGCGGCAATCACTATCTGCCCGCCCTGCGCCAGGTGCCTGAGCAGTTTGAACCGAACTCACGCGAGCGTCTGCTGGCCGGTGCGATGATGCCGGGAGCCTGGTATGTGCAGGCGCAGCGTTTCCGTCGCCATTTCCGGCAGCAGGTGTTACCGCTGTTCAACCATTTCGATGTGCTGATCGCCCCGGCGACGCCCTGCAGCGCGATCGCGATCGGTCAGCAGACGCTGTCGATCCAGGGCGAGTCGCTGCCGGCTAAAGCGAGTATGGGCATGCTGACGCAGCCGATCTCCTTCCTGGGTCTGCCGGTCTGTACCGTGCCGCTGGCGACCCGGAGTGGCCTGCCGATTGGCTTACAGCTTATCGGCCGGCCTTTTGATGAAGAGGCGGTGTTACGTGCTGCCTGGACACTGGAACAACGCGGTATCACCCTGCCGCAAATCACGATGGCTGGAGCCTGATGAACAGAGAGATTAATTTACCGCAGGTGGTGAACGAGGTGACGGCGCAGTTTTATCGCTACGAGCAGGCGCTGGTCAGTAATGATGTCGCTGAACTGGATGCGCTGTTCTGGCATGACGCGCGCACCGTGCGACTGGGGGCGGGTGAAAACCTGTATGGCATTGATGAGATCCGCGCGTTCCGCGCCGCGCGCCCCTCAGCCGGGCTGAACCGGACGCTGCGAAATACCGTCATCACCACCTTTGGCGAGGATTATGCGGTCTGCAGCACCGAATTTACCCGCGACGGCAGCGAGAAAACGGGCCGCCAGCAGCAGACCTGGGTGCGGATGCCGCACGGCTGGTGCATCGTGGCGGCGCAGGTCAGCCTGATGAGTTGAGCCTTCTGACGCCTGACCCCGAAAAGGGCCAGGCGTCATCGCCGCGTCAGGGCGCCGGGTGTGTCGCGATCCAGTGGTCGGCGATCTGCTGGCGGGTACAAATCCAGACATCGTCGTGCTGCTGGATGTGATCGAGAAACTTCTGCAGCGCGCGGAATTTGCCCGGTCGCCCCAGCAGGCGGCAGTGCATGCCTATCGACATCATCTTCGGCGCGGTTTTGCCCTCTTCATAGAGCACATCGAAACTGTCACGCAGATAGGTGAAGAACTGGTCGGCCGTGTTGAAGCCCTGCGGCGTGGCAAAGCGCATGTCGTTGCACTCCAGGGTGTAGGGGATGATCAGGTGTGGTTTCACCGTGCCATCCTGACAGGTTACCTGCGTCCAGAAAGGCAGATCGTCGCCGTAGTAGTCGCTGTCATAGCTGAAGCCCCCCTGCTCCACCACCAGACGACGGGTATTCGGGCTGTCGCGACCGGTGTACCAGCCGGTGGGCGCTTTGCCAAAGAGATCCACCAGCACATCGACCGCCTGCTGCATATGCTGACGTTCGGTTTTTGCATCCATGCCCTGATAGTGGATCCAGCGCCAGCCGTGGCTGACCACATCGTAATCGGCCTGCTTAATCGCCTCTACGATCTCCGGATGACGCGCCAGCGCCATCGCGACGCCAAACACCGTCAGCGGCAGGCCACGCGTCTGAAACTCGTTGTGGATGCGCCAGAATCCGGCGCGGGATCCATACTCATACAGCGACTCCATCGACATGTGCCGATCGCTATAGCTGGCGGCGCCGATGATGTCGGAGAGGAACTGCTCTGAACCGGCGTCGCCGTGCAACACGCTGTTTTCAGCGCCCTCTTCGTAGTTCAGGACAAACTGCACCGCCACGCGGGCGTTGCCTGGCCAGGCGGCGTGCGGTGGATGAGCACCATAACCGATTAAATCGCGCGGATAGTTTTTGTTAAAACTGTACTCTTTCTTCTCTGCAGCGTCAGTCATCACTCGCTTCCTGTCTTAAGTCTGAACGTTCCGTTAGTTTAGATGCTCAAAGGCACCTGAGAGAGGTTTCTGCAAAGGCCAGGCCAGATCGCCCTGTTTGCTGGTGCCAAAGCCCAGCGCCACCAGTGACTCCACCATTTTCACCGCCGCACTGACGCCATCGATCACCGGCATATCAAGTTCCCGGGTCAGCGAAGCCGCCAGCGTCGCCATGCCGCCGCAGCCCAGCACGATCGCGCCGCTGCCATCTTCACGTTTCGCCTGTATACAACGCTGCCGCACTTTCTCCTGAGCCAGACCGCTGCCATCCTCCAGCGCCAGCACCGGCAAATCGATCGCATGCAGTGCAGCACAGTGATGGGTAAAGCCATACTGCTGCAGCAGATGGCGCGCAATGATCAGGGTGCGCGGCAGCGTGGTGACGACAGAGAACCGGGTCGCCAGCAGCGTGGCGGTGTGCATCGCCGCTTCCGCAATGCCAATCACCGGGCCGCTGGCCAGCTCGCGTGCCGCCAGCAATCCCGGATCGCCGAAGCAGGCGATGACGTGGCCACTGACGCCCTGCGCCCTGCCCAGCTTAACCTGCTCCAGCACGCCGATGGCGGCGATCGCCTCGTCGAAATGTCCTTCGATGGAGGGGACGCCCTGCGAGGGTGAAACGGCCAGAATCTCCGTACCCGGCGCGGCGACGGCCCGTGCGGCCTGACCGATGGTTTCGGTCATCGCCAGGCTGGTGTTGGGGTTGATGACCTGAATGATGCTCATGAGGCCGCTCCGAAGTCTGCGGCAAACAGCCGGGAAAAATTGGGAAGGGTTTCGCCGCTGCGCTCAAAATGCAGGCTGGAAACGATGTGGTCAAAATGGTGCTGCAGCGCCTCTGTCAGCGGCTCGAGCGCACGCGCACGCAGCCGTTGCAGCAGCGTGGCGTGGTCGTCGCAGCGACAGCCCCGCTGCCAGGGCGCGCCATACGCGGCAATCACCAGCGATGAACGCTGCGTCAGGCTGGTGACCATGCCGGTCAGCACCTGATTGCCGGAGATCGCCTGCAATTGAATATGAAACGCCGCCGAAAGCCGGATGGCGGCCGGGCCATCATGACTGGCGTGCGCCTGATTCTCCTGCGCGATGAGCTGCTCCAGCGCCACCAGATGCGGTGGCTGAAGATGCGCCAGCACGGCGGGCAGATTGCCGCACTCGATTAAGCTGCGGGTGGTGAAGATCTCCCGCGCCTCATCGACACCCGGCGTGGAAACCTGCGCACCACGTTTGGGCGTCAGAGTCACCATCTGCACCGCCGCGAGGCGTTGCAGCACTTTGCGGATACCGGTGCGGCTGACGCCAAAGACGCCGGAAAGGGCCTCTTCAGGCAGCTTGCTGCCCGGCGGCAGCTGGTGCTCAACAATGGCGTTCATCAGCGCCTGGTAAATCCTTTCATCTTTATCCTGTAGTCTGGCCGCGTCATGCTGGCCTGTTTTATTGGTCATCACCTGCTCCGGTCGCCTTCTGTCTGTCGCCTATCGTATACGCGAAAAGAAAATATTGTATACAGGAAAAGCAATCTGGCCTGAATCCTGCAATACCCCTTTACCAGATTATTCATTTCACTCTCGGGTAGAGGAGCAGGTTTTATGCCAGAACATTCCACGGTGGCCAGCACGGCCTCTGAAACCAGTGCCCGTTACAGCCCACGGCTCTGTAACGAGGACCTGGCCCCCACGCGCGATCAGAACTGGTCGTGGTACAACATTTTCTCCTTCTGGATGTCGGACGTGCACAGCATGGGCGGCTATGTGGTGGCCGCCAGCTTCTTTACGCTGGGGCTCGCCAGCTGGCAGGTGCTGCTCTGCCTGCTGGCCGGGATCTGCATTGTGCAGATCTGTGCCAATCTGGTGGCGAAACCGAGCCAGATGGCGGGCGTGCCCTATGCGGTGATCTGTCGTCAGGCATTTGGCGTGTTTGGCGCCAACATCCCGGCGGTGATCCGTGGATTGATTGCGTTTGCCTGGTATGGCATCCAGACCTATCTGGCGGCGAATGCGCTGATGCTGGTGCTGCTGAAGTTCGCGCCGTCGCTGAACGCAATGACGGAGCCGCACTGGCTGGGACTGTCGCTGCTGGGCTGGTGCTGTTTCGGGGTGATGTGGTTACTGCAGGCGATGGTGTTCTGGCACGGCATGAACGCCATTAAACGGTTTATCGACGTGGCCGGACCGGCGGTCTATGTGGTGATGGTGGCGCTGGCGGGCTGGATTGTATACCAGACCGGTTTTGATGGGATCTCCTTTACCCTCGCCAGCAAATCGCTTTCACCAGGCGAACAGACGTGGCAGATGATCACGGCGACGGCGCTGGTCGTCTCCTACTTCTCCGGGCCGCTGCTGAACTTCGGTGACTTCTCCCGCTACGGCAAAAACATGTCAGAGATCCGGCGCGGCAATCGCTGGGGCCTGCCGTTTAACTTCCTGCTCTTCTCGGTCGTCACGGTCGTCATCGTCTCCGGTACGCAGTCACTGTTTGGCAGGATGATTACCGATCCCATCGAGACGGTCAGCATGGTTGGCAACGATCTGGCCGTGGCGATTGGCTTACTGACCATGATTACCGCCACCATCGGCATCAATATCGTGGCGAACTTTGTCTCGCCCGCGTTTGACTTCTCCAACTGTTCACCACAGAAAATCAGCTTCCGCACCGGCGGCATGATCGCCGCAGTAGGCTCGGTGCTGCTGACGCCGTGGAACCTCTTCCAGTCACCTGAGCTGATCCACTACACCCTCGACGTGCTGGGATCCTTTATCGGGCCGCTGTTCGGGATTTTGCTGACCGATTTCTATCTGATTAAACGTGGACGTATCTCGGTCGACGATCTGTTTAACGATACGCCGTCAGGCCGCTACTGGTATCGCGGGGGCTTCAATCCCAAAGCGATCGCCGCGCTGCTGCCGTCGGTGGCGATCTGCCTGGTGATCAGCTTTATTCCTTCCCTGCATGAGGTAGCAAACTTCAGCTGGTTTATCGGTGCCGGACTGGCGGCAGGCTGTTATCGCTTTATCGCCCGTGAAGAGCGCGAGGCGGGAGATGACGCGCGCTGGCATCATGAAGGCATAACGCCGAAGAAACAGGCCGCCGTGGAATAGCAGACAGCAAAAAGCCGATTCATTTCTGAATCGGCTTTTTTAAAAGATTGGCGGAACGGACGGGGCTCGAACCCGCGACCCCCTGCGTGACAGGCAGGTATTCTAACCAACTGAACTACCGCTCCGCGCTTTGTTCCCCGTCGAGAACGAGGCGCATAGTAATCGGAGGCTGGTACGGCGTCAACGCTTTTTCCTGGCGAATAAATCGTTTGCTGTTTTTTTCAACTTGTCGCTGTTTTTATCCGCAAAATCACAGGGTTCAGCCACGCCACAGGCAGCTGCCGCCCTTTTTCATCACCAGATCCAGACGGGACTCATGGGCAACCACCTCTTCCTCGCTGGCCGTCACGACCCGCAGTGCAGAGGCGGGACGCACGATGCGCTGGATGCTTTCACCCTGCGCCTGACGGGCGCTTTCACTTTCTGACAGGAAGGAGAGCGATGTCTGCCCGCCGGTCATGGTCAGGAAGACTTCCGCCAGAATCTCGGCATCGAGCAGTGCGCCGTGCAGGGTACGTTTGCTGTTATCTATCTCGTAGCGTGAGCAGAGTGCATCGAGGCTGTTACGCTTGCCGGGGAACATGCGACGCGCCAGGGCCAGGCTGTCAGTGATCTTACAAAAGTCTTCGGTTTTCTCAATGCCGCGGTTCAGCTTTGCAAACTCATAGTCCATAAAGCCGATATCAAACGGGGCGTTGTGGATCACCAATTCCGCCCCCCGGATATAGTCCAGGAACTCATCCGCAATCTCGCTGAAGGCGGGCTTGTCGGCCAGGAACTCATCTGCAATGCCGTGAACGCCAAAGGCTTCAGGATCCACCAGCCGATCGGGCTTGAGGTACATATGGAAATTGTTACCGGTCAGGCGACGGTTGATCACCTCCACCGCACCAATTTCGATGATGCGGTGCCCCTCATAATGTGCCCCGATCATGTTCATGCCGGTGGTTTCAGTATCGAGAACGATCTGGCGGTTATTTGCAGTGCTCATAAGACCCGTTTTATGTCAGACTTGGCGTTTTTGTCAGAAGGAAGTCTACCAGAGATGCGCAAACAGGTAGAAATATTCACCGATGGATCCTGCCTGGGTAATCCCGGCCCCGGCGGTTATGGGGCGATTTTACGCTACGGCCAGCATGAAAAAACCTTCAGTGCGGGCTATCGTCTCACGACTAATAACCGGATGGAGCTGATGGCGGCCATCGTCTCGCTGGAGGCGCTCACCCAGCCGTGCGACGTGGTACTCAGTACCGACAGTCAGTATGTGCGTCAGGGGATCACCAGCTGGATCCATAACTGGAAAAAGCGCGGCTGGAAAACGGCCGACAAAAAACCGGTGAAGAATGTCGATCTCTGGCAGCGTCTCGACGCCGCGCTCAGTACGCACAAGATTCAGTGGGAGTGGGTCAAAGGCCACGCCGGTCATCCGGAGAATGAGCGCTGCGACGTCCTGGCCCGCAGCGCGGCGGAGCATCCCGCCTTTGAGGATATCGGCTATAAAACCGAATCCTGATCGTCCGCCTGCCGGAACTGGCGGGTGGCGTTGACCGTCTGACGGATTTTGCTGGTGCTGAGGCTCTTCTTTGTCCGGGTCGGCAGCAGCGGGAAAGTACGTTTACGTGCCACCACAATGTTCAGACAGCCCAGCGCCGGTAAGTGGGTGCTGATCACTTTCCCACCCTGCCGATGCCAGGGCAGTACCTGAAACCGGGTGCGGTAAACTACCTCATAGTTCAGCAGTCCCAGCCAGTCGAGTAACCGCATCTGGCTGAACATTCGCCCGCTCCAGGGCGCTTTGCGCGTTAATCCCGGCACCATTTTACTTACGCCAAGCAGGCTGAAGGGATTAAACCCGCTGATGATCATCCAGCCATCGTCAATCAGCACCCGGTCAACTTCGCGTAATACCCGGTGCGGGTCCTGGCTCCAGGCCAGGGTATGAGCCATCAGGCAGGCGTCGATCGACTTCGATTCGAACGGCAGCTGCATCGGGTCGGCGAGCACCTGAAGCAGTTCACCTTCACGGCCTGCATTGACCTGATGTGAAATAGCGCAATTTTCCGTATTGATTTCTGCGCTGAGGTTGCCAAGCTTAAGCATATGAAAGCCATAGAGCTTTCCGAGGTAAGGCTGAAGCTGCTGCGTCAGCGCATCGCGGAAATAATCTCCCCACGGCATATCGCGCCACGACAGCGGTGCGTTCAGAACCTGGCGTGATTTAGCGGGCTTCATGCTTTACGCTCTTCCTTTTCCTGCGACCTGCGAGAGGTGATGATGAATCTTAACAGTATTCCTGCGTTGCAGGACAACTACATCTGGACACTGACTGATGATGAAGGTAAGTGCCTGATTACAGACCCTGGCGAAGCGCAGCCGGTGTTAGAAAAACTGGCCTCCAATGGCTGGCAGCCGGTGGCGATCCTGCTGACTCACCACCACAACGACCATACGGGTGGTGTCAAAACGCTGCGTGAGCATTTCCCCCAGCTGGAGGTCTACGGTCCCCCGGAGACGGCAGAGAAAGGCACGACGAGGGTGGTCAGCGAAGGCGATAAAGTTAACGTCATGGGCCTGACGTTCGACGTCATCCATACTCCCGGACACACTTTAGGACATATCTCATATTACAGTGCACCTTATCTTTTCTGTGGCGACACGCTCTTTTCCGGCGGCTGTGGGCGCCTTTTTGAAGGTACTGCAGAGCAGATGTATGATTCATTTCAAAAGCTTAATCAGCTTCCCGGTGAGACATTAGTCTGCTGCGCGCATGAATATACTTTATCTAACCTGAAGTTTGCTGCGGCTATTCTGCCCCATGACCCGCAGATAATGGCCGAATATCAGAAAATTAAGGACTTACGCGCTGAAAATGGCATCACTCTGCCAACAAAACTGGCGCACGAACGGTCAATAAATTTATTTCTCCGCACGCAAGATGTTGATTTACTAAGGGCATTAAACGTTAACGTTACTGATGAACCCGTATGGAAGACATTTGCTGTTCTACGCGAGAAGAAAGACGCTTTTTGATTTTTCGGGTTGTGTTGTGAAAAGCCGTCACGTATAGTTGCTCGTCTTTTAAGCGAACTATTGACACACACATGAAGGCTAAAGCGATCTTACTCGCCTCAGTCTTGCTGGTGGGATGTCAGGCGTCCAGGAACGATGCCAATATCCCCGAACAGCATGCACAGAGTCTGTCTTCAGCTGGTCAAGGTGAAAATGGAAAGTACGGAGACAAGTTTTTGTCGCCGCGATGGCAGGAAGATGGAACTGGCCTCGCAGCAGACGCAGATCTCTGGAGTTTCATTAGTGACGAGTTGAAGATGGGGATTCCGGAAAACCCGGCAATCCGCGAACAAAAAAGTAAATTTTTAAAAAATAAGAGCTATCTCCACGATGTAACATTACGGGCAGAGCCGTACATGTACTGGATAGTCGAGCAGATACAGAAACGTAAAATGCCGATGGAACTGGTACTGCTACCCATAGTGGAGAGCGCTTTTGACCCTCGGGCAACCTCATCTGCCAATGCCGCTGGCATCTGGCAAATCGTTGCTGCAACGGGTCGGAACTATGGTCTCAAACAGAATCAGTATTACGATGGGCGACGTGATGTGGTGGCATCCACAAAAGTTGCGCTGGATATGATGCAGCGTCTCAACACCATGTTTGACGGTGACTGGTTATTAACCATCGCAGCGTACAACAGTGGTGAGGGACGGGTACTCAAAGCGATTAAGCAGAATAAGGCGCGCGGTAAGCCGACTGACTTCTGGCATCTGTCGCTGCCACGCGAAACGACTGTGTATGTACCCAAAATGTTAGCGCTGAGTGAACTGCTGAAAAACAACAAGCGTTACGGTATCAAACTGCCGACACCTAACGAAAGCCGTGCGCTGGCACGCGTGGAAGTGGGTCAGCAGATACAGTTGACGCAGGCTGCCGAAATGGCAGGTATGTCGCTCACGAAACTCAAGAGCTTCAATACCGGCTACAAAGGCGGTGCCACCGCGCCAAACGGCCCGCACTATATTATGGTGCCGAAGTCGAATGTCGCGAAACTGCGCAACTCACTGGCATCCGGTGATATCGCAGCGGTACAGCCGACCCAGCTGGCGAAGGCCAGTGCAGGCGGCGGTTACAAGGTGCGACGGGGTGATACGCTTTCGGGCATCGCCTCAAAACTGGGCGTGAGTGTCTCGACACTGAAGCAGGATAACAACCTGCGCGGTGCTGATATCCGACCGGGTCAGACGCTGACCATCGGTTCGAACGGCACCCGACTGGCTGATAACGGCAACAGCATCACCTACCGTGTTCGTAAGGGTGATTCTCTTGACAGTATTGCCCGTCATCACGGCGTCAATATCAAAGACGTGATGCGCTGGAACAGTGTGCTCGACAGTGCGAAAGATATTCAACCCGGCGATAACTTAACGCTGTTTGTGAATAATAACGCAACACCCGATACCTGATACGTTGAAAAGGCTGACAAATGTCAGCCTTTTTTGTTTTTATCCCTCCGCCAGCCCCCCTCCCTTCTCTGGCAGACAGACGGCCAGTGCCGCGCTAGCGTCCTGAACTGAACTCCACCAGTAAGGGATTATGGTCGGATGCGCGCGTCACCAGTACAGAAGCCTCACTGACGCTGAGATCGCGATAGAAGACGAAGTCCAGCGGGCGGCCAAAGGCTTTACGCCGATGGTCAGCCGTAAACATCACCTCTTCCAGCTTCATTCGCTGGGCAAAACGGTAGAGGGCGTTGATGCGCTGACGGCTCCAGGCGTTGAAATCCCCGGCCATAATCACTGGCCCCTGATGATGCATAATCTGTTCGCCGATCGGCCCCAGCTGTTTGCTGTAGACGTCAACGCCCAGACTGAAGTTGACCGCGTGGATGTTAACCACCATCAGCATTTCACCGGCTGGCAGAGGGTAGGCTGTGACCAGGGCCGACTTAGCGAGCCTCAGCAGCGGCTCACGCTCGCGTAACGGACAGCAGTAGACCGGATGGGCTGAGGCCAGCGTCATCACCCCAGAGGGATGCTGAGGCAGCACAAAGGCGGGTACCTGATCGGCAGCCAGATAATTGGTGGTCGCAAACTGCACCAGTTCAGGTGTGGTCTGTGCTTCCTGCAGTAACACCAGGTGAGCGTCCTTACCAAACCCTTCCAGAACCGACATCCAGTCTGCACGCTGCTGCTTGAAAATATTCCATACCAGAACCTTGAGAGTGGGATGCGCAGGCAATGGCGCGCCGGGAGGCAGTGCCTGACCGAGATGAAGCATCGCGCCAGGTGGAAAGATCTGTTCCACTGGTTGTCCTGCTACATATCGCATTGCATAAGTTTTTTTGCGCACTTTCCCGCCTGGCTGAGGATTCAGATTACAGTTAACACCTGTCTGTTATAGGGATTTTAGACCGGGGTTTCAATGGATGCAGGTGAATGTCAGAATTCATCACCCTTTTCCAGCATAAAACCGTCTCGTGAGGTTTGCTAAGCAAATCGGGCAGATCGGGGGCAAGTGCTACGGACGCCTATACTGGTTACGATCTTATTGTCGGTCATAAACGGACGTGCAGGCCACGTCACTACAGGGAGGAAGGATGAAGGCATCTTCTGACGAACTACAGGTGTTTGTCAGCGTAGTCGAAAGCGGGAGTTTCAGCCGTGCTGCGGAGCAACTGCAGATGGCCAACTCAGCCGTCAGCAGGACCATCAAAAAGCTGGAAAACAAGCTGGGTATCGCCCTGCTGACCCGCACGACACGCCAGCTGGCGCTGACGCAGGAGGGCGAGCGCTACTTCCGGCACGTTCAGCGTTTTTTGCAGGAGATGGCGACGGCAGAGAACGACTTAATCGAAAGTCTGCAGGAGCCAAAAGGATTGCTGCGGGTGGATGCCGCGACACCGGTCATTCTTCATCTGCTGATGCCGATGATTAAACCCTTCCGGCTACGCTATCCCGGGGTCACCCTTTCGCTGATCTCCTCAGAGAGTTTTATCAATCTGATCGAGCGAAAAGTGGATGTCGCGATCCGCGCGGGTAATCTGACCGACTCTACCCTGCGGGCCCGGCTGCTGTTTAACAGTTTTCGCAGGATCGTGGCTTCGCCCGCCTACCTGCGTGAGCATGGGACACCACAACAGGTCGCGGATCTGGACAATCATCACTGTCTGGCCTTCGATGACTCACCGCGCCTTAATCGCTGGCCGGTCAGCCGCGCGGATGGCGAACTCTACGATATAAACTGGGCTGTCTCTTCAAACAGTGGAGAGACGATCAAGCAGCTCTGCCTGACCGGCAATGGTCTCGCCTGTCTGTCGGACTATATGATCGATCGTGAGCTCGCAGCGGGAGAACTGGTGGAAGTACTCGCCGATCAGCGTCTGCCGGTCGAGATGCCGTTCAATGCGGTCTACTACAGTGATACCGGCGTAAGCCAGCGTGTGCGTGCCTTTATCGACTTTCTCAGTGAGTGGACAGCAGAGCAGACGTGGCGCAGCTGAGATCGATGATCTTCGCAGTGTCTGCTGGCAGAGAGTGCTGGAGTGATGAGAGGATCGCGCGGGCTTTGTGCCTCTGGGTGGCTGACTACGTGATTTCCGGCAGGATCAATCAGCGGGTCTGTCTGGCAGAATGCGATCCAATGGAAAAAGCCCTGACCGTTAAGTCAGGGCTTTCCAATTAA